>JBEHWI010000016.1:0-70287 GCA_040217815.1 Syntrophomonadaceae bacterium | reverse complement strand
TGAAACACCGCGGCCCGGGCTATTCTACCGTGGGGACGTCCTTACTGTACCCCCAAATCCCTTTAACATAAACAACGTCCCCACGTAACACCCGTAACACCTTCCCCACGTAACACCTCTGTTATACTGCTGGGCTATTCGGATAGGAGACCCAGAATAGAATCCTTGATATCTTCAACTCCGTCACCGGTTTGAGCGGAAAATACGATGGGTGTATCGGCTATCTCAAGGTTTAACGCCCGGCGGATAACAGCCAGGTGTTTGGCCCGATTGCCGCGGGATATTTTATCGGCTTTGGTGGCAATGAGCAGCAGAGGCAGCCCGCTTTCCAAAAGCCAGTTTTTCATAAGCTGGTCGTTTTCATTGGGCTCATGGCGAATGTCAAGGAGCATTATAACTCCCTTTAACTGCTCCCGCTTCTGCAGGTACTTTTCTATCATTTTCTGCCAGCGATTTCTCTCCTGCTGGGACACCTTGGCATAGCCATAGCCCGGCAGATCCACCAGATGCCAGCTGTCGTTGACTATAAAATAGTTAATGGTCCTGGTCTTTCCCGGCGTAGAACTGGACTTGGCAAGGCCTTTGCGATTAACAACTTTGTTTATAAGCGAAGATTTCCCCACATTGGAACGGCCCACCAGCGCAATCTCAGGTAAATTCCCCTGCGGCAGGGCGGCCAGGTCAACAAATGACCCCACATATTCCGCTGTTTTTATAATCATCCTTCATACTCCCAAAATAAAAGGGAACCTCTGCGTTCCCTTTCATACAACAATTACGTTTATTTAGTTCAGTGTATGATCTATTACTTCATCCATATGGTTTACCGGTATGAAGTTCAGATTCCTGCGCACCGGAGCCGGAATATCAGCCAGGTCCTTTTTGTTGTCAATGGGCAGAATGATATTTTTTATTCCCGCCCGGTGGGCAGCCAGGACCTTTTCTTTTAACCCCCCAATGGGCAGCACCCTCCCGCGCAGGGTTATTTCACCGGTCATAGCAAAATCGTTCTTGACTTCGCGTCCCGACATAGCCGAAGCCAGAGCAGTGGCAATGGTAATTCCGGCCGAAGGGCCGTCCTTGGGAATAGCCCCTTCCGGCACATGCAGGTGGATGTCAAAATCCTGCAGTTTGTCCGGATCTATCTGCAGCTCTTCGGCTCGCGAACGCACATAAGTCAGTGCAGCCTGAGCCGATTCCTTCATTACATCGCCCAGTTTGCCGGTCAGGGTCAGTTTGCCCTTCCCTTTTACCAGGGCCACTTCAACCGACAAGATGTCGCCGCCGGTCTCGGTCCAGGCTAGGCCGGTAGCCACGCCCACCTGATTCTCCTTTTCCGCAACTCCGTAGCGGTAGCGTTGAATCCCTAAAAATTTGGGGACATTACCAGCCGTAATGCTCGCCTGGGTCTTGGGATCTTCCACCACCTGGCGGGCTATTTTGCGGCAGATTGAAGCGATCTGCCGCTCCAGATTGCGCACCCCGGCTTCCCTGGTATATTCGCGTATAATTCTGCGAACCGCCCCTTCGGAGAAGGATATATGATCGGGCTTCATCCCGTGTTCTTTTATCTGTTTGGGTATCAAATAGCCTTCGGCGATATGCACTTTGTCCTCTTCCGTATATCCCGAAAGTTCAATAATCTCCATCCTGTCCAGCAGCGGACGGGGTATATTGTATGTTGAATTGGCGGTAGTTATAAACATGACCTTGGAAAGGTCAAAGGGTATTTCCAGATAATGATCGCTAAATGTAAAATTCTGTTCCGGATCCAAGACCTCCAATAAAGCCGACGCCGGGTCGCCCCTAAAATCCATGGTCATTTTATCTATCTCATCGAGGAGAAAGACCGGGTTTCTGGATCCGGCCGTTTTTATGCTCTGTAAAACCCGGCCGGGCATCGAACCCACATATGTGCGCCGGTGCCCCCTGATTTCAGCTTCATCCCGAATGCCGCCCAGAGACATGCGGATAAACTTTCGTCCCAGAGACCTGGCGACGGATTTTCCGAGCGAGGTTTTGCCCACCCCGGGTGGACCAACCAGGCATAGAATGGGTCCTTTCATCTTTTTGGCCAATTTGCGGATGGCCAGGTATTCCAGAATTCGCTCCTTGGGTTTCTCCAGCCCGTAATGGTCTTCTTCCAGGTACTTTTCGGCAACTTTCAGATCCAATCGGTCCCGGGTTTCCACCGACCAGGGGAGGGCCAGCAGCCAGTCCAGGTAGTTGCGAACCACAACTGCTTCGGCCACCATGGGAGGCATCTTTTCCAGCCGGTCCAGCTCTTTAAAAGCCTTTTCCTCGGCCTCCTTGGGAAGGTTGGCAGTATGGATCTTTTCCTTCAGTTCTTCAATTTCACTGGTTCTTTCATCCTTGTCGCCCAGTTCTTTTTGAATAGCCTTCATCTGCTCGCGCAGGTAATATTCTTTCTGGGTTTTTTCCATCTGCTTGCGCACCCGGATATTGATTTTTCTCTCCAATTCCAGGACTTCCATTTCCTTAACCAGAAGTTCACAGAGGAAATTCAAGCGGTCTGAAACGTGTTTCAACTCCAGAATACGCTGTTTTTCATTGATGCGCAGGGTAAGGTGGGATGCTATGACGTCAGCAAGACGGCCCGGCTCTTCAATGCCAACCACGCTGACCACCGTTTCCGGTGGGATCTTTTTACTCATGCGCACCCACTGCTCAAATTGCGATACCAGCGTACGCATCAAAGCCTCAACCTCAGAAGTTTTGACATTCTCGCCCTCGCGCAAGACTTCTACTTCCACCTTAATGAAAGGTTCGTAACTTATATAGCTCTGCACCTCAGCCCGGTACAGACCCTCAACCAGAACCCGCATCGTCCCGCCGGGCATTTTAAGAACCTGTCGGATTTCAGCTATGGTTCCGGTAGTATAGATCTCTTCTTCTTCCGGGTCGTCGGTTTGGGCTTCTTTTTGAGTGGCCAAAAAGATCTCCTTGGTATCCAGCATCGATTCTTCAATGGCTTGAATCGATTTTTTGCGCCCCACATCTAAATGGATCACTGTATATGGGAAAACCAAGAGCCCCCGAAGCGGAAGCATGGCAACCTCACGATACTCTTTAATATCAGGCAAAAAAAACACCTCCCAGGCACATCTATTCTACTATATGTGCTATGCCGGCGCAAGAAGCGCCATATGCTCAGATAGCCCTGGTTATGATATCTGTTTCTTCTCCCATGGCCTGGCTAATGACCTCTTCGACGTCCCGCACTGGTATAATCTTGATTTCCGGGAAATCGTCGAAGATCTTGAGCCAGTTTTCAGCCGGGATTAAAACCCTTTTTATTCCGGCTTTCCGGGCTGCCTCCACCTTGCTAATAACCCCCCCTACCGGTTTCACCGAGCCATGCACGGACAGCTCTCCGGTCATGGCCACCAGGTTGTCAACCGCCAGCCCCTTGATACTGGAGTAGATAGCGGCCGCCATGCTCACCCCGGCTGAGGGACCGTCAACCGGCACCCCTCCTGGGAAGTTTATGTGAATGTCGTAGTTATACAAATTAATGCCATACCGCGAACGCAAAACCGTAAATACTGTCTCCAGCGCGCCTTTAGCCATGCTCTTGCGGGTGAGGCGGCGCTCCTGTCCTCCAAACTGCTCCTCTTCAACAACGCCGGTTATAGTCCAGTTCCCCTTGCCGACTTCTACTTTTATGCTCTTGGCTTCAACTTCAATCAAAGTGCCCTGGCAGGCGCCATAAACAGCCAGCCCGTTGACAGTCCCCACGGCTGGATCATCCTTGGGCTTAAACTCCGCCCGAGGTGTGAAACGACCGTTGTTGAGCACCTTTTCCACATGGTTTAAATTTATCTGGGGGCAGTTTTCCATCATAGCTATTCCAGCAGCCAGCTGCACCATATTCACTGCTTCACGGCCGTTGCTGGCATAACGGCTTATCTCATCCAGGGCTTCATCCTCCAGCACACAGTGAATCTTGTCGGCCGCGTTTTTAGTTATGGTAAATATATCGCTTTTCTCCAGGGGTTTGAAAAACACCTCCATACACCGGGAGCGCAAGGCCGGAGAGAGCTCATCAGGACTCCGAGTGGTGGCTCCCACCAAACGGAAATCAGCCGGTAGCCCGTTATTAAATATATCGTGAATATGGGCGGGAATATTGCGATCGCTTTCGCTATAGTAGGCGCTCTCCAAAAGAACCTTGCGGTCCTCCAAAACCTTCAGCAGCTTATTCATCTGCAGGGGATGTAATTCTCCTATTTCATCAATAAAAAGTATTCCCCCGTGTGCTTTGGTGCAGGCGCCTGGCTTGGGCTGCGGTATACCGGCCTGGCCCAAAGCTCCCGCACCCTGATAGATCGGGTCATGCACTGAACCGATCAGCGGGTCGGCAATATTTCTCTCGTCAAATCTGGTAATAGTGGCGTCAACCTCAATGAATTTAGCCGTTTTATTGAAGGGTGACAGCGGGTTTTTCTGGGCTTCCTCCAAGACCAGCCGTGCTGCCGCGGTTTTACCTACACCGGGAGGACCGTAGAGGATCACATGCTGGGGATTGGGGCCGCACAGGGCTGAACGCAGGATGTCAACGGCTTCCTCCTGTCCTATTACATCGTTTAAGGAAGCTGGTCGGGTAAGGCTGGACAAGGGTTCGGTCAAACAGTTGGTGCGCAGCCGCTGCAGGCGCTGCGTCTCTCTCTCCGATTCCTTTACTACAACGTTCTTTTTACTCTGCTGGTTTTTAAGCAAAGTCCAAAAGTATACTCCGATGACTACGGCGAAAAAGAACTGGATCAGGTAAATAACCCCGCCGTACTGAATAAAAATTTGATTCAACATGCTGCCCTTCCTTTCCCTGCGTTTTCTCTATTATTCCCTATGCAGCAAATCGGCATCATGAAAGGACTGCTGTAAAATAAGGCAGCTTGCGCTGCCTTTTCCTAATTCGTATTTATTTGTTTTCACAAGAATGTTACCATAGAAATTCAAGACATGAAAAAGCCCGCAACTGAGGCGTAATCAAGTACGTTGACAGAGCGGGCTTCTCAAATTCGTTTTTGTGGTAGGACTGGATTAGTTTACCTTGCGTTTGGCGTCTACCGTCACCAGCAAAGGGCTCTCTCTTTTTAAGACCACGTCTTTGGTAATGGCCACCTTGGTTACATCTATGCGTGAGGGTATCTCGTACATAACCTCCAGCATGATATCTTCCAAAATGGCCCTTAAACCACGAGCCCCGGTCGCTCTGCGCAAGGCTTCCTCTGCAATGGCCTGCAGGGCATCGTCTTTGAACTCCAGATCAACCCCATCCAGCTCAAACAGCTTTTTATACTGTTTTATCAAAGCATTCTTGGGCTCGGTGAGAATTCTCACCAGGGCATCGCTGTCCAATGCTTCCAGAGTCACGATAATCGGCACCCGGCCTACAAATTCCGGAATCAAGCCGTAGCGGAGCAAGTCTTGGGGCAGAATCAGGTTCAAAATCTCACCTATCTTCTTTTCCTGGCGGCTTTTGATTTCGGCTCCAAATCCCATTACTTTTTGTCCAACCCGGTTCTGGATAATCTTATCAATACCTTCAAAGGCTCCGCCGCAGATAAACAGTATATTACTGGTGTCTATCTGAATAAACTCCTGGTGCGGGTGCTTACGCCCACCCTGGGGTGGAACACTGGCAATAGTGCCTTCCAGAATTTTTAGCAGGGCCTGCTGGACCCCCTCCCCGGATACGTCCCGGGTGATGCTGGGATTGTCAGTCTTTCTTGCAATTTTATCTATTTCATCAATATAGACAATTCCTTTTTCGGCCTTTTCAATATCGTAATCAGCCGCCTGGATAAGCTTTAGCAGGATGTTCTCCACATCTTCACCGACATACCCTGCTTCGGTAAGCGAAGTGGCATCGGCTATGGCAAAAGGCACGTTCAAAATGCGGGCCAGGGTTTGAGCCAGCAGGGTTTTACCGCTTCCGGTCGGCCCCAGCATCATTATATTGCTTTTCTGCAGTTCCACATCATCAAGCTTCATGCCCAGGTTAATGCGCTTGTAGTGATTGTACACCGCCACCGCCAGAGATTGTTTGGCCCTTTCCTGGCCTATAACATAGTCATCCAGAATGTCTTTGATTTCTCTGGGCTTAGGAATGTCACCCAATTCAAAGCCGAAATCTTCGGCCAGTTCTTCTTCGATAATTTCGTTGCACAATTCTATGCACTCATCGCAAATATACACACCGGGTCCGGCTACCAGTTTTTTGACTTGATCCTGCGTTTTTCCGCAGAAAGAGCATTTTAATTGTCCTTTGTCATCCCCGTACTTGTGCATAAGTTCACCTCATTTCCCCAAGCTTACTTCTTGCGGTTAACGGGAAACACTTCGTCAATTAGGCCGTACTCTTGGGCTTCGGCCGCTGTCATAAAATAATCCCTTTCCACATCTGCCTGTATTTTTTCAAGCTTTTGGCCGGTTCTTTCGGCCAGAATTTCATTGAGCTTGGCTTTTTGTTTTAGAATCTGCCGGGCGCGGATCTCGATATCGGTGGCCTGCCCCTGAGTTCCTCCCCAGGGCTGGTGGATCATGACCTCGGCATTGGGTGTGGCAAAACGCTTGCCCTTTTGCCCTGCTGCCAGAAGAAAAGCACCCATGCTGGCAGCCATGCCGATGCAGATGGTTGATACATCCGGCCTTATATACTGCATGGTGTCGTATATAGCCAGACCGGAAGTAATAGACCCGCCCGGGCTGTTTATATACAGGGAAATATCTTTGTCAGGATCTTCAGCCTCTAAAAAGAGAAGCTGGGCATTTACCAGGTTGGCAACATTATCATCGATCGCACTGCCCAAAAACACTATTCTATCCTTTAACAACCGGGAGTATATATCATAGGCGCGTTCACCCCGGTTGGTTTGTTCAACGACCATCGGCACTAAAAAGGACATTCGGTTTCACTCCCATCTACTTTAAGATTCTTTTACCTTATTACCTTCTCCATACTATAATTATGCCTCTTCTTCACTTTTTGCTGAATCATCAGCTTCAGAAATTGCACTTTCATCTATCTTTACCCCGGAAGGGGGTGAAGTAAACTCCTTTTCAGTAATTATCGCTTTTTCTATCAAATAATCCACTGCTTTATCAATTTGTACGCCAAAACGGATCTTTTCCGTAACGTCTTTGAGGATTTGCCGGGTGTTGTCCAGGTCAACATGCATCTCCGCTGCAATGTCCTCGATACGCTTATCTACTTCTTCATCGCTGGCTGTAAAACCTTTTTCCTCAACCAACTTTTCCAGCATGAAATCGGACTTTACACTGCGCTCGGCATCCGGCCACATGCGGGTTCTCAATTCATCCTCAGTGCTGTTGGTAAACTGGTAATACTGCTCCATGGTCAACCCTTGAGCACCAATTGATTGCTCCATCTGCTCCAGCATACGGCCCACCTGAGTCTTGATGGCCGCCTCCGGCACTACCATTTCGCAGCGCTCCAGGGCCTTATCAATAACTTCATTCTTGAGCACCTCTTTGCGCCGGGCTTCAAGGTTTTTGTTCATATTCTGAAGCATATCCTGGCGGAGTTCTTCCAGGGTGTCAAACTGGCTTACTTCCTGAGCAAAGTCGTCATTTAACTCGCGCAGCTTCTTACCCTCCACTTTCTTGACAAGGACCTTGAATAGGGCCTGTTTACCGGCCAGTTCTTCAGCGTGGTAGGCTTCCGGGAACATCACATCGACATCCTTGCTGTCGCCTTTCTTGAGTCCGACCAATTGCTCTTCAAATCCGGGGATGAAGCTTCCTGAGCCAAGCTCCAGGGGATAGTCTTCGCCGTTTCCACCATCAAAAGCCACCTCATCCACAAAACCTTCAAAGTCTATAGTTACAGTATCACCCATTTGGGCGGGGTCGTCTTCTTTTTCTTCCAGTTCGGCGTAACGGGCGCGCATTTCCTCCAGCCGGGCGTCCAAATCCTTATCGCTGACCTGCAATTTGGGAATTTCAACTTCCAGGCCTTCCAGGTCGCCCAAAGTAACTTCAGGCTTCACCGCTACCCGGGCGGTGAACTTGAATGTCTCCAATTGCAGTTCATCTTCGAAATCGAACTCGGGTTGAGCGATGGGTTCAATATCGAGAGCCTCAATAGCCTCGGCATAGGCATCGGGAAGCGCTACCTCCATGGCTTCGTTCAGAAGGATCTCCCTTCCATAATGGGCTTCTAAAAGAACTCGGGGAGCCCGGCCTTTACGAAATCCCGGAATGCTTACTTGTTTGACCACTTTCTTATAGGCTTTGTCCATAGCCTCATCCATACGGCCTTCATCTATTTCGATGGCTATGTAGGCCTCGCTGTTTTCTATCTTCTCGAGTTTAAAGTCCATTAATGATCCTCCTTGTGTTTGTTCTTTAAATTATTCATTATATGGTGCGTAACTGCCTTGCAGTATTTGTCGGTCAGGCAGAAACACAAGGCCCCGGCAAATGCCGAGGCATGATCGCTTTTGGAGCGGAAGACGAGATTCGAACTCGCGACCCTCGCCTTGGCAAGGCGATGCTCTACCACTGAGCCACTTCCGCACACAATTTCCACTATATAAAAGAATAATGAATTCGTCAGACCAAAGTCAAGGGGAAGCAGAAATTTCTTTGCGTTCAGGCTAAGGGTAATAGAGGTAATTTATAAACCGAGCAGTTTTAAAGTAGCTGCATCCAGACGGCCGGTCTGGGGTATATGGTTGTCGCTCTGCAGTAATCGCACCCCATCTTCAAGCTGTTTGGAGGTGGGGCTTTTGGTCTTCAGATAACCCCAATTTAGCATCTCGCTTATTACATATTTATATTCCTTTTCGGTAAGCCCCGGATAGGCCGCAGCCGGATTATCCTGTTCGGTTCCACCGGTGCCTGTCTTTCCTTGACTGTAGCTAATATCTTCTCCGGGCTTGACCCCGTATTTCCAGTGATTCAGTTCCTGGACCGGATCATCGTCGGCTTTCTGCTGTCTGGTGTCAACCACATTCTTCTGCCACCCTTCCATGGGCGTGTCCGCTCCCTTGGACTGGCCGGTGGGCTCACTTGCGCACCCTCCCATCATACTTAGCAGAATAATTAAAAGCCCGATACATACAATCCTTTTCATGTCAAACCTTCCTGTTGAGCCAATTGTTCCTGTATTAATTATCGAAACAAAAGCGGCTCATACTTTAGCCGAATTGTATTCTTATTCAGGCATTTTAAGGTCTAGTACACTGTCAGCCCTAATTCTGTGTACTACTTCTTTTTTCATCTTGATTTTATTGGATTATAAATCGAAATTAGATATAACAGACTGGCAAATTGAAAGACTCTTTTTGTTTAAGAAAGAGCAAATAAGATGGCAAATTTCGATCTGAAATCAAGACTAATTATGTACGCTCTGGCAGCGTTGTTGGCAGCCGGATTAACTGCCTCCCCTTTATCCCAATTTACAAGGCTTCTATACGAAAAATACTGCGCCTCCCTCACCGGAAGCGCAGGTTGTTCAAGAGTCGCCGCCCGAGCCCGAACCGGAACCTTCCGCTCCCGCCCCGGTCGTGGAAGTAAAAACCCCGGAAAAACTGGTAACAGCACAGGGCAGGCTGCTCATTCCCAAATTGGGTTTAAATCTGTCGGTTTTCTACGGCGTGGAGGAAGCCGATTTAAATAGAGGCCCCGGGTATTACCCTCAGAGCGGGCTCCCCTCAACCGGCAACGTCTGCATTGCCGACTATCGCAATGCGCACGGATCGCGCTTTTTGCATCTCGATGATCTGGCGCCCGGGGATGAGATCTATCTTATATACCAGTAAGTGCGTTATCATTACCTGGCGGAAAAGATGTTTGTTACCGCCCCCACCGACTGGAGTTTGGTTAATCCAACGGTAAGGCCGGCCTTGACATTGACCACTTGCACCCCGGCAGTGCGCCCTCCGGACGGAAAATACGCTTGTCTAATCGTGCACGCCTATCTCAAGGACTCCCAGCCCTAAAACTGATCAGATTGTGGGCAAAGCGTCTTTCGAGCACCAGTAATCTCACCGGGTTGAATTTAATATTTCTCTACCGCTCTTACTGGAAAGGTATCCGCTGTCGGGCGCAACTATTTCTAATTTACGGAGCATAGCGCGGGCTTGTTCCTCACGCCCCGTCTGGTTATAAATACATCCCAGGAAATAAAGGCTCTCATCATAGTAATCGGTCCCTGCAAACTGCGCAAGGTATTTTTGAAAATAGGATTCTGCACTTTCCCTGTCCCCCAGCAGGTAATTAATTCGGGCCAGGTAATAAAGTGACTCCCGGTTTATATAGCTCCCGCTATTCTTGTTTACCACCTGACTGAAAGCCAGCCTGGCTCCGCCCAGGTCTCCCTTGAGATAATCGGTGAACCCTTCCCGGTAATGCTGCCATTCGCCCGTACTTTCCATTTGATTCCCCAGGTCTTTTCCCCTGACTAAAAGGTTTAGTTGCTCAGATTCACTAATGGCTCCTCGGGAAACCGGCCTTGCTTCAGACTGAACTGATACTGGTGCTGTTCTAGATTTCAGCCCGGTTTCTATAGTCGTCGAGGCTGGTGCATTAGCAGGGACTACCTGCAGCGGGGCAGGTTTATCGGCGTAAATACCCAGGCGGCTCAAAAGGAAAAAGCCCAGGCATCCCAATATTACGACGGCTGCCGATCCCAAAATGAGACGGTATTTGGATGTCTGTACCTTCTCTTCCGGTTCCTTTTCAACTTCAATGCCCTTTTCAATCTCGTCCAATGACTGTAGATACTTTAAAAGCATAGGATTGGAGGAATCAAACTGCAGCCCCTTGCTCCATACCCGTTTGGCGCTTCCTGGATCGGAACAGGCCATATGGGTCAAACCCAGGATTTGATAGAGCGATACCACCCCATCTTTCTCCTCCAGCAAATCCATAAACAGGTCCCTGGCTCGGGAGTAGTCTTTCATCTCAACGGTCTTTACCGCATCGCTCATTCTCTTCAGCCATGATTGAAATGATGGACTTTTAAGAAGCCCCAGCCGGCTCTCAACCTCTTCGTCAAAACCATCCAATTCGGCGGCTTTCTCCCAGTATTGCAGAGCTTTATCAAAATCTCCCAGAATAAAGTTGCAGTTGGCCAGCCCTTTCCACAGACGAAGATCCGGAACTTCCCATTCTAAAGCCTGCTGGTAACAAAACAGGGCGCGGCTGACATTGTGGAGCTGATAATACTCAAAAGCAGCATCTAAAAGAGGTTTGATGGACGGTAGCTCTCCCACATTCTTCACTTCCTTCACCTGATCATGTTTTAACAGATGAATTCGGCAAATCTATTTACTTTTCCTTCCAATATAACCAAATTATTTCCAGAGAGCCTTCCCCGTCATCCATTCTTCTTTTCCTGTCTCAATTCACGAGCACCTTGCATAGAATACAAAAAAGGTAGGAGAGCTTGTCCATGAATTTCGCCAGCCGTTTGCTCTATTACCGCAAGCCGCCTTTGATAGGTCCCGATGTTTCGTATCTGCAAAAACTGCTTGCCGCCGCCGGCTTTTTTTCAGGTACGGCAGACGGCGTCTTTAACCTTGAAACGGGGGAAGCCTTATGCAGGTTTCAACGGCAGAGCGGACTCAAAGACGATGGTCTGACCGGACCCGAAACCTGGTTGCGGCTGCACCGGTATCATGAGTCAGCCTCACCTTCAAGCCTGCTTCCCGAACTTGCGCCTGAGCAACCTGCCATCACAGTAGACGTATCCCGCCGACGGCTCTATTTCGTTCTGGGCGAAAAAAAGAAGACCTATCCGGTAGCGGTAGGTAAACCTTCAACCCCTACCCCTATTGGCAACTGGACTATAATCGAGAAGGTAGTAGACCCGGGAGGGCCTTTTGGAGCCCGCTGGATGCGCCTCTCCGTTCCCTGGGGAGGATATGGAATCCACGGCACCAACAACCCCAGGTCGATCGGTAAGGCGGTTAGTCATGGCTGTATAAGGATGTATAACAAAGATATAATTGAGATTTACCCATTGACTCCCCTGGGAACATCGGTGAATATCGTTGGGAAGGTAGAGATCTGGGGCATACTGACATTGGGCAGCCGTTCAAAAATGGTGAGGCAGACCCAGAAACAACTTCTGATACTGGGCTGCCAACCCGGCCCGCTGGACGGCTATTTTGGTTTAAAAACCAGGTCGGCGATACGGCGTTTTCAAAGGGAGCACAACCTGCCCCTGTCCGGTACAACAGATTATAAAACCTTGACCGCCCTGCAGGAAGCGTATGACATGAAAACTGGCTCGATCATTCCTTAAACCGGGCTTAAAACAGGTTGGGAGTACACGATCTCGAAGAGACGGTAGTCGTTTTCTGGTCTGGCAGCATCTCTCCAGGCATGCCGGGCTATAATTTATATCCATCAGTCCTACCGGATCCTGATACTCTCAGGCGGCCCCCAATCTGGATGGAAATTTACACCTCTCTCCCCGGCCCATATATATCAGTAAGTATCGATTATATTCGGCTTATTGGGGTAAATTGACACGGTTGAAGGCCTGGTGGTATCATAAAGAAGTTCGGGGCGTAGCGCAGCTTGGTAGCGCGCCTGATTTGGGATCAGGAAGTCGCAGGTTCAAATCCTGTCGCCCCGACCATTTCATTTACTCCCCCGACCTTAAAGTGCAAATAAGTGTAGCTTCTCGGCGTGAATTACTTCATATTAATATACATTAATTTACTCCTGATTAAGAGATTCCTGGCCAGAGCCAGAGATCTTTGACATTTAACAAACGTTTAAACTATGCTGGAACTTGAATTTTAGTAGCTTATTCCCCAAAATAAACTGGTTGGTCAAGTCAAATTTCTTCAGGAAGTATTTTGAAATCAGCATAGGACCTGCCACTCTGGTCAAGGCCATCAGCGAGGCAACCAGTAAAAAAATAAATACAAACGCCACTGTTTTGCCTATTTCTGAAATGACGCCGTAATCTAACCGATATCATTATTAATTTCGGCATTAACAGCTCTTAACATTTATACTGGTAATACTCCCTTTGAGAATATAAGCGGAGGATAATTACTTAAGACCTCTTCACCTAATCCAGCTCCAGCTCCTCCAGATCCAAGCTGTTTATGAAGTCCCTCAGTTTTATCAGCTCATCCCGGGTAAATGTCAGGCCTTTACCCATACGCTGGTGATCAGGGCTCCAATCACGCACATCCAGTTTGGGGCTTCTGCCATTCCAGCTGATCAGATTGACTTCCTTCTGCCATCCCCTGCTGCCCTCGGACAATACCCCCAGGGTCTCAATAATTTCGAATTTGAGATCACTCATAATTAACCCTCCTTACTATACTAGCTACTAGTTCTTCTTCACCCATATTTTACCTTTTTTTCATAAACATTTTACTTACTTATTAAAACGACAGTAGTATAACGCTCCCTCTAAAGCCATTCCATTTTATTTCCTGGATATAGATGGTTCGGCCTTTTTAGTTTTTGAAGAAAATACTTCTCTATGCTCTTTCACCTATATACTTAATTGCAGCAGGATAACATAGTCTGTCGTTGCCTTAGTCAGGGCATTTTCCCTATTCAGCCAGTCATTTGAGGCCCTCTCCTGCTTGGATTAAGGTCTGGTAGGGACTCAAAGTGCGGAAAATGCGCATATTATAAAATGCAATTGTTGCTTGAAATACAATTCTATTAATTGTATAATACACTTTGCGGGCGGGTGTAGCTCAATGGTAGAGCCCCAGCCTTCCAAGCTGGTTGCGAGGGTTCGATCCCCTTCACCCGCTCCATTTACGTCAGTCCCTGTAGCTCAGCCGGACAGAGCAACGGCCTTCTAAGCCGTGGGTCGGGGGTTCGAATCCCTCCGGGGACGCCACTTTGAAAGTAGCCTGGTGGATGTAGCTCAGTTGGTTAGAGTACCAGATTGTGGCTCTGGGGGTCGTGGGTTCGAATCCCATCATCCACCCCATTTAAGCCCTGGCCGTCCGCAAGTGCACCCAGTATGCTTTCAACGTTGGGGTGTAGCCAAGCGGTAAGGCAACGGACTTTGACTCCGTCATTCGTTGGTTCGAATCCATCCACCCCAGCCATATTAGGGCCATTAGCTCAGACGGTAGAGCACCTGACTTTTAATCAGGGTGTCCGCGGTTCGAGTCCGCGATGGCTCACCAAGAAAATCAAGAACCCTCCGTAACCCGGAGGGTTCTTTTTATGAATGACAGCCGAGTGCGCACCAATAACATAGCCGCCCCTATAAATTGCCCGGTAAACGATGGAATCTGCCTGTCTACAGGATTCCGGCTTTCGTCCCGATTGTTCTGAAGGGCCTGGGTATAGGCATGCCAGGCTGCGAAGGAATATAATCAGCTTTCCTTACAGCAGTCAGAGGGAGATGAATTAAACCCGGTCTTTATATATGCGTTAAAACCCCTTGTAGTCCTTTATTAATCTCTACACATTGGAAGGATTTCGCAACGATAAAGTGAATATGATATTAAAGTCATCCAGTAAAAAGGAGGATGTATTATTTGGCTATCATAGGCTTCATAAGTATAGCAGCCGGTATCCTGGGCCTGGGTTTTGAGCTCTACCGGCGAAGTTCAAGAACCGACGAACAGAAACAAACCCTGGGCAACATTCCCCATTTTGTTCTAGGTATGTCTTTAATAATAATTATCCTTGGAATAGGGCTGGTCTACATAGCATACAACCCGGAGTTGTTGAGCAACGAAAACGTTTCAGGCCCCGCCCCTGTGGTGCAGCAGGCTGCAGAGCCGAACAACCAGGAAAAGACATCTTCCGCAAGTAGCAGCCCGGCCCAAGAAGACAAGACACCAACCGCCAGCGAGGAAATCAGCATCACTTCATACCAGCTCTGCACGGAATACAGAGCCAATGAAGCTCTGGCCAATACGAAATACAAAGACAAAGTGCTCATAGTGTCCGGCGTTATTAATAAAGTAGGTAAGGATTATGCCAACAAGTTGTTTTTGTCCATAGACGGATTTGATGCCGTATCAAGCACCGCCTGTTTTTTTGACCCGGCCAAAGTAACCGAGTTGAATAAACTTCGCAATGGGCAGACTGTAACCATAAAAGGTACCTGCAGCGGTATGGCAGGAGATGTAGCATTGCAGGATTGCCAGATAGTCTCTTCAGCCACAGTAAATTAAGACCCATATTAAAAAGCCCGGAGCCTTAAAAATACAGCTCCGGGCTTTTATTCTCGATTTTAACACTATCATTGTCATTGCAGATCTGCTTCAAGTACTACATCATGCAAATGCCTGCGTGGCTTTTCTGCAACATTAATCATCTATATGTTTTAGATAAACCTGTTGCACTGGACCGGGTTCTATTTCAATTTCGACGGATTAATCACATTTTTATGCTGGCTGATTGTTTGACAAAACAGCCTGCTCAAGCGATTGATAGGGCAGCCATCCGCTCAAACTATCCCCAACCAGGACTTTACATACCATTCCCTCTTCCGAATTGTCATTGGACAGGGATTTTACGGCTACAATAATCCCTTCCTTGCCAAACAATTCGTCAAGGGGGTCCTTTACAACAACTTTCTTCTTGAGCACCTTGATCATCCTCTCTTGTCTCCTGCCGCGAATGTGCTTAAGCAACTGAATTAATGATATTATCTATTATGCAATTTCCGTGCCAATATTTCAAGCAGCATCTCCCTTAAATTATTTTTGTCAATGTAAAAAGCCCGTTTACACGTTAAACGGGCTTTTGAGTGATTAGATTTATTCTAACCTAAACTTAATTCAATTTTTCCGTCTTGGGTTCTTCAGCACGTTCTTCTTTTGACTCTTTGGCCGCTTCTGGTTCCGTGCTGCCTGCCGTCTTGATAATTTCAGGATCGCCGGTGCTGACCGCCTTGGCTACGGCGGGATCAGTCGCCACGGTTTTAGCTGGCTCAACGGGTGGTTCATCCTTGAGGGCATCCTGGAACTCCTTTTGTATACCGCTGGACGCGTTTTTAAACTGGTTGACCGCTTTTCCTAAACCCTTGGCAACTTCGGGAAGCTTACCTGGTCCAAAGACTATCAGGGCGATCAAGAGGACCAGGACCAGCTCCCACGGGCCAATGTTTCCAATAAATCCGAACATTTTTTTCTAACCTCCTGCAAAATATTCAAGTATACGAAAATCGTCTTTATATTTTTATCTTAATCAACGTAATTGTACTCCTCAAAACTTTCATATGCAATATGTTTACAACGCTCCTACCTTTACGCCAAAATGTTTTAAAAAACGCTTTTTTACCCATTATTAATTTATAGGTTATAATACTAAATAGGTTATTTAATAACTAAATAATTAAATCTTTCCTCGTGGCTTCAGCTGTCCATAGCCCATATTTACAGAATAGCTAAGAAGCCGTACCAGTATTGATCTCCCCCGGCACTGTCTCATAGTGTACAATTAATTATCCAGTATTTTCATTAAGGAGGTTGCTATGGATTTCATTAGCGCGGATTCTGTAGAAGCTGTAAAAGGATTTGCCGGTATTTTTGCGGACTTGATGTCAGGCGGGGCAATTTTTACCTTGAGCGACAGCAAAGGGCAGATTACTTGGAAGAAAGCCTCTCAGGCTTTTGATGTTGCGGCTATTGAGGTAGGCACCCTGGCCCGGGAAGGCAGCGCCACCCAGCAGACCATTCGGACTGGAAAACCTGCAACGGAAACCATCCCTCGCGCTGTATATGGAATGCGTTTATTGACCTATGCCTACCCAGTTATTGACGGCTCAGAGACAGTTGGAGCATTAACCGTATTGGTGCCGCGATTGCACCCGGTAGCCGGTGCGTTTAAGGACTTCGCCCCGGTAATTGCCAGCATGTTTCCCGAGGGCGGCCACCTTTACATAACCGACCTGGAAAAGTTCTTGTATACCCAGCCATCTGAAAAATTCGGCCTTTCCGAATTTCAGCCGGGCACTATCCTGAAACCTGAATCGGTTGCTGCCGAAGCCCTTAGAACCAAAAAGCCGGTTAGTAAAGAATTGGATAGTTCGGTGTACGGCGTTCCTGTTATGATAATGAGCTACCCCATGACCGATGATGACGATCACAGCACCTATGTAGGTACCTTGGGTATAGCCCTTCCCAAGGCCAACGCGGTAAATCTACGCAGTCTGTCCGACAACCTTAGCCAGGCACTGGGGGAGATATCTACTGTAATTGAAGAATTGGCTGCATCGGCCGGAGAGATCAATTTCAACGAACAAAGCCTGAATAATAAGATAAACGAAGTTAACCACCTGGCTGATGAAATCAGTGAAGTCCTGGCCTTCATCAAACAAATCGCCGAAGAGACTAAAATGCTGGGCCTAAACGCCGCTATCGAAGCTGCCCGGGCCGGGGAAGTAGGGCGCGGCTTCGGGGTTGTAGCCGAAGAAATACGTAAACTGTCTGACGAATCCAAACAGACCGTGACCAGGATCAGGGAATTGATTGAGCACATCAAGAATGAAGTCAAGGGAACGGCCGACAGCAGCCAGCTCAATCTCCATGCCAGCCAGGAACAGGCTGCCGCTACTCAAGAGATCACCGCCAGTATCGAAGAAATAAACAGCCTGGCCGAAGAACTGCACCGGGTGGCACTGAGTATGTAGCAGCACCAGTCTATAGCAACTAAGCTAGAAGCAGAGCAATAAAAAGCGGAAACTGCCGTAGCGGTTTCCGTTTTTATCTTTTATGGTGCGGGCGAGAGGACTTGAACCTCCACGGATCTCTCCACCGGAACCTAAATCCGGCGCGTCTGCCAGTTCCGCCACGCCCGCTCATTCAACCTGGCTTCTTACCATCTTTAACAGCCAGGTACTAAGATATTATAGGAGTAATTGAAGATGATGTCAATCCGCCACAAAGCAGCCTTTACTGGTTAAGGCCTGCCCTTGAAAACCTAAAAACACCTGATGGTAAAACCGTATATAGACCCATTGCTTACAGGAATTCCTTATCCGGTCAGCGAAATATATTGAAGCAAATCATTTTAGCGAGGTTTAGGTAAATGAAAAAAAACGTGACTGCCTTATTGATCCTCTTATTGCTGGCCAGCCTGGGGCTTTCGGCGTGCAGCTCGTCTACGACTCCGTCGACAACCGGGCAGCAGACAACGCCTCAGCAGAATCAAAAGCAGGAAACCATTGAAGTCAATGATATTGTGCAGCGCAACAACAAGTACACTTCTCCTCCTCCGATGACGATCAACACCGAAAAGCAATACTTTGCTGTAGTCAACACCAGCCTGGGAACCTTTAAGATCAAGCTCCTGCCCAAGGATGCGCCCCTTACCGTAAACAACTTCGTCTTTTTAAGCCGCGAAGGCTACTTTAACGGCATCATCTTTCACCGCATTATTAAAGATTTTATGATTCAAACCGGCGATCCGCTGGGCAACGGAACCGGTGGGCCGGGCTACAAGTTCAATGATGAACTGCCCAACAAGATTCAATACGCCGCGGGAGTAGTTGCCATGGCCAACGCCGGAGCCAACACCAACGGGAGTCAATTCTTTATCTGCAACGGTGAAAAAGCCGCCCTTTTAAACAACAGCCCCAACTACACCATCTTTGGTCAGGTCGTGGAAGGTATGGATGTAATCCTTACTATCTCCAACGTTCCAGTCAAGAACAACGGTATGGGAGAGTTGAGTAAGCCGGTAAACAACGTTACCATCAAAGACATACGCATCGAAGAAAAATAGAGTTACAAAAATTAGCCATCTGATTGGAAGGATTTGGTATTTAAGTGTAGAAATTCTAATTACTTCCAGTTAGGGGTGAGTTAAATGTTAAGTGTTTTTCTAGTTTTATTGTTTTTGGCTATTCTGATCGCGGTCCTGGTCGTCATGGACGACCGTTTCCAGTCTTATTTCCAGCAAACCCGGTTGGGTAGATATGCCCGACCGGTCTTTATCATGGCCCTGGCGCTCACTGTTATCGCCCTGGTCAGCGCTGCCTGGGTGTATAAAAGCGCTTACCGCACTCCAGTCAGCCCGGTGTCAGGTGATAGGCTCGTCTATAATCAGCTGGAAGCCAGCTATATGAGTAAAGGTGTGCTGTTCAGTGAACAGGCCGCCCGGCAGCCGGACACCAAATGGATAAAAGGTTCCAATCAAGACCATTCATTAAATATCAACATTTTTGGCGATAAGCAGCTGGAGAAAATCATGGCCTACCAGGTTATAGTAACGACTTCTGCGGCAGGCGAACTGCCCGCCCTGATTCAGACTATCCTACCCGGCTGGAGTGAAGGTCCCGCCTGGGTGGCCGGGAACCAGAACCAGGCAACGATATGCTCCACCAGCTTTCAAGACACTTATATCGAACTGTGTGCAAACAGTGAAGGCCCCAAAAAAGCCCTGGTTTCATACTATCTCGGTATATATCCCCATGGATACGTAGATATTTAAACATTTTGGCCGAATTTGTACTTGGTGCAAGTTATAGGAAAAGTGTGGCGTATGCTATGTAAAGAGACAAATGGAGGGATATTATGGATCGACCTGCCCAACCACCCTTTCGAAAAAGACCCGTGATCTTTTTTACAAGCCTGCTGATCCTGCTGGCGGCTCTGACCTGGTGCTTTCCCAAACAACCAACCAACGTAGAAGCAGCTAGCCTGCCCCGGGTTCAGTCTAAAGAAAACCTGCTGGAATTGCTCAAAGAGTACCAAAACCGGTACGAACGCTACTATCCTGATGTGGTTGTTGGTGCCACGGATAGTGCCAAATCGACTGCGGTGCAGAATGAAGCAGCCCCGGCCCCAGCTCCGGGTCAGTATTCTCAAACCAACACCCAGGTGGCCGGGGTGGACGAGGCCGATCTGGTAAAAACCGACGGCCAGTTCATATATCAGGTAAGCGGTAAGCGGCTGCTCATCGTAAAAGCGACGCCTGCGTCAGACATGGAGTTGGTATCGGAAATACGGGTGGCCGATAAGGATTACACTCCTCAGGAGATCTATGTGGATAATAATTACCTGGTACTTATTGGCCAGCTCGATGAATATGCTCCCATATTTGAGCCCTATCCTCTGGCGAACGGTGAGCTGTACTGCCCACCGGTTTATTCTATGTCGGTTACCCGGGCCCAGGTTTACGACATCTCCGATCGTTCCAATCCTTTAAAACTGAGAGAAGTAGATCTTGAAGGCAGCTACCTTTCCTCACGCAAGATTGGCTCTTCGTTGTACCTGGTGAGCGATCGCTACGTTTACCTGTACGGAGTTAAAAACGAAGAGACGCTGCTTCCCCATTACCGTGACAGTGCGGGGAGCGCAAGCATGAACTCAATTGGCTATGACCGGATCTGTTATTTCCCCGGCTGCATTTATCCAGGATATATAATGGTAGCCGGACTGAACATTACTGACAACAGCCAGGCGGTTGAGGTAGAAAGCTATCTGGGCAATGGGGAAAATATCTATGCTTCACCCAGTCGACTGTACGTCGCTCTAAGTAAATACGATTACAACCCCCCGGTGGTCGTAAAGGATTCGGCCGCCCCGGTTGATAACTATGCGGAAAGTCAAACCATCATCCACGCCTTTAACCTTGACAACGGTAGAGTGAGTTATTCCACCCAGGGAACAGTGCCGGGGACCATCATAAATCAGTTCTCTATGGACGCCTACGATGGGTATTTTCGTATAGCCACAACCACCGGTGAGGTCTGGCGCACCGATCAGCACACTTCACGCAACAACATTTACGTGCTCGATCAGGATTTAAACATGGTGGGCAAGCTGGAAGGCATCGCCCCCGGAGAAAAGATCTATTCTACCCGCTTCATGGGCAGCCGTGCCTACATGGTGACCTTCCGCAAGGTGGATCCTTTCTTTGTAATAGATATTAGCAACCCGGAGGCCCCTGCCATTCTGGGGAAATTGAAAATTCCGGGCTACAGCGACTACCTGCACCCCTATGACGAAAACCATGTGATTGGCTTCGGAAAAGACACCATAGTGACGAAAGGCAGCGGCGGGGACGGCCAGGCCTTTTATCAGGGTATGAAACTCGCCCTGTTTGATGTCACTGATGTGGAAAACCCGGTGGAAATGTCCCGCCAGGTAATTGGCGACCGGGGAACTGATTCCGAGCTGCTCACCAACCACAAAGCGCTGCTTTTCTCCAAGGAAAACAACCTTCTGGCCTTCCCGGTTACGGTTATGGAAATAGAGGGTAAGGAGTCAAGCCCTTCCGATTCCTGGCCGGCCTACGGCAGCTTTGCTTACCAGGGCGCTTATATATACCAGATCGACCTGGAAGATGGCCTGCGCTACCGGGGCAGAATAACCCACTTGAGTGAGGACGATTATGCCAAAGCCGGCGACTACTGGTATGACAGCGAAAAGAACATTCGCCGCGTCTTATATATAGGCGATAACCTCTATACCCTGTCCGACGGAATGATTCAGGCCCACAATATGGTAGACCTGAGCTCGACCGGGTCCGTCACTTTTACGAAATAGCATAAAAAGAGCTGTCAGAGCGAGCAAAAAAGTCGAAGATCAAGGAAGTGCAAGAAGACGCGATTGAGACGTATAGGGCATACGTTGATTGAGCGGGTTCTTGTACTGACGCAGAGAATCGGCTTTTTTGACGGTCTGAGGGCGGGAGATTTCCTGCCCTTTCATCTTTTAAACAGGATAAACGTAGTCTGTTCCACAATTCTCCATTACCCGGTCCGTTTTTTATGCTAATATGTAATTGAATGGCGAGTTCCCATATAGCGCAGATTAGAGACTAGTACAGCAACTTAAAAACTCATCAATCCCTAATTTCACTATAAGGAGAAAACTTCCCCATGTTAGATGAAACAGGCGTCTGGTTTAGCAGTATAAAGATACTGGGGGCACTTTTCCTGATCGTCCTTAACGGACTTTTTGTTGCTGCCGAGTTCGCTTTTGTAAGGGTTCGACCCACCCGCATAGCCCAACTGGTAGAAGAAGGTAGTAAGAGAGCCCGGGCGGTTCAGGATTGCATTCAGCACATCGACGCCTATCTTTCCGTCAGTCAGCTGGGGATCACATTGGCCAGCCTGGGCCTGGGCTGGCTGGGAGAACCTGCTGTGGCCTCCCTGATCCATCCACTGCTTAAATCCTGGGGCTTGACCTCACCGGCCCTGGAAACACCAATTGCCTTTATTATCGCCTTTAGCTTGATTACCTTTATGGAAGTAGTCTTTGGGGAACTGGTTCCCAAAAAAATGGCCATCCAAAAGGCTGAAAAAATGGCCCTGTTTCTGGCCGGCCCCATGCACACCCTTTATCTTGTCTTTTACCCGGCGGCCACCGTCCTAAATGGTACCGCCAACCGGGTCCTGCATTTTATGGGCATGCGGCAGGACAGCGAGCATGACATAACCCATACCGAAGAAGAACTGCGCATGATTATTGCTGAAAGCTACCACGGCGGGCAGATCAATCAAACTGAGCAGGAGCTTTTACAAAACGTGTTTCGCTTTGAGGAAAGGGTAGCCGAGGAAATAATGGTTCCCAGACCGGACGTGGTTTTCTTGGACACCCATCTCAGCCTGGAGGAAAACCTGGTAACAGCCAAGGAAGCCGGTCACACCCGTTTCCCTCTGGTGGAAGGGAGCCCCGATCAGGTGGTCGGACTGATCCACATCAAGGACCTGCTCTTTCGTACTTCACCCATCCAAAACATCGCCGAAATAAAGAGGGAAATAATCTACATACCCGAGGGGATGCCGGTTGACCGGCTGTTGGCCGAGTTTCAAAGGCGGCACCAGCACCTGGCCGTGGTTTTGGACGAATATGGCGGGACCGCCGGAATTGTCACCATGGAAGATATCCTGGAAGAACTGGTGGGTGAAATTCAGGATGAATTCGATGAGGAAGAGCCTATGCTGGTTCATCAGGAAGACGGTTCCATCCTGGTCAACGGCCTGGTGCTCCTGGATGATGCCAGCCGGGAACTGGGATTTCACCTGGATGAAGAAGATGAAAACGGCTACAATACCCTGGCCGGTTTTGTCTTCGGCCGTCTGGGCAAACGGCCCCGGGAAGGGGATTACATCATTCAGGATGATCTGAAGATTGAAGTAAACCGGATGGAAGGGCTGCGCATCGGTTGGCTGCGCGCCTCCCGGTTAAAACCACCCCAACCGGCAGCTGAAAACTCCCCTGACAGCCGGGAGCAGTAGTAGTACAATAGCAACTAGCGCCGGGAGCGCAGTTCGGCAAATATGTCGGAAAGCTCCACATCCTGTTCCACCAAAAGCACCAGAAGATGATAGATCAGGTCTGAGACCTCGTAAACCAATTCCGATTTATCTGAATTCTTGGCGGCAATTATCACTTCCGCGTTTTCTTCCCCGACTTTTTTTAGAATCTTATCAATGCCTTTTTCAAACAGATAGGCCGTGTAGGAGCCAGTCGGCATAGTCTTTTTGCGGCCTTTTATTACTTCGTAAAGTTCATAGAGAATTCCAGGCCCCTTAAGCCCGTCCGCATATATTTTCTCCAGGTCGTAGAGCGGGAGCTCCTTTTCCTCTCCTTCAATGCTGCGGTAAAAACATGAATAATGCCCGGTGTGACAGGCGACTCCCACTTGTTCAATCTGGATCAAAAGACAGTCCTGGTCGCAGTCATAGAAGATCTCCTTGACGTTCTGCACGTGTCCGGATGTCTCGCCCTTCACCCACAATTCCTGGCGGCTGCGGGAATAAAAACAGGTTCGCCCGCTTTCCAGGGTCTTTAACAGGGATTCCTGGTTCATATAAGCCATCATCAGGACCCGGCCGCTGTCAACGTCCTGAATTATGGCCGGCACCAGGCCCTGCTGGTCAAATTTAACCTCTTCAAGCAATGCTGATTTATTCATAGTCTTATTGCAACTCCTTTAGTGGAAAGGTATTCCTTGGCTTGTTTAATGGTGTACTCCCGGTAATGAAATATTGAAGCGCAGAGCACAGCATCGGCCTGGCCTTCATTGATAGCTTCATAAAGGTGCTCCAGGTTGCCCGCACCACCCGAAGCTATTACCGGTATCCCGGCTGCTTCACTAATGGCCGCGGTTAAGGGCAGATCGTATCCGTCTTTGGTTCCATCCTTATCCATGCTGGTTAACAAAATTTCCCCGGCGCCCAGATCTTCCACCCGCCTGGCCCATTCCAGGGCGTCTATACCGGTGGGCACCCGCCCGCCGTCAATATATACCTCCCAGGAACCTTTTTTATCGGCACGGGCGTCAATAGCCACTACTATGCACTGGCTGCCGAACCTCAAAGCCGCATCCCTCACCAGTCCCGGGTCGCGGATAGCCGCCGAGTTTATGGACACCTTGTCGGCGCCTGCTTTGAGCATGGTCCTAATATCGTCCAGGTTGCGAATCCCACCGCCCACGGCAAAGGGCATAAAAACCTCACAAGCGGTCTTTTTTACCACTTCCACCATGGTCTGGCGCCCTTCGTAGGAAGCGCTGATGTCCAGGAAAACCAATTCATCCGCACCCTCGGCGTCGTAATAAGCGGCCAGTTCCACCGGATCCCCGGCGTCACGCAGATTTACAAAGTTTATTCCCTTAACCACCCTGCCCTCATGCACGTCAAGACAGGGTATAATTCGTTTGGCCAGCATCGGTTTTCACTCCATTTACTTAATTTGCTTCCCGCAGTGCTTCACTGAGAATGATTTTCCCTTCATAAAGGGCTTTGCCGATTATAGCGCCGCTTACTCCCAGGGCTTCCATTTCTCTTAGCTGTCTGATGTTCTCCAGACTGCTTACCCCACCGGAAGCTATTATTTTGAGACCGGTACCAATGGCCATCTCCCTTATGGAATCGAGATTAGGCCCCTGTAAAAGTCCATCGCGCGACACATCGGTATAAACCGCGTTTATTACGCCAATTTCCATCATTCTGCGGCCTAGTTCGGTAGCCTTGAGAGTGGAGGTTTCAACCCAGCCTTCAGTGGCTACCATCCCGTCACGGGCGTCGACCCCCAGCACAATCCGCTCAGGCCCGAATTCTTCAATCAGTTCAGCGATAAATTTAGGGGACTTAACCGCCCGGGTTCCAATAATTACCCGGTTGGCCCCGGCCTGAAGCAGAGTCAGCACGTTTTCCCGGGTCCTTAGGCCTCCACCGACCTGAAAGGGAATACTTATGGCTCCAGCAATAGCCCGTATGGCGGCCAGGTTGGCGGGCCGCCCTTCAAACGCTCCATCAAGGTCTACCACGTGCAGGAAAGTAGCTCCCTGTTCCTCAAACCCCCGGGCCACCTGGGCCGGATTTTGAGAATAGACCGTTTTGTCTTCGGCTCTGCCCTGCACCAGGCGGACGCATTGTCCTTCTTTTAAATCGATTGCCGGGTATATTATCATCGGGTCATATCTCCAAAGTTTTTTAGTATCTGCATACCTTTCGAGCTGGATTTTTCCGGATGGAACTGGGTGCCCATCATATTTTCCACCTCGATTGCGCAGACAAAATCATAGCCATAATTGCATATCCCGGCCGTACAAGAAGCTGTGTCGCGGGGCACCACGTGGTAGGAGTGCACAAAATAAAAATGGCTTTCCTGGGAAACGTCGTTAAAAAGGTGGCTCCCCGGTACGCTCCTTACCTGATTCCATCCCATGTGGGGGATCTTGTATTGAGCGGAAAGCTGAAATCTTTCCACCCGGCCCGGGATTATATCCAGGCCCTTATGGCGCCCGTTCTCGTCGCTTTCGCTGAACAACAGCTGCAGACCCAGGCATATCCCTAAAAAGGGCACCCGGCGGTCGATTATTTTATAGATGGTTTTATTCAAGCCCAGGTCCCGCAGGTTGCGAGCGGCGTCTTCGAAGGCACCCACTCCGGGCAGAATGACTCCCCGGGCCTTTTCGATCTCATCCACTTTATCAGTGGTAATTGTTTCATAGCCCAGCTTCAAAAGGGCGTTTTGCACACTGGCCAGGTTTCCCATACCGTAATCAATTATCGCTATCATATTTTTACCCCTACACGGACTGATTTCTTTCAGTTTACAGGTTGCCCTTGGAGGACCATACCCCTTCCAGGCGCGGCTCTAGTTCTACGGCCATTTTTAGAGCCCTGGCGAAAGCTTTGAAAATAGCCTCAATTTTATGGTGGGTATTGCTGCCCCGCAGCAAATCTATATGCAGATTCATGCCGGCGTTGTTGGCCACCGCCTGGAAAAACTCCTGTATATTTTCAACAGCCAGGCTTCCCAACTGCTCCCGTTCCAGAGGAACCTCATAAACCAGGCAGGGTCTTCCAGACAGATCAATAACCACCCGGGCCAGCGACTCATCCATGGGCAGGCAGGCCTCGCCATAGCGGCGGATGCCCCGCTTGTCTTTTAAGGCCAGGCGCAGGGCCTCACCCAGGCAAATGCCGATGTCCTCAACGCTGTGATGATCATCGACCTCTATATCTCCACGGGCTGTTACCTGAAGATCGCACAAACTGTGGACGGAAAAAAGCGTCAGCATATGATTCAGAAACGGTATCTCGGTATCTATCTGGTGTTTGCCGGTACCATCCAGCTCCAGTTGCAGGAGCACTTCGGTCTCGGCCGTACGGCGTTGAACCTCTCCACATCTCGCTTCATCATTCATATTCCCACTCCTTTCAGTATAGGGGGCCTATTTCACCCGCACCCGCACCGAGTTGGCGTGGGCCGTTAAACCTTCAACCTGAGCAAGTTTCATTATCTGCTCGGCGTCTGCTTTTATGCCTTCCGCGGTGTAGTACAATATGCTAGACGCTTTTCTAAAGGTATCTACGGTTACCGGCGAATAAAAGCGGGCCGTGCCCCCGGTGGGCAGTATGTGATTGGGCCCGGCAAAATAATCCCCCACCGGCTCAGGGGTGTAGCTCCCCATAAAAATAGCCCCGGCGTTGTGAATGCGGCTCAAATAATCGAAAGGTTTGTCAACCATCAGTTCCAGATGTTCAGGAGCCACCAGGTTGGCCACTTCACAGGCCTGGTGCATGTCACTGACCAAAATGAAAGCCCCGTAGCTGCTCAAGGCCTTTTCAATTGTCTCTTTGCGCTCCAGGCTGGCCATCTGGCTCACCAGCTGCTCTTCAACCCGGTCCAAAAGCTGTGCATCGTCGGTTACCAGAATGCTGCGGGCTAAAACGTCATGCTCGGCCTGGGACATCATATCAGCCGCCAGATAGACCGGATTGGCCCTTTTATCGGCAACTATCAGTATTTCACTGGGCCCGGCTAGCATATCAATGTTCACATCCCCGTAGACCATTTTTTTGGCCAGGGTAACGTAGATATTGCCTGGTCCGCTTATAAGATCCACCTTTTTTACCTGATTGGTTCCCCAGGCCAGGGCGAACACCGCCTGGGCTCCCCCCACTTTAAATATCTCACCTATTCCCAGTTCCGCTGCTGCCACCAGGGTATAAGGATTTAACATCCCGTTTTTATCGGGAGGGCTTACCATTGCGATCTGCTCTACACCCGCCACCTGCGCTGGAATGGCGTTCATTAAAACCGATGACGGGTAGGCCGCCGTGCCTCCGGGAACATAGATGCCCACCCGCTGCAAGGGCCTGAACACCTGGCCCAATATATTGCCTCTCTCATCGGGCTCCATCCAGGAATTGCGCAGCTGTTTGCGATGAAACTCACTTACATTATCAATAGCCGCCCTCAGGGCGAATATGTAATCATCATCGACCAATTCGTAAGCCCGGTCTATTTCTTCATCACTTACCCGGAAGTTATCAGGGCCTATTGGAGCCTGATCAAAGCGGTGGCAAAACTCGAAAACCGCCTCATCACCCCGAGCCTTCACTTCCCGGCCGATCTGGGCCACTACTTCTTCATACTTTTGGGAATCAGCCAGGTTGCTAGCCAAAAACGCCTTCAAATCCTGTTCAATATTATCAATACGCCTGATTTTCATTTTGATTGGCCCCCTTTCATCTGCTCTTGCATCAACTCGATCATGGGCTGCAGCTGTCCGTGTTTGGTCCGGTAACTAACCCGGTTGCAGATCAACCGGGTGGTTGATTCCATAATCAGCTGCAGCTCAATCAGGTGATTTTCCTTGAGCGTGCGTCCGGTGGAAACCAGATCTACTATTAAGTCAGCCAGGCCCATAATCGGGGCCAGTTCCACATTGCCATGCAGTTTTATAATCTCGGCCTGCAACCCCTTGTCGCGGAAGAACTGTTCCGCCACTACCGGGAACTTGCTGGCCACCCGTTTATAATTCAGATCCCTCAGGCCGGCTCCGGCCATATCTTCCGGTCCGGCGACCACGAAGCGGCAGTAGCCGTATTTGAGATCTACCATTTCAAAGACATCCTTGGCCTGCTCCACAATAACATCCTTGCCCACAATACCCAGATCAGCGGCGCCCTGTTCCACATAGGTGGGCACATCGGTAGGGCGGCACATAATGTACTTGACGCGCTGTTCCTCAAAGGTAAAAACCATGCTGCGGCTCTCTTCAGTAACGCCATCCACGGGCAATCCTATTTTATTAAACAGCTCTATAGTTGGCTTAAGTAAACTCCCCTTGGAAAGAGCAATAGTCAGGTATTCCTGCTGCATGATATCCTCCCCGAAAATAATACTAGGTTAATAATCTGGCATTTTATTCGTCTATGTACAAAAGCAAGTAATCAGAACGGCCTTTTAATTTATCCTCTAAAAGCTGACGCGGCAGGCCTTCCATTTCCACTTCCACAATCCAGCCCTGCCCGCGTAAACGGTCTGCTTCCAAAACCATCTTGGGCAGATTGTTTCCACCGATTAAGTAGCGAGTGGGCTCCTTCTCCTGGCTTTTCAACACCAGAGCCAGGCGGTCCATACCCATGGCAAAACCGGTCGCGGGTGCGTCCAACCCGAACTCTCCCAGCAGGCGGTCGTAGCGCCCGCCGCCCAGCAGGCCGTAGCCCAGCTCTGGAGAATAACCCTCGAAAACGATCCCGGTGTAGTAATCAAGGCCCCTCAAGACTCCCATATCAACTACTATATTGCCTATTACACCACAAACCTGCAGTGCTTCATAGACCTTTTTCAGCTCCGATGCGGCCTGTTCGGCCTTACGATTCTTTTCTATATAGGGAACCTGCTCCAATATCTCCAGGCCGCCGTGTAAAACCGGCAGACGGGCAATGCTCTCTTTGAGCCCGTCATCTATATCAAGACCCTCCAGCAGGGTTGACAAAGCCACCAGGTCTTTGTCTTCCACCAGCCGGCGGATTTCCTCGCGATCCGGTTGCTCCAGCCGGCAGTCTTCCAGCAGGCTGTTGAAAATTCCGATCTGGTTTAAGCTTATTTTGAAATCATCCAAACCCAGGGCCAAAAGACTTTTAACCGCAACGCTTATGACTTCCGCATCGGCCCATACTCCCGAAGCTCCCAGCAGCTCGATTCCCATCTGCCAGAACTCCCGGTATTGAGCCAGGTGGGGCTGAACATGGCGAAATACATTGGCATTGTAATAGAGGCGCTGCGGCAGTTCACCCTGCAGATGGGTGGCGGCCAGACGGGCAATAGAAACCGTCATCTCCGGCCTCAAGGAAAGGACCTCACCCTCCCGGTCCATAAAAAGAAAGAGCTCCTTGCGGATATTTCTTCCTGTACCCCCTTCGACCACATCCAGGAATTCAATGGTCGGGGTGGCTATTTCCCGGTAGCCATAGCTCTGGAACAGGGTGCTTACCCGGCGCTCCATGTGGCGCCGCTGTTTTACTTCCTCGGGCAGAAGGTCGCGCAAACCCTTGGGAATTTTCCTACGATTCATTCATGCATCCCCCAGTTACAAGTCCTGTCTTCCTATTTTAACAGATTTGTATATTATTTCAGCTATAAGAGACGATTCTGATTGATAACGAGGGCAAATTCACAGCCTAAAAACTCGGCCGCTCGGCGGCTCATCAGCATCTTGGTCAGGAAGATTTCGAAATATTCCATCACCGAACAGACCTCGGTGTCTATCTGAATCTGCATGGTAATAATCCGTTTTTCCGAGTCCACCAGCAGCTGCGAATCGGTAACCGCGAAGTTCACCCGGTCGCGGGGGGTAAATGTGGCCAGGTCGTGTTTGCGCACCCTGGAACGGTTCACATCCGATTTATCTGCCAGGATTAAAGCAGCTGCTACGTTGTTGACCGCGTTGCCGTGGGCCTGCTCTTCATGGTTGCCTATGGCACCCATAATGATAGAGATTTCATCCGGGTCCATGCCCTTTTCCAATAGTATCTGAAAGGCTATTATAGCCCCGGACAGGCCATGGCTGTAGCGGTTTACCAAATTGCCGATATCGTGCAGATATCCGGCTATCGAGCCCAGTTCGGCTTCCCTTTCGGAATAGCCCAGCGACTCCAGAATTTCAGCGCACAGTTTGGCGGTCAGTTCGGCATGATGAATGCTGTGCTCGATAGCGCCTATATGCCCGATAAAAGTGTTTCCAATCTGCATGTATTGCTGAACCACCGGATCGTTTTTGATCATCTCAAGGGTTATATTGCCCATGCATACTCTCCCAATTTATTTCTGCAGGCTCTTTTTCAAAGCATCGGCTTCCCCGGCAGCCCGGGTGTTGTCCGGAATCCTGCCCAGCAGTTTCAAGGCCTCCCCCGTTTTCCCGGCCGCCGCCAGCTGCCGGGCCTGCTCCAGATTCGCTGCCGCCTCTTTCTCACGGTAGGCATTCTGAAGGTAGGATTGCATATCCTCATTCTGCCCCAGGGCTTCCAGCTTGCGGTACTGTTCTATAGCCTCATCGTATTTTCCTTCCGCTAGCAGAGCCCCGCCCTCGCTGACAATGTGCCGAGTCTGAGCTTTTACCGGCAGGTTTATTAAAAGACTGCCGTATAAAACCAGAAGACCGACCAGCACCAAGCCGGACACTATCCAGGCTGCTGAAAACCTGGGTTTGCGCCGCCAAAAGCCCAGGACCAATATGAATGCAATTCCTACAAAAAAGGTGGCTTTCAAAAACTCCACCACCAGGTGGTAAGTCATGTCAAGCGTGACTACCCCACATACTATCGGGAAAGACATTTAACTACCCTCGCTTCAAGGCCCTTTGACCAATATCCCTGCGGTAATGCATTCCTTCAAAAGAGATCTTTTCCAACTGGCTATATACTTTATCCAGGGCCGCCTCGATATCATTCCCTCGGCAGACTACGGCTAGAACCCGGCCGCCGTTGGTGAGCAACTGCCCATCCTTAAGGACGGTGCCGGCATGGAATACTAAAGCATCTTTATTCAGCTGATCGAGGCCGCTGATGGGTTTGCCTTTGGCAAAACTCCCTGGGTAGCCCCCGGAAGCCATAACCACACAGACACAGCTCCCCTTTTCACATTCCACGGTATTGGCTTTCAGGTTCTGCCCGGAGGCCGATGCTTCAAAAAGGGCATAGACATCGCCCTTGATCATGGGCATCAAGACCTGGGTTTCCGGATCTCCGAAACGGGCGTTAAACTCCAAAACCTGCGGACCTTTTTCGGTTATCATCAAACCCGCGTAGAGCACCCCCTGATAGGGGCAGCCTTCCCGGGCCATAGCTTCTATAACCGGACCGATAATGGTCTCCTCCACTGTCTTTTGCAGAGCGGGTGTAAAAATGGGTGGGTTTACATAGGCGCCCATTCCTCCGGTATTTGGTCCCTGATCGTCATCAAAGATGCGCTTGTGATCCTGGGCGGCGATTAAGGGCACGTAATCCCTGCCGTCGGTAATAGCGAAGAAGCTCACTTCTTCCCCCTGCAGGCATTCTTCGACAACGACTTTATCCCCGGCGGCACCGAACTGCCGGTCTTTCATGATACTGTCCAGGGCCTGGCTGGCTTCATCCCAGGAATCAGCCACAATGACACCCTTGCCGGCGGCCAGGCCGTCGGCTTTAACAACCACACCCTGCCCCCGGTCGGTAAACTGGCGGGCAAAGGCCCGGGCTTCTTCCAGCTTGTCGAAGGCCTGGAACTCGGCAGTCGGTATATTATACTTTTTAAACAGCTCCTTGGCGAACACTTTGCTGCCTTCCAGGCGGGCGGCAGCGGCGCTGGGTCCAAAAACCAACAATCCGGCGGCCCGGAAACGGTCCGCCAAACCTTCCATAAGGGGAACTTCCGGCCCGACCACCGTCAAATCGACCTGCTCTTTTAAAGCGAAAGACAAAAGTCCTTCGATATCACTAACCCCGATATCCACACACTCTGCCAGAGCAGCAATGCCCGGATTTCCCGGAGCCGCAAAAACTTTTCCCACCCGGGGGCTCTGGGCCAACTTCCAGACCAATGCGTGTTCCCTGCCCCCCTGGCCGATTACCAAAACCTTTTTGTCCGCCATACTGACCTTCACCCCAAACCCCATTATTTAGTGTTTAAAATGACGCACCCCGGTAAATACCATGGCAATACCCTGTCGGTTGCACTCGTCTATACTCAGCTGGTCTCTGATCGATCCACCTGGCTGCACTATCGCAGTAATACCGAATTTGGCAGCTAGTTCAACGGTATCCATAAATGGGAAGTACGCATCTGATGCCATTACCGCACCCCGGCATTTATCCCCGCCCTGTTCCAGGGCAATGGCAGCTGAACCCACCCGGTTCATCTGTCCGGCACCAACGCCCACCGTGCACTGGTCTTTGGCAACTACAATGGCATTGGATTTGACGTGCTTGACAACCTTCCAGGCAAAAAGCAGATCATCGATCTGTTCCGGGGTGGGTGCCTTATCGGTAACTACCTGCAGCTCTTCCCAATCGGAAGCTTCCTGGTCGGTTTCCTGCACTACAAAACCGCCTTCCACGCTCTTCACCTGCCATTCGGGAGCTTCTCGGACCGGCAGTTCCAAAAGGCGCAGGTTCTTCTTGGCCTGCAGTATTTCAAGAGCCCCTTTATCGTATCCGGGGGCTATTATAACTTCAACAAACAATTGGGCCACTTTCTCGGCGCTGGCCTTATCGACCTTCTTGTTAAAGGCCACAATCCCACCATAAGCCGAAACCGGGTCGGCCGCCAGGGCCTTGTCGTAGGCTTCCTCCAGCTTACCGGCTGTTGCTGTTCCGCAGGGATTGGTATGTTTTACGATAACACAGGCCGGCTCTTTATATTCCTTGACCAGGGACCAGGCTGCCTGGGTGTCGATGATATTGTTATAAGACAATTCCTTGCCGTTCAGCTGTTTGGCGTCAGCCAGCCCCAAACCGGGCGTCATATCCCGGTAGAAAGCCGCCCTTTGGTGCGGGTTTTCACCGTAGCGCAGTTCATATACTTTTTCCCCGGCCAGAACCAGATTGTCGCCCAGGTCCACTTTGGCCCATTCAGCCAGGTAGGCTGATATCATGGCGTCATAGGCGGCGGTGTGGGTAAAAGCTTCCAGGGCCAGGCGTAGGCGGAACTCCTGGTCCAAATCCCCCTTCTCCTTGAGCTGTTCCAGGACCTGAGAATAGAACTCCGGCTTAACTACTACCACTACATCAGCAAAGTTCTTGGCTGCCGACCGCACCATGCTGGGTCCGCCGATATCTATGTTCTCTATGGCTTCTTCCCGGCTAACCCCGGGTTTGCTGATAGTCTCCCGGAAGGGGTAGAGATTTACCGCCACAACGTCAATGGTATCTATCTGGTTCTTCTCCAATTCACCCAGGTGCTCAGGGTTGCGCAGAGCCAGTATGCCACCGTGAATGCGCGGATGCAGGGTTTTGACCCGGCCATCCAGTATTTCCGGGAACCCGGTAATGTCACTGACCCGGCTTACCTTGACGCCGGCTTCGGCCAGGGTGCTGTAGGTGCCCCCGGTGGATATTATTTCGTAGCCCAGCTCGCTCAAACCCCGGGCAAACTCGACTACTCCCGCTTTGTTGGATACACTTATAAGCGCTCTTTTCATGATATTTCCCCCTTTTCGGAAATAACAACTCTACGTCCGTCCAGGAAAATCCGCCCCTGGGCGAAAAGCTGTAAAGCCCGCCAGTAGATCTGGTGTTCCTCACCAAGAATCCGCTGGCTTAAGCTGTCTTCGTCGTCTTGCGGCCAAACCGGAACCACTGCTTGCAGGATAATGGGACCGGTGTCCATTCCCTCATCAACAATATGTACGGTGCAGCCGGAAAACCTCACCCCGTATTCTAAGGCCTGCTTCTGGGCATTAAGTCCAGTAAAAGACGGCAGTAAAGCGGGGTGAATATTCACCAGGCGATGGCGGAAAGCCTTTAAAAAACCGGTGCCTACCAGGCGCATATAACCCGCCAGGGCCACCAGGTCAACCTCTCGATTCTGGAGATGGGCAACTATCTGTTGTTCATAAAGATCCCGGCTGGAAAAATCAGCCGGCTTTATGGCAAGGGTCTCTATGCCCCTTTCCCGGGCTTTGCCAAGAGCCGGAGCATCGGGATTGTCGCTCACCAAAGCGACTATCTCGGCGTCCAGATCTCCCCTTTGGGCAGCCTGGTAGATAGCGTCAAGATTGCTGCCCCGTCCCGAAGCCAGTACTGCCAATTTGAGGCGTTTGGCCTCCATTATTCTTATCATACGATTATTACACCCTCTATATCCGGTTTTATAACTCCTATGCGTACAGGACTTTCTCCCATTTCGGTCAGGCAATGCATGGCCCGGTCAGCATCCTCTCGCCCTACCATGATGAGATACCCCAGGCCCATATTGAAGGTGCGGTACATCTCGGGGCGGCTTACCTGCCCACAGCTTTCAATAAGCTTGAAAACCGGTTTGACCGGAATGTCTGCATCTTCGATCAAGGCGCCCAGACCGGCGGGAATGACCCGGGCCAGGTTTTCCATGATGCCTCCCCCGGTGATATGGGACATAGCCTTAACCTCAACCTGCTCCAGAAGCTTTTGTACGGTTTTTACATATATTCGGGTAGGGGTAAGAAGTTCTTCACCCAGAGTTCGTCCCAATTCCGGGATGGTTTGCTCCAGGCTGAACCCGGCGCGGTTCAGCAAAGCCTCCCGGGCCAGAGAATAGCCGTTGGAGTGAAGGCCAGAAGAAGGCAGGCCCAAAACTATATCCCCGGCCTTGAGCTTCTGCCCGTCCAGCAGTTCTGAGCGCTCTACCACTCCTACTGCAAATCCGGCCAGATCGTATTTGTCTCCCTCGTAAAAGCCGGGCATCTCCGCAGTTTCGCCGCCTATAAGGGCGCAGCCCGCTTCTATGCAGCCCTGGCTGACGCCCTTGACCAGATCCTCCACTAATCCCGGCCGCAGCTTGCCCAGGGCAATATAGTCCAGGAAAAACAGGGGCTCCGCCCCGTGCACCAGAATGTCGTTGACGCACATGGCCACCAGGTCAATGCCCACCGTATCATGCACCCCAATCATCTGTGCAATCTTGAGCTTGGTGCCCACCCCGTCAGTGCCTGAAACCAAAACCGGTTCACGGTACTTCTGATGGTTCAGGGCGAAAAAGCCGCCAAAGCCTCCGATGTCAGCCAGCACCTCCGGACGGCGGGTTCGGCCCACCCATTTTTTAATAAGATCAACCGACTGGTTGGCTGCGTCAATATCTACTCCGGCTTGTTTGTAATCCAGGCCATCACTACCCATGACCTACCTCCATTAAAATTATTGCTATACATCAAGACATTAATTACATATCGATTTTGATCGGGTAATCCCCGCTGAAACAGGCGTTGCAGAAGCAGTTCCCGTTCCCTTTTAGAGACTCCATCAGCCCCTCCATACTCAAATAGTGAAGACTATCAGCCCCGATAAATTTCTCAATCTCCGCCTCATTCATTGTGCTGGCGATCAGCTCTTCCCGGCGCGAGGTGTCGATCCCGTAAAAGCACGGATATTTGGTAGGCGGCGAAGCCACTGCCATGTGAACCTCTTTGGCTCCGGCATCGCGCAGCATCTGTACAATCTGCTTGCTGGTGGTCCCCCTGACAATCGAATCGTCCACCATAACCACCCTTTGACCGGCTACAACTTCCCTGATCGGATTTAACTTAATACGAACCCCCAGTTCCCGGATCTTCTGATTGGGCTGAATAAAGGTGCGCCCCACGTAACGGTTCTTCATCAAGCCTTCGGCAAAGGGAATGCCTGAAGCCTGCGCATAGCCAATGGCGGACGGAGTGCCGGAATCGGGCACGGCTATGACCAGATCAGCTTCAATGCCCGACTCCTTGGCCAGGCGCCGGCCCAGCTCCAGGCGGGCCTGGTATACATTGATCCCGTCAATAGTGCTGTCCGAACGTGCAAAGTAAATATATTCGAAAATACAGTTGGCGCTCCGGGTTGAATTAAAAACCTGCAGGGAGCGCAGCCCATCTTTATCAATAACCACTATTTCCCCGGGGTTGACATCGCGAATAAACCTGGCTCCGATAGTGTCGATGGCGGCTGATTCAGAAGCCAAAACGTAATTGCCTCCCAGTTCACCCAGGCACAAGGGGCGGATTCCCATGGGATCGCGCACCCCCACCAGGCGATCTTCGCTCATAATGACCAGGGCATAAGCCCCTTTCATATCGATCATTGATTTGGCCAGGGCGTCCTCCAACAGGTCTTGAGAATAGCGGGCCAGCAAATTAGCCACCACCTCGGTATCGGTCGTAGTCTGAAAGACCGAACCATAGGTGGCCAGGCGCCGCCTCAGCTCTACCGTGTTGACCAGGTTGCCGTTGTGGGCCACTCCCATCATGCCGTTAAGGTAGTGAAATACCAGCGGCTGGGCGTTGACCAGCAGACTGGCCCCGGTCGTAGAATAACGCACGTGTCCTATGGCAATATTGCCTTTTAATTTGTTGATATGCTCGGTTGAAATGACTTCCGCCACCAGGCCCATGCCTTTGTGCAGGCTGATCTGCCTGCCATCCGACACCGCAATCCCTGCGCTTTCCTGCCCCCGGTGCTGCAGGGCGTAAAGGCCGTAAAAAGTGGTGCGGGCGGCATCCGTATCGTTCTCCGGGTTGTTGATATATATGCCAAAAACGCCGCATTCATGGGTCATTTTGTCTTCTATTTCATTGAACATCTTATTGCATCCCCCCAGGTGCTTATCGCCTGGTCCAAAGCAATTCCTATCAGTTCTTGCCCATTACCCTGATATATCAAATTACTGCCTTCCACCCGGCCCAGTGCTAGACAGGGTACGCCCCGGGTCCCGGCCTTTGCCACGAGTTCATCCAGTTTGGAAGGCTTAACGCTGACTACTGCCCGTCCCGGGGCCTCAGAGAACAGCAGGCCGTCCCAGCGGCTCAAGGGCTGCTCCAGGTTGACCTTAAAGCCGATTTCCCCTTTGATGGCTGATTCGGCCAGGGCAACCGCCAGTCCGCCCTCAGAAATATCGTGGCAGGATGCCAGAGTCTCTTTTTCAGCCAGATCGAGCAGGAGTTCGATAAGGGATTTCTCCTTATCCAGATCAGCCGGCGGCACTGCGCCTTTTTCCAGGCCGTAGGCCAGGTAGAGGTGCTCCGAACCGCCCAATTCCTGGCTCAATTCACCCAGCAGTACGATCAGATCGCCTTCGTCTTTGAAGGCCATACCCCGCCGTTTGGCGATGTCCGGCATTAAGCCTACCATTCCCACCACCGGAGTGGGGAAAATGGCGTAGCCGGCGCTTTCATTGTAAAGGCTGACGTTGCCGCTCACCACCGGGGTCTCTAAGGCCCGGGCGGCTTCGGCCATTCCTTTAATAGCATTTTGCATCTGCCAGTAGATGTTGGGTTTTTCAGGGTTGCCAAAATTAAGGCAATTGGTCAAGGCCAGAGGCCGGGCTCCCACACAGGCCAGGTTGCGGGCTGCCTCGCAGACCGCCTGCATGCCTCCCTGGTAGGGGTCCAGGTAAACCAGGCGTCCATTACAGTCAGTTGTAAAGGCGGCCCCCTTTGACCTGCCTTTGATTCGGAGCACCGCAGCGTCGCCATCCCCGGGCAGGACCGAACTGTTGGTCATAACCTGGTGATCGTACTGGCGGTACACCCACTCCTTGCTGGCAATATTAGGTGATTGCAGCAGGTTTATTAGAGCCGGCGTCAGATCCACCGGTTCCAAATCGAACGGGTTGAAAGAGCGGCATTCCCGGTAATAAGCCGGCTCTTCCCCCTCACGGTAGTATACGGGACAGGACTCGGTCAATGCCGCCACCGGCACTACTCCTACCTGCTCGTTTCCTTCCATGACCCGGAACATTCCATCTTCGGTCACCTGTCCGATGACCGTCGCATCCAGGCCCCACTTGGTGAATATTTCTTCAATCCGGGCTTCTTTACCCGCCCGGGGTACTATCAACATTCGTTCCTGCGATTCAGACAGCATTACCTCATAGGGAGTCATACCGGTTTCCCGGCGCGGAACTTTCGAAACGTCAACCATAACCCCGCGGCCCTTTTTACTGGCCGACTCGGCTATGGAGCTGGTCAAGCCGGCCGCTCCCAGGTCCTGCATCCCGGCCACAAGATCCTCTTTTATAAGCTCCAGGCAGGCCTCGATGAGCAGTTTTTCCATAAAGGGATCGCCCACCTGCACCGCCGGACGCTTGGCTGCCGAGGCTTCGCTCAATTCTTCGGATGCGAAGGTGGCGCCATGAATCCCGTCGCGCCCGGTTTTAGCTCCCACAATCATAATAGGGCTTCCCACATCACTGGCCACCGCCAGGGCTATCTGATCAATCTCCACCAGTCCCACGCACATGGCGTTGACCAGGGGATTACCCTGATAGCTGGGGTTGAAGTAGACTTCCCCGCCTACCGTGGGTATGCCCAGGCAATTGCCGTAGCCCGCTATGCCGGCCACAACTCCAGAAAACAGCTGCCGCACCCGGGCGTCTTCCAGAGGGCCGAAGCGCAGTGAATTCAAACTGGCTATAGGCCGGGCTCCCATCGTGAATATATCTCTCACTATGCCCCCTACGCCGGTGGCCGCTCCCTGGTAGGGTTCGATGGCCGAGGGGTGGTTGTGGCTTTCAATCTTAAAAACCAGGGCCTGATTATCTCCGATATCGACAACTCCGGCATTTTCTCCGGGTCCCTGGACGACCCGAGGCCCTTCAGTGGGGAAAGTTTTGAGCAGAGGCCGGGAATTCTTGTAGCCACAGTGCTCTGACCACATTACCGAAAACATGCCCAGCTCCAGATAATTGGGTTCACGTCCCATTATGGTTTTGATATTTTCAAATTCCTGATCGTTTAAACCCATTTCACGGTAAGTCAATTCCTTCATTTACAGCCTCACCTCCTGGCACCACTTCAGCATGGAAGCAAATATCTTTAAACCATCGGTGCCCCCCAGGACCTCTTCTGAGCATCTTTCCGGATGGGGCATCATCCCCAGCACATTGCCTTTCCGGTTGCGGATTCCAGCGATATTGGCCAGAGATCCGTTGGGATTGTGTATGTCTTCTTCTTCGCCCTTTGGCCCGCAATAGGTGAATAATATCTGATTATTATCCTTAAGGCTTTGCAGGGTTGAAGGATCGCAGAAATAATTACCCTCTCCATGGGCAATCGGTATCTGTAGAACTTGGCCTTTTTGCAGTTGATTGGTAAAGGGAGTGGCTTCGTTTTGCACCTTCAGCCAGACCGGCTTGCAGATGAAGGTGAGGCTGCGGTTGCGCAACATGGCCCCAGGCAGCAGACCGGCTTCCAGTAGGATCTGAAAACCGTTGCAGATTCCGATTATCAATCCGCCCTGGTCGGCAAACTCCATAACCGCCGGCATGACCGGTGAAAAACGGGCGATAGCTCCGGTGCGCAGGTAGTCCCCGTAGGAAAATCCTCCCGGCAGGATCAGAGCGTCATAACCCTTTATCTCCTTTTCCTGATGCCAGATATAATCCACCGGCTGCTCCAATACATCCTTTATAACGTTATAACAGTCGGCATCACAATTTGACCCTGGAAAAACCACGACTCCAAATTTCATTTTCATCCCTCCGTGATTTCTACCCGGAAGTCTTCAATAACCGGGTTGGCCAGGAGTTTATCGCTCATTTCTTCCAGTTCTTTTTGGGCCTCGGCGCGATTCTTTCCTTCCAACCAGATCTCCACGTATTTACCTACCCGCACTTCGTTTACTTCTTGGTATCCTAAAACATGCAGTGAACTTTTTACTGCCTCCCCCTGGGGATCGAGTACGCCCTGCTTCAGGGTGACATAGATAGTGGCTTTCATAAACCCTATTTCCTCCCTCGCAAGTATTTATTTTAAATTAAATCAATACCGGTGTGATTAATTCTTGAGCACCTTTTCAATTCGGGAGACAACCTCCTGGTAGGCCTCGGCCTCCTTGCCCATATCCCGTCTGAAGCGATCTTTGTCCAGCTTTTCCAGGCTCACCTTATCCCACAGGCGGCAAGTATCCGGTGAAATTTCATCCCCCAGAATTATGCGGCCCTCGAACTCGCCAAACTCCAGTTTGAAATCGACCAGAATGATGCCTATGCTGTCAAAAAACTCACGCAGGATCTCATTGATCTTGAGGGCCTGCCGCTTTATTTCATCGAGTTCCTGATCGCCGGCCCAGCCCAAAGCCCGGGCATGGTACTCGTTGATCATCGGATCATGCAAATCGTCGTTTTTGTAGTAAAGCTCCAGTATAGTCCGGGGCAGTTCAGTGCCCTCGGGCAGGCCCACCCGGTTGGCCAGGCTGCCGGCTATGACATTGCGCACCACTACTTCGATGGGCAGAATGCGGAGTTTCTTGACAATGGTGTTGCGATCATCGATCTGCTCCACCAGGTGGGTTTCAATGCCCCTGGTCTCAAGGTATTTGAAAAGCATATTGGATACGCGGTTGTTGACAATCCCTTTGTTGGCTATAGTGCCCCTCTTGGTTCCATCAAAAGCCGTGGCGTCATCTTTATAAGCGATCCAAACCAGGGATGGGTTGTCCGTAGCATAGATCCTTTTGGCCTTTCCTTCATAAAGAAACTCACCTTGCTGCATGGGATTACCTCCTATAATTTAATCCAGGCCGCAGCGCCTGAAAATATAGTCCACCTGCTCCGTATATATCGAGAGATCAAAAACTTGATCCAGCTCTTCTTTACTTATATGCTCCATTATTTCCGGGTCGTTTTCGACTAGCTCGCGGAAATCGTCGCCATCGTTCCAGCTCTGCATGGAATTTTTCTGTACCAGGCTGTAGGCTTTTTCCCTTAGCATGCCCTTGTTGATCAGGGTCAGCAACAACTCCTGGGAAAATACCACTCCCCTGGTTTTGTGGACATTCTGCAGCATATTCTGCTCATATACCACCAGCCCGGCTACAATGCCGGTGAATTTCTCCAACATGTAATCTAGAAGGATGCAGCTGTCAGGAATAATAATTCTTTCCACCGAAGAGTGAGTCAGATCCCGCTCGTGCCACAGGGCCACGTTCTCTAAGGACGCCAGGGCATTGCCGCGCAGAACCCTTGACAATCCGGCCACCCTTTCGCTCATCATGGGATTGCGCTTGTGGGGCATGGCCGAAGAACCTTTTTGCCCTTTGCGGAAGGGTTCCTCCACCTCAAGAATCTCGGTGCGCTGCAGGTTGCGGATTTCAGTGCCCATCTTCTCTAGAGAAGCGCCGATTATAGCCAGGGTGGTCAGAAACTGGGCGTGGCGGTCGCGCTGAATTATCTGGGTTGAGACCGGGCAGGGCTTTAGATCCAGGACCTGGCATACATGTTCCTCCACCCGCGGGTCCAGGTGGGCGAAGTTGCCCATGGCTCCGGAAATAGCCCCACAGGCAATTACCTCCCGGGCCTGCCGGAGCCGTATCTCAGCCCTTTCCAGCTCGGTAAACCAGAGGGCCATCTTTAGCCCGAAAGTGCTGGGCTCACCGTGAACGCCATGAGATCTTCCCATGTTCAGCGTATATTTATAGGCCTTGGCTTTGGCGGCTACTTCTTCCTTTAAAAGGGCCAGCTTTTCCAATATTAAATCAGCGCTTTCACGCATCTGTAAAGCTAAACCGGTATCTAGAATATCCGATGAAGTCATACCCAGGTGGATGTATTTGGATTCATCGCCCACGTATTCGCCGACATTAGTCAAAAAAGCGATTACGTCATGGTGAATCTGGTCCTCTATTTCTTTGATGCGCTCTACGTTGAAATCGGCTTTTTCTTTGATAACCTCAAATACTTGAGCGGGAATGCGCCCCAGCTCGGCCCAGCCTTCACAGGCGGCTATTTCAATCTTCAGCCAGTTGCGCAGTTTGTTTTCCTCCGTCCAGATGGCGCCCATCCGGGGAAGGGTATACCTCTCAATCATGCCTGTCCTCCCTTGTCCCCCAGGTACGAAGCAGCACCGGAGGACTTCAACTTTTGATCTTTAGCTATGACTTCCCCCGCCATTTTGAGGCGGTACTCCTGCAGGGCTTTAGCCAGCCCTTCATCCTGCAAAGCCAGTATTTCTACCGCCAGCAGACCGGCGTTGGCGCTTCCATTGATGGCCACCGTGGCCACTGGTATGCCTTTGGGCATCTGCACAATGGAATACAGGGAATCCACCCCGTCAAGGGTGCTGGTTTTAATGGGAACACCTATAACTGGCAGAGTCGTATAAGCGGCAATAACCCCCGGCAGGTGGGCCGCACCTCCAGCGCCGGCGATGATCACCTTTATTCCGCGTTCCCTGGCCCCTGCGGCATAATCAGCCGTTTGCGCCGGAACCCGATGGGCTGAAGAAATGGCATATTCATACTCAATCTGAAACTGGTCCAGAATATCACCACATTCTTTCATGATGGCAAGGTCGGAATCGCTGCCCATGACAATTCCCACTATCGGCATCCCCAACACTCCTTTTAGTAGTAATTTGGGTTAAAACCAAATAAAAATCCCAGGTAGGGACAGTTTCTTAACCGAAACCTATCCGCCTGGGCTTTTATCCCTATACGGTGTAGTGCCGCCAGGCACCTGTGTCACTTGGACCAGCCATGTACTCACATGCGGAACCCTAGACACACTTTCGCGTTTCCTGGTATTTTTTATAGAATTCGATTCCTATTTCGATATTATCAAAGCTTACCCGGCCTGTCAACTTGTGGCGAAACGAAGCCAGGTACGGTTTTAAGGCTGTCTGCTCCCCACTCTACATACCTTCTGCAATCCAGCGCAGCCGTGCTTTAAAACCGGCTATTTCTTTCAGCAGTTGGCGCTCCTCGTTTCTGACCTCATCATTCAGGTCCGGGCAACTGTTCAGGGCGCTTTCCCGCTCGACCTCTTCGAGCCGCTCGATCACGGTCCTGGCCAAAATCATGATAAGGTCCTGTTCCATCACCCCTCCATCGCGTAAAGACGACTGAGCCGGCCTTCCTTCATGTTGTATGGGTTTTCCCGGCTGCTTGCTCATATAAAGTACCTCCCGCTCCTAGCGTTTGCCTTAATCCTTGCCCCAAGCGCCGGGTTTTATGCCTAAAAATCCGATTTGCACTCCATTCCACTTCAAAAAAGCCTAATATTCTTGTTTCAGCACAAGCTATAATATAAGGAGTAAGCAAAGGAGGAAGCACTTATGAAGAAAATCAAAATCTTTTCTCTAATTATGCTGCTGTCTCTCAGCGTCTGGGTTGGCGCCTGTTCCAAAAGCACAACCCAGGCCCCCCCGCCTGCTGCTCCGGAACAAACCAAGCCCGTGGCAACCCAGGAGGTAAATCTCTACTTTTCCGATAATCAGGCTATGTACCTGGTAGCGGAAAAGAGGAGCATTCAAGCCGAAGCTGCCGACCAGAAACAGCTGGCCGCATCTGTTGTCAACGAATTGATCGCAGGTCCCAAACAAGCCAAGCTTTATGCTACCATGCCCCAGGGAAGCAAGCTTCTCTCCCTGGAGATAGCAGGCGGCCTGGCCACCGTCAACCTCAACCAGGATTTTCAGTCCAAGCACTCCGGCGGCAGCACCGGTGAAATGATGACCATCTATTCACTGGTCAACAGCTTGACCGATATTCAAGGGATTCAGCAGGTTCAACTGTTGGTGGAAGGTAAAAAACTAGAGACCCTGAAAGGCCATCTGGAAATAAGCGAACCCTTGACCCGCAACCCTGATATCATTAGGAAATAAGTATATCCCGTAAATTTAAACAGACCGCTCATAATCGTTCTTAAGGTACGGTTATCGAGCGGTCTGTCCACGCTACACTGATATTCGATTTAATATACGGCCAGAGCTTTAGCCTTTTTTAGGCCTGCTTTGCTTCTTGACCGTAATCATGATTCCCGATTTTTGGGGTTTTACTTCCAGGCTCACATTTACCTGAGTCCCCTTGCTGCGAACAAAGGAGACCTCAAACGGAGCAGGCTGCTCAACCTGAATAAACTCCTGGGCTGCGGCTTGATCCTTTTCAGCCAGCAGACTTTCCAGGCCGCGTCCCACCATTTCTTTACCTTTATAGCCCAATAATTTATGCAGGCTCCGGCTGGCGTAGATTATCTTGCCGGTTTTCTCGGCCAACAACAGGGGAATAGCCATGCTGTCCAAGGCCTCGGCGTATTCGTCTTCCAGAGCTTTCATATCGTCTTTAAGGGTTTGCAGGTAATTATAGCGGTCGGTTATATCGCGCAGGCACTCTATAGCTCCCAGCATCTTGCCTTCCTCGTCATACCAGGGCATGGCCCTACCCCATAAATAGCGCCCCTGGCCTCTCAGATTGGGAGTGGGAAATTCGCTGATGACCGTATAACGGTCCACTTCCACCACCTGGTAATACTGTTGAACCTCCTCTGGCTGCAAGACCAGATCCACCATGATAGGCCGGCGATCACCGTAAAAGGCCAGTGAATATTCGTAATTGCCCTTGCCCAGCATTTCCTCGGCTTTTATCCCGGTCAACTCCTCCATAGCTTCATTCCAGGCCACCACCGTACCTTCCATGTTGATGGCCAGAGTGGCGTCAGGCAGGTACTGCACCAATCCTTTCAGGCTCTGTTCGGCTTTCTTGAGCCTGATTATCTCTTCCTTCATCCTGGTTATATTGCGGCCTATGCCCTGAACGGCCACCGGCTTGCCGCCTTTGTATATAGGCCAGATGCTCATATCCAGATACAGCTGCTTCCCATTTTTCGATATGAACCCGGCCTCATAATTTACATAACGCCCATTCGCCAGCCGCTGGTACTGAAAGCCCCTGAGCAATTGCAGGGTGTCTTCATCGGCCAGTTCTTGAATGTTCATCCGCTTCAGCTCGCCGGTCAGATATCCGGTTATCCTTTCCGCAGCCGGGTTGACTGATATAAAATTGCCTCCCAGATCGGTAATGAAGATAAAATCGCTGGCGTTCTTAAAGAAGCCTTCATACTCTTTGCGGGCGCTGCGCAGTTCATCATTAGCGGTTTTTACTGTGGTTATATCACGGATGACGGCTACCAGGCGGACTTCTTCCTGCAGCATCACGCGGCGGCAGCGAACATCAATCCAAAATTCATGTCCGTTGGAATCCAGTGCCTTCCATTCCATAGACTGCGGCATATCCCGGGGCGCCATGCGAAGCCAGCGCTTGAATTCTTCGCTGGTAAAAGGCGCTTCGTCAGCACACAAATCGCCCATGTTCTTGGTAATAAGCTCTTCATGGGTATAGCCAAACATGTTGCAGGCCGATTTGTTGGCGACTAAAATATCTGTAGTATAGGTATCCTGGATGATAACCGCATCCCATATTTCATCAAAGACTTCACGATAATCCTGGGCCAGAGCGGCGACCACGAATTCAAAGCGTTTGACATCGCTTATATCATCAGCGACCGAAATCAAGCCCTGCGGTGTAGGATAGAGCCGCTCCATAAAGCAGCGGTTGGCAATGGTTGTTTCCGTTTGAGCACCAGAGCCGCTGGAAAGCACTTGCATATAGGCCTTGTGAGTGGGGCTTCCAGTCAAATCCGGAAGCACCTCGAGGAGTTTGCGCCCGGCCAGTTCCTCGGCAGTGGACCCGAGCAAACTGGCATATGCAGCATTACAATATACTATCACCAGTTTTTTATTGATGACCAATACTGGAGATTCAATGCATTCAAGAAATACTCTAAACCTGTCGTCTTTAACCATTCCTTACCGCCTCCCGTCACGATCACAGCCTCTGGTCAACAACATACACGGTCAGTTGAATTAAAGTGCAGCTACCGTATTCCCCCCTGGAACCCTTTAGGCCTCCATTCCTTGTATTTAGATATTGTTACTAGTCTATTTTCAACCGTCCCCTATAATATTCCTTCTTGTACATTGTATATATTATAAATCAGCCAAGCTTGCACTTAAAAGTACAAATAAAAAGGGGAGTTCACCTCCCCTAAATTTTTGAGTACTATGCTGCTTATTTATTTTCGTTATAGGCTACCCAACCACCTATACCTTTGTTGCTGGAATCGGCTGCCAGAACTAAATTGACATTGCGTTTATCTTTTTCAGCCAGCAGCATGTATGAACCATCTGCGGTTTTGTTTACCGTGGTTATTTTCCAGCCAGCCTGTTCTAAAGCTGCTTTATAGGTGTCGCCGGCAGCAGCGTCTACGCCTTCATAGTATACCATCATAGCCTTGCCATCAGCAGTCGAGCTTTCCGATGTCATGGTAATCTTGCCACTGCCAAATTTGGGAACATCACTGGGAATAGTACTCGGCCATTCATAGGTACCGCCGACTTTCATAGTTCCCTGGTCGGTCTTAAACTCCATCTCACCCTTATTGATATCAACTTTGGCATCTTTGGCCCCGCTCTGTTCCATAGCACTTTCAACGGCCTTTTCAGTGGCCTTTTCTCCAATTTTATCAGTAATTAAGCTGCAGCCGGAAACCATCAGGCAGGATAGTACAAATATAGAAATCAAAAGAACTGTAGCGGTTTTTTTCTTCATCACTATTAACCTCCCCAAATTAATATGTTACAGGATTATCCTAACAGTCCCTCCTTTATACCTCATTTATGACAAGTTTATTATATTTTATCCGGACTGGCAATCAGGCCAGTACTTGGAAAATATGCCCGGCGGGTCACTTTTAAAAGCCTCACGGCAGTCGGTTCGGCTCCCGGGAAAAGCGAATTTACTACTAGCAGGTTTTTCTCCCTCATATATTTTTAACAAAAAGCAGACCTGAAAGGAGGAACATCATTGCGAAAATGCCTGTTGTTCAGTTTATTTTTGGTCCTTGCCCTGGGCATTCTGGGTGGAGTTTTTTATTACCGGGAGAATGAAAACGACCAGCTTCAGGAGAGGAGAATTCAGCTTTTAGAAGACGCCCTGGCCCCCAAAACGGCCGATGGAGTAGCTTATTCCTGGGCCCAGGCGGTAAAGACCCGTAATGGGGCCTGGCAGTATGCCTTGATGAATGATATTTTGCGCAGGCAGTATCTCAAAGAATTCGAGGAAACCAACTGGGTGACCGGTTTTTCCAGCCCCTGGGTGGAAAAGTACAAAGTAAGCCGCCAGTCAGTTGATGAGAAAGGTTCAGTCAACTTTCAGATCAATTTCGATTGGTATACCAGTTCTGGCTACGCCTATTCCAACACCGCCATCCTGGTTGCCACCCGCTATGATCCCGGTCAGGTCAACGAACGCTGGCTGATCAGCTTTCTGGATTTCGAATATGAACCGGCTCCCTAACCGTCTATCCTTAATAATAGGGAGGTCTTACTTAACATATACCGATTCTGGACCGGGCTGTTCCAGCCCGGATTTCATTATGATTGAGAAGTCAACTAGGATAGGCGTCCCGCAGGTGCTAGAATAGACTTAAGAACAGCCAGCGAGGGGGTAAAGAAATGGAACTCGGAGACCATGTGGTAGTCAATGAGAGGAGACACCCATTCTACAATTTCACCGGCACTGTGGTTGGCAAGCGCGGCTATACCGAAACCGGTGAGCTCTTGCTGCTCATTTTGATCAACGAACGGCAGCGCAGTTATCTGATCCCGGAATCGATGGTCTGCCTTCAGAAAGATAAGCCGTCACCATCAAAACTATCTTAGCACAATTCGGCTGATGCCTTCCCGTGCCTATTTTATCCACTCTTTTCGATCGGGAGTGTTTTTTCTATGCCCTATCCTGCAAAACAGCGCTATTATTTCTGCCCTAAATGTTCCGGACCTCTGGCTTACCAAGCACAAAAAGGACGGCTGCGCTTGACCTGTCAGTCCTGCGCTTATATCTTTTACGAAAATCCGGTGGTGGGTGTAGCGGGAATCTTATTAAATCCCCTGGGCCAGGTTTTGCTAGGTAAACGCTTGAGCAGCCGCTACCGGGGATTATGGTGCATACCCTGCGGTTACCTCGAATACGATGAAGATCTGCATGAAGGCTTAATAAGAGAGTTTAAAGAAGAAACCGCCCTGGACGTAGAAATTCAGGAGCTCTTTACCGCCTTATCAAATTTCCATGATCCGCAAATGCACAGTGTGGGCATCTGGTTCCTGGTTCGGACGATAGGCGGGACTCTGTCGGCCGGAGATGACCTTGACGAGCTGTCCTTTTTCCCCCTGGACGACCTTCCCCGCCTGGCCTTTCCCACCGATGCAACAGTGTTGGCCATGCTGAGGAAAAGAGAACCCAGGTTATGATATTCATCAAATGTTTGTTCAATATAATATCCGCGATTCTGCCTGGTGTTAACTGATATGCCTTTCAGCTTGCCGGTCCGAAGTGAACGTCAATGATGCGTTCCGCCAACCGGCGCTGCAAATCAGCCTGGCTGATCAGGGATAATACCAGGAGAAGCCATTCCATCTGTTCGTTGTCCTTTAAAGAGGTTTGGGAGCACAACTGTCCGATAGTATCCGCCCGGTCCAACCACTGTTCACCCAGGCCCTCCTGCCCCAACTCTTCAATTTCTAAAAATAGGGTATATAATTCACCTATAATCGATTCGTGACCATCACCCCGCTCCAACAACGGCGCGAAGAGGGCTGAAATATCTTGTATGGACATGATATGCTTCAAGCGATACATGAGCAGCAAGAGCACCATATTTTCCCGGGAGTACTTCTTCTTTTTGGGAGATAGAATTATTCCAGCCTTGGCGTAATTGTTGATCATAGTTTTGGTAAACACCTTATCCTTGGAACCGCGTTTATATTCGGATAGACGCGTCTCCAGAAATGTCAGCACCTGATCCATATAAAGATCGATGTCCGGAATATCGGCCAGATCGATCCGGGTAGGCTTTTGCAATTCCCTGATACACACTTCCAAGCTGCTTTTGCTGAGCATGTATTTCACCGCCATCCTTCTAAAATCTTATGAATAATTTACCACATATCCATTGAACAATAAATCGGTTAGTAGTATCATATATTGCATAAAGTAGTTTTAAATACTACGTTGTTTTAATAATGTGGAGGTCTTCTTATGAATGAATTTGAACAGTCTGATGAACTAAAAACCAGCGGGAGGTTCAGCCGTTTTATCAACTGGATAAAATCATGGCCGGGTAGGGAACCGCTAAATGCCTACAGTCATTTTTTGGGAGCAATTCTGGCTATTCCAGGGCTTATTTTTCTCCTCAAACGGATTCCGCTGGGCTCCGATGCACGTTATTACGCTGCTTTGAGTATATTTGGCGCCAGCCTCATCCTGCTCTACTGCACCAGCGGAATATACCACGTAGTCAACGGTTCCAAACGCCTGATCGCCTATTTGCGCCGTCTGGACCATATCATGATATACATCTTGATAGCGGGTACTTATACACCGGTTTGCCTGTTGGTTTTGGAAGGTTCCTGGCGGTGGGGTCTGTTGATAGCCGTTTGGTCATTGGCCCTGGCCGGCATTTTGTTTAAGCTGGTATGGTTTGCCGCCCCCCGCTGGCTGTCTACAGCTTCCTACGTCCTCATGGGGTGGGTGGCAGCGGTGGCCTTTTATCCCCTGTCCATGGCCATGTCACTGGCCGGCATCATCAGGCTGATTTTGGGTGGAGTTTTCTACAGCGCAGGCGCAGTAATCTATGCCACCAAACGGCCCCGCTTGAACCTGCAACTGGTAGGCTTCCACGAAATATTTCACTTCCTGGTTTTAGCCGGCAGCATAACCCATTACATTATGGTCCTGCAGTTCCTATAGAAACGTCCACCTATGTACCCGTCCCTGCGCTGCATATCTCAAAATAGAAAAAGGGGTTAGTTTATAACTAACCCCTTGTGTTTGCCTTGGCTTAATAGCTGCGGCTGCGTCTGGCCTGGAAACAGTCACGGCAGTAAACCGGACGATCTCCACTGGGCTCAAAAGGAACCATGGTTTCCTGACCACAGGAAGCACATACAGTTTTGAACATGGGACGGTCATCGCGGCTGCGACCACCACCAAATCCACCTCTCTGCTGCTTGCGGGCTCTTCTGCAGGCCGGGCATCTACCAGGCTCGTTTTCGAATCCCTTCTCGGCATAAAATTCTTGTTCCGACACTGAGAACAAAAACTCGTTTCCGCAGTCCTTACAAACGATATACTTGTCTTCTAGCACATTTTTCATCTCCCTTCCGGAGTTGCTCTTGGACTAATTCCCCCAAAAAGGAGACAATTTAGAGAACAAGGCATTTTGAAGTATATTATGAACTTGCGCTCTTGTCAATATGGCGGGCTAAATTGCTGGTGAAATATTTCACCCTATTCCATTTTATGTATTTTATAACAAAGAATTCCTGTCATCTGAACTCAAGAGAACTTTTCGGCGCAGGCTGAACTCCATAGGGTTTAAAAGCAGAGTTCGCAGCAGCAGCCCGGTCAACAGCGCCACAGTCCCCGCCGCCACTTTCGGTCCCAATTGTCTCACTTCGGTAACACTTGAAAGAATCATTATCATGGCCAGGACGACAATGCTAAATGCCCACCATATTACCGCGTTCTGAAGATTGTTCACCACCTGAAGGCCGGTCTGGTATTCAGCAGTCCGGTTCAGATCGAGGCGCTCGGCAAAGGCATCATTAAAAGCATTTTTAATATCCGCCAGGCTGAAACTAAAGCAGGCCGAAAGGACCGGGCCCAGGAACATGGGCACCAACGCAGTCCCGATAAACAGGCTGGCCAGACGCCCCCCCTCCAGGATAAAGGCCGCCAGAAACAGGGATAATGCCACTAATACCGTCAACTTTTTTTTCATTTTTTCACACACCCTTCATCAAACAATAGTTCGGCATTTTGTTTAAGCTGAGAAACCAGGTTGAGTGAATTGACACTCCACTGGCTGGGATCCACCGGCTCTGGTTTATTTAGATCAAACACAGCGGTTCCGGTCAAAAAAATGAGCATCACCAGAGTCGCCACCCGGTATACCCATCTGTCCTTCCCGTAGGAGGGCGCCTGGGCCTGTTGATGAACCCGCTCCCTTATCCCTGACTTTTCGATCACTGTAGAGACCAGGTCATTAGAACAAGCTTCCAGAGGAAGATCTTCTATAAGCTTTTTGTATCCCTTTATCATCTATGTGGTCTCTCCCAACTCTTGTTTCATGCGCATACGAGTGCTGTGTATTCTTGATTTTATGGTCCCCACCGGCAAACCGAGAAGCTTTGCTATTTCCCGGTATTTAAAATCCAGGTAGTCTTTCATTATAAGTAGTTCCCGCTCTTCCAGGGACAGCTTGTTCAATGCCCGGATCAGGCATAAGCGGTTGTCCAGAGAACGGTAGGGATCACCTGAACATCCTAAAGTGTCGGGCTCCGCCAGAGCAGTGTCCATACCGGCCCGCTCCCGATCCCTGACATAATTCAGACAGGTATGACGGCAAATGGTATATATCCAGGTATTCAAGGCTGCTTTGCGTGAATCGTAGTATTGCATGTTGCGGTAGACCTTGAGAAAAACCTCTTGCGTCAAATCTTCAGAAGCATGATGGTCATTGGACATGCGCAGGCAATAAGAAAATACCCGACCTTTGTAAGACTCGATCAGGATTTCAAACGCTTTTACGTCGCCCTGGATTATCTTGTTGGCTTGCAGCTTATCCAGGTATCTCATTAAATCCGCCTTTGTCCTATTCTTATTTGTTTATACACCGAAATAAGCAAAAGGTTCCAGGTAAAATATAAAAAAGCCAGTCCGGTACTGACTGACTCAGAGCGAACGACGGGAGCGAATTCGCAGCTCTTTGCCATCCTGGCATCGCTGCACTAGCCCGTCCATGGGCGTCGTCTGCGTTGCTCAACAGTCCTGGTCAATCAATGTACTAGTGTACATCTCAATCGCAGGACTATCTCGTGCCTTGCTCATCCTATTTATTTTCGAGCGAAGCGAGTGAAACCGTGGTGCTGGAAAGTGCTTCGCTTTTGTAGACGGTCTGAGAATCTTTCTATATATTTAACAACTCGCCGTCGGCAGGTATCAAAACCCGGCTGCCGGGTGCCGTTTCTTTTAGGTAGTCGGCCAGTTCCCGGCGGGTCAGGGTGCAATGGTTCCAGGCCTCCATATGAACGGCAACTATTGTTGCATCGGGAGCCTTGGCACAAACCCGGCCGATATCTTCCCGGCTCATAGTTATCGGATCCCCTTTGCTGAAGCGGGCGGCACCTGCAAAGCAAATAATAACAGTGGGATGGTATTTTTCAATAGCCTCTTCTACTTCCCGGCAATAGATAGTGTCGCCCGCTACATAAACCACCGGTCCAGTTTCGGCTGCCACCACGAAACCGGATACCGGGCCCATTTTTTGCCCTATCTTTCCGGTCCCATGCTGACCGCCAGTGCGATACAATATTAAACCCTCCCAATCGAGGGATCCATCAACTGCCCGAACCTGCGTGAAACCGCGTTGGGCGAATCCCGCCTGATCAACCGGCTGGCAGAACAGGGGCAGGTCATAGGGCAGCAGCTCTGCCGCAGCCTCATCAAAGTGATCCCGGTGGTTGTGGGTGACAATCAGTGCGTCGATCTTTTTCAGGTCAACAGCTGTTGGCAGTGGAACCAGGGGATTGGCCGAGCTGTTGGCCACATCCGGTACGGGCGGCATAGCTCCCGCCGTACTCAGCATGGGATCGAATAAAAGATTCTTTTCTCCTACTGTTATAATAAAAGTAGCGTGACGAAGGAAGTGCATTTTCAAGAATATCTACCTCCCGGTACTTATTTGTTTTATACACTAATTATGGCATAGCATAGTATTGGGCCGCGTGCGCAAACCGAGCAGTCCAGTTTCACCGTGAAAGGGTTGAAGCCTTAATGCTTGATGAAACCGATCTCAGAATTTTATCCCTGCTCCTTGTCAACTCGCGCAGACAATGGAGGGAGATAGGCGAAGAAGTTCATCTGACCGGGCAGGCCGTTGCCAATCGGATTCGCAAAATGGAAGACATGGGCCTTATTGAAGGATATACGGTGCGCATCGATGAAAAGCTCCTGGGCCGTCCCCTGCTGGCCTTCATCACCGTATTTATGAAAACCGCCAACCACCAGGCCTTTCACCGCTTTATTGACCAGCAGCAGCTTATAATCCGGGCCAACCAAATAAGCGGTGAAGGCTGCTACCTGCTGGAAGTGAGGAGCTCCAGCCAGGATGAACTGCGGACCCTGTTGGAGGAAGTCTTAAAATTCGGGAACTACAGGGTAAACCTGTCACTCGGGCAATTAAAGGGATAGCTTGAAAAAAGGCTCAGGCACTTTCACTCTGTTTCCTGTGCCGGTAATTCCACAGCAGCCTGCTGCCAATATAGACAAGGGCAGCCAGGGCAACGGCTCCGGGCAGAGCTTGTTTGGGAATACCACCTGATTTTAAAGCTGGAGAAGCTGTCGCTTGAACCGGGGGAGCCGTTAAAAATCCAAATTCCAGAAAGCGACGGGAGTCTTGATAAAGATCGGTCTCATTGGAGCGCAGGACTACCGCTATGAGGTTCCGGTCGCCGCGGGAAGCCGAGGAAATCAAGCAATAACCGGCCTGCCTGGTGGTACCGGTTTTGATCCCGTCGACTCCGGACATATAATAAGGGCTTTTCGAATTCAGAAATTTGTTGGTGTTTTCCCATTTAATTTTACCCTGGGAGGCCAGGTTCCCACGGGGGGAATGCTCGGGCGTGGCTACCACTTCACGAAAAGCAGGGTTTTTCATGGCCTCACGGGCGATTAAAGCCATGTCATAAGGAGTTGAATAGTGGTCAGGGTCATGAAAACCGTCCGGATTGACAAAATGGCTGTCATAGGCTCCAAGGGCAGCCGCCCGCCGGTTCATCATCCCGGCGAAATTAGCCATAGCCTCTTTGCCAGTCAATTTATTACCCTCCCCCCCCACATGAACCGCCAGCACATAAGCAGCATCACTGCCCGAAGGCAGCATAAGGGCGTAAAGCAGTTCTTTCAGAGTAAGGCGGTCTCCAACTCGAAGTCCAGCACGGCTGGCATCAGCTGGTATCAGTGCAACTTCCGGCCCCACGGTAATCTGTTCTTCGAGTGCGCCGCGTTCCAAAGCCAACAGGGCGGTGAGGATTTTGGTGGTGCTGGCTGGATATAGACGATAACCGGCGTTTTTGGCATACAAAATAGCACCACTGTCCCGGTCTATAAGTATGCCAGCCCAGGCTTTCAAATCCGGAGGCACGGCAGGATTGCCTAACGGGGCTGTGCTTACTGGTTCCGGTTTCGCCGGGTCTGCTGCAGCAACCGTAATGCCGTGAATCCCACAAATTATAGAAATAATGATAACCAGAAACAATCGCCGTATTGCAACGTTCATATTTTGACCTCATTATAGGGCATCCCTGAATGCCTTATACAATACCAGCAAGATGCTTTTAAGTCCTGCCGGGAAGCTGTATTTAAGGTAGAGAAAATGCTTCCAGCAGCGGACCGGCTCCGCTCTTGTCCACCGGAAATACAATAATTTTACCGGCTCCAGCCGGCCATCCGGTAATCCTGCCATCGGTCTGGTGCTCCCATATTTTTTCCCCGCTGATCCGATTGAAGGCGTATACCCGGCCCGCATAGGTTGAAGTAAAGACCAGGTCGCCCATAATGGTTGCCCCACCCAGAACCGCTGAATCAAAAGTCTGCCGCCATAATACCTTTCCGTAGCGAATATCTATGGCCAGCAGTTCCCCGCCACCTTGAGACAGATCTGCAACGGTCGTTTCAGACTTTCCCGGACTGTATGTCCCGGCCTGGTTGACCACCGGTATGTATAAAACACCATCCCGGCAGGCCATCGGTGAAGCAACACCTCCCCGCGGCCCGGGCAGCACCCGAGCGGCTCCCCGGGGCGGCGAACTGAGCTGGTCGTTCTGGTGCTCTCCTACCGCCACTTCCCACAGCGGCTTGCCGCTGACCAATTCAACCGCGTAGACCCACCCGCCCTTGCCGGCTGCCAGTATGATGCTGCGGTTGTCCATTGAAGCGATAATAGGCGGTTGCTGTAAATCGAGGTTGATATAATCATGGTTTCTCAGGCTTTGCAGCCAGAGTAGCTGCCCGCTCGCATGGTTAAATGCGGCGATTCTTTGCTGGAAGAGCTCAGCGGGCAGGTTCTTTTCGGATACCTGCGCTGGGGGCGGCCAGGGCCCGGATAATGCGGTTGGCCAAAACATCCCCCCACCGGTGGCATCTATAGCGGGAAACATTCCAAATTCACCACTGCGCCAGGGCAGATCGCTTCTCGGCAGGGCCTCCTCTCCGAGGTTATACATCCATTTGACCTCGCCGTTTTTACCGTCCAGTGCATAGATGCTGCCAAAGTCCTCTGGCGATGATCCATTCCCTGACCTTGGAGCCGAAGATGCCACATAGACCTGCCCATCATATTCGATCGGCTGGCTTCTAATTACCCCGCCAGGCTTAAAGGTCAGTTGGACCGACCACTTTTCGCGGCCTTTTAAGTCAAGCGCCGCTACCCCGTTGTCGCCTTTACTGACATAAACCAGGTTCCTGGCCACGGACAAGCCCCCCGAACTGGATGCTGGCTGCTGGTATTCCTTTTTCCAGAGCAGTTTCCCACTGTCCAGGGCCAGGGCGTAGACGTTGCTCTGGCCGTCCCGGCAGTAGACCCTGCCCCCTTGAATTATGGCATTGCCAGTCAGTACACCGGTCGAAGCACCCGCGGGCAGGGCAAAAAACCAGAGCGGTTGTAGATTTGATACAGTAGCCGTGTTTATGGCTGAATCAGGGTTGGATCGCGAATTGCCATAATCGTGATGGGGCAGAGGCCATTCAAGAGCATAGCGGCTTATCTCGGGAGCTACCACCGGCTCCGGCCGGGTAAAATACCAGACAGCCCCTATTGCCGAAAGAACAAGTAAGAAGACGACCGCCCTGACCCTTTTCAACATCCATCCCCCATAATATCAACATATTCTTCAGTATACCGTCAAATGCCGGGATACTGATTTCTATTGTATCAGTTTTCCAGCGGATGCCATTTAGATTTAACCTTAATCAAACAATTTTATATTTTGATGATTAAGTTGGACTTAAGAAACACGAACCATACAATAAACTGATTATAAAAATTCCGCGAATAAAGCCCGCTCGTCAACCTACTCCAGGTACGTTGACGAGCGGGCTTTATTATACAATACAGACATTTGCAACTTTAGATCAATGTATGGTTTCGCAATTTTTACCGAGCGGTTTTAAAGATGGTGGTCCCTAATTTTTTGATAACCCTTGTGGGCAGCCGGCGCGGGCTGGACTTCGCCTTCTTCAAACTCTCTCACGGCCACGCTCAGCATCAGCTTGATGCGGTTCAACTGGTTGACTTCACTGGCGCCCGGGTCATAGTCAATGGCTACGATATTAGCCTCAGGGTATTCGTTGCGCAGCTTGCGCACCATGCCTTTACCCGTCACATGATTGGGCAGGCAGGCAAAAGGCTGAACGCATACGATGTTGGGAGCACCCGTCTCGATCAACTCGATCATCTCGGCCGTTAACAACCACCCTTCTCCAGCATGGTGTCCGAGAGACATGATCCGGCTGGCCTTCTCAGCCAGGTAGTAAACCGATTCAGGCGCCGTGAACCGCTGGCTGGCCTCCAGGGCCCGGCACATCTCCTTGCGGGCGTTTTCCATGTACTTAATAATCAGGCGAGACACCAGCATGGCTTTGCCGCTTCCCGACAATTGCTCGTAACGAAACACAGCATCATAAGTGCTGTAGGTAAAAAAGTCCAATAGATCAGGAACTACCACTTCGGCACCCTCCTGCTCAAGCAGGCTGACAACATTATTATTGGCCGCCGGGTGATATTTAACCAGGATTTCTCCCACCACCCCCACCCGGGGCTTCTTTACGTCATTTATCTCCAGGCGGTCGAATTCTTCCACAATTTTGCGCAGGTTGCTCTTAAAGGTTTTAGAATCGCCTTTTAGCAACTGTCGGCGGCATTCCTTTATCCATTTTTCAAACAAAAGGTTGGCTGAGCCCGGTATTTTTTCATAGGGGCGTACTCTGTGGAGGACCCTCATCAATAGGTCGCCGTATACTATACCTCGAATGGCTTTTTTCAAAAGGGCGCCGGTAATTTTAAAACCGGGATGAGCCTCGGTGCCGGTCACGTTGGCCGATAAAACCGGAATTTTCCCGAAGCCGGCCTCCCACAAGGCTTTGCGCAGAAGTCCAATATAATTGGTTGCCCGGCAGCCGCCCCCGGTCTGGGTTATTACTACGGTGGTGTTGTCGAGATCGTATTTTCCCGACTGCAGGGCATGCAGCAACTGGCCGATTACTATTATCGAAGGGTAGCAGGCATCGTTATTGACGTACTTGACCCCCGCTTCTATGTCTTCCGGGGATACTTCCTGCAGCAGTTCGAGATTATACCCGGCGTCGCGGAATACGTCCTCCACAAATTCAAAATGGATGGGCGACATCTGGGGGCACAATATGGTGTGCTTCTGCCTCATCTCCTCGGTAAAGGAAATGAAATCATATGAATAATTTCTTACCGGGAGCAAAACTGGCTGCCGCTTGCGGAGAGCCGCTATCAAAGACCGTATTCTTATCCGGGCTGCTCCCAGATTGCTTATTTCATCAATTTTAATTACCGTATATATCTTGCCAGCCGTCTCTAATATTTCCTGAACCTGATCAGTGGTTATGGCATCCAGCCCGCAACCGAAGGAATTCAACTGGATGAGTTCAAGATCCCGGCGATTGGCTACTAAAGTAGCCGCAGCATAGAGCCGGGAATGGTACATCCACTGATCAACTACCCTCAAAGAGTTGAAGCGTTCGCCCAGGTGGGCCACCGAATCCTCGGTTAACACCGCGAATCCCTGGCTGATAATGAAATCAGCGATACCATGGTTGATTTCGGGGTCTAGGTGATACGGCCGGCCGGCCAGCACAATCCCCTGAAATCCTTTACTTTCCATTTCGGCCATGACCCTTTCGCCCTCACGCCGAATATCCTGTTTAAAAGCGGCGTCTTCCCGGTAGGCGGCATCCACCGCTTGCTTGATCTCGCTTTTCCCGATGCCCAGCATCCTCAGCTCTTCATGCAAACGCTTTATAAGGCGCTCCCGGTTGTCGTAGGGAAGGAAGGGACTGATATAGGTAATACCATGACCGTTTAATATATCCATGTTGTTTCTGATTACATCGGGATAAGAAATAACCATGGGACAGTTAAAACAGTTGTCAGCCAGGTCGATTTCTTTGCGTTCGTGAGAAACCGCCGGGTAGAATATAGTCTTTATGCCCTGCCGGATCAGGGCCTCAATGTGCCCATGCACCAGTTTGGCCGGATAGCAGGCCGACTCGGAGGGAATGGTCTCACTGCCCAGATGATAGATATCCCGGTTGGAGGGAGGCGACAGTTCGACCCTGAAACCCAGCCTGGTAAAGAAAGTAAACCAGAAGGGATAATTCTCATACATATTCAGCACCCGGGGCAGTCCTATGGCACCCCGAGGTGCCTCTTCCTCGGTCAGGGGTTCGTAGGCGAACAGCCTCTGGTACTTGTAGTCAAACAGGTTGGGAAGCTGTTCCCTAACCTCTTTTTGGCTCAGCATCTTTTCGCAACGGTTGCCGGAAATGTAGCGTCTGCCCTCTGAAAAACGGTTGATGGTCAAAAGGCATTGGTTGCTGCAGCCGGTACAGCGCCGGGTGGATACCTTGAACTGGAAGTTGTCCAATTGGGGCAATGAGAATACAGTACTCCGGTGACCGGTCCCACAGCGCTCGCGGGCAATCAGGGCGGCCCCCAGGGCTCCCATCAATCCGGCAATATCCGGCTTTATAACCTCACGCCCGGTTACCAGCTCCAGGCTTCGCAAAACCGCTTCATTGAGGAAGGTTCCACCCTGGACCACTATCCTCTGCCCAAGTTCTTCGGGATTTCTCAGCTTTATAACCTTAAACAGGGCGTTCTTTATTACCGAATAGGAGAGGCCGGCTGAAATATCCCCCACCGAGGCCCCTTCCTTTTGCGCCTGCTTAACCCGCGAATTCATAAAAACCGTGCAGCGGGAGCCCAAATCAACTGGTGAATTGGCCATCAAAGCCGTGCTGGAAAACTCTTCGGCGGTCATGCTTAAAGAGCGGGCGAAGGTCTCCAAAAACGATCCGCAGCCCGATGAACATGCTTCATTCAAGACCACGCTGTCTATGGCCCCATTTTTGACCCTCATGCATTTCATATCCTGCCCGCCGATATCCAGAATGAAATCCACCCCGGGGCAGAAAAACTCGGCGGCCGTGGTATGAGCCACAGTCTCCACTTCGCCCAGGTCTACTCCCAGGGCTGCTTTTATAAGGCCTTCTCCATAGCCGGTTACCAGGGAATTGGCAATATAAGCGCTTTCCGGCAGATGGGAATAAAGGTCTCTCAATATCTTGACCGTTGAATCGACCGGACTGCCCTGGTTGCCCCCGTAGTAGGAGTAAAGCAGGCTGCCCTCCTGGTCGATGAGAACCGCTTTGGTGGTGGTTGAGCCGGCATCAATACCCAAATAGGCCGGCCCGCTATAGGTTTCCAGCTCCCGGTGGGCAATTTTATGCTGTGAATGCCTTTCGCGGAATATCTCAAGCTGCTGCGCATCCGGGAAAAGGGGGTTCAAGCGCCATATCTCGCCGGTAGCGGTATCTCCGGAACACTTCAGGCGGTTGGCGATATCTGAAAGGCTCTCCGGGCTCTCCCGGCGCGAAGCCAGGGCTGCACCGATGGCCACGTAGTATTGAGCCATGTCAGGAATAATGGCGTTTTGCGGCGCGAGCTTCAAGGTATCCTTGAACCTGGTGCAGAGTTCGGTGAGAAAATGTAAAGGGCCGCCCAGGAAGGCCACATTGCCGCGAATGGGACGTCCGCAAGCCAGGCCGCTAATAGTCTGATTGACCACCGCCTGTAAAACCGAAGCAGCTATGTCTTCACGGGCCGCTCCATCATTCAACAGTGGCTGTATGTCGCTTTTGGCGAACACCCCACAGCGGGCTGCTATGGGATAGATCATCTTATGCTTGGCTGCCAGGCAGTTCAGCCCCATGGCATCGGTTTCCAAAAGTGCGGCCATCTGATCAATAAAGGCACCGGTGCCGCCGGCGCAGATGCCGTTCATTCTCTGTTCTATACCATGGCCAAAATAGGTTATCTTGGCATCTTCGCCACCCAGTTCTATAGCTACATCGGTTTCCGGTATGAGGTGTTTTATAGCTTCAGTCCCGGCGATCACTTCTTGAATAAAAGACAGACCCGACCAGGCCGCCGCCGACAGACCGGCTGACCCGGTGACCAGGGCCGAAACGGTCTGATTACCCACCCTTAATAGGGCCTCTTTTATCGAGTGGCTCAGGGTGGCTTTTATATCACTGTGATGGCGCTGGTAGATTCTAAAGACCGGATTTAAAGCATCATCCAGCAAAACAACCTTGACGGTTGTCGAACCGATATCCAACCCCATATATAAATCAGAAGCTTGATTGGCAAGCAACGGATGGTTCCCTCCCCAAATGCCAAGGCAAAATTCAAATGCTGTTTAAATTAGCCCTAAGACTAGGGTAAAAAAAATAGCCCTGTTTGTCAATTGAAATCAAAAGAACCTGCCAGACTAAACTTGACGAATACGATCTGCTAAATTAAAATTTAATCAAACATCGTTTCAAACGGCGGTGAACTGATTTGAAAATTTTGAGTCACAGTGGAAGCACTAAAGAGCGAATTATTAAAGCCACCCTCGATATAATGGCCGACGAGGGCTTCCAAAATGTCACAGTCAGGAAGATTTCCACCCGGGCGGATGTAAACATCGCAGCGGTCAATTACCATTTCGGCTCTAAAGACATGGTAATTGACAAGGCATTAAAATATGTAACCGCCCAGATGAGGAAAGTCTTTACTATACTTAAAGAAAATGAACAACCCGCCGCTGTCCGCCTGTCCAATTTTATTCAGGCCTACGCCGATACAGTATATAAATATCCGGACATAGTGAGATACATGATCGATCAGAAGATTCACCACAGCAACACCCCGGTCGAATACAGTGAATACCTTGAACAGGAAGGCATTCATCTCGTTCACCGGACCCTGCAAGAGCTGCATCCGGACGAGGAAGAATCCCGAATCTACATGCGTACCCTGCAGATCCTGGGCTGTATTTCTTTCCCTATCTTGATGGGCGCCACTGTTCAACAGTTTTCAGGCCTGAATCTCAATGAAAAATCATCCCGTAACATCCTCATAGAGCTCCTCACCGAACAAATGATAAAATAGGTTTATGATTAACGCCCACAGGGACCTGACCTTCGGTATGAAGGCAGGCCCCTGTATTATTTCTGTAGACCCTATTTACTAAAATACGATGTTATAATTAACAAAAAGAATATACAAGGAAGTACAAACCATGCCCGTCTATTTACTAATCGAGATAGAGATCCATAATAAAGATATTTACTTTGAATATATTGAAAGAGCGCGCCCTCTGGTTGAGCGTTATGGCGGGCACTACTTGATTCGTGGAGGAAATGCAGCCCCGCTTTTTGGGGAGTGGAAACCCGAAAGGATAATACTTATCCAGTTTCCATCACGTGAAGATGTAGACAGGTGCTTCAGTTCCAAAGAGTACCTGGAAATAAAACCTCTCAGGGATAATTCAACCAGTACCAGGGCAATTATTCTGGATGGGTTTGAAGAGAATTAGGGTTCCTTTACATCTGCCGAATGAGCCACGGAACTAAGCTATATCTTTGCAACATTGCCGCCAGACTTGTAGTGATTAAGACGTCTTGAAACAAGAAGAGGACTGGAAATGATCGTAATCAAAACTCCCGAACAGATACACCTAATGGCCGAAGCAGGCAAAATTTTAACCGCCTGCCACAGAAAACTCCGTAAGATTATCCGGCCAGGCATAACTACCTTGAGTATCGACAACTTTGTAGAAGATTTTATTCAATCCCAGGGTGCCAAAGCCGAACAAAAAGGCTATATGGGCTATCCTTTCGCTACATGCGCTTCGGTCAACGATGAGATCTGCCACGGGTTCCCCACCCGGACCCCTCTCAAAGACGGGGATATCGTTACAATAGATATGGTTGTCAATCTCCATGGATGGTTGGCGGATTCGGCCTGGTCTTACCCTGTAGGTCAAATATCGGAACAAGCCGAAAAGCTCCTCAAAGTAACCAGGGAATGCCTTTACCTCGGCATAGACCAGGCTCATGCCGGCAATCGCCTCGGTGACATTTCCCATGCGGTGCAAAAGCATGCTGAATCCCAAGAATTCTCCGTTGTTCGTCAATTTACCGGCCATGGCATAGGTCGTAATATGCATGAAGATCCGGTGGTTCTCCACTATGGGCGCCCTAAACAGGGAGTGAAGCTCTGTGAAGGAATGGTTTTTACTATCGAACCGATGATCAATATAGGGTCGCATGCCTTAACAATCGACCCGAACCAGTGGACAGCCAGAACCAAAGACGGCAGCCTATCGGCCCAATATGAGCATACCATTGCTATAACCAAAAACGGCCCTCTCATTTTAACCGAGCAGGACTAAAAGTGAGTGGACTACTCATAAGTATCCCTTAACGCCCAGGACGGTTCTTTAGCAAACGGTTGAGTATATTCCGGTTAAATTATAAAATTTATGTAACAAATTTAAGGAGGGGACACAATGAAAAAAGTATTTTGCCTGTTGCTTACATGTTGTCTTTTGACCGGACTCCTCGTTGGATGTTCGGGGAAATCCGATACTTCTCAAACCACTAATTCGGCTACCTCTAATACACCTTCAACCGCACCAAAGAACGACTCAACAACTCTTGCACCTAAAATTGAACAGGCCTCCGCCTATCGGAAAGCAGACACAACCCTCAAGGAATCAGATATTGTGAACGTTTCTATCCGCAATGTGGAATATGATGAAAAAACAGAAACCTTTAAAAAGGAATTTGCAGTATATATAGATGGTCAGAAAAAGCCTTTTCATGATGTGAAGGTGATCGGTAACATGTATTATCAGATAACGGTTGATTTGCCCTCAACCTCCGGCGGAAACGTGTATGTTACATATGGGGGAAGCAAGAGCAACACCGTGAACTTTGCTTTTAAATAATCGGTAGCCATAGAAGACTCAGCCAAACTGATAGAACCCACCTTGCGTTTTTATAAGGTGGGTTATTTGGTTTCAATCCGCGCGCCCGTGAAGAGTCACCTACCACTACTCCAATGAACAATCAAACACCTGGCTTTTAATCAGGATGTCCCCGGTTCGGGTCTCGGATTATTCACCATTTGAATACCTAAACTAGGAGATCATTGCGAAGGTTATCCCCTTTTGCTTAAATAGAATATAGGGGATAAGAATAAATTTAACTATCACTTTAATTCTCTATGATTTGGGGCTACGTAGGAACCCAACATCTTCCATGTGTTTAAGAACTTTTCCGATATATTCTGCATTAACTTCAGGCCATTCAAAACCAACTTGCTGCAAATACTTCTGTGTAATACTGGAATTGAGTTTAATTGGCGTGTTATATTGAAATTCTTTCTCCCTATTGAACTCAATAATAATACCATTAAGCATTCCATGATTGTTGTTATCCATTGATGCCGTCCTAATATAATCCAAAAATTGATTGTTATCAACAGATTGTACGGGATAACCCAATTGGTTTAAAATCTTGAGCAGCTCTATTCCTTTAATTTCATTATGGTTATAAACATGAAAGACTTTGCCCCTTGATTCAAATAATTGGGATAGTTTAACAATAGCACTGCTGCAGTAATCAACCGGGGTAAACTCCGTATCTATATCCAATACATATGAAGGTGCAAAACCCAGTTTAATGAATGATTTCAATCGATTATAGTCTGCGTTGTCACCAATATTAAATTGGAATTGTCCATCACTATATCTTCCACTCAGAAGACCCACTCGGTAAATAACTCCTTCAAGCCCCTCATTAATCGCCTTATTCATCAGGTTTTCCGCTTCAAATTTGCTCCTGACATAAACATTTTCCATATATCTTTGACCGTAGTAAAAATCATTTTCTGTGAAAATTACTTCGCCATGGTCGGATTCAATGAGGAATTGCCCAGCTACAGCAATCGTCGAAATGTGGTTTAACCTGAGATGATGCTCCTTCGCGAAGGAAATCATCCGCTCAGTACCAAGTACATTTGTACTGTAAAAGTCTGAGTAATCACCGAAAAACTTGGTTATTGCAGCCGTGTGAATTATACTATCAACATTTTGCCCTAAAAAGTAGTATGTTTCATCGCTTAAGCCCAATTTAGATTGTTTAACATCGCCCTTAATTAAATGTATTCTTTGATATATCAATTTCTCATAATCTTGTTTGGGGAAATATAATCTGAGTATATTTAGAATTCGTTCACGTATCACAGACTCATCTCTCCCACGTATCAGGCAGTATACATGAGCATCAGTTTCAAATAGTAAAGCCTGAAGAATATGGCTTCCCAAAAATCCGGTTGCTCCTGTTAGTAAAACTCCTTTAAATTTGATCCTTTCTTTACTGAATTTTATTTGACTTATATCTTGCTTAAAACGCCTTTCGATAATATTCATCGGGACAAGTATCTTTTCATCGTTTTCTAGCGTATATCCATTAATGATTTGACTCAATTCCAATATCGTAGGATTCTCAAAAAAATCTCTTGCTGAAATTCCCCAATTGTAGGGAAAAATTTTCGTTAAAACCCGTATGACTGCAAATGAGTTACCCCCCAGAGCAAAGAAATTGTCATTTATTCCTACCTTTGGAAGTCTCAATTCTTCAGCCCAAATATCCGCCATAATTCGTTGGATCTCATTACGTGGTTCCATATAATCTATACCTAGATTTAATCCCAGAACAGTCACAGGCTCGGGCAGAGCTTTTCTATCCAGTTTACCATTGGGGGTTAGTGGTACCTTATCGATTGGAATAAAATACGATGGAATCATATAATCGGGCATACTCCTAGATAAATGTTCTCGCAAATCTTGAACAGATAAATTAAAAGAGGAAATTATATAAGCACAAAGGTAAGCATTTCCTTCTGAATCAGCCTTATCAACAACTATTGCTTCCTCGATATGGGGATGGTTTAGAAGTTGATTTTCGATCTCTCCAAGCTCTATTCGATTGCCTCGTATCTTTACCTGAAAATCAGTACGGCCCAGATACTCGATATTTCCATCCGGCAGCCAGCGAGCCAGGTCACCAGTGCAGTACATTTTCTTTCCTGGTAAAAATGGATTAGGTACAAACTTCTCTTCAGTAAGCTCCGGTCGGTTTAAATATCCACGAGCGAGACCGTCTCCTGAAATATAGAGTTCACCAGTAGATCCTATGGGAAGCAAATTTCTTTGTTGATCCAGAATATATAGGCTAATGTTGTCTATCGGTTTACCAATGGGAATAAGATCTATATGGCCTTCGGTTGGGCAGTCGTAGTAAGATACATCAATCGTTGCTTCAGTAGGACCATAAAGATTGAATAACCGGGCGCTGCCGTTATTAGCCAGCAAGTTATTAAATCTCTCAACCTGGTAAGGAGCTAAGGCCTCTCCGCTGGTAAAAACATTTCTTAGCTTAGATCCCCGGAGTAATTCTGGTTGTTTCTCTAGGTAGGCTAAAAACATATTGAGCATGGAGGGAACGAAATGCATTGTAGTTATATTACTCCGTAATATAGTATCAACAATAATCGCCGGGTCTTTTTCCCCCCCCGGAATAAGCATGTAAACACTGGCTCCAACCATTCCCCACCAGAAGAGTTCCCAAACCGATACATCAAAGGTGAATGGGGTCTTCTGTAAAATCGTATCCAGCTCTCCAATTAGATATCTTTTTTGCATCCAGTTAATACGGTTTATTACTGAATGGTGTTCTATCATAGCCCCTTTGGGTTTTCCAGTAGAGCCTGAAGTATAGATTACATAGGCCAAGCTATGGGGTTGAGCTACGGGTTCGGGGTTTGAGGTATCTTCAAGTAATAAACATTGGTCTTCCAAGGGTATAACCGTTCCTGAAAAAGTCAAGTTATCCTTAAAATATTCATGGATTAAAAGGACTTTCACCCCACTGTCTTTGAGCATGAAGCTAATCCTATCGGTGGGATAATCAGGATCTATGGGCAGGTAAGCCGCTCCGGCTTTCAATATGCCGTAGAGTCCTATTGCCATTTCAAGTGAACGCCTTACGATAATAGCTATTACATCATCCGGTTGTACACCCTGTTTTCTAAGTGCCCAAGCTAACTGATTAGATCTTTCATTAAGATCTCTATAGGTCAATTGTTTATCTTCAAAGACAACAGCTATATTATCAGGAGTTCTTTCTACCTGTTCTTCAAAGAGTTGATGGATGGTCTTGTTCCTAGGATAATAGGCAGCAGTATTGTTGAATTGATAAAGCAGTTGATGTTTTTCCTCGGTTGATAATATTTCTAGTTCACAAATCATTTTATTTGGATTTTGAATTGCATCTTGAATCATAACGGATAAATGTTGGTTTAAGGCTAGGATTTCATCATCACTGTATACTTCTTCTTGGTAATCATAATCAATATTGAGCAGCCCTTCTCCTTCGCGATCGTCGATATGAATAGTCAGTGGATTAATTTCTGCTCCACAAAATAACCAATTGCTTTCGTATTCGTCCTCTTCATGGGCTAATTCATAAGCAAATTTGGCGTTCTGATAGGAAAGTACTATGTCAAAAAGGTATGGTGTGTTGCCATGCTTGGTTCTGAGATCATCTATTAAAAGACTGTAGGGGTATTTTTGGTGACGCAACAAAGGAAACCATTCCTTATTTAAAGAATGAAACCAATTTAAAAATGTATGTTTCCTTTTAACATGAATTCTGAAAGGCAATGTGCTTATGAAGTTCCCGACAGTATTCTTCTCTTTTGCATTAGAACGGTTTAGAGCTATGGTTCCAATAGTGAAGTCTTCTTTTCCGCTTAAGCGGTAAATACATGAGGCCAATACCCCTATAAATACCGTAAAAACTGAAATCCTTTCTTCACTACAAAATGCCTTTATTTCTAATGCTAGCTGGGGCCCCAGAGAAGTCGAAAACCGTGTTGCTTTAACATTACTGTAGCTGTTTGATTTGGATTTAAAGGTATCGATATCAGGTAGGGTGCTGTATTTCTCACTCCAATATTGTTTATCTTTAATAAACCTGGATGATTTAATATATTCATCTTCAGAATGAGTATAATCAAGATATGAGGGATTCGGATCGGGGGATATTTTTTCACCCTTTTTAAGCCGGGTATAGTAATCAATGAACTGGCTGGCAACCAGGACTATTGCCCATGCATCGGAAATTAAATGGTGAAGTTTAAAATAGAGAAGGGTTTCATTATCATTAACCTTTAAAATAGCAAAGTAGCATAGCTGTGAATCTTGTATGTTAAACGGCTGTTGGGTTTGCTCTCTGCACCAGAGATTAGCAGCGACTAATGCGTTATTATGCTCGGAAAAATCAATATAATCTATGGCACTATATTTATAATCTGATATGTATTGATAGGGTACTTCTGATTCTAATCTGAGATGCAAACGAAGAGAATCATTTTTTGCAATAATGTGATTAAAAGCCTTATCCATAAAATCATAGTTTGGCTTGCCTTGTAATTTCATAGCACCAGCTATATTTCCTATGCTTGTTCCTGGATAGAGTTGCTCAATATGCCACGTCTCCAATTGCGCGTGGGTAAGATTATAAAGTAGTCCTTGCTGCAAATAAGCTGCCTCCCAAACAATCCTATTCATTTAACCTGGCTTCAATCCAATTAAGATCTACTATTTTAATTAATTCATCATATTCATTTTGAAAACAACAAGTCGCTAACTTGTACCCAGGATTTAGCTTATATTGGCGAAAAAACACCTTGGGATTTGCGTCCTTGACCCTTGCTTTACCATCCCCTACCAATTTAATGGTAAAAGAATTTAAGGGTTTAGAAAGACCACACCCCAAAGCTTTAATGTAGCTTTCTTTAAATGTCCATAGTTCATAGAAGAGCCCCAATTTTACCGTTTCCGGGGCCTGCGACATATATAAAAATTCTTCCGCCGAAAAATAGTATCGTGCTATATCTGGAGCAAACGGCTTTATCTTTTCTATATCTACACCCACTGGTTTTTGATCAATGGCACACACAACCCAATTACCAGAATGGGATAAATTATAATGAAAGTTTTCCACTCCGTAAATATACGGCTTTCCATATTCGTTTAAAACAAAATGTTGATCCGTATTATTGATATTAAGATACTTGCTGATAATTGCTCTAACAAGCAATTGTCCACAAAGAAATAGTTTAGCGTCTTTAATAAAATGAAAACCATACAATTTATTTTTTTGATTGATTGGAAGAAACTCCAGCAACTCTTTAAGATTTGTGGATAATTTTTCATTCGGTAGTCTCAGCACAAATACTTCCACCATTACTGCAAATCCATTATATTAATTTTCTTGGTATTGGCATATTATTTATTATATTTGACAAAAATCTTGTAAATCCTTCCATCTTGTATATTATTCGATTATTGTATAGTTGAAAAAATTGTAGATTGTAAAGAAACATTAAAGAAAGGCAACCAGAACGAAAGAGAAGGAACTAGGCTTTTGCTATTGTTAAAACGATACTTAAGAGCACTATTCCTCCGTCAAGGATTTTTTAGCGTGACACAAAGCAATGGACCTGCTGACAAAAAAATAAAAATCCCTTCAATATGGTAATATTTAGAATATTGGAGGGTTTTTAATTTTTTTTGTCAACAGTCCATTTTTCACTTTCATATGAAGAACAACTACTCATAAGAACCCCTCAATGAGCCATGTAAGTTAATTCACGAAATCTTCTCTTTTATAATAACTCACCGATACGTCCCCCGGTATAGGCGAGTAAAGACATCGGCTAGGCGGTTGTCTCTTCTCAATTCCACTGCTTTGTGCATGCAGAGTTCATGGCAGCACATGCATTCAATACAGGAATCATAATCGATCTTTTTTGTCCCTGCATCTATCGCCTTAACCGGGCAACTCTCAATGCAGATGGTGCAGTTCTTGCATAATTTTAGATTTATTCTAGGGCGGGTCTTTAAAAAATCTATTAACCTGACTAATAGTGCGTGGTTTCCCGCTTTAGTACTCCTGAATTTTCGGGGACGCTTAAAACCGGGCAGCGTTGGCGGCGATGTGTAATCCCCGGCAATTTCTATCTTTTCCAGATCAAATTCACCCAGTTGTCGTTCCCGAGCGCTAATTAATATCGGCACATCCTTAGTTTCCATTCCTATCATAGCTGCAGCCACTGTATCCAGAGCCAGCGGATCGGTACTGAACAGGATCTTTTTAGCTTGATACATCTCCCCGGCGGTTGGCCCTTCACCTTGCATAGCGGTTATCCCATCCATAATATGCAGGTGAACTTTCAGCGCCTGGTGAATGTCGGCAATTATATACCCAAGCTCTTTGGAATCGGGGGCCATACGGTGGTATGCGGCCTTTTTTAAACCAGGCACACACCCGAACAGGTTTTTCACCGCGCCGGTATATATTCCTGCCGAATGGGTCTTGAGCTTGGGAAGATTTATGACCAGATCGGCTTCAAACATAGGCCGGGCGAGGTGCATCTTTTCCACGTAACCGCCACAGGTATTGACTTCGACAACCCCTTCTTTATCGAAGTTTTTTATGCGGGCGCCTTCCTGGTCGGCTACTTTCTGAAGCCCGGAAACAATCATGGCCTGCCTAGTAGGGGCAATGCCGGCAATAGAACCTCCTGAACTGTCACCTATCCATACGGTGCATCCACGCTGAACCAGTATTTGAGTTAGAGCCCTGACCAATTCGGCATGAGTAATGGCAGCAGTTTCAGGTCGTTTGGGGCCTATCAAGTTGACTTTGAGTAGTACCACCATCCCGGGTTTGACAAATTGATCCCAGCCGCCCAACAGGTCCATTCCTGCATTAAG
>JBEHWI010000015.1:0-81441 GCA_040217815.1 Syntrophomonadaceae bacterium | reverse complement strand
GGAATGCAACAAAATCTCCGTCCCCGCGTTGTAGTCCCCGACAGAAACGAAAAAGACCTGTCCGATGACAGGTCCTGCTTCTTTACGCATTGATAGAGTTTAACTTCTTGGCTAGAGCTGACTTCCTGCGGGCGGCGGTATTTTTGTGCAGGATTCCAGTTTTGGCTCCTTTATCGATAAGCGAACTCACCTTCCGAAGGTTTTCGCTGGCTGCTTCAACATCATTGCCCTTCAGAGTGGCCTCGTACTTCTTGAGTTCGGTATTCAGCCGGCTTTTTTGTGCTTTGTTTCTCAGCCGATTGGCTTCTGCTCTGCGTGCCCTTTTGGCCGGGGTCTTACTTTTGGCCACATTTTCACCTCCTCATGCTAAAGCGCTGACAAAGAATAATATAACATTAGCCCGTTCAAAAAGCAAGGAACTTATTGAGCAATTTACCAGGCCGCACAAAAAGGAAGAATTGAACGTTGTACTAGGCACCCTGGACGAAGCATAAATTGATGATATATTGAGCGGCGGGTGGATGAAATGAAACACAGAAACGTTTGGAGCCTCATCAAAGGATTATTATTTATGCAGCTTTTTGCCATAATTATAGTACTGGGCTTAAGTGTTGATTTGCACCAAAGTCTGCTGCAAAAGGCCGGTGAGATAAATATACACCCACTGCTTTTGCAGCTAAAGGCCATGCCGGTTGCTGAGGGATCAGCAGTGAGCCTGGTGCGGGAGAATAACATTATGATGGGAGGCAGTCCCGACTACCCGAGGCCCTGGGGGTTGTACTTGAACCGCCAGTTTCCCCGGGACTTGATGGCCTTCAACCTGCAGGCCTTAAACGATGAAGAAGACGATGCGCTGGGAGCGCCTGACGATGCAGTTGAAGATGCTTCGCCTCCACCCATGGATGATCTTGATTCCAGCCAGGTGAATACGGCCAGCACCTATTTCAAACTTTTTACCGGACATGTGGTAACCCTTTATTGCACGCACAGCGGTGAAAGCTATGTTCCGGACAGTGGAAAAACCCGGATTGAAGGTGGACCCGGACTTATCACCCGGGTGGCAGCCCATCTGGGCTCAACCTTAAAACAGAAGGGCATGGAGGCTAATTTCGTAAACACACTTCACGATCAGCCTGATTTTAACAAAAGCTACACCAATTCCAGAAAGACCGTAGCCGGCGTTATGGCCAGCGAAAAATCATCGATCCTGGCCTTGTTCGATATCCACCGGGATAGCATACCGGGGGTGACCCAGGGGGCGAAAGTTAATATAAAGGGGCGAAACGCGGCTCCTATCCTTATTATTGTAGGAACCGACGAACGTAAAGCCCACCCGAACTGGAAGCAAAACCTGCAATTTGCCCAAAAGCTCTACCAGCAGGCCGCTAAAGACTACCCCGGGCTTATCAAAGGTGTGCGCACCAAGTCCGGAACCTATAATCAGGAGTACTTCAAAGGGGCTCTTTTACTGGAGTTTGGGACTGACTACAATACACTGGAGGAGTGCTTTTATTCCAGTGAATTATTTGCCGACATTCTGCTTAAAGTTCTAAAGGAGGAGATATAACTGGCTTCCCGAATGGTGAAGGCCGCCCTGGTGTTTTTGCTGCTCTGGCTGGTTGCCCTGGGCTTAAATATAAGCAGCCAGGGCATAAACCAACTCTCGGGTGAAACGCGCGGTGCGGTAATAAATATTGGATTGCACAACCGGGTTCTGCACTGGGACTGGCTGGGTCGTAGTCATGATTATCCGCTGGTCCGTCTCAAAGGAGATGTGCAAGTTTTGGGCGAACGCTTATGTAAATATTTACATGGTGTAAGGAACAAAGTTTTGCCGGATGGGGAGTGAAGACGGTGGCCTCAAAAACTGAAAAGCTGGCCAAAGCGACCCTTTTGCTCATGTTCACGGTGGCCTTGAGCCGCTTTCTGGGCTACGGGCGAGAGTGGGCAATTAATACTTTATTCGGTCAGAGTTATGCTACCGATGTATACCGGGCCGCCTTTTCAGTGCCGGATCTGATCTATCTTTTGATGGCAGGGGGCGCACTGAGCGCAGCTTTTATTCCAGTGTTTTCCGGCTACCTCGACGGTCATGAGGAGGAGCGGGGCTGGAAGACGGCCAGCATAGTCTTAAACTACGTGATCCTTTTTTCCCTTATTCTAATCGCCATCGCCTACTGGCAGGCGCCGGTTATTATCAACCAGCTGGTTCCTGGACTGCCCGGGGATTATTTAAATATGGGCGCCCACCTGACGCGCATAATGTTTATCCAAACCCTGTTCATGGCCTTAAACGGGTTCTCCATGGGAATACTTCACTCCTATAACCGCTTTACCGGACCGGCTTTGGGAGCCCTGGTCTATAATGTGGTGATTATTCTGGTGGGACTGGCCTTCTACAAGCCGTTTGGAGTGGCAGCTTTTTCTTACGGGGTGGTGCTGGGTGCGGTTGTCAATTTCATGGTGCAGCTGCCCTTCCTACGCCGGGTGGGAATCAGGTATCATTTCAGCTTTGACTGGCATGATGAGGGTTTTCAAAAGATCATGCTTCTAATGCTGCCGGTGATGGTAGGATTGGGAGTCGGCCAGGCCAATCTGCTGGTAACCCAGCGGCTAGCTTCACAATTAGGCCCCGGTATTGTAAGCGCGCTGGATCTGGGCCAAAAGATCATGCAGCTTCCCCTGGGGATTCTCTCCGGATCGGTGGGAGTTACTATTTTTCCGATCCTGGCAGTGTTGAGCGCTCGAGGCGAGCGTGAAGAATTCAAGCGGGCCCTGTCTCTGGGCATCAGGCTTTTGCTTCTCATCAGCATACCAGCCACCTTCGGCATTATTGCCTTAAAAGAGCCTCTTATCTCCCTATTTTTTGAGCAGGGGGAGTTTACCCGGGAGATGACGGCCGTAACCAGCCAGGCGCTCTATTTTTACTGCCTGAGCCTGTTTGCGTATACCGCGCTGCAGGTTGTCAACCGGGCCTTCTTTTCGTTGCAGGATACCAGGACCCCGGTGGCAGCGGCAGTAGTGGCAGTGGCCGCCAACATTCTGCTTTCTTTGACCCTGTCCCCCAGCATGGGCTACCAGGGTTTGGCTCTGGCCTATTCACTGGCCGGCTTTGCCAACCTGTTCCTGCTGCTTTTGATAATTCGCTGGCGTCTGGGGCAAATGGGAGGCAGATTGATAATGAAAAGCCTGGTCCTATCCACCCTTGCTTCGATGTTGATGTACCTGCTGGTTCGGTTTTTTGTCAATTATACCGGTGCCTGGCAGGCAGTGGCGGGGAAGTCGGAAGTGCTTGTGGCAGTGGGCGGAGGCTCCCTTCTGGGTCTTACTGTCTACTGCCTGCTCCTGCTCCCTTTTAAATTGGAGGAAAGTCAGCTGGTGTTGACCATGGTTAAGAAAAAGCTCCGCCTGGCTGCTTAAAAATATAGGGAGAGCCTCTGAAACCTGCATTAATCGGCTGCTTTGAGCCCTTCCTTTCTCTGATTGAACCCCCGGGTTGAATAAGATATAATTGAAAAGCAATAAGCGCCTTTTATAAGGACCCTTGGAGGTTTCGACTTTGCAGGATAGGATAAGAAATTTTTCTATTATAGCCCATATTGACCACGGCAAATCCACGCTGGCCGACCGGCTGCTGGAACTGACCGGCGCTATCAGCCAGAGAGAGATGCGGGAGCAGTTTTTAGATAAGATGGACCTGGAAAGGGAGAAGGGCATCACTATAAAGCTGCAGCCGGTGCGCCTTAAATATCAGAGCCGTGATGGGCAGGACTATATCTTGAACCTTATCGATACACCGGGGCATGTTGATTTTTCATATGAAGTGTCCCGCAGTCTGGCCGCCTGTGAAGGCGCGGTTTTGCTGGTGGACGCCTCGCAGGGCATTGAGGCCCAAACCCTGGCCAATGTTTACTTGGCTATGGATTTGGACCTGGAGATAGTAGGTGCGGTAAATAAAATTGACCTGCCCGGCGCTGAACCGGAACAGGTTAAAGAGGAAATGGAAACGGTTTTAGGTTTGGATCGTAATGATATATTATCCATCTCGGCCAAGACCGGGGCCGGCGTGATAGATTTACTGGAAGCAGTTGTCAATAATATCCCCCCGCCCCAGGGCGACCCGGATGCCCCCTTCCAGGCCTTGATATTTGACTCCTACTTCGACTCCTACCGGGGAGCAATATGCTATTTTCGGGTTAAAGCAGGGCAGATCCGCAAAGGTGATATAATCCGCATGATGTCCAGCGGACGCGAGTTTGAAGTAGCCGAACTGGGGGTCATCAACCCCAATATGACAGAAGTCCGGTTGCTGCAAGCCGGAGAAGTGGGATACCTGGCGGCCGGAATTAAAAACGTGGCCGACACTAAAGTCGGCGACACCATAACCCTGGCCGAACGTCCGGCCGAGCAGGCTTTGCCGGGCTATCAGGAAGTGAAGCCCATGGTTTTTTGCGGACTTTATCCCCTGGAAAACAATGATTTTGAACGGCTGCGGGAAGCCCTGGAAAGGCTCAAGCTCAATGACGCTTCTCTCTTATATGAACCTGAGAGCTCAGAAGCCCTGGGTTTTGGTTTTCGCTGCGGCTTTTTGGGCCTTCTGCATTTGGAGATAGTTAAAGAACGGCTGGAGCGAGAATACGACTTGAGCCTTTTAGCCACCGCCCCCAGTGTTGTCTATAAAATAATCCTCACCGACGGAAGCGAGCTGCTCTTGCGCAATCCCACCCACTGGCCGCCGGCTCAGCGCATCGAAAGGGTTATGGAACCTTTTGTTAAGGCGTCCATAATGGTGCCCCAGGAATTTGTGGGGACCATAATGGAACTCTGCCAGGAAAAACGCGGGACGTTTCTGAATATGGAATACCTCACCCCCCAGCGGGTCATGCTGACCTATAAGCTGCCCCTGGCCGAAATCCTGTACGACTTCTTTGACGCCCTGAAATCGCGCACGCGGGGCTACGCTTCCCTGGACTACGACCTGGGTGATTTTGAAGCATCGGACCTGATCAAGCTGGATATAATGTTAAACGGTGAAGTGGTTGACGCCTTGAGCTTTATCGCCCACGAAGACAAAGCCTATTACCGGGCGCGCAGCATGGCTGCCAAGCTGCGTAAAATCATCCCCCGCCAGCTCTATGAAGTAGTCATTCAAGCCGCCATCGGCAACCGGGTTATCGCCCGCGAATCGATCAAAGCGATGCGCAAGGACGTCCTGGCCAAATGCTATGGAGGCGATATAACCCGTAAGAAAAAGCTTCTTGAAAAGCAAAAAGAGGGCAAAAAACGTATGAAGCAAATAGGAAGGGTTGAAGTCCCCAAGGACGCCTTTATGACCGTAATGAGTATTGAGGATGACTAGGGATACACCCGCCTTAAGCCTGTATATTCACATACCTTTCTGCCTTCAAAAATGCCGCTATTGTGACTTTTTATCCCTGCCCCGGTTCGGCTCAAGCCTGCTTGACGACTACACCATGGCGCTCCTTACGGAGATCAAGCTTAAAGCCCCGCCCTTTAGGGAACGTTCAGTCGATACCGTCTACCTGGGAGGAGGAACTCCCAGTCTGCTTGATGGCGATCAAATAAATAGAGTGATTCTAAGGGTTCGGGATCATTTCAATCTTTATGAAGACGTGGAAGTTAGCCTGGAGGCCAACCCGGCCACTGTAACCCGGGACAAACTGATGGCTTTCCGCGATGCCGGGGTTAACCGAATCTCTCTGGGGGTACAGAGTTTTATTGACTCCGATCTAAAACGCCTGGGGCGGCGCCACCGGGTTAAAGATGCCCTGCAAACCGTGGAGGATCTACATCAATTAGAGTGGACTAATTTCAATCTGGATTTAATCTATGGTTTGCCAGGGCAATCTATAGCGGGATGGTTGTATAACCTTGAAACAGCGATCGGCTTGCAGCCAGCCCACCTTTCAACTTACCTCCTGCAGTTGGACCCGGCTACTCCTTTAGGCCGAGAATTATCGCAGGGCTTGTGGCAGGAGGCTTCCGAGGAACAACTGGCGGCCATGTATCACCAGACCAGAGGCTTGCTGGCCAGGCAGGGCTTTATTCACTACGAACTGTCCAACTACTGCCGCCCCGGCCAGGAATGCCGCCACAACATGGCTTATTGGCAGGGCCGGCCTTACCTGGGCTTGGGCAGCGGTGCGGTTGGCTGCATAGACGGCCGGCGTATAATTAATCCATGGCCGCCGGCCGATTATATTGACGCATTGAAGACAGGAGTTCTGCCTCCCGAACAGGTTTTAGAGGTCATGGACCAGCGGGAGCAGCTGTCTGAAGCTATGGTAATGGGCTTGCGCCTTATCGAAGGGGTTTCTCTGGAGGAAATAGCCGTCCGCTTAGGTATTCATCCCCGCGCTCAATATGCCCGGCTTATCGATGAGTTTATTGAGCGTGCATGGCTGATCGAAAGCTGCGGTAAACTAAGATTAAATCCGGAACTATATTTTGTCTCAAATCAGGTCTTATGTCATTTTATTGACTGAGGGCGGTCTTGACAAAGCATGTTACTGATGCTATTTTTTTAGTAAATCAGCATTAGCACTCAACGAGAGAGAGTGCTAACAAGGGTGATGGTTTTAGGATGGATGAAAGGAAAAAGCAGATCCTGGAATCGATTATAAAAGATTATGTGGAAACCGCCGAACCCGTGGGGTCGCGGGCGGTGGTAAAGAAGCATGCCCTGAGACTCAGCCCGGCTACTGTCCGCAATGAAATGGCCGATCTGGAAGAAATGGGCTTCCTGGAGCAGCCCCACACTTCAGCCGGACGAATTCCCAGCGAACGGGGTTTTCGCTACTATGTGGACTGCATGATGGAAAAGGAGAGCCTGACCGAACCAGAGGCCCAGATCCTGCACGATCTGCTTCTGGAAAACATGCAGGAATGGAGTACCGTAGTGGAGAGGACCGGCCATTTTCTTTCGCAGATAACCAAATATCCATCATTTATTATCATACCGCCTTTTAACCTTAGCGAGTTCCGTTACCTGCAGATTCTGCCGATGGAACCGGGCAAGGCCTTCATATTCCTGGTCAGCGATATGGGCACTATTATCCATCGCAAAATAGACATCCCGGAGACTATAAAGGAAGAGGACCTGCGCAGCATATCCAAGATATTCAACCAGATCATGCGCAACCGGCGCATGGATGAAATTCGCAAAAGCGAGCTGCAGGAACTGCGCGATACCTTGAAGAAAAAGCGCCGGGTAATCGACCGCACCCTGGAAGCCCTGGAGCACATGCTGGAGGAGAGCGGCGAGGAAAAAGTCGTGATCAGCGGGGCTCTGAATATGCTGAACGAGCCTGAATTTAAAGACCTGGAACGAATCAAAAGGCTTCTGGCGGTGATGGAACAGGATAGCCTGTGGAAGGGTCTGGTGCCGGACAGCATCAGTGAGGCGGTCGACATTAGAATCGGCAAGGAAAACCGGGAAGAGAGCCTTCAGGAAATGAGCCTGGTCTTCACCGGGTTTAAGGGCTTTGGCGATGTTGGTAAGATTGGGCTGATGGGCCCGGTCCGCATGGAATACTGGAAAGCCGCTGGAGCCATTGAAGCGGTGCGCAACATTGTTGAAGAGATGCTTAAGCGCCTCTAGCCCGGACCTTGAAGGTGATCCTGGCCATCTTCAAGGATCATACCGTGGTTAGGATGAAAGATGAGGAATTAAAGCGAGCCGGACAGGATATTCTTGAATAGAGGTGAGATCTATATGAATGAGGAGAAAGATTGGGTATCCAGTGCAGGAACCCCGGAAGAGGTGGAAGTTCAGGAAGCGGAACCGGGACAGGATAATCTGCTGGATTTGAAACAGGAACTGGAGCAGGCCCGAGAAGAAGTGCGCCAATATAACGAGCATTACCTGCGAGTACTGGCTGATATGGAAAACATGCGCAAGCGCACCAGCCGGGAAAGAGAAGAATATGTTAAGCATGCGACTACACCCCTTATAAAAAAGCTGTTGCCGGTAATTGACGACCTGGAGAGGGCCCTGACTATGTCGGCCCAGCACCAGGACTATGCATCCCTTAACAAAGGGGTGGAAATGATAGTCAAGAGCCTGCACGAGATGATCAAGACCGAAGGAGTTCAAGCTATTGAGGCGGCGGGGAAGCCCTTTGACCCGGAATTCCATGAACCGCTGATCCTTGAAGAAAGCGCCGAGCATCCCAGCAACACGGTGCTGGAAGAGCTGCAGCGGGGTTATACATTGCACGGCCGGGTTTTACGGCCCAGCCTGGTAAAGGTAAGTAATTAATTATATTTATATATAGTGGAGGTGTTCTATTATGGCCAAGGTGGTAGGAATCGATCTGGGTACCACCAATTCTGTTATTGCAGTTATGGATGTAAATGAAGCAACCGTAATCCCCAATGCGGAAGGGGAGAGAATAACGCCATCCGTAGTGGGCTTTTCCAAGTCCGGTGAGCGGTTGGTGGGCAGGGTAGCCAAGCGTCAGGCGATAACCAATCCGGATCGGACGGTCGTTTCGATCAAGCGACAGATGGGGACCGACTATAAAGTCAAAATAGATGACAAGAATTACACCCCGCAGGAAATATCAGCCATGATCCTGCAGAAAATGAAGACTGATGCCGAGGCCTACCTGGGTGAAAAGATAACCCAGGCGGTGGTGACGGTTCCGGCTTATTTTACCGATGCCCAGCGCCAGGCCACCAAGGATGCAGGTAAAATTGCGGGTTTGGAAGTCCTGAGAATCATCAATGAACCCACCGCGGCTGCCTTGGCCTACGGGCTTGATAAAGAAGAGACTCAGGTTATTTTAGTATTTGACCTGGGGGGCGGCACTTTTGACGTGTCTATCCTGGAGATTGGCGACGGGGTATTTGAAGTCAAGGCCACCAGCGGAAACAATCGGCTGGGTGGAGATGATTTCGACGATCGAATCATTGATTGGCTGGTCCAGGAGTTTAAAAAGGACAACGGGATCGACCTCAAGAACGACAAAATGGCCATGCACCGCTTGAAGGAAGCGGCGGAAAAGGCCAAACATGAATTATCCGGAGTCTTAACCACGGATATAAACATACCTTATATTACGGCTACCCAGGAGGGACCGCTGCACCTTGAGAGAACCCTGACCCGGGCTAAATTCAATGAAATGACCGCTGACCTGGTGGAAAAGACCATGGGCCCCACCCGCCAGGCTTTGAAGGACTCAGGGCTAAGCACCAGCCAGATTGACAAAGTGATCCTGGTTGGGGGATCAACCAGGATACCTGCAGTACAGGAAGCGGTGCGCGGCTTTATCGGCAAAGACCCCTTCAAGGGCATCAACCCTGATGAAGTGGTGGCGGTAGGGGCGGCCATTCAGGCTGCTGTACTGTCGGGTGATATCACCGATGTGGTGCTGTTAGACGTCACTCCCCTGTCGCTGGGGATTGAGACTCTGGGCGGGGTGTTTACCCGTATTATTGACCGAAATACTACCATACCTACAGCCAAGAGTCAGGTTTTCACCACTGCGGCCGACAACCAGACTTCAGTTGATATACATGTTCTGCAGGGTGAAAGAAAGATGGCCGGGAGCAACGTGACCCTGGGGCGCTTTCAATTGACCGGGATACCTTCGGCTCCCCGCGGCATTCCCCAGGTTGAGGTGACTTTTGATATAGACGTAAACGGCATAGTTCACGTAGCCGCCAAGGATCTTGCCACCAACAAGGAACAAAAGATAACCATCACTTCTTCTTCCGGCTTGAGTGATGCGGAAATTAAAAAGATGATGGAAGACGCCGAACGATTTGCCGAAGAAGACGAAAAGAAACTGGAGGAGATTGAAGCCCGGAACAGCGCCGACAGCATGCTCTACCAGGCGGACAAAACCTTGCGCGAGTTTGGCGATAAGGCCGATGAAGACAGCAAACAGAAAATTGAAAACGCCAAGAATGATTTAAGCGAGGCCTTGAAGGGCAGCGATATTGAAGACATTAAAAACAAAACCCAGGCTTTAACCGAAGCGATTTACGCGTTGAGCTCCAAAATGTATGAAAACAGCCAGGGGGATCAAGGCCAGGGTGGTCAGGGAGGCCAGGGTGGCCATGGAACCGACGACACCATAGATGCCGATTTCAACGTTGCGGATTAAGACAAATGTGGTTGACAGGATCCCGGGCAATATTTGATAATTTTAAGGGTTAATTAAAGATACTTACAGCGCCGTACCTGGGGCTTAAACCCGCTTGGACCTATAAAAAAAGCGGGTTTGCCCTGTTTTCAGAAGGGTGGGAAATTATGTCCGCAAAAAGGGATTATTATGAAGTCCTGGGGGTTGCGAAAAACGCGACTCCGGAGGAGATCAAGAAGGCCTATCGGCAGAAAGCCAGGAAATTGCATCCAGACGTCAATCGTGATGATCCTCAGGCTGCGGATAAGTTTAAAGAAGTATCAGACGCTTATGAAGTTTTAAGCGACGCCCAGAAGCGGCAGATGTACGACCGCTTTGGCCACGACGCCTTTGACCCCACCCGGGGCGGTGCGGGTGGTTTTGGCGGTGCCGATTTCGGGGGCGGATTCGGAGACATATTTGATCTATTCTTCGGCGGCGGTTTCAGTGGAGGCGGCAGACGCCGCACCGGGCCCCAGCGGGGGGCGGACCGGGAGGTGCGCCTTGATATAAGCTTTGAAGACGCTGTTTTCGGCGTTGAAAAGGAAATAGAAATCAGCCGGGTGGAAAACTGCGAGCGCTGCTCGGGCAGCGGGGCGGAGCCCGGCTCCAAAGTCAACACCTGCCCCACCTGCAACGGCAGCGGCCAGAGCCGGGTGGTGCAAAGTACCCCCTTCGGCCGTTTTGAAACGGTGCGCACCTGCGCAACCTGCCGGGGCGAGGGGAAGGTGGTGGAGAAGCCCTGCACCAGTTGCCGGGGCACCGGCAAGGTGAAAAAGGCTCGCAAGATTGAGGTGCGGGTGCCGGCTGGAGTCGACCACGGATCTCACCTGCGCATTCAGGGTGAAGGGGAAGCCGGCTCCTACGGTGGGCCTCCGGGGGATCTGTTCATTTCCCTGGCGGTAAAGCCCCATCCGGTATTTAAACGGGATGGCTATACTCTGATAAGCAATATTGAAATAGATTTTGTTCAGGCTGCTCTGGGGGCCGATATTGAAATGGACCTGCTGGGTGGAGCTCACCACGCCCTGCACATCCCGGAAGGAACCCAACCGGGCGATATTATTACCATTAAGGGAAAGGGCGTCCCCCATATTCACGGCAACCGGCAGGGTGATTTAAAGGTTGTAGTCAAAATAAAGATCCCCACCCGGCTCAACAAACGGCAGAAAGAGCTTTTAAACGAGTTTCGCCAGGAGGACAAAAGTAGCCGCAAGGGATTGTTTGATAAATTCAAAGATGCTATGGGTTAGTAAAACATCTGTATATTGTACTGGAAAGGCTTGACGCTAATGAATTGGAAAGAAATCAGTGTATTGACCGAAGGAGTGTGCGTGGAAGCTGTGGCTGGTATACTCCATCGCATGGGTTCGGGCGGGGTGGTTATTGAAGACCCCCAGGCGGCCCGTACGTACATTAATAAAAACGGCTGGGATCCGACCATCGTGTCTCCCGACTTTTTGGAGCATGAGTTTATCGTAGTTAAAGCCTATTTTCCCGAAGAAAAAGAAGCCATCTCTGAATTGGAGGTTTCTTTAATGAGGGTTGAGGAAAATTTCGGAGTCCAGTGCCGCATATTTATCAGCGAGGTTAAGGACGAAAACTGGGAGGAATCCTGGAAAAAATATTACCATACTTTCAAAGTAGGCCAGCGGCTGGTCATAAAGCCCTCATGGGAAGAATACCAGCCCGCCGATGAGGAGAAAATTATTGAGATTGATCCGGGCATGGCTTTCGGCACCGGTATTCATGCTTCAACCAGGTTCTGCCTGCGCTTTATCGATCAATATATAAAAGGGCAGGAAAAAGTTATTGACGCCGGGTGCGGTTCAGGCATACTCTCCATTGCTGCCGCCCATCTCGGAGCCTCCCAGGTTTTTGCCATGGATATAGACGATTTGGCAGCCAAGATCGCCTGTGAAAACGTTCGTTTAAACGGTTTTGATCATATTATTGAGGTGCGCTCCGGTGATATCGGGGAGGAGTTGGCCAGCCGTACAGCAGACGTCATCCTGGCCAACATAACGGCCGAAGTTGTTGTAGACCTAATTCCAGCGGCAGCCGCAGCTCTTCAAGAGGGGGGCTGGTTTTTCGGCTCTGGGATTGTGGAAGGGCGCTGGCCCGGTGTGCAAAAGCAATTAGAGAAATGCGGATTTCGCATTGAACAAGTGCTTACTGATGTCGATTGGATCGGAGTAGCTGCTAGAAGGGTATAGGGCATTAATTGCGTTATATTAGGTAGGATGAACAACGGGGCTGGAAGGAGCAGTGGCCTGTGCACCGCTTTTTTGTTGAACCAGAAAACATAAAAGGCGAATGGGCTCTGCTTGATGCCGACCAGACCCGCCATATACAGGTGGTCTTGCGCCTTATGCCCGGAGAAATTATCGGCCTGTTCGACGGCCGGGGCAGTGAATATAAGGCCAGACTGGAAGCCATGGAGGGAACTTGCTATACTGCACGTCTACTGTCACAGGTAGAACAAAGCCGAGAACCAGGCCTGCGTTTAAATCTGGTTCAATCCCTGGCTAAGGGCGATAAGATGGACTTTATTGTCCAAAAGGCAGTGGAAATAGGAATTTACGAAATTTATCCGGTGGAAAGCGAGCGCAGTATAGTATCACTCAGTCCCGAACGGGCGGCTAAAAAAGTGGAGCGCTGGCAGTCTATAGCCCGCGAAGCCTGTAAACAGTGCAAACGCAGTTATATTCCGCCGGTCTATCCGGTTCAGAGCCTTAAACAGTATATAAGTAATTACGGTCAGCACCAGGATATTCTACTTTATGAAGACCGTCAGACCCGGGGACTAAAAGAGCTACTGAGGGATCCCGAACTATCATGGGGAGATGAAATGGGGATAATTATAGGACCGGAAGGCGGCTTTACGCCTGAGGAAGTAAGGGCGGCCAGAAACAGAGGAATCCTGGCGGGAGGATTGGGCCCGCGGATCCTGCGCACGGAAACCGCCGGTCTGGTGGCCGCCAGTATCATATTGTATGAACGGAATGAACTCGGATAGATAGCTTGCACAAAATTATAATATGGATTGGGCGCGGCCTTCAGATGGAGGAATAGCATGATAAAAGTAGCCCTGGCCACCCTGGGCTGCAAGGTAAACCAGGTAGAAAGTGAAGCAATAAAGGAAGATTTACTAAACCAGGGATATGAACTGGTTGATTTTTCCCAGGAGGCCGAAGTTTATATTATCAATACCTGCACGGTAACCCATGTCAGCGATCGCAAATCCCGGGCACTGATCAGAAGGGCCCGGCGGCGCAATCCCCGGGCGCGGATCATTGCCGTGGGATGTCTGGCGCAAGTGGATGGGGAGAAACTGGCCTCTCTGGCTGATGTAGACCTGGTCTTAGGCAATAAAGAGCAGGTTGCCGAGTGGGTAGACAGGATGTTGCAGCTTGACAACAGTCAAACAACGTGGCCCAAGTTCACCCCGGGCCGGCCGGAAGCCTACTTGAGCCCGGTCTTTTATACCCTAAGGCATGAACGCTCCCGGGCTTTTATAAAGATCGAAGACGGCTGCGAGGCCCACTGCAGTTATTGCATAGTGCCCCAGGCGCGCGGACCGGTGCGCAGTAAAAAAGCCGAAGATATTAAACAAGAAATTATTCAATTGACTGGTCTGGGATACCGGGAAATCGTTTTAACCGGCATTCACATAGGGGCCTACGGACGGGATCTTCCGCCCATGGACCTGACCCGGCTCCTAGAATACCTGCTTGATGAAACACCGGATGATTACCGGCTGCGTCTGGGTTCGATAGAACCACTTGAAATATCCAGAATGTTTATAGATATCTTAAAGGGCAGCCGGCGGATTTGCCGCCACCTGCACATCCCTCTGCAGAGCGGCAGCGATCGCATTTTAGAAGGTATGAACCGGGGCTACAGGCGGGATTATTTTAAAAACCTGGTGGAGGAACTGGCAGCTGAAATTCCCGGCATAGCTATAACCACTGATGTTATGGTGGGCTTTCCGGGAGAGGAGCAGGTTGATTTTGGGGAAACGTATAGCCTAGTTAAAGACCTGCCTTTGAGGGATATGCACGTATTTAAGTACTCGCCTCGTCCAGGGACGCCAGCGGCTTGTATGCCGGGAAAAGTTTCTGAGAATGACAAACAGGAGCGCAGCGGTCTTTTGCTGCAACTGGCCAGGGACAAAGAAAGGGCTTTTATCAAGAGCCAGGAAGGCCGGGTAGTGGAAGTACTGGTGGAACGGGCCTTGGGTAATGACAGGTACCGGGGATTGACCGATAATTACCTCAATGTTGAATTTGCCGATTTCCGATCGGAAGTGGGCGAATTGGTTCAGGTAGAGCTTAAAGCAGGCGGCCGGGGCAGAAAATGTCAATAATAACGGGCCAATGGGAAGCATAATAATTTATTTCTATGGCGGCCTGAAATCTGCTAAAATGTATAAGAATAGTCTTCTGACTGAAGACTTAATATATAATGTTCCCCACATATTTGTGAGGAGGTGACTTAGTGAGCGCACAGGATTGCATATTCTGTAAAATAGCCGGGCAGGAGATTCCAGCCCGCCTTGTGTATGAAGACGCGCAGGTCGTTGCCATAGAGGATATCAACCCCTCGGCACCGATACATATACTCATTATTCCCAAGGCACATATTGACTCCCTTGATCGGGCATCAGATAAGGATATCGAACTGCTAGGACACATTCAGCTGCTAGCTGCACAACTGGCGAGAGAATTGAAAATCGATGGAGCAGGCTACCGGGTGGTTAACAATTGTGGTGAAGGTGGAGGTCAAAGCGTATTTCATCTTCATTATCACCTGCTGGGCGGCCGAGAGATGAAATGGCCTCCAGGTTAAACTTGACTCCAGCAGCTAGTAAATAGTACAATGGTATGGCATTTATTCAGCTGGTAGGTGAGGGGAGGGATATAATGAGCGAAGTCAGAGTCGGTAAAAACGAATCCCTGGATAGCGCTCTCAAGCGGTTTAAGCGCTCCTGTCAGCGTGCAGGGGTTATGCAAGATATTAGAAAACATGATCATTATGAAAAACCGAGTGTGAAGAGAAAAAAGAAGTCAGAAGCGGCCCGGAAAAAGAAAAAGTTCTAAGGAGGAGGAGGCCGTTTGTCGTCCCTGAATGAGCGATTGATAGCTGATATGAAAGAGGCCATGAAACAGAGAGAGGCCGGTAAAATACGTCTTTCAACCATCAGGCTGCTCAGGGCGGCGCAAAAAGAAGCGGAGGTAGCCAGGAAAAGGGAACTTGACAACGATGAAATTCTTGAGCTGATTATCCGCGAAGTAAAAAAACGAAGAGATGCCATTCCAGAATACCAAAAGGCCAACAGGTCGGAATCTATAAAGCAGTTGGAAGAAGAGATAGCAGTTCTCACTAATTATCTTCCCGAACAAATGGATGAGGATGCGCTGAAGAGTATAATACAAGAGGCAATAAACCAGACTGGTGCCAGCAGCGCAAAAGATATGGGCCTGGTAATGAAAACCCTGCTTCCTCAGTTAAGGGGAAGGGCTGACAGCAAAAAGGTCAGCCAAATGGTCAAGGAAATGCTAAGCTAAATAAGGCCCGGCAGGCGTGCCCTGCCGGGCCTTAAATGGTCCAATAGCAAGTGAAAGGATGAGAATGTCTTGGGCCGGATGAACCGGGGAATGAAGAAACAACAAACCCTCAAGTATATCGTGGTTGGGTTTGTGATCTTATCGTTTATGGTCAGCATATTGTCTTTTGCATTCTATTAATTTAATGATTTAGATTGATGCCTTTAGTTTACGAACCTGTGATGGTATACACGCAGGTATAAATGGTCATTGTCATTTAAGCGCCTTTTTAAAAGGGCGCTTTTTTAGTGCGCCGGATCACTCTGTGAGGTTGGGGTCAAGAATGTGAGGGGCGGTCCGGGCATATATTTATGTGATGCTAGTTTGGGGAGGGAAAATAATGAGCAAGCGCAGAGAGGCCATTAGCCGGGCGGTGGCTGACCTATTGGAAATACCCAAAGACCTGGCTCTTGATTTACCCAGGATTACGTTGGTGGGCAAAGGCGAGCTCTATATTGAGAACCACCGGGGGATAATCGAATACAGTCCAGAGCGCTTGCGGATTAATCTTAGTCGGGGGTACATCGAAATAGAAGGGAAAAGCCTGGAGATAAGCGTTTTAATGCCTGATGAACTGACGATCGTGGGAGAAGTCCGCTCTTTGCGGTACCTGGATTAAGTCAAGTGGCGTTATGAGGTACCGATTCATTGAGCTTTTGATACACCAGCCGAAAGCTCCCGGCGGGATATAGGAGGCGGCGATGAGCAAAAAGATCTTTGAGCAACTGGGCGGAATGGTCACCGTAAAACTAAAGGGAAAGAACCTGGAGAAGGTTGTAAATATGGCCATGGCCCGGGGCATCTTTTTATGGAACATTAAAAAGAGCGATGATGGAATAAGCTTCAGGGTTCGCCAGAGTGGGTTTAACGCCCTGCAATCGATCAGCGCCGAAGGCGGCTTTGAACTGGAAGCCATCCGAAGACAGGGGCTGCCTTTTTTTAAGCAGGTATTGAAACGCCGTATGGGCTTTTTGGCGGGGGCACTCTTCTTTGTGGCTGCCCTCTACTGCCTCTCTTCTTTCGTCTGGCTGATAGAAGTGAGCGGAAATCGGGTGGTAGGAGAAGAGCGAATTCTAGACGATGCGCATCGTTTGGGTATATACCGCGGGGCTGGCAAATGGACCTTTAGCACCAGAGAGGTGGAGGACGCCATGCTCCGGGATATCAGTGAAATTTCATATGTCAGGGTTAATATCAAGGGAGTAAAGGCCCGGATCGAGATAGTCGAAAAAGTCCTGCCCAGCCAGGAAATAACCGGCCCCTGTCATATTGTGGCGCTGCGCGATGGGGTGGTGGACGACATCCTGGTATTAAACGGGCAGGCAGCGGTCAAGCCCGGGGACGTTGTGGTTAAAGGGGACGTACTTATATCCGGTCTTTTGGACCCCCCTAGCAGTCCTTATGTCCCCGAGAGCGAAGAGGAGAAAATGAACAAAAAGGCCAGCCCGGTCCGGGCCAGGGGTTCAGTTATGGCCCGGGTTTGGTATGAAGGCTATGGAGAGTGCGCTATGACGTCGGAAAAATTGGTTTTAACCGGTGAAAAATCGCGCATGGCATATATCGAGACTCCCTGGCGAAAGCTAGTCATCAAAAAGGGAAGCGAATTTGCCATGGCTCAAAACAGCACTGCTGTAAAAACTTTCAACACGCCCTGGGGAGAATGCTCACTGGTGGTAGTTACGGCCATGGAACAATCAATGCAAAGGGAGGAGCATCCCGAAAACGAGGCGGTAAATATTGCCCGGGAACGGGCCTTAAAGAACCTAGCCGACCTTTTGCACACCACTAAACCCTTCAACGATTGTCGGGTTGAAGTTTTGTCGTCACCCAGCGATCCCATCCTCAGGGTAAAGGTTGCTGTTGAGGTTATCGAAGACATCGGTCAACCCCAGTCGTTTGCTCCGCAGCAAATGGCAAAGAAATAGCTTCATGTGATATAATAGCGTAGTACACTCAAACCCTGGCTGTTGTCTAATTTAAGGCAATGTTGTGGCAGAAAACCATTATTTTGTCGATGGAGCAATCAGTAATACCAGGGTAAGAGCATGTCTTACTATGTAGGGGGTTTATGATTGGCGGAAAAAGAAGCGGTCGTATCCATAGGGGACAACCTGCAAGCAGCCGTATTTTTCGGTTCGGGGGATGAAAACTTCAAACATCTAAAAGAGGTGTGCCAGGCAGAACTGCACGCTCGCGGTGGAGAAGTTTTTATCAAGGGCCAGGAGGAAGATGTTAACCGGGCATTGGACATCGTCAATGCCCTTCTGGATATAGTTGAAGGCGAAGGACAGCTCAAATTATCCGATATAAATTACGTGTCAGGATTGGTACAGCAGGGTAACAAGGCCAAACACCAGGATATTACCGGGGGCGTGATATTAAGCTCGGCCCGGGGAAAACCTATCAAGGCCAAAACCCTGGGGCAAAAACGGTATGTCCAGTCCATACTGCGGGATGACGTAGTGTTTGGCATTGGACCGGCCGGAACGGGCAAGACCTACCTGGCAGTGGTAATGGCGGTGCGGGCCTTAAAAAGCCGGGAGGTTGAGCGTATTATCCTGGTTCGCCCGGCAGTTGAAGCCGGCGAAAAACTGGGCTTTCTACCTGGTGATTTTATCGAAAAGGTCAACCCTTATCTTAGGCCACTTTATGACGGCCTTTTTGACATACTGGGTGTGGATGTAACCCAGCGCTACCTTGATAAAAACGTAATTGAAGTCGCGCCTTTGGCCTATATGCGCGGCAGGACCTTAAATGACGCATTTATAATACTGGATGAGGCTCAGAACACCACCCCCCAGCAGATGAAGATGTTTTTAACCCGGCTGGGTTTTGGGTCCAAGGCAGTTATAACCGGTGATATTACCCAGGTGGATCTGCCTCGCGAAGAATACTCGGGGCTCATTGAAATCCAAAAAATACTGTCCGCGGTTAAAGGTGTTTCTTTCGAGTATTTAACCAAGGAGGACGTTATCAGACATCCACTGGTTCAGAAGATAATAGATGCCTATGAGAGTTTTGAAGCGGGGCTAAACACCAGGGATTAGGTTAATCCCCGTTTTATTTAAGGAGCAAAAGATTACCTATGGCTAATATAGCAGGGTTTCTATGGCGGAAAATCGCTTCTTATTTTCAACGTTCGAGCACCAAACGACTGGTTGGGGGACTGATCTTCTTTACCCTCACCATTCTCGTATTCTATAGTAAATCAACTCCCAGCCAGCTTAACATGAGGGTTGACGAGGTTGCCACCCGTACTATTCAGTCAACTGTAACCGCCATAGTGACCGATCAAAAACAGACTGATGAAGCCAAGCGTCAGGCCGGCCAGCGGGTTCAGAAAGTGTATCAGGAAAACAAGTACGCTCCAACCAATACCCGCAATGATATAAACACTTTTTACACCAATATCAATACCATATTGACCGCTACAGATGACAATGAGCGAAAAGCCAAACTGACCTTCCTTTTGGAAACCAGCAACAAAAGCGACAAGGTAAAACTTCAATACAGCTATCAGGAGCTGGCTCAGTATGCCCTGGATCGCCCCCCGGGTGATTTTGAGCAGATCCGCAAAGCCAGTCTGGATGTGGCCGAAGCCATCATGAGCAATCCTATTAAGGAGGATACCCTGGACAGTGCTTACACCCAGGCCGATCAGGCCATAGATAAGTATGCCTACGCTCCATCTGCCCGGGATATTATAAAAATTGCAGTTATTAACAACCTGAGACCCACTTTTTTGTATGACCGGGAAGCCACTGATAAAGCGGTTACTGAAGCCATGAATGCCGTTCAGCCGGTTCAAAAAACTATAAAGGTGGGCGAGGTAATCGTTCGCGAAGGGGAGCGGGTCACCCAGGAACAGATATCCGTTCTGGAGCAGCTGGGTCTGCAGAGGAACAAGAACTATCCTCTAACGGTGGCGGGCTATGGGGTCTTTACCATTCTGGCTTTCTGGCTGATCATCGAGTATTTGCGCCGCTACAATCGAGAAATATACAACGACGACCGCCTGCTGATAATGATCGGAATCATTTTTATATTAATTCTGCTTACCTCACGGCTAGCCAATATCATAAGGATCAGCGACCAGCCCGACATCAATGTGCTGCGGGGTTTTCTGGCCCCAGTGGCAGCCGGCTCTATGCTTGTCGCCATCCTGCTTAACAACCGCCTGGCCTACTTTTTTACTATGCTAATGGCCGTATTTACCGGTCTGCTAAACGACGGCAATCAGCTGGCCTACACGGTGGTAGCCTTTGCCGGCGGCATTGTCGGGATTTTCCGGGTTCACCGCCTCACCCAGATGTCTGATCTGGCCAAATCAGGTCTTTATATTGCGCTTATAAACATTTTTACCATATTTAATATGGCCTTGATAAATGGCCAATTGACTGTCGATTATGCTATAACCGGCGCCGTAATTGGCGCTGTAAATGGTATGCTTTCCTCCATTATGATGATCGGTTCTCTGACCCTTTTGGAAAGTGCTTTTTCTATTACCAGCATGATTCGTCTCCTGGAGCTCTCCAACCCCAATCATGAACTGCTGCGCAAACTACTTATTGAGGCCCCCGGAACCTACCACCACAGCTTGATGGTGGGGAACCTGGCCGAGGCCTCCGCCGAGTCTATAGGAGCTAATCCCTTGCTGGTTAGGGTCGGCGCGTATTATCATGATATAGGCAAAGTAAAACGACCAGAGTATTTTGTGGAAAACCAGAGGAGTTTTGAAAACCCCCACGAAAAAATTGCGCCGGCTTTGAGCGCTCTGATAATAACCTCCCACGTGCGGGACGGGGTTGATTTTGCCCGGGAAGCGCGCCTTCCCCAGGCCATAGTGGATTTTATCGAACAGCACCACGGCACCAGCCTGGCCAAGTATTTTTATACACGGGCCCTGGAGGAAGACCGGGAAGGAAACCTCAGCGAAGACAGCTTTCGTTATGAGGGGCCCAAACCGCAAAGCAAAGAAGTGGCCTTGGTTATGCTGGCCGATATAGTTGAATCCGGTGTGCGGTCTCTGCAGGATCCCACCCCGGACCGGATCAGGAATATGGTCCGCATGCTTATCAAGGATAGATTTGACGATGGGCAGTTAGAGTCCTGTGACCTGACCTTCAGGGATCTGGATATAATAAGAGACTCTTTTTGCAAAATTCTGGAGGGCATCTACCATAAACGGATCGAGTACCCGGAAACCATCGTTCGAGAGTTTGAAAAAAGGAGAGAGAAACATGGAGACCATGATTATAAACCAGCAGAACAAAGTCCCGTACAATAAAAAGCTGCAGGAAATCATTGTCAAGGTCGCCAATGCCACTGCTAAATTGTGCAAGCTGTCAAAAAATACGGAAGTTAGCATTATGATAGTTGACAACAGCTATATTCAGGAATTGAATTTGATATACCGCAGCCAAAATCAGCCCACTGATGTCCTGTCCTTCGCCATGAATGAACTAGGCGAAGATGAACCCGATCTTGATATTGCGGGAGACGTAAATATATTGGGCGACATAGTCGTATCCCTGGAAAAGGCCCTGGAGCAGGGTGAAGAATACGAGCATGGCCTGGAAAGGGAGTTGGGCTACCTGGTGGCTCATGGACTGCTCCACCTGCTGGGGTACGACCATGAAAACGAAGAAGAAAAAGAGCTCATGCGCCAGCTTGAAGAAAAAATAATGCAGAGTGTGAAACTGGAAAGGTAGAATCTATATGGGCGGGTTGCGTCAGAGCTTTGCTTGGGCCCTGCAGGGACTGGGCTATGTACTGCGTTCCCAGAGGAATATGAAGATTCACCTGGTAATGGCAGGCCTGGCAGTGGCAGGAGGTTTATTTTTTAAAATAGCCCGTGTGGAATGGGGGCTTTTAACCCTGACTATTTTCCTGGTCCTTAGTGCCGAAACGGTCAACACGGCCCTTGAGAAAACGGTTGATCTGGTTACCAGTGAATACCATCCCCTGGCCCGAACCGCCAAAAATGCGGCAGCCGGGGCGGTCTTGCTGACGGCTCTTAACGCTGTTATAATGGGATTTATCATCTTTTATCCTCATCTGATTAAATGGGTGACGGGAGATTAACGTGAAAACAGCTCAGGAATTGATAAAGATAGCTTTGGAAGCCCGTGAATTTGCCTATGCTCCTTATTCAGGCTTTTTTGTAGGAGCTGCACTGGAAGGAAAGAATGGTCAGGTCTATACCGGGGCCAATGTAGAAAACGCGTCTTATGGTCTGACGGTTTGCGCCGAGCGAATCGCGGTGTTCAAGGCCGTTAGCAGCGGTGAAAAGGAGTTCTCCCAGATCGCCATAGTAGGCAGCACAGAGGGCCCGACCTACCCCTGTGGAGCGTGCCTTCAGGTTCTGGCCGAATTTGCTCCGGGCTTAATAATATATACCGGGCCTGACCCTGAAAAATATCAAGTATTTAACTTGAGTGAGATGCTTCCCCAAGCTTTCTCTCTTAACACTAGGAGGTAAATTTTAGTGAAATCAGGTTTTGTAAGTATAGTGGGAAGGCCCAATGTGGGTAAGTCCACATTGATAAACCATATAATGGGTTCGAAAATTGCCATTGTGTCTGATAAACCGCAGACCACCAGGAACCGGATTCAGGGAATATACACCTGTGACGAGGGCCAGGTGATCTTTATCGACACCCCAGGGGTTCATAAGCCCAAGCACCTCCTGGGCGAATACATGGTAAATGTATCGGCCCGTTCCATAAACGAAGTGGACCTGGTTTATTATATGGTGGATGTCACCCGTCCCCTGGGCGGGGGGGAGCGCTATATCATAAACATCCTGAAAGAAGCCTCTGTTCCTGTTTATCTTCTGCTCAATAAGATAGACCTGGTTGCCGAGGAAAACATAAAGGAAACCATGCAGGATTTCCATGGCATAATGAAATTTACCGAGGTAGTCCCCATTTCGGCAGCCAGGGGCACCAATATTGATCAGCTTCTAGATAAGACCTTTGCCGGACTTCCGGAAGGACCCCTGTATTACGCAGAAGATGACTTGACTGACCAGCCGGTATCCTTTCTGGCCGCCGAGCTTATCAGGGAAAAAGCCCTTTTTCTTACCCGGGATGAAGTCCCCCATGCCATTGCGGTTGAGGTTGAGGCTTTCGAACATAAACGCGCGGGAAAAGTATATCTGCGGGCCGTAATATATACGGAACGTGAAACCCAAAAAGCTATAATAATAGGCAAGGGTGGGCAGATGCTGAAAAGCATCGGGGAGCAGTCCCGGCATGATATTGAGCAGATGCTGGACACCCAGGTATATCTGGATCTCTGGGTAAAAGTGAAGAAGAACTGGCGGGATAATGAAGGCAATCTGAAACAGTTGGGCTATCGGCCCTAAAGAGACTTTGGGCAGGAGGACGCTTATGCTCGCTTCCTATATGGACAGCACCAATTTGAAGGCAGAAGCGACTGCCGAAGACATCCGAAAATTGTGTGAAGAAGCCGCCACTTTGCATATGGCGGCTGTTTGCGTTAATCCTTATCGCGTGGCTCAGGCCAGTGGTTTGTTAAAAGGGACCGGGGTTAATGTGTGTACGGTGATAGGGTTCCCCCTGGGCGCATTGCCTCCCGCCGGCAAACGGCAGGAGGCCTGCCTGGCTTTAAAACAGGGTGCCCAGGAGCTGGACATGGTTATCAATATCGGCGCGTTAAAGGACGGCAATTACGGGCTGATTAAAGAAGAGATAGAGCAGCTGGCCGGGCTGAAACAGGAGTTCCCATTCCAGTTGAAGGTAATTGTGGAAACAGCCCTGCTTGCGCATGAAGAACTGGTTAATATGGTCTCCATTGTCAGCAGCAGCGCTGCCCAATACATCAAGACTTCCACCGGGATGGCCGCTCGCGGGGCCAGCCTGGAAGACCTGGAGGTGATCAAACAGTATCGTAGACCCGGGCTAAAGATAAAAGCCAGTGGTGGAGTGCGGGAATTGGACTGGGCCTTGCGCCTGATAGCTGCCGGAACGGATCGGATCGGAAGCAGCAATGCAGGCGCCCTGGTAAAGGAGTACCTGAGCCGGAGAGAGTCTTAAACGGGTTAATTTAAGGTCTAAAGGGTCGGCTCGGACTAAAGTTTTTAAGACTTAAACCAGCAGGCTGGTCCTGAAACATCGCTATTGCGCCCTTGAGGCCCGAGTTTGAATAAAATAAAAATCCGGGGTGGTATATCTCAGTGTATTACCGTACCAGGGCCGTGATTCTAAAAAGCAAAGATTACCGGGATACGGACAAGCTCATGACGGTCTTTTCCGAAAAGGAAGGCAAGTTTCGTGCTATTGCCCGGGGGGTTAAAAAGCCGCGCAGCAGTATGCGGGCTTCCCTGCAGCCTTTCTGCCATTCCCAGCTCTATCTCAACCGGGGAAAGGACCTGGATCTCATTACCCAGACCCGATTGCTTAGCTTTTACGGCAATATCAGGGAGGACCTGACCAGCACTCTGCAGGTTATCTATCTTTTAGAGCTGCTGGACAAGGCCTTGGTGGATCGGGTTCCTATGCTTCAGTTGTATCAGGATGTATTAAGTGTCCTGGAAGCCCTGGAGCAAATAGGCTATAATCCTCTCTTTATCCGTTATGCGGAGCTCAGTGTCCTTACCAATTCGGGCTATAAACCGGTAATGAACCAGTGTGTTCACTGCCACCGAAGGGACGACCTGGTCCCGGTGTTTGATCTCCCCGCCGGGGGAGTGGTGTGCAGGCAATGTCAGAGAGAGACTGGTTCAGGGTTTGAACTGTCGGGAGAGGCTCTGGCCATATTGCGGATGATGCTGCACAGTCCTTTACAGGCTTTGCCGCGAGTCAAAGCCAAGCCGGCGTCTCTAGAGCAGCTGGAATTATTTTTAGAAAGATACCTGGAATACCACCTGGAGAGTAGATTCAAGATGAAAGATACCATGCGCAAGCTAAAAAGCCTCCTATCCGGGCTTTATTAAGTCCGGCAGGATGGCCGGCAGCAGATCGGGGAAGGGAGAGTTGGTAATGGCCGTTAACATAGTTGACAATATGGCGGATAAGTTCAGAGCTTTTCTGAACAACCTGGCTATAGATAATCAGGCGACTATTTCTGAAAGAACCAAGGCAGTTACCAGGGCGATAAACCAGCAATACTGGCACATGCGTTCCGATACCCGCAATATCCATTTCCTGGGTTCATATGGTAGGGACACGGCAATTAAGGGATTAACCAACATCAATCTCCTGGCCGTTCTGCCCGGGCAGGTTTACAAACGCTTTCAATCTCATCCAGGCAACGGGCAGGCTTCACTCATGCTGGAGATGAGGGAGTCCATCAAGCACATTTCAATGGGTGCCTACATAAACAGCGAGGGCTGTCTATTGATGCCGGTGGACAACCTCACTATAGAAATCATTCCCGGTTTTGCGACTGATAAAAAGGCCTTTTTATATCCCGAGTCTCATGACGGGTGGCGCTGGGCCACCTTCAACCCGTTGCGGGAGATTGAGGCCATTGATGAGTACAACTATAAATACGGGGGCAAAGTCAAACACCTGGCCAAGATGATGCGGGCCTGGCGGGCTGCCTATCAGGCCCAAATTCCCGGTATGTTGATAGACACCCTGGTCATGAACTTTATGGATGACTGGGAAGGCAATTCGACTTCCTTTGCCTATTACGGGTACATGTGTCTGGACTTTCTGGAGTACGTGGCCGGTCTTAGAAAAGAGCAGCTGGTCTGGTACGCCAAGGGCAGCAACCGCAAGCTGACCCGGGAAGACGATTTCGGAGCCCATGCCTATACAGCTTACAAAAAAGCCAAACAGGCGTTGCAGCTGGAAAACGAAGGCAGCAGTCCCCGGGCCAGCCAAGCCTGGCGCGAGGTCTTTGGCCCCTTGTTTCCCATTTAAAGTTTTAGAGAAGAAAACATAATTTAAGAAGAATTCCACTACCATCAACAACCTAACTGAAACGGAGATTGTTTTGCCGTTCAGGATCTTCTTACCGCCGCAGGGGGGAGGCGGTAAGATATCAATGAATGCACACCCCTGGTTAGTTCCCCATTCCTATAAAGCTTCAACTCATACCGCTATTGTAAGACAGGCAGTTCTCCTTATTCCCATTACTTGGCTCAGTACATATAGTTCAACCTCCGATATTATCCGGGTAGTATGTTGTGGCGATTAAATGATTTCTTATTTCATAATTGACATAAAGGTAATATGTTGCTTATTATAAAGGCAACATATTACCTTTATTGAAATGAATGAATTGGAAATTCGTCAATATCAAAAGTAGAACCCTTGTTAAAAAGGTAGGGTGATGGGAGGTGCAGGATGGTAATATATTAGTTTTAGAAGAGTATGTAGAGTGCAAAGTCGTACAAACCAATTGGCAGGATGTTGGAAAGTCTGTGTCGAAAATAAAGCATAGTAGTGGAAAACAACTACAAATTTTTAGCTAAATTGGAAAGGGAGGAATAAAGGTGGAGAATCCTCAGATGAATGTTGGCCAGCGTTTGTGGAATGTCATAGTCAGCCCCTCCCGAGCTTTTCGAGCTATTAAAGAGGAGCCCGGGTTCCTTATACCAGCTGTTATATTTCTAGTTATAATTGTTACCTGCACGATCCTCACCGGGCCGGAGACCCGGCAGTATACGGTTGAATTGTTGACTAAACAGGGAACGCCCTCCAGTCAAATAGATGCTGGTCTAAAAATGCTGCTGCCCATGGCGGTAATTGGAGTATTAATCAGCTATCCCATTCTATGGCTGCTGCAGGCGCTTGTCCTGCTCATATACAACCAGATTGCCCTGGGAGAAGGGAAGTTTAAACAGTTCTTTGCAGTGGCGGTCTTTAGCAGTGGGCCGACCGTTATTCACCAGATCATTGCCAGCGGGCTGATAAAAGGTCTGGGTATGAAGGCGGCTATGCAGGTTAACACCAGCCTGGCAGTACTGCTGGGCAGCGATAACCAGACTTTTTTGTATCGTTTACTGGCTAATTTCGATCTGTTTACTATCTGGGGGCTGGCTTTATTAGCCCTGGGTGGGGCCATAACAATGAATAAAGGCGTCAAAGGTATAGGGCTGTATATTCTGGCCCTCTGGATAGTATTGGCGGTGGGAATGGCCCTTTTGGGAGGATTGTTCCCAACTCCGACGGTTTGAGTTTGAAACACCGACCGTAATGAGCTCATTTAGGGGAAAGCGGGTGAAGGGATTGGAGTCTGAGGTTCAGGCCAACCCGGAAGAGAAAAGTAGACCGGTTAAGAAGATTTTTATAATTAGCGGTGCCGTCCTACTGGTTCTGGTTTTAATAATAGTCAACATTTATCGTGTAACCCAAAAAGACGTGGTAAAGGTAGATATGGCCAAGGTTACTCAAACCCAACTGGTGGAGAAGGTCCCGGCCAGCGGCAAGATAGTTGCGGCTGACAAAGAGGTGCTTTTTTCCGAGGCCAGCGGGATGGTCAAAGCGGTTCACGTGCGTCTGGGTGAAGCAGTTAAAGCCGGTCAGGTCCTCATCGAACTTTCGGTTCCCAACGCCCAGGAAAAGCTGGCCCAGGCCAGGGCCGATCTGGCTCGCTCCGAGGCCGACCTGGCCCGCGCCCGGTCCGGGGGAAAGAGCTCGGAAGTTGTGGCTGCCGAAGCGGCACTGGCTCAGGCCAGGAGTGATTACAGGAGCGATGAAGATGCCTTCAAGCGCGCGGCCGTTTTATATGAACAGGGGGCCATGTCAAGGGTGGACTATGACAAGGCCCAATTTGACTTCGAAAACAGCCAGGCCAGTCTGGAAAAAGCCGAAAGCGATCTGCGCCGGGCTCAGGATGAAGCTCCGGCAAAACTCAGATCCTATGAGGCGGCGCTTGAATCCGCCCGGCTGCACCTGGAATCGATGGAACGCCTGATCGAGGGACAGGGCTTAATATGCCCCCGGGATGGACAAGTTCTCTCCATCAGTGTCAGTCCCGGGGATATGGTCAATGAATTATCGCCTATTTTAAGCATCTCCAGTATGGACAAGCTGCTTATTGAAGGCAGTGTTCCCGAAGCCGAGGCCAGCAAGATAAAGCCGGGCCAGAAGGTGCAGATAAGCGGCAATGCCTTTTCCGATGTCAAGTATCAGGGCCGGGTAAAAGAGGTGGGTCTGGAGGTACTGGAACCGGAAAAAGCGCAGGCTGATTCCAGCAATTCTCTGCCTATTATAGTAGAAATCGAGAACCCCGGGTCTCTGCTGCCCGGTTACACCATTGATATGGATATTACCACGGCAGAAGAGAACACGCTCATAGTTCCGGTCGAAGCCCTGGTGGAAAAGGACGAAGGCCGCAGCGTCTGGCTGGTTAAGAATGGAACAGCCCAACTGGTTCCAGTAACAACCGGCATCAGCGACGGTCTGACGATTCAGATAAAGTCCGGTTTGGAACTTGACAATCAAGTAGTATTAAACCCGCCCGCTGACTTGAGCGACGGGAAAAAGGTTCGTAAAAAATGATTGTTTTAGAGAAGGTTTCCAAAACCTATGACACCGGCACCGTGCAAGTGAATGCCCTTAAAGCCCTGGATCTGGTGATAAGTGAAGGTGACTTCACTTCCATCATGGGCCCTTCCGGGTCAGGCAAGTCCACCTTGATGAATATTTTGGGTTTGCTGGATCGCCCCACCGAGGGCAGCTTTGTTCTGGACGGGGTGGACACCAGAAGCCTGGATGAAAGCCAGCTGGCCAACCTGCGCAACCAGAAAATAGGCTTCGTCTTTCAAAATTTTAATCTGCTGCCCCGGCTCAACGCTCTGCGCAATGTAGAGCTTCCCCTGCTCTATGCTGGTATAAGCGCCAAAGAGCGCCGTTTAAAGGCCAAAACAGCCCTGGAACGGGTCGGCCTGGCCAGTCATATAAAACACCGTCCCAACGAAATGTCCGGGGGGCAGAAACAGCGGGTGGCCATTGCCCGAGCTCTGGTCAACAATCCGGGCCTTGTGCTGGCCGACGAACCGACTGGAAACCTGGACAGCGGGTCGGGATATGAAATAATGGATCTGTTTCAGGAGCTCCACCAGCAGGGCAGCACCATTGTGCTGGTCACCCATGAACCGGAAATAGCCCGTCATACTACCAATATCATCCACTTTCGGGACGGACGGCTGGTGCACAGCGAGGCTGTGGCTGAGCCCTACAAGGCCAAAGACCGGCTGCAGCTGTGGCTGGCTCAGGAAGAAGGTCTGGCATGAAGCTGAAGGAAATGGTTATGGTAGCCATGGAAGGGGTCTGGGTAAACAAACTGCGCTCTGCCTTAACCATGCTGGGCATCATCATTGGAGTTCTGTCAGTAATAATCATCGTCACCCTGGGGCAGAGCCTGCAGAAACAGACCGCCACAGAGGTTGAACGCCTGGGGGCCAATTCCTTTACTCTGGTGGCGGTGCGCAATGATGATGGACAAAAAGGCAAGCTGACGATCGAAGACCTGAATTTTATCAAGGACTCCATCGAATCAATAGATTTTATTGTACCGATGACCTTCGCCACCAGCGGCGCCGCCTTTGAAACACCGCGCAAAAAGCTATCCGGTATGCTCATTGGCACCAGCCCCGACTATCTGAAAGTAAGCACCCTGGGTCTGGAAAAGGGTCGTTTCTTTACCGATGTTGAAAATCAGATGGGGCGCCGGGTGGTGGTTATAAACCAGAAGATGGCTGAAGAGTTGTTCGGAACTGGTGTTGACGCCATCGGCAAAACGGTGCGCATAAACCGGATACCCTTTGTGATCTGCGGTCTGTCCAAACCGGAGGCTCAGGTTATGGGCATGCAGTCCTACTACAGCTATGTGCCGGCTCGTTGTGTTCTGGAGATGGAAGAGACCAAAGAGGTGCAGCAGGCCCTGGTCAGGGTGAAAAACGCCGATCAGTTTAAAGCTGCCACCAATCAGACCATCAGGATGCTGGAGATGCGCCAGGGGGTCAAAAAGGGTTTTGTGACCCAGACCAATGAACAGATGATGGCCCAGATCAATACTATTGTAGGCGCCATTACTGGAGTTTTTGGAGCCCTGGCCGGCATTGCTCTGGTGGTGGGGGGGATAGGCATAATGAATATCATGCTGGTTTCCGTCACCGAGCGCACCAGGGAAATCGGGATTCGCATCGCGGTGGGAGCTAGGCGCAAGGACATTTTGATCCAGTTCCTGGTGGAGGCCCTGGTCATTTCCGCCATAGGGGGGACGATAGGAATGCTTTTAGGCATTGGGGTGGGGGCCCTTATATCTGTTTTCCTCGGCATGCCGGTGGTCATATCCTACCAGGTCATTATTATTTCCTTCCTGTTTTCTTCGAGTATAGGCATAGCTTTTGGCATCTATCCGGCCAACCGGGCGGCTAAACTTGATCCCATCGACGCCCTCCGCTATGAATAACGCTTTAAATACTTCCTGCAGACGTTTTTAATAGGAACTCAATCCATAATGGAATTTTTGGAAATTATTATTGCGGCTAGTTGACTGGTTTAGTCAATTAGCAGTACAATATTTTTGACCAAAACAGTCAACATGAAAATTATGGTGATGCCTATGAACAAATCATTTGAAAATCTTGATCCACAAAAGAAAAAACGCATTATCAATGCGGCTCTGGAGGAATTCTCCGACAAAGGATACAAACAGACCGCCACCGATGTCATTGTTGCCAAAGCCGAGATTTCCAAGGGGGCTCTGTTTCATTATTTTGGCAGCAAGAGGGGGCTGTTCATTTATCTCTGTGATTATGTTTATAAACTAACTATGGAAGCTTTTTATGAAAAAATGGATATGGATATAACGGACTTTTTTGCAAAATACCGGATGGCCCTTAATGTCAAATTGGAGATGATGTATGAGCACCCGGCCATGTTTAAATTCCTGGAAATGCTGGTTTTGGACAGCTCGGAGGTGGCGGTTTCTTATTATAAGAAGGTTCAAGGGGAAACCGCGGCTGAAGTAAGAACAAGGTTTTTTGGCAATCTTGATATGTCTAAATTCAAAGAAGGCCTGGATATAAACAAGACAATAAATACCGTTATATGGGCTTTTGATGGTTTCAATAATGAATGGATTGAAAAACTCAAAGTATCCCAGGAGCCGATCGACTATCAAAGGCTTACCTCTGATGCCGAACAATACCTTGAGTATTTTGAAAAGTTATTCTACAAGGATGAAGCACAACGACTATAGCGGTCTTCCAAATACTCCGAATTAAGACCAACAGAGGATTCATTGCACCTTAATGGAGCCGTATAATTAAGAAAAATCGCTATTCTAACGAAAAGTGGGAGAGCATTATGGAGCAAGAGGTACTGATCCACCTGCATGAAATAACCAAACAGTACCAGATGGGTGAGGTAATAGTGGATGCCTTGCTGGAGAGCACGGTGGATATCATGAAGGGTGAACTCATGGTTATTATGGGCCCCAGCGGCTCAGGGAAGAGCACCCTGCTCAATATCCTGGGAGGAATGGACCAGCCGACTTCAGGGGAAATCCTCTTTCAAGGCCGTGATTTAACTCATGCTTCGGACAGAGAACTCACTCAATACCGCCGCCACCAGGTGGGGTTTGTCTTTCAATTCTACAACTTGATTCCCGATTTAACTGCCGAGGAGAACGTCTCTCTGGCTGCACAACTGGTCGAGGACCCCATGCCAGTTGGCGAAGTCCTTGAACTGGTCGGCCTGGCTGAACGGGCCGGCCATTTCCCCGCCCAGCTCTCCGGAGGAGAACAGCAGCGGGTGGCCATTGCCCGGGCAATGGTGAAAAAGCCGCGTCTTTTACTATGCGACGAACCCACCGGGGCATTGGATTACCAGACCGGTAAGAGTGTTCTGGCCTTGCTGGGGCGGGTAAACCAGGAAACCGGAAGCACCGTGATTATAGTGACTCACAATACTGCTATTGCCGATATGGGTCAAAGGGTGATCAGGATGCGCAGTGGCAGTATAGTGGAACTGCGCGTTAACCAGGAACCGCTCGATCCGGAAATGATCGAGTGGTGATAAGTTGTTACTTCGATACACCAGGGTGTTCTGCGGGTAATATGGAAGGGGAGAGTTGCGGTGAAGAATAAAAAATTATTGTGGATAGTTGGGGCTTCGGTTTTGTTAATTCTCATCTCTGCTTTTTATTATGTCAGCAGTGCTCAGTCGGTGGCGACAGTCAAGATTCAAAAAGGAGTTCTCACCAACAGTATAAGTGAGACCGGATATGTTAAAACAGTGGACCAGTATGATGTTGAGGCTCAGAACTACGGCCTGGTTGAAGAAGTAATGGTTGCGACCGGACAGCAGGTAAGCTCGGGAACCGTTTTAATGAGGCTTATCAATCCGGATCTGGATGCGGAAACCGAGCAAACGCAGGCTCAACTGGCCCTGGCCCGGGGGGAGCTCAGCCAGGCCGAACTGACTATGTCCGGCTACGAAATTGAAAGCAGTCAGGCTCAAACCGCCTTTGACCGGCAGAAGTCTCTTTATGAAATGGGGGCTGTCAGCCAAGCCGATTATGAAGAGGCCCGGGACCGCCTGCAAAAGGCGGTGCAGCAGGTTGAACTACAGGGCCAGTATATGGGCCAGGTGCAAAACAAAATTGCTATTTATTCTGATCTGACCGGCAGTCTGCAGAGCAAACGCAGCTCCCTTACCATTAAAAGCCCCATAGATGGAGCGGTATTGGACCTGCCGGGTAAGGAAGGAATGTATATAACCCCGGGAAGCCTGCTGGCTCAGATCGGTACCACATCACAATTGGAGATACAGGCCGATCTTTTGAGCGATGATCTGGGCGACGTCCAGGTGGGTCAGCCGGTTTCCGTAACAGCGACGGTGCTCGGGCAAGAAGTGCTCTCCGGAGTGGTTAATGAGATCAAACCCCGTGCTTTTGCCAAAATCTCAGCTCTGGGCGTTGAACAGCGCCGCGTTCCGGTAATGATCAAATTGAATTCCGGTTCTAAACTAAAACCCGGTTATGAAGTGCGGGTCAGCATAGAAACGGCCCGCCGGGATGGAGTATTGCTGGTGCCCCGGGAGGCCCTGAAAAGCACCGGGGATGGTCGTTACCAGATCATGAAGATCAACAATAATCGGGTTGTATATCAAGACATTGAATTGGGACTCAAAGGAAAGGAATATGTGGAGGCTACTTCCGGAATTAAAGAAGGCGATCTTATCATCAAGGACGGGGGTCAAACCCTTGCCGAAAAGGCCCGGGTCAAGGTCCAATGAGGTCGTTGTAGAATGAGCATTGGCATAAAATCTGCTTCTTGATGCAATCGTCAAACGAACCGGCCCGAAGGGAATGAGCAGCGTTGAACATACTGAGCCGTAGAATACTTCGCCGGGTCAGAAAGAATCCGGGTCAATTTGTCGCATTAAGCGTTGTAGTAATGCTCGGTGTTCTCATTTACATTGCCATGACTACCGCCTATTATAATCTCAACCGCTCGCAAAGCGATTTTTACCAGCAAACCCGCTTCGCCGACTATTTTTTCATGGTGGTAAAAGCGCCCGAAGGTGTGGTCAGACAGCTTACCGATGTACCTGGCGTAGCCAGGGCCAGTGGGAGCATCCGCCGGGACCTTGCCTTCATCAAGCCACAGGGAGGCAGGGGAACCCTGAGGCTGGCTACCTTTGATCTGGATGATGAAACCCGCCTGAACAACCTGCAGCTTATCAGTGGTAGGGATTTTAGGAAGAACAGTGGACAGGATATCGAAGTCCTGCTGGATCCTGCTTTCGCCAGGGCCAACAAACTCCAGCCAGGCTCGAGCTTTAAGGTAATTGCCGAGGGAAAGGAAGTGCCCCTGACCGTAATCGGCACTGCGGCCAGCCCGGAATTTGTATACCTGATGAAAGACACTGCCTCCTGGATGCCTGATCCGAACGAATTTGGCTTGCTAATGATGCCGCGCGACCGGGCGCAAAAGATCCTCAATATGCAGGGCCAGATCAATCAGATAGCCATTCAGCTTACTCCGGGAGCTTCACCTGATGAGGTCGAAAAACAAGTTAAGGACCGATTGAGTACCTATGGTAATCTGGCTGCCTATCCCAGGGATGATCAATTGAGTCATTCGGTTTTAAAAGGTGAATTACAGCAGCTCAAGATCTCCGCCCTCTATCTGCCTCTCTTTTTCTTCATTATCGCCGCGGGCATCCAGTTTATGCTTTTGGGGCGTCTTATCAGAAACGAGCGCACCACGATCGGAGTTTTTAAAGCCCTGGGCTACAGCAGCCTGCGGATCATAAACCACTATGTGGCCTATGCTTTGAGCATATCCCTTACCGGCGCCTTCCTGGGCAGCATACTCGGAATAGCCCTGGCTTCGGTATTTTCAGATATGTATGCCGTATATTTTAACCTGCCCAGTGTAATCGGCGGCCTGAACCTGACCGCCATAGTCAACAGCGTGCTGCTCAGCCTGCTGGTGGGAGGAGTATCCGGTGTAATGGCCTGTCTGGGAGTAATCCACATCAATCCGGCCGAATCGATGCGGCCCAGGGCGCCGCAACGGGGACGCCGCATCCTTTTAGAGCGCTTACCGGGTGTATGGAAACGTCTAGGCAGCGGCTGGCGCATGAGCCTGCGCAGCATGCTGCGCAACCGGACCCGCTTTATAGTAACGGTGCTGGGATTCGCCTTTACAGCAGTAGTTCTGGTAATCACTCTGTTTATGAACGATGCTATCGACTATATGTTGACCAGGCATTTCGCCCTCGAAAACAATTATGATTATCTGGTGCAGCTCTCCAGCCCGGTTAAAGAATCAGAGATTATCGGGTGGAGCCAGTGGGAGGAAGTGAAAAGAATGGCGCCGGTGCTGGAAGTGCCGGTGGCCCTGACAGCGGTTGGCGGCAGCCGTGAAGAGAACGACATGTTTTACGGGGTGAATCCCGGGCAGGATTTCCTGGGTGTCTTTTCAGCAGATGATACTGTTCTGCCCATCCCGGAAGAAGGGGTGGTTATGAGTGAACGGGCGGCTAAAAAGCTGGGACTTAAAGTAGGGGATATGGTCAATGTGGAGACTAAAATGAATGAGGGAGCGGTGCGTAAAGGTCAGCTCAAGGTAGTTGCTCTCAATCAGGCGTTAATGGGCGGAGGCTCATATGTGTCTCTTAATACGGCTAACCGCCTTCTGGGTGAAAGCCAGCTTTTCACCAGGATTCTGGTCCGGGTGGATTCCAACCAGGCGGAGCGTTTTGAGAAGCGCCTGCAGGATATGACTACTATCAGCTCCATAGTGAGCAAAGCCGATGAAAGAACCGGTTGGAACCAGATGCTGGATAGCGCCGTCGCATCGATTGCGGTAATGATAATGTTTGCCGCCCTCCTGGGTATGGCTATAACCTATAACTCAACCTATATGAACTTCAATGAAAAACAAAGAGAACTGGCCAGTATGAGGGTTCTGGGCTATACTCGCCGGGAATTGACCGGGCTGTTATTCAAGGAGACCCTGATTCAGTCGATCATCGGAGTAATTATCGGTCTGCCTTTGGGGCGCTACCTGGGCAGCCTCTACCTGACTTCTGCTACCAATGATTATTACAGCCTGCCGTTTATTATTTATCCCCGAACTTATGTAATGAGCGCTGTGGGCACTATCGTCTTTATTGTACTGGGCTTTGCCCTGGTTTTGCCCCGCCTTAAACAGATAGACCTGGTGGAAGCTTTGAAGAGCACCGATTAATCAATTGGGACTTTGCCGGATACAGCGTTAGACAGAGTACTGAAGCCAGGGAAAATTCCTGGCTTTTTAACGTAAATGCGGCAATATAGAAGAGGATAAATAAATTTTGAAGGGATCAAGGCCTTAAAAACGTTGTTATTAGTGATGGGAAAGGAGGTGATTGCGGTTTGGAATGATGCAGCATGGCTAGAGCTCTACAAGACTGAGGATCAACAAACCTTTGAGGTTCTGATAGAGCACTACAAAGCCTATGTCTTTGCTATAATCCTTCGCTTCGTCGATAATACGGATGATGCCCAGGATATAGCCCAGGAAGTTTTCCTGCAGATATATCGGTCTTTGCCTTCTTTCCAGCCGGATCACCTCAAGGCCTGGGTGGGAAGAATAACTACCAATAAGGCCATCGATTGGAAGCGAAAGAAGCAGAGAAGTGTTCAGGGATACGAACTGTCAGATACCGATATAGGAAAACCCCTTGCTGACAGCCTCCCCAACCCGGAAGAAGCATTTATCAGCAAGGAAAGGGAGGTTTATATCCGGGAATTATGCAGCAGTTTACCCGACCGGTACCGAACGGTTTTGATAAAATACCATTTTCAAGATAAATCCTATCAACAGATCGCCCGGGAGGAGGGCATCAGTGTTAAAACCGTTGAGACCAGGCTGTATCGAGCCAGGAAGCTCTTACGCCAGCTTTGGAAGGAGGGGAAAGCATGAAGCATTACAGCGCCGAGGAATGGTCGGCATTTTACCGTAAAGAGGCAAGCTTAGACCTTTTAGCCATGGAAGATCATTTATTGGAGTGTGATAAATGCCTCGAACTTTTTCTTCTAGCTCTGGAGCAGGCTGACCTGAAGTCTATAGAGCAGCGCATTCCGGCTGACTTCACCCAAACGACCGGCCAGAGGCTGCGGAGCCCGGTGGTATTGGAGCTTCCCCGCAAGGATTTTAAACCCCGCTGGCTGGCGGCCAATTATGTTGCGGCAGCTATTTTAACGGTAATGTTGATGGGGGGAGGCGTATTCCAAACCCTGGCCCTAAAGGCTTCTGAGGTTCCGGTCAGACATTCGCCGAACTATTCACAAAAAATCAATTCATTTTTATCCAGTTGGCCCGAGCAGTTGATGGACAGCACCTGGGGGCGGATCGAGAAACTGCACACCCTGGATGGCAAGGAGGTTAAGAGATGAAGAAAAAAAGCAGGTTCCTGGTGTTTATTCTATCCCCGTTGCCGGGTTTAAGCCATCTCTATGTAGGGTGGCCGCACCGGGCCATGGTATTCTTTATGACCTTTATTGGTGTATGTTTCGCAGGAGGAATGATTTCCAGCCTGGGTTGGGCCATGAACCAAATGATGGTACCCCTGACCTTTTTCTGTGCAGCCCTGATCTGGTTCACCGCGTTTGCGGAAGCCCTGAAGCTGGCCGGCTTACCGGGAGGTGCCCGGGCAACTGGTGATGGTGAACCTAATCCTGGCCAGGAAGATGAAAGGCAGCTCATGATCAGCAACCGCAAGCTGGTGACCCTGGCTTTTTCAGCGATACCTGGAGCCGGGCACATGTTTATGGGGCTCTTAAAACCGGGTGCCCAGTTGATGGCGGCCTTTTTCCTGGTTTTGTTTCTGGGCGACTGGCTGGAGATGAGCATACTGGCCTTCCTGGCTCCGGTAATATGGTTCTTCGGTATCTTTGATGTATATCACCTGCTGGAAGAAGAAGAAGAGTTGAAGATCGATGCACCCAATCTCTTTGACTGGATTGCCCGGCATTCCAAATGGGTTGGCTGGGGGCTTATAGCAGCAGGCGTTCTGATTATAATGCAACGCCTGGGAGGTCCCGTTTTAGGACACTGGTTTAATGCGGCGATACGCTCATATATCCAGACCAGTGTAGTGGCCTTGTTACTGATCGGTGGAGGGATCAAGCTCCTGACCGGAAGCAAGTCCTCCGGGAAGGGGGAAGAAGCATAATGAGACAATGGCGGGTAGGAACCATTTCCATGGGGCTCCTCCTGGTGGGAGGCGGATTGGGATTGATGGCGGCTCAATATAATACCCAGGCGATAACCGCCGCTATGCGCTGGTGGCCGTTACTACTGGTGGTGCTGGGAATTGAGGTTCTGGTCTATACTTATTTAAAGAAAAGCGAAGATGGCCGGGTCCGCTACGATATTTTCAGTATAATTATCATCCTGTTTCTAGTCGTATCAGGAGTGAGTCTAAAAACAGCCCAGGATGTAGGAATCGCAGAGTGGGTACAGGAGCAGCTGCGGCTCTCTAATTATACTATCGCTTTGCCAGAAACCCAGGTGCAGATACCTTCACAGGTGCAAAAAATCGTATTGTCGTCAGAGCAGAACTCCCAGTTGGAAATCCGCAGCACTTCGATAGAGACGATGTTGGCCGGAGGCAATATTATGGTAAGGGCCAAGTCAAAAGAAGAAGCCCAGCAGATGGCGGAACAGGCCTTGAAGGTGAGCACCCGGGAGGCGGGAAATACCTTGTTTATTACCTTGTCGGGCGGACATAACCTGAAGATAAGTCTGCCGGCCCGGGTGGAGTTGGAAGTAAACGCCCCGTCGCAGAAGGTCGCCCTGACTGCGGATAAGGTGTTAGCAAGCTACGTTATCATAGGCGGATCCGACAGTGAAGTTCTACTACCAGCCGGCGCCGACCTGTCCATAACAGCTGTTAACGATGCCCCCGCGAGAATCAGCGGCAATCTAGCCTGGACCACATCCGCTGGTGTCAGTGGGCAGACCTATAGCACAAGTGCGGCAGCCAACGGTAATAATGGGCAGGTTCAGGTAAAATCCGACGGTAGCAATTTAGAGCGGGATGCTGTTCAGTATCATCAAAAAAATGATTACGTCTCCAGGGTCCAGCTCGGCAATGGGACTAACAAGATGACCATAATTTGTGAAGGCAACTGCACCATACGGCAGCTGCCCTGAGTGAAATATTGACTACTGGGAAAAAGGCTTAGTGGCCTTTTTCCAGACCGTCGACAAAAGCGAATTCGCAGCTCTTTGCCGTCCAGGCATCGGCAGCTCCTTGCCGTCCTGGCATCGCTGCACTTGTCCGTCCGTGGACATCGCTTGCACTAGCCCGTCCTTGGGCGTCGTCTGCGTCATTGTAAAAAACCCGCTCAATCAACGTACTCTTGTACGACTCAATCGCGGGCTTTTTACATTCCTTACTCTTCGCTTCCGTCGCTCGCTCTGGGCAGCTTGACGACTTTGTCGACAAGCTGAAAAAAGGCCTAGTGGCCTTTTTTCTTTTCCTTCTTTTTTGCCTGTTTGAGCAGGTATTTTTGTTGGGCTTGCTCGGCTCGTTGTTGACTGCGTCTGGCCCGGCGCTCCTTACTACAGGCTTCCCTCTGCAGCTGCAGAGCCTGTTGGGAGCAGGTACTTCCTACCTGCTTAATTTGCCGGCTGATGGCTCGCTGCCTCCTTTTGGGGTTTATCCTGATTGATTCGAAAGAGCAAACCCCTTCTACCGATGGGCTGAAAGCCAGATGCTGGTAGCGGGAATCAACAAACCGGGCAATTTCCCAGCCGCGCGGTTCAGGTCCGAATACCACTTTGCAGGCTGTAATCCTGCCCTGATAATATCTTTCGAAGAGGCCGACCCAAAAGGGCTCTTCAAAGTACACCCAGAGCCTAACTTTTACCGTATCATCTTCCATTATAAACCCTCCTTTTAGGCATCCCACAGGGAACGGACAACCCAGGAGGGAAGGTTACTGACGGGTGAAGTTCTCTCACCCGCGCCCGGACTACCAACCGGACCGTGTTTTTATCCCTGCCAATCCTATTTTATAGCATACCGACCTTTTTAACCACCGTGATGCATGGAAATAGAGTGGATGTGAAGCAGCAATTCACCGCCGGGGGCGGGAACGCTTACCCGGGCTCCGCTCTCCTGCAGCAAAAGAGAGCGGCCCACTGGTGAGAGAATTGATATATCACCGGCAGATACCCGGTCTTCATAAAATGGCAATATGCGATAAAATTGGCGCTGTTGGCGGTTTAACAGTTCAACTTCAACTTTGCTGTTCATGATTACATAAGGAAGCTGATTGCTAAACTGCAAACTGCGCTGTGATTCTCTGATCAAGGCGAGCAAGGCCTCTATGTATCTGTCCAACAGGTTATCTAGTTCATCCCGCTCCCGGGAGGGCAGGGGAACCTGCTCATCGAGCCAGCGGTAGCGTTTGTCTTCGATGGCTACCAGCTGTTCAATTAAAACATCAGGGGATAAGGGGTTAATACTTGCCTGATTCATATAAGTCCCTCCTGAAGTAATTAAATGGAAAAAGCTTGAAAAAAGCTTTGGGGTATTTCGCCTCGCAGGCAAAATACCCTCTGCATACAAGTATACTGTATACAAGAAATGATTGTCAATAATGCATGATGCTTCCATTTAATGCGCGGGAAGGTATTTAATGGTGTCAGGATGTTTTTAGGGTTTAAAATGGGCAGTGCCCTTAAGTTGACAAGCTATCAGGGCTCAGGTAAACTTATTATGAATTTTATAGTCTGGCTGTGAAGAAGAGGAGTAAGAAAGATATCTCTTGATAGAGAGCCGGGGAGGCTGGAAACCCGGTAGAGATACTTTCCGAAGGCGCTTTGGAGCCGCAGGAGGAACGCCTTTAAGGCAAGTAAAACCTGGGTCTTTAAGAGTGGGCATTATGCCAATCAGGGTGGAACCGCGGTTAATCCCGTCCCTGCTTTTAAGGACGGGTTTTTTTATTTTATACGGGGATTTAAACTGCCGAGCCGGATGGTGAGATGCTGGAGAATATTTAAAAAGACAATCAAAAACCGGTCGGATGATGACTATTAAAGGAGGAAAGAATAATGAACTTCCAGGAAATGATACTCAAATTGAATAATTACTGGGGCAAACAGGGATGCATTATTCAGCAGCCTTATGACGTGGAAAAAGGTGCCGGAACCATGAATCCGGCCACCTTTTTACGGGCCCTGGGACCGGAGCCATGGAAGGTCGCTTATATAGAACCGTCCAGGCGTCCCACTGACGGACGCTATGGCGAAAATCCCAACCGGCTCCAACACTATTATCAATACCAGGTAATACTAAAACCATCGCCAGACAATGTTATAGATTTATACCTGGAAAGCCTGCGCGACCTGGGCATCGATCCGCAGGAACATGACATCCGTCTGGTGGAGGACAACTGGGAATCACCGACCCTGGGCGCCTGGGGCCTGGGTTGGGAAATATGGCTGGATGGAATGGAAATTACCCAGTTTACCTATTTTCAACAGTGCGGCGGAATTGATTGCTTCCCGGTTTGTGCAGAAATAACCTATGGTATCGAGCGCATCGCAATGTACATCCAGAATAAAGAAAGCATTTTTGACATTGAATGGGTTGAGGGAATCAGCTATGCTGACGTGCATCACCAGGCCGAAGTCGACTATTCTCATTACAATTTTGAAGCGGCGGATGTTTCAGCGCTCACAACCATGTTTAACATCTGTGAAAAGGAGGCCAACCATATAGCGGCCCTGCACCTGGTGCAGCCGGCTTATGATTATGTGCTCAAGTGTTCGCATCTGTTCAACTTGCTGGACGCCAGAGGTGCTATCAGTGTAACGGAAAGAACCGGATATATCGGCCGGGTTAGAGCCCTGGCCCGCCTGGTGGCCGGTGAATACCTGGCCCAGCGCGAGAGATTGGGATTCCCATTGATAAAAGACGAAAAAATGCGCAAAGAAATTTTAAGTCAGGAGGGGGTATAACAGTGCGCGATCTATTAATGGAAATCGGCGTAGAAGAGATCCCGTCCGCATATATGCCGTCAGCGGTCCAATCTTTAAAGGAGCTGGCGGCCCAGAAGTTGGGTGAGGCAAGGCTTTCCTATGAAGAAGTAAGCGGCTACGGAACTCCCCGGCGTCTGGTGCTTCTGGTCAAGGGTCTGGTAGAGTGTCAGGAAGACGCCGTTATTGAAAACCGGGGACCCAAAAAGAACATCGCCTTTGATAAAGAAGGCCAACCTTCCAAAGCCGGACTTGGCTTTGCCCGGGCTCAGGGAATGGAATTTTCCGATTTGCTGATAAGGGAAGTTGATAGAGTGGAGTACCTTTTTGCCGTTAAAAAAGAAAACGGCAGGGATAGCATGGATTTACTACCTGATATTTTGCACAACGTAATAAACTCGATACCATTTCCCAAGTCCATGCGCTGGGCCTACTTTAGTACCCGCTTTGCCCGGCCCATCCGCTGGTTGTTGACCCTTTTCGGAGAGCAGATCGTACCTCTGGCGGTAGAAAATGTTTCCAGTAGCAACATCACCTGGGGCCATCGCTTTCTTGCTTCCGGCCCCATACAGGTAGATAGCATATCCGCTTATTTTGAGATATTGGAGAAAAACTACGTGATCCTGGACCAGGACCAGAGGCGGGCCATGATCTGGCAGCAAGTTCAAAAAGTTGCCACCGCTCAGGGTGGCAAAGCTATGGAAAACGATGACCTGCTGGATGAGATAAACTATCTGGTTGAATATCCTACCGCATTTTTCGGATCCTTTTCTCCATCATACCTGGAGGTGCCACCCGAGGTCTTAACCACCAGCATGATCGAGCACCAGCGCTATTTCCCGGTCTTTGATACGCAGGGTAAACTGCTGTCTGGGTTTATTGGCGTGCGAAACGGCACCGATTACAGTCTTGATATAGTGCGCTCCGGAAACGAGCGGGTTATTAAAGCCCGCCTGGAAGACGCCCTGTTTTTCTGGAAAGAAGATACCAAAAAGAGCCTGGATGATATGGCTGCCGGTTTTAAAGATGTGCTGTTCCACGAACGACTGGGCAGCCTGCAGGATAAGGTAGACAGGTTGAAGAAATTGGCTGTTGCTTTGGGGACGGCTTCGGGACTGAGTGATGCCGGTCGTTTAAAAAGAGCCGCGGCTCTGTGTAAAGCCGACCTCTTGAGTTCAATGGTGTATGAGTTTCCGGAGCTGCAAGGCGTGATGGGACGTTATTACGCACTGGTGGGAGGAGAAGACCAGGAGGTCAGCCAGGCTATCCTTGAGCACTACCTGCCCAGGTATGCCGGGGGTGAGCTCCCGGTTACGGCCACGGGTATGGTTCTTAGCCTTTCCGAGAAATTTGACAATCTGGTGGGATGTTTCGCAATCGGCATTAAACCGACCGGATCGCAGGACCCTTATGCCTTGCGCCGCCAGGCCCTGGGTATTGTAAATGTTGTTTTGGAGCGTTCTTTGGATATAGATATCCGGGAGTGCTGCCTAGCTGCCTACGACAACTTTGATGGAATTATACCGGAAAACAACCGCGAAGACACAGCTCGGGAGGTTTTGGACTTTATCCTCCAGCGACTGCGCGGAGTTCTGTTGGAACGGGGCTACTCATATGATGTGATCGATGCGGTGTTACAACTGGCTCCCCAGGACTTAAAAGAAGTCCACCAGCGGGTTGAATGCCTCCAGGCCTTTAAACAGGATCCTCTTTTTGAAGACTTTATGGTGGTCTTTAATCGTTCCAATAATCTTTCCCGCAAGTGGGAGCAGGAGCTATTTGATGATTCGATCCTACAGGATGCAAGTGAAATCGCCCTGTACCAGGCCGTTAAGGACACCGAGCAAAGGCTGCTGCCGCTGTTAAAAGCTCGGGAATATAATGAAGCCTTAAGTCAGTTGGCGGCCCTTCGGTCCTTTATTGACAATTTCTTTGGTGCGGTAATGGTAATGATTGAAGATGAGCAACTCAAGGCGGCCCGCCTGGGAATACTGCGGAAAACAACCACCTTGTGCAAGCTGGTGGCAGATTTTGGCAAGCTTGTTTATTAAAAATTATTTTGAAACAGGATTTCACAAGTTCGATTCAGTATATATAATTAATATTGATTAGCCCAAAAAGTATAGCATAATTGGGTGGTGAATATTATCGAACTGAGTGAACGACAGGCCAGAATCCTGGAGATAGTCAAGGTCCAGGAACCGATTACCGGAGAAAAGATTGCCGAGCTGCTCAATGTTACCAGGGCGGCACTCAGGCCTGATTTGGCGGTTTTGACGATGTCCGGCTATTTGGAAGCCAAACCGCGGGTGGGTTATACCTTTAAAAACCAGGGAGCCAATACCGAACTGCGCAGGATTCTCACCCAGTACCGGGTGCGGGATATACAGTCAATGCCCGTGGTGGTAAAGGAGAGCTGTAGTATTTATGATGCTGTGGTCAGCCTCTTTGTAGAGGATACGGGCAGCATCTATGTAGTCGATGGGGAGAACTATCTTAACGGGGTGGTATCCAGAAAGGATTTCTTGAAGACTACCCTGGGACAGGCGGATATTCACCGGGTTCCGGTCAGTGTGATCATGACGCGCATGCCCAATATTGTAACCACAACCCTCGATGAAACAGTTGTGGAAGCGTCCCGCAAGATAGTGGAGCACGAGGTAGACAGTCTGCCGGTAGTTAGGGTGTTTCTCGACGAAGAAGGTGAAGAAAAACTAGAGGTGGTAGGCAAGATATCCAAAACCAACATTGCACGGCTTTTTTTAGACCTGGCCAGTATTTGACTAGTAGACTGTAACATCTAAAAGTTTAGTTTATCCGCCGAGAAAAAATTTTGTAGGGGGAGGCGGCGGAGTGAGCGATTGACCACAACAAAGCCCTGCGGAAATTTGGTCGGCGGGAAATTAAAGTTTTAAGTGTTACAGACTACTAAGCTGGCGGATTATTTATAGGGAACCAAGTGACTTGGACAGGAGGTTTCGATTTTGACCCAACATTTACCGGGCGTCTATATCGTATCCGACTCCATCGGTGAGACGGCTGAAATGGTGGTAAGAGCCGCCGCCAGCCAGTTTAATTCCGGGACTATGGAGATTAGACAGGTGCCCAACATTTCGGATACGGCTACTATTGATGAAATAGTTAGCCATGCCCGTATGGAAAGCTACGTTATTGCATACACCCTGGTGGTGGACGACCTGGCCCGCCACCTGCAGGCCCGGGCCATGGAGACCGGAGTTGTCTGTGTCGACATACTGGGGCCTTTGATCGATGCTTTTAAAAAGGCCAGCCACATTGAACCTAAACGGGAGCCGGGCCTTCTGCGCAAGATAGATGAAATGTATTATAGAAGAGTGGAAGCGGTCGAATTTGCCGTCCGCTATGACGATGGTAAGGATCCTCGGGGTATTGAGCAGGCCGATATAGTTCTGGTGGGCGTCTCACGGACTTCAAAGACTCCGCTTTCCATGTACCTGGCCCATAAGCGGATCAAAGTGGCCAATGTACCGTTGGTGCCTGAGGTAAATCCTCCTCAGGAGTTGTACCGGGTGGCAAAAGGCAAGATTATCGGTCTCACCATTCGCCACGAACAGCTCAACCGGATTCGCACCGAACGCTTAAAGACCATGGGCCTGGCCGGTCAGGCTACCTACGCCAATTCGGAACGCATTCAGGAAGAACTGGAGTTTGCCGAAAAGATCATGAGAAAGATCGGCTGCCCGGTTATTGATGTTACCAACAAGGCGGTTGAGGAGACTGCCAGCAAAATATTGGAAATATATTATAGGAGGTTAAGCAATGTCTAGCCACAAATATGTGTACCCTTTTGCGGAAGGAAACTCGGGGATGAAGTCCTTACTAGGAGGCAAGGGGGCCAACCTGGCCGAAATGACCAATATCGGATTGCCGGTGCCCCCGGGATTCACCATAAGCACTGAGGCGTGCAATGCCTACATAGAAGCAGGAGAGCAGTTCCCGGAAGACATGCTGGACCAAACATATAAAGCCCTGGCCATGCTGGAGGAGGCTACCAACAAGAAATTCGGCAACAAGTCCGATCCGCTACTGGTATCGGTTCGTTCGGGGGCGGCCATTTCCATGCCGGGTATGATGGATACTATATTAAACCTGGGTCTAAACGATGAGTCGGTCCAGGGACTGGCGGCTTTGACCGGGGATGAAAGATTTGCCTATGATTGTTATCGCCGTTTTATTCAAATGTTCAGCAATGTGGTCCTGGAGGTAGAGCATCACAATTTTGAAGAAATTGTGGAGCGTTATAAACGCAAACTGAGCTTGATATTCGATTACGAAATCCCCGCGACCGAACTCCAAGAGATCATAAGTGAATATAAAGCCCTGATCAAAAACGTTAAGGGCTTTGACTTCCCCCAAGATGTTAAAGAGCAGTTGGTTATGGCCATCAAAGCTGTTTTTGGCTCCTGGAACAACCAGCGGGCGATTGTCTACCGCCGCTTGAACAAGATCGACGACAGCCTGGGAACTGCCGTCAACGTCCAATGCATGGCTTTTGGCAACATGGGTGACGACAGTGGAACCGGGGTGGCGTTTACCCGCAATCCCGCTACCGGGGACAAAGAACTATACGGAGAGTTCTTAATAAATGCCCAGGGTGAGGACGTAGTGGCCGGCATAAGAACGCCCACTCCGATAAGTAAGCTCAAGGAAGAACTGCCCAGCGTCTATCAGCAATTCGTGGATACCTGCAACAAACTGGAGAACCACTATCGCGACCTGCAGGACATAGAGTTTACGGTTGAAAAAGGCATCCTTTACATGCTGCAGACCAGAAATGGCAAACGCACCGCTAAAGCATCGGTGAAGGTGGCCGTGGATATGGTGAACGAGGGATTGTTGACCATTGAAGAAGCCTTAATGAGGGTTGATCCGGAAGCCATAAACCAGCTTCTCCACCGGCAAATTGACACCAGCATAAAATTGGAGCCCATTGCGGTTGGCCTTTCGGCTTCTCCGGGTGCCGCTTCTGGAAAGGTGGTCTTCGATGCCGATCTGGCTGAGAAACTTGGAGGTGCCGGTGAAAGGGTAGTCATGGTGAGGAATGAGACTACTCCCGATGACATCCACGGCATGATTCACGCTCAGGGCACCCTGACCGCCCGGGGCGGGATGACTTCCCACGCTGCGGTGGTGGCCCGGGGAATGGGCAAACCCTGTGTGTGTGGATGTGAAAGCATCAAGATAAACTATAATGCTCGGGAGTTTACGGTTAACGGCATTACCGTCAAAGAGGGGGATATCATAACCCTGGACGGCTCCACCGGTCAGGTAATGCTGGGCGAAGTTCCAATGATCGAACCTACTCTCTCAGATGAGTTTGAAACCCTTTTAAAATGGGCTGATGAAGCCAAGATGCTGGAGGTCAGGGCCAATGCCGACACTCCGGAAGATGCCGCTCGGGCCAGGCAGTTCGGTGCTACCGGTATCGGTCTGTGCCGCACTGAGCACATGTTTATGGCCCAGGATAGACTACCGGTGGTTCAGGAGATGATTCTAGCCGAAACCCTTGAGGAAAGGGAAGCGGCTCTGGCCAAATTACTGCCCGTGCAAAGAGAAGATTTTTATGGAATCTTAAAGGCGATGTCACCATATCCGGTTACCATTCGTCTGCTGGATCCCCCTCTGCACGAATTCCTGCCCGATAGGGAAGAACTGCTTTTGGAAATAGCCGAACTAAAATTCAACAAGGTCAGCAACGGCCAGCTGCGGGCCAGGGAAGAATTGCTCAAAAAGATCAACAGCCTCTCGGAGGCCAATCCCATGCTGGGCCACCGCGGCTGCCGGCTGGGACTCACTTATCCCGAGATATATCGCATGCAGGCCCGGGCCATATTTGAAGCTGCCACCCGTTTGAAAAGGGAAGGGGTTAAGACCTTTGCCGAGGTGGAAATTCCTCTGGTTATGGACATTGCCGAGTTTGCCTACCTGAAATCCGAAATCATGGATGTTTATAATACGGTCAAAGACGAGACCGGGGAGGAACTGGACTTTGCCGTGGGTACTATGCTGGAGCTGCCCAGGGCATGTATAATGGCCAACGAAATAGCGAGCCAGGCCGAGTTCTTCTCGTTTGGCACCAACGATCTTACCCAGACTACTCTGGGTTTCTCCCGGGATGATGCAGAAGGCAAGTTCATTCCGGTTTACCTGGAAAAGAAGATAATGAAGGACAATCCCTTCGCCGTACTGGACCGCAAAGGAGTAGGCGCTTTGATGCGCTGGGCGGTCGATGGCGCCCGCCGGGAGCGCCCCGGAGTTTTGATGGGTATATGCGGGGAGCATGGCGGAGAGCCAAGCTCTATAGAATTCTGTCACCTGGTCGGTTTGAACTACGTAAGCTGCTCACCTTACCGGATTCCGGTGGCCAGGCTAGCTGCGGCCCAGGCCAGGCTGAAAAACGATTAATAAAAAGTAAGTTTCAGATTTTTAGAGGGACGCGCTTTCGCTGTTACAGCGGGGTCCGTCCCTTTTCCTTGTAAACGAACAAATTTTTGGGTCAAAAAAAGGAATCCAATAATAAAGTGTAGTATTAATGGGGATGGGGGTGTAAGGTTTGAAACCAACCTTTATTGTGGCTGTCAACGGCAGTCCCAATCCAAAAGGAAGTACGGCCTTTATGCTGAATGAGGCTTTAAATGAGGCGGAGAGACTGGGGGCCAGGACCGCAACGCTGCATTGTCAGCGCTTAATGCGTGGGCCGCAGAAGTCTTTTTGCACCGCTTGCATCACCCCTTGCACCGGAAAGTGCTATGAAGGCAAACCCCTGGAAGAAGCCTTTAACCTGTTGACCCAGGCCGATGGCCTGCTGGTGGGTAGCCCGGTTTATTTCGGAAGCGTTTCCGGCCAGCTCAAGGCTTTTTGGGATAAGACCAGGCGGCTACGCAACCAGAAGCTGCTAATGAATGTGGTGGCGGGTTCGCTTTCGGTAGGAAGTTCTCGCTTTGGCGGCCAGGAAGCGGTCTTAAGGACCATGCATGATATCTTTCTGGTGCATGGTATGGTAATAGTAGGGGATGGGCATATTGAGGATGATTGCGGGCATTTTGGAGCCGCCGCCCAGCGGCCGCCCCACAACGATGAAGAGGCCCTCAAACGGTGCCGGATACTGGGAAAAAGGATATATCAGGTGGCAGAGGCCACCAGGGGCTTGCGGGAGCGCACCTGATTAAAGCTTAATTCAAGCAAATGACGGTCAAAATCCTTCAGGCTCCTGCCCTTAAGGATTTTTTTATTGGGGTGGTTCTTGATGAACATCAGGCAAGAGATTGAAGAGAGGGAACAGGCATATTTAAGCCCCTGGGCGACCAAGGCCAGGGACGCCAGGAGCCGTCTGCGGCCGCAGGATCCTGATCCGGTGCGGACCTGTTTTATGGTAGACCGGGATCGCATTGTTCATTCCAAATCCTTTCGCCGCCTCAAGCATAAAACCCAGGTGTTTATCGCGCCTCCAGGCGATCATTACCGAACCCGCCTTACCCACACTCTGGAGGTTGGCCAGATAGCGCGGACTATCGGGGCGGGGCTGAATTTGAACCTGGATCTGATCGAAGCGATGGGGTTGGGGCATGATGTAGGGCATACACCGTTTGCCCATTCCGGAGAAGATATCCTGAACCAACTGCTCAAGGAGGGCTTTCGCCACAATGAAAACAGTATTCGGGTTCTGACTCGAGTGGAACAGCATAAAAACGGGCCCGGACTCAATTTGAGCCCCGAGGTTTTAGATGGCATTCTGCATCACAGCGGCTACGGACGAGGGGATGAAGATGCGGCTACCTTGGAAGGACAGGTAATTCGCATAAGCGATAAGATAGCCTATGTACAACATGATATAGATGATTCCATCCGAGCCGGGTTGCTCTCAGCGGATGAAATCCCGGCCCAGTATTTGGAGCTACTGGGCGACACCCACAGCAAACGCATTGCGACTCTGGTCACCGCCACTATTGAAAATACCCGGAAGTTGATGGCCGAGGGGGCCGGGATCAGGGTGGAACCCGACCGGGAAACCGACCATGCCCTGCGGGGTCTGCGCCAGTTTATGTTCGATAGGATATACGACGGACCGGTTTGCCAGGCGGAAAGGACCAGGGCTATGTTTATTATTGAGCACCTCTTTTCATACTATTGCCGCAGACCGGAGAAGATGAGCCCGTTGTACTGTGAAATCGCGGACCAGGAAGGCAGGGAGAGGGCTGCTGCCGATTACATTTCAGGCATGAGTGATGCCTATTGTGTTTCGCAGTTTAACGATATTTATATACCCCACTCGCTGGTACCGGAAGCCTACCGACTGGGGGGCAGTGATGAACCAATATGAGGTTTAAAAGATGCGTCGATCGTTTCAATAGGATAAAAGAGTAGCATATATACCGGAGCGGGGCAGGTGAAGTAATGACCGGATATTTCGATGACCAGGTAATGCGGGATATAGAGGCCCGATTAAACATAGTTGATATTGTCGCAGAGAACATCAAGCTGACCCGCAAGGGCAACCGTTTCTGGGGCCTGTGTCCTTTTCACAGCGAGAAGACGCCATCTTTTACGGTCAGTTCAGAGCGCAATATGTATTACTGCTTTGGCTGCCAGAGCGGGGGGGACATGATCAACTTCATTATGAGGAGGGATGGGCTGGATTTCAAGGAGGCTCTTCAGCTGCTAGCCGCCCGCGCCGGTGTTGAAATAAAAAGCTCAGCCTCTCCCCGGGAAGCGGATCAGCGCAAAAGGATAATTGAACTCAATCGCCTGGCGGTGGAGTATTTCCAAAACACCTTGCAGTCGCCGGCGGGTCGTGAAGGAGCTATCTACCTGGAAAGGCGCTCCATACCCCAGGAAATGATAAAAAGGTTCAGCCTGGGCTTTGCCCCTGACAGCTGGAATGGCTTGAGCGAGTATTTATTAAAGAAAGGCTTTAAAGCTGATGAAATGCTGGGGGCTGGCCTGGTAAAACGCAGCCGGGAGCAGCAGCGCTATTATGATCAATTTCGCCGGCGGGTCATTTTCCCCATAGCTGCTTACAATGGTGAAATCGTCGGTTTTGGAGGAAGGATACTTGATGAGGGTTTCCCTAAATATCTAAATACCGGAGAAACTGAAGTATTTCATAAACGGCTCAATCTTTACGGTCTTTTTCAGGCCCGGGACAGCATCCGTAAGCTTGGTGAAGCGATTGTGGTTGAGGGCTATATGGACTGCCTGAGACTGCATCAATACGGTATTGAGAATGCGGTTGCTACCCTGGGAACGGCCCTGACTGCAGAGCAGGCCCAACTTTTACTTCGCTATGCCCGGAAGGTCCTGGTTGTCTATGACGGTGACGAAGCTGGCCAGAGGCAGACCTGGCGAGCCATAGAAATACTGGGAGGTGAAGGCTTGAAGGTCGATGTTCTAACTCTTCCGGAGAGCCAGGATCCGGATGAATTTCTTGCCCGGTCTGGAAAAGAGGAATTTTTGCACTATATACAGAATAATAGAGTGAGCCATATAGAGTATAAAATATTCCGCCAAATGATGACTCAAACAGCTCAAGATATTGATAGCAAGGTAGCGATTATTCGTTCAGTTAAAGACGATATACAGTCTCTTGATTCTGAACTGGAAAAGGACAACTACGTAAAGCTCCTGTCGAGACGGCTGTCTCTGGAAGAATACGTGGTGGCCAGGGAATTGGCCAGGGGAAAGATTCAGACCGGGAAAGTAGGTGTAAGCGGGAATAAAACCCAGGTATTAAGAGATAATATTATATACGGTAATTATAGCAATGAGGAGAAAATATTGGCAGCTGTTCTGGCATTTCCCCGGGTCCACAAGAAGTTGCGTACCGCCACTGGTGGCATACTGTTTGTGGAACCGGTCAACCAGGCCCTGCTGGAGTTATATGAAGAAACCCAGCTCCTTGGTGAATGCGGCCCGTCCCTTTTCAGGCAAAAGGCTGAGGAAGCAGGCTTGGGAGCGGTTTTAGGGAAAATGGTGGTATTGGGTGAGAGTCTAGAGGCTCCCCCTGATGAAGAAGTTGATGATTTTATCTACTCGGTAAAGAATCGAGGAAAGCGGATCGTGTGGAACAGGCTGCACGGCCTTTTAGAAAAAGCCAGGCTGCAAGGTGACTTTAGTGCCCTGTTGGGTTTTATTCTTTACCTCGATACATTCCTGCATAACACCCAGGAAGGGGGGATATGATGAAAGTGGACAAGAAACTCGCAGAATCGATAAGTGTTCTGGCCGAGAAAGGCAAGAAAAAGAAAAACCTTACCTACGAGGAAATTATAGAGGATCTCCAGGGATTCAACCTGGGACCTGATAATATAGATGATATATTCGAGCATTTTCAGTCCCTGGGGATAGGCATCGGCCTGGATGGCGAAATGGAATCTGAGGATGACGTTGAAGCAGACAATATCGAGACCGAAGACATAGTCATTCCCGAAGGGATTGAGATCGACGATCCGGTCCGTATGTACCTCAAAGAAATTGGCCGGGTGCCTTTATTATCAGCCGATCAGGAAATTGAACTGGCCAAGTTGATTGAAGAAAACAATGAAGAGGCCAAACGCCAGCTGGTGGAAGCCAACCTGCGCCTGGTGGTGAGTATTGCCAAACGCTATGTTGGAAGGGGCATGCTGTTCCTCGACCTGATTCAGGAAGGCAATCTCGGCCTTATGAAAGCAGTGGAAAAGTTTGATTTTCGTAAGGGCTTTAAGTTCAGCACTTATGCTACCTGGTGGATCAGGCAGGCCATAACCAGAGCGATAGCTGATCAAGCCAGGACCATAAGAATACCGGTTCATATGGTTGAGACTATCAACAAGCTTTCCCGCGTACAGCGCAATCTTTTGCAGACACTGGGCAGGGAGCCTACTCCCACCGAAGTTGCTCAAGAGATGGATATTTCAGTTGACCGGGTTATAGAAATTATGAAGGTCGCTCAAGAACCGGTGTCCCTGGAGACTCCTATCGGAGAAGAGGATGACAGTCACCTGGGCGATTTTATAACTGATGAAGATGCCGAATCGCCTGAGGAATCTGCTTCTTTTGTATTGCTCAGAGAGCATCTGGATGGTATCTTAAACACCCTGACCGAAAGGGAGGAAAAAGTTCTGCGGTTGCGATTTGGCCTGGATGATGGGCGTCCGCGGACCCTGGAAGAAGTTGGTCAGGAGTTTGGGGTTACCCGGGAGAGAATCAGGCAGATTGAAGCCAAAGCCCTTAGAAAGCTGAGGCATCCGTCGCGCAGTAAAAAACTTAAAGATTATATCGAGTAGGAGAAAAGCCGATGCCAATCGGACTTGACAAGAGGGTCGACGGCATTTTATAATGATTCTCGTTGGGGCGTTCCTCGATAGCTCAACGGTAGAGCATCCGGCTGTTAACCGGAGGGTTGTAGGTTCGAATCCTACTCGGGGAGCCAATGGAAATAACAGCGGTAACCCTATCAAGTTACCGCTCTTTGTTTTAATAAACCCGGATTTCAGGGGCCTTGGCTCTTGACCTTTTAGTAGAGATATTATACACTATCTTTTGCGGGGTACCGCAGTAGCGCCAGGGCCTATAGCTCAGTTGGTAGAGCTACCGGCTCATAACCGGTTGGTCCCAGGTTCGAGTCCTGGTAGGCCCACCATGTTTGAAATCAGCGTTCTGAAGACGGAAGTCGGATAATACAGCTTTATTCTTGCACCAGTCTCAGCTCTAAACGCAGTATCTGACAACCGTCTTCCGACGTCTGGCATGGCCCCTTGGTCAAGCGGTTAAGACACCGCCCTTTCACGGCGGTAACAGGGGTTCGAGTCCCCTAGGGGTCACCATTCACGGGCGATTAGCTCAGTTGGGAGAGCACCTGCCTTACAAGCAGGGGGTCGGCGGTTCGAGCCCGTCATCGCCCACCAAAGAATATAAAAGGCTTCCTTATCTGTTTAAGGAAGCCTTTTGCCGTTAAGAACCCTGAATGGTTTTTGCAAAAACTCGACTGCTGCTGGACTAGAGTCTGGAATAGGGGAAGCCTGGTTCTTTTTACCTTTAGATCACTTAAAGCCCGGCAGTAAACAGCTGGTGGTAAATAGATACTATTTCCGGGGTCTTCATGCGCACCAGACCGCTGCTGCTGGGGGCCACAAAGTCTCTTACACCATCAATAACATCGAAGGCTTGATATCCCCAGGATGCCCGAGTCCTTTGGGAATAGGCCTGGTAAACCCCTTTACCCACATAACATACCGTTAGGGGACGATAATGCTCTAGCTTTTGGGATAGCAGCTGCCTTCCCCCAACGTATTCCTCGCGCATGATATCGGCAGCGGCTCTGGTAGGGCGGGGCACTATGTTGGTTAATCCGTAGCCCAATTGGAGAAGAAGGTGGTCTTCCTCGGGTCTATATATTCTGGGGGTTAAACCGGCTTCGTAGAGGATGCGCCAAAAACGGTTGCTGGGGTTGGCAAAATGGTGACCGGTTTCACCTGAACGAAGGCTGGGATTGAAGCCGACAAAGACTATTCTAAGACCGTGAGACAAATAATCGGGTACCGGTCTGGGTATTTTCACCACGCTATCACATCCTCCAGCCAAAAATCAGACCTGACTGTCATTATCTCATTAATATTGCACCTTGTCAGGCATGATTTGTACTTGCTAACGAATGGCTTTTTGTTCGCGCAGTTTACCGATCTGTTCCTGACTGTATCCGGCCTCGGTCAGGATCGCGTCGGTGTGCTGACCTATGTCGGGAAACACCGCTCTTAGCTCTCCCGGGGTTTCGGAAAGCTTAACCGGTATTCCGGTCAGGTACATATCTCGGCCCGAGTTTTTGAAATTATCGAGTTTGATCATCATTTCCCGGGCTCTCAACTGGGGATGTTCGGCAACCTCATCCAAAGTCAAGACCGGGGTAAAACAGATATCCAGGTCGGAAAAGATTTCCAGCCACTCGATCTGAGTTTTTTCTCTGATCAGGGCTCTAATGTCTTCAACCATTTCACGCTGACGTTCCTCAACATAGTGCCAGGGTATATATTGCCCTTTACCGACCCGCTGACAAAAGCCTTCCCAGAACTTGGACTCAATGGCCCCCAGACCGACGAAACGATGATCGCTTGTTTCGTAGACATTGTAACAGGCATATCCGCCGGACAGCAGGTTTTCTTCCCGGGCCGGAAGCCGGCCCAGACCCGCCCATTCGCCGATGGTATAACAGAGCAGGCTCAAGGCCCCGTCAGCCATGGCAATATCGACAAATTGCCCGCGGGAGGTTTTATCCCTGGCCAGCAAGGCCAGTAGAATTCCTATCACAGAGTAGAGGCTTCCCCCGGCGATGTCGGCCAACTGGCCGGCGCAGAGGGAGGCTCTGTCACCAGGGCCGTTTAACCCGGTAATTCCGGTTAAATTCAGGTAGTTGAGATCATGACCGGCCACCAAACGGTACGGACCGGTAAAACCGTATCCGGTTATGGCACAATGAATTAATCGGGGATTGATTTCCTTCAGCACATCATACCCGAGCCCCATCTTTTCCAGTACACCGGGACGGAATTGTTCAATGAAAACATCAGCGGTCTTGACAAGCTCAGATAAAACATGCTTACCCTCGTCAGTTTTCAGGTTGATAGCTACACTCTTCTTATTGCGGTTTACCGAATAAAAACGGGCGCTTTCCTCCAGCAGCATGGGTGCCAGATAGCGTCCCCATTCACCACTGGGTTCCTCGATCTTAATGACTTCAGCACCAAAGTCAGCGAGGATCTGGGAACAGAGTGGACCGGGCAGATACTGGGAGAGATCCAGGACTCTGATACCATCCAACGGTAAAACCATACTAAACTCCTCCTTAATATTTATATATTTAGGCATTGGCAACGGAAGCACTGTTATTTAAATGGGGTGAGTGTATTGTTGTCTGATAGGATAAAAAAACCCGCCGATAATACGGCGGGGCTCAAGGCTCTCCAACTATTATATTTAATTACTACTATTATTCTAAAACCATCAACTTTAGAAGGCAAGTCTTAAACTGGGTTTACATTTAGCGGTTTCTGGCAAGATGATCTTGAAGAAATCCGGCTAATGGGATATAACATTATAACTACTCAATAGATGTTGGAAAAGAAGGCTCGATAGAAAACATGCTTTTTAACAGAGAAATCTTGAGAAACGAAGCTGCCCGTCTAAAAAAAGAACTACATGCCATATATCTGGCAAGTCGTCATCCCGGGACTCCCTGGCAGGCTCGGGCTTTGGCTGGTTTGGCTTTGGCCCTGGCGGTGAGCCCGATTGATCTTATTCCCGACTTCATTCCCGTTCTGGGCTACCTTGATGATCTCATTCTCATTCCCTGGCTGTTGAGATTGGCTTTAAAAAGAATTCCCGACGAAGTAATGAAGGAGTGCCGTCTAGAAGCTGAACAGAGCTGGCAATCGGGGTGGGGCAGACTCTGGGCGGCTGCACTTATTGCGATCATTTGGCTGGTGATAATCGGTCTGGCAGTTAAGGGGCTGACTGCCTGGTATAGGGCTGGCCGTTAAAGGCTTATTAAGCACCGTTATTGATTTAACTCTAAAAGCTCCAGGGCTTCGACTTTCCACCATCCTTCCTGGAGGCGGGTTCTTACGCTATAAAGATAGGCGTCTCTAGGCTGGTAGCAATTTTCAAAACGATATTGAAAAGTAATCATATCTCTACCTTCAATATAATAGAGGACACCGTTCTTTTGAGCTGACCCGATAATAGGCAGCCCATCACAGGGTATAAGCATAAGACGTCCCCGTTCCCTATCATACCAGGTAAAACTTGAACATATAGCATCAGCTAGGTCGTTGCAAAAGCCACGGCTTAGGAAGAAGGACGCTTCATCGGGATTATGAGCGTTTAAAAGTACCTGCCCCCCGGGCGTTTCTTCTACCTGAAGAAACTGTTGGTAGAGATTAAAATCAACCAGGACCTGCTGGAAGGCTTGCCCAACATTAGGAGGGGCCATGCTGAGAGGCTTAACAGATGCGGCATCGGCTTTATCCTGAGGCAAGCCGGCAAAGAGGTATAAAAGGACAAACAAGGCCCGGATGGCCGGTAGTTTTTGAGGGCTGTTCAATAAAAATGGCCTCCTGTTTAAAGTAAGACCATTATAAACCGGCTCCAGGCCTAAAATATGATGAATCCTGCCTGCGGGAAAGATTATTATCCTACATTTTTAAATATATCCCGACAGATATTTATTAACCACTTACCTTTCTATACAATTCGGTTCAATGCTATACTTCGTGGAATGCGACACCCACCAGGCCCGGTCCGGTATGTACTCCCAGGACGGGGCTTATATCGGAACAGACAATCTCATTGATGTTGGGTAGTTTTTTCAGTTTTTCAACCAGGGCATTGAGCTCTTCCAGTGCACCGCCGTGCAAAACCGCCAGGTTGATGCGCTTGGTGGTCACGGTTTTCGCCACGATATCATAAAGCTTGTCAATGGATTTGCGTCGGCCGTGGGCTTTGGCAAAGGTGAAATATTTGCCTTCGTCGTTTACGGAAATAATTGGTTTGATGTCCAGGAGGTTTCCCAGCATGCCGGCAACCAGGCCTATCCGGCCGCCTTTACGCAGGTATTCCAGGGTTTCCAGGATATAGTATACTTGAACTTTGGGCTGAATAGAGTGCAACTTATCCAGAACTTTTTCAAAACTCAACCCGTTGGCGATATTTCTGGCTGCATCTAAAACCATCCACCCGGTGCCAAAGGACAGGGTCTTGCTGTCCACTACTTTGATCCTGAGATGGTCTATGTCGCGCGCAATCATTTTCACAGCTTCACAGGTCCCGGAGAGGCCGGTTGAAATGTGAACCGCCAGGACATGAGTAAATCCTTCTTCCCCTATGCGGTGAAAAAGGTCTTTGATTTCCTGGGCGCAAGGCATCGATGTAGTAGGAATCTCGCCCGGCATACGAGAATAGACATAATCGGGTTCAACATCGATCCGATCGTTGTACTCCCGATCCCGGTAGATAACCTTGAGCGGCAGGATTTTGATGCCGTAGCGATTTATGATCTCCCGGGGTAGATCGCAGGCGCTGTCAGCCAGCAAAGCGATTTTTTCTTTCACTTTGGTTTCCCTCCTTGTACCAATAGTTTACTTTCTTTCGGGGAAATGGCCAAGGATTTTATTTTCTTCCCTTGACATCACTATTCCATGCGGATAGAATTTTTATGTAAAGTATTTTTCCTTTACAAAGGGGATGGCCGAATGCTGGAAAAAGTCGACCGGGTTATCATGCTCAAGGATTTTTATGGTTCCTTATTGACCGACCGGCAGCAGGAAGTCATTCACCTCTATTATGAGGACGACTGGTCCTTGGCCGAAATTGCCAGTAGTATAAATGTAAGCCGGCAGGCTGTTCACGATCTGTTGAGACGTTCGGAAGCGGCCCTAGAGGATTACGAACAGCGACTGGGTCTGATGGATAAATTTTTAAGCAACCGGGCCCGCTGGCAGAAGATCTATGCGCTGTTGTCGGGAGAGGTGGATCGCCATAAACTGGATATGGCACTATCTTTGCTGGAAGAACTAAAGGAACGGGTTTAACGAATAAAGGAGCGATAGCGTGGCATTTGAGGGCCTATCAGATAGACTGCAGGATATTTTCAAAAAACTGCGCGGTAAAGGCAAAATAAATGAAGAAGATGTGCGCCTAGCCATGCGCGAAGTTCGTCTCGCCTTGCTGGAGGCGGATGTAAACTTCAAGGTGGTCAAAGATTTTATAGCCCGGGTAAGTGAACGGGCAGTTGGGCAAGAGGTACTGGCCAGTCTCACCCCGGGGCAGCAGATTGTCAAGATTGTCTATGATGAAATGACCGCTTTGATGGGGGGGCAGGAGACCAAGTTGGTTTTGTCTTCCCGGACCCCGACCATTATCATGGCGGTGGGATTGCAGGGGGCCGGAAAAACCACTACGGTGGCCAAACTGAGCAGAAACCTGGTCAAACAGGGACGCCGCCCCTTAATGGTGGCCTGTGATGTATACCGTCCGGCTGCTATAAAACAGCTCCAGGTGCTGGGCGAGCAGACTTCCACGCCGGTTTTTTCCATGGGACAGGGCAACCCGGTGGACATAGCGCGGGCCTCCATTGAACACGCCCGCAGCACCAACCGCGATGTAGTTATTCTGGATACTGCGGGCCGCCTCCATATCAATGAGCAGTTAATGGAAGAGTTGAGTAATATTAAAACCGCCTTAGACCCTGATGAGATCCTGCTGGTGGTGGACGCCATGACCGGGCAGGATGCGGTCAATGTGGCGGAGTCGTTTAACGCCCAACTGGGCCTTACCGGTGTGGTTTTGACCAAGCTGGACGGCGATACCCGGGGCGGTGCGGCCCTGTCGGTAAAAGCGGTTACCGGCTGTCCGATTAAGCTGGTCGGCATGGGGGAAAAATTGGACGCTTTGGAAACCTTTTTCCCTGAACGTATGGCTTCCCGCATTTTAGGCATGGGCGATATACTGAGTCTGGTGGAAAAGGCCCAGGCCAATATGGATGCAAGCAAAGCCCGGGAAATGGAAAGAAAGATCAGACAGCAGGAATTTACCCTGCAGGATTTCCTTGACCAGATGCAGCAGGTGCGCAATATGGGCCCCCTGGAAGACCTTCTGGGAATGATCCCGGGAATAGGCAAACAGATTAAGGCCGCCAAAGGTGATTTCGATGAAAAAGAAATCGGGCGCCTAGAAGCGATCATTAAATCGATGACCGCTCAAGAACGGGCCAACCCGTCAATTATCAATGGCAGCCGGAAAAAACGCATAGCCCGGGGAAGCGGAAACCGGGTTCAAGACGTAAACCGACTGCTCAAGCAGTTTGAAGAATCCCGCAAGCTCATGAAGCAATTTGCGGATATGGGCGGTAAAAAGGGCAAGCGGGGCGGATTTCCGCCGATCAAATTTCCCTTTAACTAGTACAGGCTGGTTTCAGGATTTGATAAAAGATCCCGGTCTAGCATCGGGCTATACTATTTAGGAGGTGAGTATGTGGCGACAAAGATCAGGCTGAAAAGAATGGGTGCCAAAAAGAGTCCCTTTTATAGAATGGTGGTGGCTGATGCCAGATCACCCAGGGATGGAAGATTCATAGAGGAAATCGGATACTATAATCCGAACACCGACCCGGCAACCATAAAAATCGATGAAGAAAAAGCCTTGAAATGGCTGGCTGAGGGAGCGAAACCGACCGATACAGCCAAATCTATTCTGCAAAAGCAAGGCATTATGTTCAAGTTTGCTGAGAGCCGCAAATAGCGGACGGGGGTGAAACATATGAAGGATCTTTTGGAGTATATAGCCAAAAACCTGGTGGATGATCCTGACCAGGTGAGTGTCAAGGAATCCAATGGAGAAAAGGCCATAGTACTGGAACTCACGGTAGCAGCAGACGATATGGGCAAGGTTATTGGCAAACAGGGCAAAATCGCCAAATCCATTCGGACCATTACCAAGGCCGCAGCAGCCAAAGAAGGAAAACGCGTCACGGTTGAGATCCAAAAATAGCTGTAGAAGAGCCGTGCATCATTTATTAGAGGCATCGCTTGAAACGCGGGGGCTTGACCTGACTGCCGGGCGGCAGACGGTTGGTCCCCGCTATCGTTTGGCCCAGGGTTAGGCATTTAAAGAAAGCTTTATTATGGCGACGGTGGCTGATAAGGTGGTGTTTGACATGAATGATGAAGACCTGGTAAACATAGGGATTATAAGAGGCGCCTACGGGCTTCGCGGTGAAGTCAGGGTTGCGCCCTTAACCGACTTTCCGGAGAGATTTAACAAAATGGAAAAGGTCTTCGTGGTCGGACCGGGAGGCGCTACCCTCATAAATATTGAAAACACCCGGACTGCCAACCAGACCGTTCTTTTAAAATTTCAGGGAATTGATTCGCGAGAAAAGGCCGAGGCCATGCGCGGTCAGCATCTCATGGTTCCGGAGAGTGAAGTATATCCCCTCCCGGAAGGCAGCTACTATCATTTCCAGTTAAAAGGCCTGTCGGTTTATGATCAGGAACTTGGTTACCTGGGCATTTTACGGGATATACTGGAAACAGGGGCCAATGATGTTTATTCAATAAAATCAGAAGAGTATGGGGAAATACTGATTCCCGCGATTAAGGAAGTAGTGCTAAAAGTGGACCTAGAGAAAAAGGAAATGCAGATCAAGCTTTTACCCGGTCTTCTGGACTAAATGATGCGGCTGAAGGAGGCCGGTAAAGAAAATGAGAGTGGATATTCTTACCCTTTTCCCGGAGATGTTCATATCGCCCTTTAATTGCAGCATCATTAAAAGGGCCCGGGATGGTGGCCTGCTTGAATTGAATACGGTCAACATACGTGATTATGCTGAAAATAAACACCTGCAGGTAGATGATTATCCCTATGGCGGCGGTGCCGGTATGGTCATGAAATACGATGTCCTGGAGAGAGCCTTAAAAGGATTCAGGGAGACTGATGCCCATATTATTTACCTTTCTCCTCAGGGACAGGCGCTTACCCAGAAAAAACTAATTCGGCTTTCATCATTAAGCCATCTTGTTTTACTCTGCGGCCACTATGAAGGAATTGACGAACGCGTTATGAACCTTATCGATGAGGAAATATCCATAGGGGACTATATATTGACGGGCGGTGAGCTGCCGGCTATGATTCTGGTCGATGGGGTTTCCCGGCTTATCCCCGGGGTTTTGGGTAGTGAACAGTCGCCCGAAGAAGAATCCTTCGCCAGCAGGCTATTGGAATATCCTCAGTATACGCGGCCATCCGAGTACCTGGGCCGAGGGGTGCCTGAAATCCTGTTGTCCGGGCATCACGAGAATATCCGGCGCTGGAGAAAGAAACAGAGCCTTCTGCGCACTTTGCTCAAGCGTCCTGATCTGTTGCTATTGAAAGACTATGATGCGGAAGAAAGAAAACTTCTGGAGGAAATTATCTTTGAACCCCGACAACCCGGTTAGAAAATCGAGAGTATACATAGCGCTTTTACACAGTCCCATGTACAACAAACGCATGGAGCGGATCACCACTTCGGTTACCAATCTGGACCTGCACGATATCGCCCGCAGTTCCAGGACCTATGATGTGGACGGGTTCATTATCGTTCATCCCTCGGAAAGTCAGCGCCAGCTGGTTAATGATATACTCTCCTACTGGCAGAAAGGATATGGAGGCGTGTATAATCCTGACCGGCGCGAGGCTTTTTCAGGATTGCGGCTGGTGCCTTCTTTGGAAGAAGCAGTGGCCCAGTTGAAGGCAGAAACCGGCCGGGCGGTAAAAACGATAGCCACCGATGCCCGACTCTATCCCAACAGCGTGTCCTATGCCCGGCTCAAGGCGATGATCCGGGAAGATGAGGCTACCTATTTGATCCTTTTTGGTACCGGATGGGGTATGGTGGCCGAGCTGATGAACCGCTGCGATTTTATTCTGGAACCGTTGGAAGCAGGGCGCACATACAACCACCTGTCGGTGCGCAGCGCGGCTGCCATTATTCTAGATCGCCTGCTGGGTGAATCCTGGTTTGAAAGATAGTATTTTCTTGATCGGCAAATAGCTGCTATGCTATAATTATTTGTGTTCTGTGAGTAAGGATGGTCCGCTGCATTATAGATGCATGAACATCTGTGGAAGGAGGTCGGATTGATGCAAGATATTATCAGATCCATCGAAGAGGAATATGTGCGCAAGGACCTGCCCAGATTTAATCCTGGCGACACGGTGAAAGTGCACGTCAAGGTTATTGAGGGAACCCGGGAAAGAATTCAGGTTTTCGAAGGTACGGTTCTTAAGATACGCGGAGAAGGGATATCCCGCACCTTTACGGTGAGGAGGATTACTTACGGGGTAGCGGTTGAAAGAACCTTTCCCATTCATTCTCCTAGAATCGCCAAGGTGGAAGTCACCCGCAGAGGTAAAGTCCGCCGGGCTCGCCTGTTCTACCTGCGCGGTTTAATGGGTAAAAAGGCCAGGGTTAAAGAAAAAGGCCGCCGTTAAGAATCAAAAAGTAGGGAAAGGAGAATACCATCAGGTATTCTCCTTATTTATTATCAGGCCATTTTAATAACTTTAAAGGCGGGTCATTGGAGGTACTAAAATGAGTATTAACTGGTATCCCGGGCATATGGTTCGAGCCAAACGGGAAATCAACGAAAACCTAAAACTGGTTGATATTGTGGCCATTATTCTGGACGCCCGGGCGCCTTTTTCCTGCCGCAACCGGGAATTAGAGAACATGGTGGGCAAAAAACCAGTCTTGATGGTTTTAAATAAATCCGACCTGGCCGCTCCCAACCTGACCCGCCAATACCTGGAGAGCCTTAGAGCAGAAGGATTTTTAGCCCTGGCCATGGACTCGCTGCACCGTAAAGGCAAAAAGACATTGCTTGAGGCCTTAAAGACAGCCTACCAAACAAAGTCCCGGGAAATGCTGGCCAAAGGGCGCCGGGTAAGGCCGGCCCGTGTTATGGTGGCTGGAGTCCCCAACACCGGAAAATCTACCTTTTTAAACTGCCTCGTGGGTCGTAATACGGCCGCAACCGGCGCGCGCCCCGGAATAACCAGGGGCAAACAATGGGTGAGAATCCAATCAGATATGGAACTGTTGGATACTCCCGGCGTGATGTGGCCCAAGATCGACAATCCGGAACAGGGCTTAAAACTTGCCCTTTTGGATATAGTAGGGCAAAACGCCTATAACGAAGTAGAGGTGGCGTGCTATCTGCTCGAGGTACTCAAAATGAAAGGTGAGCCCGAACTCTTAGAAAGGAGCGGCCTGAACGTAACCCAGGATACTGCCACAGCTTTGCAGGCTTTTTCCTTGAAAAAGAGATTTTGCCTCCCCGGAGGCAGCGCCGATGAAGAAAAAACTGCTCATTTCCTCTTACAAGAATTCCGCAAAGGACGCCTGGGACGTATAAGTCTCGATTGAACTGCCCGTAATTTCGTTCTTTTTAGCTCCCTGTAGCATTATCTGGTTTTTAACAAGAACCGCAATTATTTCTGTCCGGATCAAAGCTGGCCTGACCGGCTTTACCTTACAAATCCAGGGCCGGATGGTTGCCGTTTCCAGTATGAATTTAAGCAAAACAATAATATAAGAGAGGAAAAAGCTTCTGATTTAGCGAATGATAATCATGCAAGAATGTGCAACTGATTACATTTAACACGCTTAAAGTCCAGGTTATGAAACAATTGACAGGGCGGGGGAAGATATAATGGACACCAATCACCTGTGTATGGGTTGTATGAATGATAAGGGGACCGAAGAAGTATGTCCGTATTGCGGGTATGTAGAAGGTACTCCTCCGGAATTGCCGCAGTTTTTAACGCCCGGTACCATATTAAATGGGCGCTATTTACTTGGAAAAGTGCTGGGCTATGGCGGATTTGGCATTACCTATTTGGGTTGGGACCTGATTTTAAATTCTAAGCTGGCGGTTAAAGAATACCTGCCACAGAGTGTGGCTACCAGGGTTATGGGGCAGACGACCGTAACTGCCTTCAGCACTGGAGAGGCTCAAGACAATTTCACTTACGGGTTGAACAAATTCCTGGACGAAGCAAGGGCCCTGGCCCAGTTCATGGACCATCCCGGGATTGTGGGAGTGAGAGACTTCTTCCAGGCTAACGCCACCGCCTATCTAGTCATGCAGTACATGGAGGGAATGACCTTTAAAGATTATCTCCAGGAAAAAGGCGGCGCCATCCCGGTCGATGTGGCTTTGAGCATAATGATGCCGGCCATGGACGCCCTCCGGGAAGTACACCAGAAAGGTATAGTTCATCGTGATATAAGCCCTGACAATATATACATAATGGCCAACGGCCAGGTCAAGCTGCTCGATTTTGGAGCCGCCCGCCACGCTGTCGGGGAGCACAGCAAAAGCCTTTCTATTATATTAAAGGCCGGATATGCACCGGAAGAGCAGTATCGTTCAAGGGGGGAGCAGGGGCCCTGGACCGACATATACGCGGTGGCCGCCACGCTCTATCGGGCGATAACCGGCAAGATACCACCCGAAGCCCTGGATCGTATGTTTAATGACACCCTGGAACCGCCCTCCCACCTGGGGGTGGCAATTTCGTCGGATATGGAAGCCGCCTTGGTGCAGGCCCTGGCAGTGAAGGCTTCGAACCGTTTCCAGAGCATTGAAGCATTCCAAAAAGCGCTGGGGGGAAATCGAACGGCCAGCATACCTCCAACTCCCCAGGTTTCGGTAGCGCCGCCGACTCCACCGCCACCGGTGGGGCCCGTCTCGGGGCAGCCTTCGGGTCCGGTTTCGGGGGGAGGAGCTTCCATTCAAGTGGCTCCACCGGCTTCGGTTATTTCGGTTCAGCCCGCTGGCAGCCCTGGATCGGTTGCAGCGGTCGCACCCCGGCCCAGGAGTTCAACCGGCAAAAAGGTGGCGATAGGAATAGGGGCGGCTTTCCTGGTTGTGGTTCTGGCAGTAATAGGCCTGGCTTACATCGGTTCAAACACCCGCACCACAGGAAGTTTAACCCTGTCTGACGGCAGTAAATATGACGGAGAAATCATGAAAAATAAACCTGATGGACAGGGAACCATGACCTACAACAACGGCGATATATACCAGGGTCAGTTTAAGGAAGGCAAAAGAGAGGGACAGGGGACTTACACCGATGGTGACAAAACCACGTTTGTCGGCACCTGGCAAAATGACTTGCTGGTTGGCGACGCCACGGTTACCGAAACCGATGGCCGGAAATATGTAGGTCAGGTCAACAGCAACCTGAAAGCTGAAGGCAAAGGGGCCTTAACCCTGGCTGACGGCTCCAAGTACAATGGGGAATGGAGTGACAATCACGCCAACGGCTACGGGGTTATGGTTGAGCCCAACGGTGACCGCTATGAAGGACAATGGAAGAACGACCTGCGAGACGGCAAAGGGGTTCAAAACACCAAGGAGTACAAATACGACGGACAGTGGAAAGAAGACAAGGCCACCGGCTACGGAGTAATAACCTACACCGACGGCAGTAAATATGAAGGAGAATTTAAAGACAACAATTTTGAGGGAAGAGGAACCGGTACCCTGCCCGACGGTACTACCATGAGCGGAAGGTGGAGTAATAACAAGTACCTCGGACCCTAAATCATCAATGAGAAACAGATCTAAGCCCGCTGAAGCGGGCTTTTTCATACTGTATCATCCGCGCAATAGTTTTTATTTTTACGGTTAGTGTGCGACATACTTTGAAGGTATGCTACGAATAAGTGCTAAAGGGATGAGGATGGCAGGGAGGCTAATAAAGTACGGGGAGGCCCGGAGATGAGGCGCAATTGGGTCATAGTCTCTGTCATTGCGATTATAGCGCTTGGGAGTGGTTTCTATTATGTGGACTCCAGGCATAGAGAAGCTTCTGTACCGGTGGCAACACAAACCCAGATGCAGGGCCAACCTGACCAGGAAAATACTATAACTTTGGTTGCGGCAGGGGATTGTCTGATGCACGACAGCCAGATCTTATCGGGCAGGCAAAAAGACGGCAGTTATTCCTTTGCCACGTTTTTTACTGAAGTAAAGGATCTGATCAACGAAGGTGATTATAGTTCCACTAATTTCGAAGCACCTATGGCCGGCCCCTCCAGGGGATATAAAGGATATCCTATGTTCAACAGTCCGGACGCCGCCGCCGCGGCCTTTAAGGACGCGGGCTTTGATCTGGTGGTAACTGCCAACAACCACCTTATGGATCAGGGGATCCAGGGGGCCTTGCGCACCATTCAGGTCTTGCATAATGCCGGGTTGGATACGGTGGGAACTCGGGAAAAACCTGGGGAAAGCCGCTGGCTTATAAAGGATATCAACGGCGTCAAGGTTGGCTACCTGGCCTACAGCTACAGCACCAACGGCATACCTATTCCTCAGGGCTACCAGTATTTCTACAACTTTTTAGATAAAAACAAAATTTTAGAGGATATCAAAGCCGTCCGCCCTCAGGTGGATGTTCTGGTGCTGGTCTTACACTGGGGAGTTGAATATACTCCGAAGCCTACCGCTGAACAGCGGGCCATGGCCCGGCAGTTTTTAGAAGCCGGCGCTGATGCTATTTTAGGCAGCCACCCCCATGTCATCCAGACCATGGAGGTTTTGCAGGTGGGAGGCCAGGACAAGTTTGTTATCTATGGCATGGGCAATTTTATCAGCAACCAGCAAGGAACGGAACGCAACAGCGGAATTGTATTAAAGCTGAAGTATCATAAGGATGCCAGCCAGGGAAAGACTCTGCTGCAGGAGGTGTCATATACGCCAACTTATTCCCATCACTACCAGGTTGGAGGAGAGACCAGATACAGGGTGGTCCCGATTGAAGATACCGTTGCCAAAATTAACAATGGTCAAGAGGCGGTCTTTAGCACCGGGGATTTGCCATTACTGCAAGCGGTTTTGGCTGACACAAAATCACGACTGGGGCCGGGTTTTAAAGCTGCCCGGTAATGCTCCCGGCGATGCCAATTGGTGGTTAAATAGGTTGGAAAGAAGCAAAGTGAGATCCAGGAGAATGCGCGGTAAAAATGTTAGCCTGCTTTGAGCGGGCTTTTGTTTATGTATTAAGCATTATTTATTGCTGCTGGTGTGCAACAATATTTCACGGTATGCTATGAATATGAATATAAATGGAACGAACTTGTTGCAGGGAAGCAAAAAATTTGCAGGGGGGCCAGGGTATGCGGCGCAAATTGATAATTGGATCCATCATTGCGATTATAGCTCTTGTCTGTGGTTTTTATTATGTAGACTTAAAGTACAAAGAAGCTTCTGTACCATCGGCTACACAAAATCAAGCACCGGGTCAACCTGGCCAGGATAGTACTATAACCCTGGTTGCGGCTGGGGATTGCCTGATGCATAACACCCAAATATGGTCTGGGCAGAAAAAAGACGGAAGTTATTCCTTTGATCCCTTTTTTACTGAAGTAAAGGACCTGATCAATGAAGGCGATTACAGTTCGACTAATTTTGAAGCACCTATGGCCGGTCCGGCCAGGGGGTATCTGGGATATCCCCTGTTCAACAGCCCGGATGCCGCCGCTACTACTTTCAAGGAGGCTGGTTTTGATCTGGTAGTAACCGCCAACAACCACATAATGGATCAGGGGATCCAGGGGGCTTTGCGTACCATGCAGGTCTTGCATAACGCCGGGTTGGATACGGTGGGAACAAGGGAAAAACCTGAGGAGAGCCGCTGGCTTATCAAGGATGTAAACGGGGTCAAGGTAGGCTACCTGGCCTACAGCTACAGCACCAACGGCATAGCTATTCCCAAAGGCTACGAGTACTTTTACAATTTCCTCAACAAAGATCAAATCCTGGCAGATATAAAAACGGTCAGGCCCCAGGTAGATGTACTGGTCCTTGTTTTGCACTGGGGGGTGGAGTATAATCCCAAACCCACCGCCGAGCAGCGGGCTATGGCTCGTCAGTTTTTAGAAGCCGGAGCCGATGCTATTTTGGGCAGCCACCCTCATGTTATCCAGACGATGGAGGTTTTGAAGGTGGGAGGCCAGGATAAGTTTGTCATCTATGGTATGGGCAATTTTATCAGTGATCAGGATGGACAGGACCGCAACAGCGGAATCGTTTTAAAACTCAAGTTTCACAAGGATGCCAGCCAGGGAAAAACCCTGCTGCAGGAGGTTTCATATACCCCGACCTATTCCCACCACTACAAAGCCGGGGGAGCAACCAGGTTCAGGGTAGTTCCAGTTGAAGAGACTATTGCCAAAATTAAAAACGGTCAGGAGAAGGTCTTTAGCACCAGGGATCTGCCCCTGCTGCAAGCGGTTTTGGCCGATACTAAATCACGACTGGGGCCCGGTTTTAAAGCAGCCCAGTAAACTAACGGTAGCACAACATTGGGTCAGGATGCACTGGAAGGAGGAGCACAGTGAGATTCAGGGAAATAATGACCACCGATCCTGTTACTTTGACGCCAGAGCAGACGGTCAGGCAAGCAGCCGATATATTTATTGAACGCCGCATTGACGGAGCCCCGGTCTTGGACGAAGAAGGACGACTGTTAGGCCTTTTTACCAAAACTCATCTTTATCGCTGTATTACCCAGAATATACCTTACGATACCCTGGTTGCCGACCTTATGGAGCGCAGCGTAATAACCGGCGACCCTGATGCCGTAATCGATGATGTGATCTATCCCCAGGTAGGCCGGCTTCCTATGGTGGAAGGCGGAAAACTTGTAGGGATGGTAACCCGCACCGATTTGGCCCGGGCCTTTTTCGATGCCCTCCGAGAAGTTTCAGCTGAATTCAAGACTATTATAGATTCCACTCATAACATGATTGTCAGTGTGGACACTGAAGGTTTGATCAACATTTTTAATGCTCCCGCTGAACGCAACCTTCGTACCAAAGCCGAAGATGTGAGCGGACTGCCTATTTTGGATGTCTTCCCCACCAGCGGCCTCTTAGAAACCTTGAAAAGCGGAGCCGTTGAGGCCATGCAAAAAATAATCCTTAATGGGCAGATGTACCTTTCCAACCGCTCGCCTGTAGTAAAGGACGGGATGATAATTGGAGCAGTGGCAGTGCTGCAGGATATCCAGGACTTGGAGAACTTGACTCAGGAATTGGCTATAGTAAAAGAGTTAAACGAAGAACTTGACGCAATTATTGAGTCTTCTTTTGATGGACTCTATATTGCCGATGGCAAGGGCATTACTTTGAGAGTTAACAAGGCCTTTGAGATGATAACTGGAATCAGCTCTGAAGAATTTCTGGGGCGAGATGTGGACGACATAGAAAATACCGGTCTGGTTTCAGAATCGGTAACTGCTCTGGCCTTAAAAAAACGGGAGCCGGTAACCATTATCCAAACGTACGAGAAAACCGGAGCCTTGACCCTGGCTACCGGCAACCCGGTTTTTGATAAAAACGGCAACCTGTTCAGAGTCGTTAGCAATGTACGGGACATAACCGAACTTGATAACCTGAAGCATAAACTTGAACAAATGCAAACATTGAGTCAGCATTACCAAAATCAGCTGCGCAGTCTGAGACTGCAATATGCCAATACAGAAGTTGTGGTAAATGCACCCTGTATGAAAGAGCTTTTGGACACGGCTTTCCGGATGGCCCAGGTTGACTCTACCATTTTAATAGCCGGCGAATCGGGAACCGGAAAGGAACTTATAGCCGAACTCATTCACAATAACAGCCCGCGCAACTCGGAAGCTTTCATAAAGGTCAACTGCGGCGCGATTCCAGATAACCTGCTGGAATCAGAGCTGTTTGGCTATGAAGGAGGGGCATTTACCGGTGCCCGCAAAGAAGGCCGGCATGGTTATCTGGAAATGGCCAACAAAGGGACCATATTCCTTGATGAAATCGGCGACCTGCCCTATAATGTGCAGGTCAAACTCCTGCGTTTCCTTCAGAATAAAGAGATAACCCGCATTGGAGGTTCAGGACCTTTTAAAGTAGACGTAAGAGTTGTCGCAGCCACCAACCGCGATCTTCTGGATATGGTCAAACAGAAGCTTTTTAGGGAAGATCTTTACTATCGGCTCAATGTAGTGCCTTTGAATGTGCCTCCTTTGCGGGATAGAAAAGAGGATATTCCCAGCCTGGTCAGCTATTTCCTGCAGAGGTTCAACCGCAAATATCATATGACTAAACGCATCAGCCCTGATGTGGTGGCAACATTCATCCATTATGACTGGCCGGGCAATGTACGCGAATTGGAGAACCTGATTGAACGACTCCTGGTGGTAACATCAGGAGATCTGATCAGCCTGCAGGCCCTGCCGGATCATTTGATACCTCACGAAGACAGCCTGCCTAAAGTGGTCGTTACCGGGATTCTCCCCTATAAGGAAGCCGTCGAGAGTCTGGAAAAGCAGCTGATAGAACAGGCCTATGGCCAGTTCCGGACCACCCGGCAAATGGCTGCCCAACTGGGCGTCAATGCTTCCACAATTGTCAGGAAAGCTGCTAAATATGGCATAAGCCAGGGCGGGTAAAAGCTTTGTTGCAGAAATAAAACAACCTGCTTTTCCCAATTCCGGTCTTATAAAAGAAACCTTATAAATTTGTTGCTTTAAAACAACAAAGACACTTTTCGAGGCCCCGGACAGGCTGACACAATAGAATTATATGGTAGATAGTGGTTGAAAAGGCACGATGCTACAGAAAATGCCATGGAATTATTAGAATATCTATGTATCTAGCTTGTTTAAGATAGAAACAAATGTTGCCCTGAAGCAACAAAATTGTAAAAGACAGGGGCTAATTAGCCGGGTTTGTTGCCCCTGGGCAACAATAGTTCAAGCGAGTACAAGTACAATTGAACAACAATTCAGAATTTTCCAGCCAAATACTTCCCTTTTTAAAAGCGCTCGGATGATACGAACTATCCGAATTACAGGAGTTTTCTTGGTAGAACCGTATGGACTTTAAAGAGTTTGCTTTTGTATCCAGAATTCAGTTATCCCTTTTTGGCATGATAAATGCATTTATTAGTAAGCAGAGGAGGAGGAAGTCCAGAAAAATCCCTTGGGCCCGTCCGGGGGGAACAGGCTGAAAGGGGCGTAGAGAAGATGCAGGAGTTTCGCTGTAAGAAGTGTAAGAAACTGTTGGGCAGGTATCACCAGTGCAAGCAGTTGGAAATCAAGTGTCCTCGATGCAGCAAAATAAACATCCTGTCTCAACCACCCGTAGAGAAGACTGCGGTTTCTTAATTTAAGAAGCTTCAGAGAAGGGTATTTCCAGCAGCAGGAATCGGACCGTATTGGATTGCTTGCTGCAAGAGAGCCTAGAGCTCCGCCAGACGATGTCTGGGGGAGCTCTTTCTTTTCTCACCGGGAAATGGGAACGGCCAAGAACTTAGTCTTAATAAGCAGAGAGCCGCAGAGCTCCACCAGATCTGGTCTGGGGAGCTCTTTGGTATTAGAAGACATAAAGTGTTGTCCAAAATCATATTAAAGTTGACAGTCGCAGATTAAAAAAGGGAAAGCCTTTTTTGAGAGCCATCGAGCTCCGCCAGAATTACTTGGTGGAGCTTTTTATATCGGCTAAAACAGCCAACGACCGTAAATTGGGGGGGTAACAATGAGAGACCTTAGATGTAAAAACTGCCATCGTCTATTGGGAAGATATCTGGAATGCGAAAAGCTGGAAATCAAGTGCCCCCGATGCGGCGCCATCAATATCGTAGTCAGTCCACCCGAATCTGTAAACTGCCCTCCTCTAAAAAAACAGAACAAAGTCATGATGAGACTTTAGCTGATGTTTCTTCCGAGGATAGGTGCACAACCACCGTGCTACCCGTTTGACAGACGGTGGAGAGATTTATAAAACCGGCTAGGAAGGGGGAGTAAACTGTCGGATTGTAGAGAAGTATGCGCAGAAAATTGGATCATTTAAGGAGGATGTGAAGATATGTCAGATTTTGTACAGAAGCTAGATATGAAGCGGGCCGATTATCCGAAAAAGGTGCCCATTACCGGAAAAGGCGAAAGGAAACCCGATTTTAAAGGCATGGGAAGAGCCCTGCAGAATCCCTACGCCAAACTGCGCGAAGTAGTATGTGTATCTGCTGCCCGGACTCCTTTTGGTGTATTTGGCGGCAAATTAAAAGAATACGATGCACCCCAGCTGGGCGCCCTGGCCATCAAAGAAGTTCTTCGGCGGGTGGAGGATAAGGTGAAGGGTGAAGACATCGACTATGTCTACATGGGGGAAGTGGTGCCGGCCGGTGCCGGACAGGTTCCCAGCCGTCAGGCCACTCTGCTGGCGGGTTTGCCAGAATCAGTTCCTTCTATAACTATAAACAAAGTTTGTTCGTCCGGAATTAAAACCGTTGATCTGGCAGTCCAGCTGATTAAAGTTGGCAGAGCGGATATAGTCATCGCAGGTGGTATGGAAAGCATGAGCAACTGCCCCTTTTCCTTACCTGATCATCGCTTTGGCGAACGCATGGGATTGCCCAAGGGCAACCTGGTAGACCTGATGGTTTATGACGGGCTGTGGGATGCCTTCTACAACCGCCATATGGCCATTCATGGCTCTGAAGTATCAGATGAATTCGGCATAACCAGAGAGCAGATGGACTGGTGGGCTTACCTGTCCCAGACCCGGGCGGTTGATGCCATGAACAGTGGCCGCCTGGATGATGAAATCTTCCCGGTGGAGATCAAACGGGGTAAGGACGTAATGAAACAAGATGAAGGCCCCCGCCCCGGTACCACCATTGAAAATCTGGCCAAGCTTCCCCCGGTGTTCAACCACAAGAGCCCGGTAACCGGGGAACTGGGAAGTGTAACTGCGGGTAATGCTCCCGGCGTCAATGACGGAGCCACTGCGGTGATGCTGATGAGCCGCGAAAAAGCGGATGCTCTTGGATTAAAACCGCTGTTCACTATAGTCGACTATGCAGAAGTATCCCAGCAGACCAAAGACATCGCCACCGTGCCCGGCCTCTCCATCAAAAAGGTTCTGGATCAGAACGGTCTGACCGCCAAGGATATCAAACTGGTGGAAGCCAATGAAGCCTTTGCCGCTGTAGTGCTGGTAAGCTGTATGGGCATTCTCGGCATGAGCAAAGAAGAAATGGTAGATAAGGTCAATGTCAACGGATCGGCCATCGCTTATGGACATCCTATCGGAGCATCCGGCTCTCGCATCTTAATGACCCTGGGCTATGAATTGAAGCGCCGGGGCGGCGGATATGGAGTATGCGGCATTTGCTCCGGCCATGCCCAGGGCGATGCCATGCTCATAAAAGTAGAACCCTAAACGACTGGATATAGAAACAGATATTACTGAAGTAGCGAGGAGGAATAGCAGATGGAAATTAAAAAGGTCATGGTGCTGGGCGCCGGACAGATGGGCGGCGGTATAGCACAGGTAGCAGCTCAGGCTGGCTATGATGTTATTCAATGGGATATTAATATGGACCTGGTAAACAAGGGTCTGGCCTTAATAGACAAGAACCTGGCCAGGGATGTAGACAAAGGCAAAAAAACCGCTGATGAAAAAGCTGCCATTCAGGGCAGAATCAAGCCCTCCATCAGTTTGGAAGACGCTGCCGGAGTGGACCTGGTGGTAGAAGCCATAGTGGAGAATTTTGATATCAAGGCCAAGGTTTTTGGACAGTTGGACCAGATTGCTCCACCTCATGCCTATCTGGCCACCAATACCTCTTCTCTGCCGATCACCCAGATAGCCGCCACCACCAAGCGCCCCGAGCAGGTTATCGGTATGCACTTCATGAATCCGGTGCCGGTCATGAAGCTGGTGGAAATCATCCGCGGTCTGGCTACTACCGATGAATGCTACGCAGATATCGAAGCGGCTTCCATCAAGATGGGCAAGGTTCCGGTTTGGTGTAAAGACGTACCGGGATTCATCTCCAACCGGGTTCTGCAGGTGATGATCAATGAAGCCCTGTGGGAACTCTATGAGGGAGTAGCCCCGGCTAAAAACATCGACGATATTATGAAGCTGGGTATGAATCATCCTATGGGCCCATTGGAACTGGCTGACCTTATCGGACTTGATACCATACTATCGATCCTCAATGTTATGTACACCGGTTATGGTGATCCCAAGTACCGCCCGTCTCCCTTGTTGAAACAGTATGTCCAGGCCGGCTGGCTGGGCCGTAAGGTCGGCAAGGGCATCTATGACTACAAGAAATAGGGAGCCCCAAGCATTTATTAGGAGGCAGCGTTATGTATACTAATGTTTTGCTTGAAAAAAGGAATCACATTGCCGTCTTGACCATAAACCGCCCTAAAGCGTTGAATGCTTTGAACCAGCATACCCTGATAGACATCAAGGCGGCGGTCGAGGAAGTCAGGGACGATAACGAGGTAAGTGTTCTGATTTTAACCGGAGCCGGCGAAAAGGCCTTTGTAGCTGGTGCTGACATTACCTTCATGGTGGAAATGACCGCCATGCAGGCCCGGGCTTTTGGCCAGTTGGGTGGAGAAGTGACCAATCTCATCGAGTCTATGCCCAAACCGGTCATCGCCGCCATTAACGGCTTCTGCCTGGGCGGCGGCTGTGAGCTGGCCATGTCTGCTGATTTCCGGATTTGCTCGGATAAATCGAAATTCGGCCAACCGGAAGTCGGCCTGGGCGTAACCCCTGGTTTTGGCGGTACCCAGCGCCTCCCGCGTCTGGTGGGACTCGGTATGGCCAAACAGTTGCTTTACACCGGGGAAACTATAGGCGCTGAGGAAGCCCTGCGCATTGGTCTGGTAAACAAAGTCACCACCTATGAGCAGCTCATGGATGAAGCCATGAATATTGCTCGGATGATTGCCAGCCGCGGTCAGCTGGCAGTCCAGTTGTGCAAAGATGCCGTCAACCACGGCATGCAGGTCGATATGGGTCAGGCTATGGCCTTTGAAGCCGACATATTTGGGCTCTGTTTTGCCACCCAGGATCAAAAAGAGGGCATGAGTGCCTTTGTCGAAAAGAGAAAGGCCGAGTTTAAAGGATTGTAAATAAAAATTTTATATGGGGAGATGAATTGCATGGATTTCCAATTGGGCGAAGACTCATTAATGATGCGTGATATGTTCCGTAAATTTGCCAAGAACGAAGTTGAACCCTTAGCTGCTCATACCGATGAGGCTCACGAGTTTCCCATGGTCAATTTCAAAAAGATGGGCGATTTGGGACTGTGCGGGCTGCCTATTCCCGAAGAATGGGGGGGAGCAGGAGCCAGCTACCTGGATTTTGCCATATTCGTGGAAGAGCTGGCCAAAAGATGCGCTTCAACCGCGGTTATTATGAGCGTGCACACCGGTCTGGGCTGCATGAGCACCTGGTTATACGGTGGAGAAAAAGTAAAACAAAAATACCTCAGGGCATTGGCTACCGGTGAAATTATAGGTGCCTATGCCTTGACCGAACCCAATGCCGGTTCCGATGCCGCCTCAATTAAATGTAAAGCGGAAGATAAGGGCGACCATTTTATTATTAACGGCAGCAAGATATTCATCACCAACGGTGGACTGGCCACCACCTATTGCACCTTTGTTAAGAGCGATCCCACTCAGGGTTCCGGACGAGGAATAACCTGCTTGCAAATTGAGAAAGACACCCCCGGTTTTACCATGAGCAAACCGGTGCAGAAGATGGGCATGAACGGCTCGCCCACAGTTGAGCTCTATTTCGAAGATGTCAAGGTACCCAAAGAGAATATGCTGGGCGAACAGGACAACGGATTTCAAGTGGCCATGGGCCTTTTAGCCGGAGGCCGCATTACCATTGCCGCCCAGGGCTTAGGGATTGGCGAAGGGGCTCTGGAGTTCACCACCCAGTACATTAAGGAACGGCAGCAGTTCGGCAAACCGTTGGCTGCCAACCAGGGCGTTCAGTTTATGGTAGCCGACATGGCCACGGCTCTGGATGCCGCCCAGCTGCTGGTTTACCGGGCTGCCTGGCTGAAAGACAACAAGCTGCCCCACAACAAAGAAGCCTCAATGGCCAAGAAGTTTGCCACTGATACCAGCATGGAAGTATGCACTAACTGCGTCCAGCTGATGGGCGGTTATGGATACTGCAAAGAGTTCCCGGTAGAGAGAATGATGCGCGATGTCAAGATCACTCAGATATATGAAGGCTCCAATCAGATTCAGAGAATGATCATTGGCCGCGAAGCTATTGGCCGTTTCTAGAAAACGTGGGAAATTGGGGGGACTCGTGCGCGTCCCCCCAAAGAATCCAGATAGTATACCAACTGCAATAAGTTGGCTGCTATAAGGGCAAGAAGTTGCGAGGTCTAATGAAATGAGGGAGGGATAAAATGGCTAAGGCACAGAGAGCAACAATCCAAGAGGTGGCAAGCCTCATCAAGGATGGTGACATGTTAACCTTCAGCGGTTTCACCATCTGGCGCCGGCCAATGGCACTGGTTTACGAACTGGTCAGGCAGCAGAAAAAGAACCTGCACCTGTTCGAAGTCAACGGGGGAACCCATACCGAGGTTTTAGCCGGCGGCGGCTGCATCGGTATTTGGGAATCCTGTTGGGTGGGACATGAATTGTATGGGAAATTGGGTGAAAGAGTAGCAGATGCTCAGATTAACAAGAGCTTTATAGTAGAGGACTACAGCCATGCCCAGGCGGTGGCCCGTTTGCTGGCAGGGGCCTATGGACTGCCTTTCTTTCCCACGGCATGCTCACTGGGAACCGATATTTTAAATCCTGAATACGATATGTTGAAGAAGGCTGGAAAACGAGACGGTTCCAATCCCAAGATCCCCAAACAGAAGTATGTAATGTATGAAGATCCCTTCTTTGATATGGGGGGAATAGCTTTGATGCCGGCTGCCAACCCCGATTGGGCACTGGTGTATGCGCAGACGGTCAGCGACAAGGGCATCGTTCGGGTAAACGCCCAGACCTACACCGATGCTGAAGCCATCCGGGCTGCCGATAAGGTAATCGTTTTAGCTGAAGAAATTGTCCCTGATGAATACCTTAGAAGAGAACCTACCCGCAACCTGGCTACTGACTATATGGTTGACTACATTGTTGAATGCCCCTGGGGAGCACATCCCACTGGATCACAATTCTTCTATGATGTTGACGCCGATTTCATTCGCTCTTTCTATACTGCGACCAAGAGTCAGGACGGGTATAACAAATGGGCTGATGAATGGATCTTCGGGGTCAAAGACCACGATGAGTACCTCGCCAAACTGGGAATTACTAGACTTGATAAACTTAGAGCCAATACTATGCTGGGATACTCCACCAGAGTGAAAAGGGGGTCGAGATAATGAGCAATGCCAACGAATACGCAAAACCGGGCGAATACAAAGGGGCCGATCTACTGGCAGTAGCCGCGGCCCGGGAAGTTAACGACGGCGACGTGGTGTTCGCCGGCACCGGACTGCCCATGCTGGCTATCATGCTTGCTCAGAAGAACAACGCTCCCAATTCAGTGTGTATATACGAAGCCGGCAGCGTCGACGGAAAACCTATAGATCTGCCAACTTCGGTGGGAGACGCTCGCTGCGCCACCAATGCCTCTATAGCCGCCGGATTGACCGAAGCCTTTTATAGCAACCTGCATCGCGGCTACGTCGACCTGGCTTTCTTGGGTGGCGCTGAAATAGATCAATACGGCAACGTCAACACCACCGTGGTTGGAGATTATGCCAATCCCAGCAAGCGCTTCACTGGCAGCGGCGGCAATCCGGACATCAATGCCCTGGCGCGTAAAACGGTCTTCATTATGGTTCAGGAAAAGCGCCGTTTCAAGGAACACGTAGATTACATTACCTCTCCCGGCTGGATGGTTAAAAAGTGGCCATCTGGAGAACTGGTGCCCAAACAAGAAGTATATGGCAAGTACTTCCGGGGTGGTGTAAGCGCAGTTATAACCAACATGGGAGTATTCCGCTTTGATGAAAACGGAGTAATATATCTGGACACTGTCCACCCCGGTTTCACAGCGGAACAGGTCAAAGACAATTGCAGCTTTGACCTTAATATATCGAGATGCAAAGGGGAAACCGTGCCACCCACCTATGGCGAACTGGAACTGCTTTACAAGGTGGTGGATCCCGAAGGCATATTCCTGCCTTAATTTAGTTTCCTCCCTTTAGTCTAATATAACCCCCATTCCCCTCCAAGGCCCTCAGGACATAGAGCTTGAGGCCTCTCTTTTTCTGAAAACGGCTGTATAAACTGCATAAATATACAAAAATCTTTATGTTATAATTTGTAGTAAAAAGAGATATCTACAGGGGGAGCACAATGCAGAAAAAGTATTCAGCACTATTTTCGCCAGGCAAGCTTGGGAGCCTTACCGTAAAAAACCGGGTGGTAATGGCTCCCATGCTCGTGTCTTATGGTTTGGCCAGCGGAGAAGTAAGCCCGCGTCTACTCGATTACTATGAAGCCCGCGCCCGTGGGGGGGTAGGCATTATAATAGTCGAGGCCGCCTGTGTTCATCCTTCGGGCATGGAAGCATCTACTCAGTTACGGATAGACCAGCCGCGTTACATATCAGGCCTGGAACATCTGGCCGAAACGATTAAAGCCCATGGTGTAGGAGCCTTTATTCAACTTCTGCATACCGGACGACAGACATCATCACTGGTCACCGGGGAACAGCCGGTGGCTCCATCTCCCCTGGCTTGCCCGGTAACCCGGGAAGCCCCACGGGAGCTTTCTATCGATGAAGTCGAGCATCTAGAAAAAGCCTACATAGAAGCAGCCCGAAATGCCGCCCGGGCTGGATTTGATGGCGTCGAGCTGCATGCTGCCCATGGCTACCTGATCAACCAGTTTCTATCACCGCACAGCAACCAGCGCCGCGACGAATATGGAGGAAGCACTGAGAACCGCATGCGCTTCCTGGTAAATATTCTCTCCAGAATAAAAAAGGCCGAGCCGGGGCTTATCATTTCGGTCCGCTTAAACATGGACGATTTTGTTCCGGGCGGACTGCAATTGGAGGAGAGCGTCAAAATAGCCGCCCGCCTGGAGGCGGAGGGAGCCAACCTTATTCACTGTTCTTCAGGAACTTATGAATCGGGCTTAAATAGTATTGAACCTTCTTCCTACCGGGAGGGATGGCGGGCCTATCTGGCCGGGGAAGTAAAAAAGTGGGTAAAGATCCCGGTAATTAGCGGAGGTATTTTATGCAGTCCGGCTTTCGCCAACCAGTTGATAGAAAGTGCTCAGGCCGATTACATTTTTCTGGGCCGCAGCCTTTTGGCTGATCCAGATTGGGTCAACAAGGTAAAGCAGGGAGAACACCAGCGCATCAGGCCCTGCCTGCTCTGCAACCGCTGTATTGAAAGCAATTTCAAGGGCTTAAGCGTGCGCTGCACGGTTAATTTCTGGACCGGGCGTGAAGCCAGGCAGATGCCGGTAAAGACTACCTCCACCAAGAATAAAGTGGCGGTAATAGGCAGTGGCCCGGCAGGAATGCAGGCTGCTTTGTCATTAAAAAAATTGGGCTTTGAAGTCAAGGTTTATGAAAAATCCGCCCAACCCGGAGGGCTGCTAAATCTGGCCTGCCGCCCCCCCCACAAGCACCGCCTAGCCCGCTATCGTGACTACCTGTTGGGAGAGTTGGAGCACTATCGGGTTCCTATTATATTGAACTGTCAATTTACATCCCAAACCCTTTTACAGGAAGAACCGGATTACGTGGTTGTCGCCACCGGGTCCAGGCCGGTTGTTCCCACGGGAGACATAAAGTGGGATAATGCTATTAATATGGCTGATATTCTGGAAGATAAGGTGCAAATATCCAATAAAAATGTAGCCATTATTGGCGGTGGAAGCAATGGATGCGAAACTGCTGATTATCTTATAAAAATGGATAACCGGGTAGTGATAATTGAAAAAGAAAGCGTTCTGGCCGGACAGATGGAGAAAAAGAACCGGAGGGACATGATGAACCGTTTGGATAAGGCGGGAGTGGTGAAGATGACCGGCAGTACGGTTGCCGCCATAGAGGAAGGCCGGGTAATTGTTGATACCCAATTGGGGCAGGAACGCCTGGAAGTCGATCTGGTGGTCCTGGCAGTAGGGTATCAACCGGATAAACAATTATATTGTGAATTGAATAAAATCCATCCCCGGGTTTTCCTCATCGGAGATGCCTATCAGGTCAGCAACGTACGCAATGCCGTAGTTCAGGCCGAAACAGTAGCCCAAGACATTTACCGGATGAGCTGGGAATAGTGAGACGGGGATTTTTAGAGGATACACTACAAGGGGGAAATATGAGAGAAGCCTATTCATCACTGTTTTCACCGATTGCTCTCGGGGATCTGACCATAAAAAACCGTGTGGTAATGGCCCCCATGCTCGTTTGTTACGGCCTTTCCAGCGGCGAAGTCAGCCCTCGCCAGCTCGATTACTACGAAGCCCGCGCCCGGGGCGGCGTAGGAATGATCATAGTCGAGGCCGCATGTATTCATCAATCCGGCCTGGCAACAGCAACTCAGTTGCGCATAGACGATTCTCGTTATATATCAGGTCTAGAGCACCTGGTTGAGACTACCAAATCCCATGGAGCAGCGACATTCATTCAATTACTACACGCCGGGCGGCAAACTTCTTCACTGATAACCGGTGAGCAGCCGGTGGCTCCTTCGCCGCTGCCCTGTCCGGTAACCCGGGAAATCCCCAGGGAACTTGGTATAAAGGAGATTAAATATCTAGAACAGGCGTATATAGAAGCAGCCCGCAAAGCTGCTCGGGCGGGATTTGACGGAGTAGAACTGCATGCCGCTCACGGCTACCTGATAAATCAATTCCTGTCGCCACACAGCAACCAGCGTCGAGACGAATATGGGGGCAGCCTGGAAAACCGTTACCGTTTTCTGGTAAACATTCTGGCAGGTGTTAAAAAGACCGAACCCGGGCTGCTAATTTCAGTTCGTTTAAATATGGATGATTTCGTTGCCGGTGGTCTGCAATTAGATGAAAGCATCAAAATAGCCATGCGTTTGCAGGAAGAGGGAGCCAATCTTATTCACTGTTCTTCTGGAACCTATGAATCGGGTTTAAACAGTATCGAACCTCCTTCCTATCGGGAAGGCTGGCGGACATATCTGGCCGGAGAATTAAAAAGGTGGGTAAACATTCCGGTTATCAGTGGAGGAGTCCTATCAAATCCGGCTTTTGCCGACCAGTTGATAGCCAGCGATCAGGCTGATTTTGTATTCCTGGGACGGGGTCTTTTAGCTGATCCAGATTGGGCCCAAAAAGCCGAACAGGGTCAAAGCAATCGGATCAGGCCCTGCCTGGTCTGTAACCGCTGTATAGACAGTACCTTTAAAGGTTTGGGGGCTCGCTGCACGGTAAATTTTTGGACCGGGCAGGAAGGGAAGCAGTTGCTGGTAAAGACTTCTTCTCACTGCAACAAGGTATCAATAGTAGGCAGCGGCCCGGCCGGTATGCAGGCGGCTTTATCTCTTAAGCAGCTCGGCTTTGAGGTTAAAATTTATGAAAAAGCCCACCGGCCTGGTGGGTTGCTCAATATTGCCAATAGGCCGCCGCACAAACACCGGCTGACCCGCTACCTTGAGTACCTGTTGGGTGAACTGGCCCATTACGGCATTCCTCTTTTATTAAACAGGCCATATACTTCAGAGATCCTTCATGAGGAAAATCCTGATTATGTGGTTTTGGCTAC
>JBEHWI010000014.1:0-89052 GCA_040217815.1 Syntrophomonadaceae bacterium | reverse complement strand
TTGGTGCCAGAGGTGGGACTCGAACCCACACGCCTCGCGGCACACGATTTTGAGTCGCGCTCGTCTGCCAATTCCGACACTCTGGCCTAAATACAATGCAAAATTATTATAATGGCCTCAAGATCACTTGTCAAGGCCGTCTTTCCTTAATCGCGGCAATATAACGGCGGGGCGTCTATTAGAAGCCTGGACTATTTCCTTCCTTTTGCCGGGAGTTGCTCCCAATTACCTTCCTTACAGAATTGTTCTCCCCTGGTCATGTGATGCCATTGCAGTATAAATTACCTTGCAGTACTAACATTAGACAGGTGAAAAAGAAAGGAAATCGAAGCATCGCGTCGAAAATGATGAATAAACTATTGATATGGTTAAAAATAGGCAAAAACCAGACTATCTGCCACAGTTTGCTGGTTGAGGAGAATACTGATGACTTCTGAGGAGCAATTGCTCAAAAGGAGCCTTTTAGGTGATGCCGAAGCTTTTGAGGAGATCGTTTTAAAGTATCAGAATAAGGTTTACGCCCTGACGTTCAGGTATATGGGAAATGAGGAGGACGCTTACGATATGGCCCAGGAAGCTTTTCTAAAAGCTTACCGCTCCCTGGGAACTTTCAAAGGCGATTCTAGCTTTAGCACCTGGTTGTACAGGGTGACCACCAACGTTTGCCTCGATGAGCTGAGGCGAAGAAAACGCCGAATATTGCCCCTGTCCCTGGATGAACCACTCAATACCAGGGGGGGAGAGGAGGTAGAAAAGGAGTTAATTGACCAGGCCCCCACTGCTGACCAGATATACGAACAGAAGGAATTTTCCCAATACATACAGAGTCAATTGGATAAATTAAAACCCGATTATAAAGCCATTCTAGTCTTAAGGGACATTATGGATCTGAGCTATGCTGAGATTGCCGATGTTCTGAAATGTTCGGTGGGAACCGTTAAGTCTCGCTTGAGCCGGGCCAGAATGGTGTTCAGGGATAAATTTACCGGTTAAAAGACAATTTCCTTAAGGGGCTTTTAAGCAGGGGGCGTATTCTTTTGAGATGCAAAAAAGTCAGGCCTTTGATCTCTCCCTATTTAGATGAGATGACCGACCGGAGCGAAACCGTGCTGGTGGAAGAGCACCTGGCGGTCTGCCCGGTGTGCCTGCAGTATGCCAATAAGGTGCGAGGAATACGTCGGGCTATGTTGCTCTTGGATTGCCCGCTTCCTCCGCCCAACCTGGTGAGCGATGTCTGCCGCCGTTTAAGAGAGGAGCACTTCAGAGAGCAGAGCCGACCGGGAGTAGGACGCCACTTGCGGGTATTAGCGGGCAAGGCCTGGGGAAGCCGCCTGAAGGGCGAAGCTATCCGTTTCTATCGATGGAGAAAGAAGCCTCTTGAATAAATGGGGTTCAAAACGTAAGCTTATTCGGGTATCGAACTGGTTTCGATACCTTTTCCGTTTATATAGCCATAAATGGTATCATAGATGAAAACCTTTTTATTACTTGGCTAGGATGTGTTTAGAGTGGAAAAGAAAAAACTTATGTTGATCGATGGCAACAGCCTCTTATTTAGAGCTTTTTACGCGCTTCCCCTCCTACATACCAATGAAGGTATTTTCACCAACGCGGTTTATGGATTTTTGACCATGTTCAACCGGGTTTTAGCTCAGGTAGATCCGCAGTACCTGGTGGTCGCTTTTGATAAGGACCGGCAGACCTTCCGCAGCGAAACATACGATTCGTACAAGGCTAACCGCAGCAGCCCGCCAGAAGAGTTGCGCCCTCAGTTTGGCCTGGTGCGCCAGGTGCTAACCGCCCTGGGGGTCAAGTGGATGGAAGTGGCGGGCTTTGAAGCAGACGACATCATTGGCACCCTGAGCCAAAAGGCCGAGCAGGAAGACATAGAAACGGTAATCGTAACCGGGGACAGCGATACGCTGCAGCTGGTTTCGGACGCCACCCGGGTATATATGACTAAAAAAGGCATAAGCGAAATTGAAGTCTATGGGCCGGAGCAAGTCAAGGCCAAATGGGAAGTGGGACCGGACAAGATGATAGAGATCAAGGCCTTGATGGGTGATACATCGGACAACATACCCGGGGTCCCCGGCATCGGCCCCAAGACCGCCATTAAACTGGTCAAGGAGTTTGGCAGCCTCGATAATCTCTATGCATGCCTGGATATGGTGGCCAATGCCAAGCTGCGCGATAAATTGGCGGAGTTTAAAGAACAGGCCTACTTGAGCCATCACCTGGCCACCATCGTGCGGGATATGGACCTGACCTGCAATTGGGAGGAGTTTGGTCGGGGTGATATGGATAGGGAAGCGGTGGTGCGCCTATACAAGATGATGGAGTTTACCAGCCTTCTGAACAGCCTGCCCGCGGCTCGGCCCGGCGACCAGGCCGGGGCCCTTGAAGAACCCGGGGTCATTACCTTGAACAGCGCGGAGGAGGTCTTCGCCTTTTGGACCAAAGCGAGCGGGAAGAACTTGGGGATGATACTTAGTAGCGACTACCATCATCCGATGTGGTCCCACCTGCAGGGGGTTTACATGGAGCTGGAGGGAAGCGTGCACCATTTGCCCCTGGATAAGGATCTGCATGCCCTTCAGTGGCTGCGCCCCTTGCTGGAAAGCGAAGACGTAAAAAAGACTGTCCACAACGCCAAGTTTGCCCGGGTGGCCCTGATGAACCAGGGAATGGATCTGAAGGGAGTAGCCGGAGACACCCTGCTTTTGGCCTATGTAAACGACCCGGCCTTCGTAGGTGACGAGCTGGCTTCAGTTTTATTAAAACACCTTGATCTGCACATCGATAAAAAACGCTGCGACCAGCAGGTGTATTACCTGGAAAAGGCATTCGAACACATGCAAGGTGAAACGCCGGAAGAGCTGTTGGCCCTGCTCGCGGACATGGAAATGCCGGTTTCGGACATTCTAGCCCAAATGGAATTCAGCGGGATAAAAGTGGATAAAGCCACCCTGGAAGTCCTATCGCTGGAATTGGCGGAGCGAATAAGCTCTTCCGAAGCCCGAATCTACAGCCTGGCCGGACATCCATTCAATATCAACTCGCCGCGCCAGCTGGGGCAGGTGCTTTTTGAAGACCTGGGTTTACGGGTGCTTAAAAAGACCAAAACCGGCTATGGAACCGGTGCCGAGGTCCTGGAGGAATTGTATGACGACCATGAAATTATCCCCCACATACTAAACTACCGGCAGCTGGCCAAATTAAAATCAACCTATGTTGATGCCCTGCAGGGTTTAATTCACCCGGTCAGTGGCCGGGTGCACACCATATTCAAGCAGGCCCAAACCGCCACCGGCCGTCTTTCCAGCGTAGAGCCCAACCTGCAGAACATCCCCATAAAGATGGAGGAAGGGCGGCGCATCCGCAAGGCCTTTGTACCCGGTGAGCCGGACTGGTTGATTGTGGCAGCCGATTATTCTCAGATCGACCTGCGCTGCCTGGCCCATATCAGCCAGGATGAAATCCTGATTGACACATTCAAGCAAGGGGTGGATATTCACCAGCGAACCGCCTCGGAGATATTCCATGTGCCCTTGGAAGAAGTCACCGCCGACTTGCGGCGCCGGGCCAAGGCGGTTAATTTTGGAATCATCTACGGGATAAGCGACTTCGGTCTGGCCCGAGATACCGGGGTAAGCCGCAAGGAAGCCCGCCGGTATATTGACAACTATTTGGACAGTTATCCCGGGGTGCGCAATTACATGCGGGACATTGTGGATTTAGGCCGCCAATACGGTTATGTGGAAACGGTCTTAAAGAGGCGCCGCTATCTGCCAGATCTCAATGCCAGCAACCGCATGATCCAGGCCAACGCCCAGCGCATGGCCTTGAACACGCCGGTTCAGGGCAGTTCGGCTGACATTATCAAACTGGCTATGATCAAGGTCGACCAGGCCTTGAAGGAGCAGGGATTTGAAGCCCGGATGCTTTTACAGGTGCATGACGAACTGGTCCTGGAGGCTCCTAGTGCTGAACTGGAGGCGGTGGCCAGGCTTTTGAAGGAAGCCATGGAAGGGGCTTATCAACTGGCGGTTCCCCTGGAGGTGACGGTCAAGGTCGGGAGCAACTGGTATGATATGCAGGATTTAAAACTCTAATTTAACCTAAATGCAGCTCTTTGAGTGCATCCAGCCCTACATACCAGAGCAGGGAGGCTGTAAATATACCGCAGGTGATGGGGACAATCCACAGGCCGATATGATCAACCAGACTGCAGATCAAAATGATCTGTAGGGGAGCAAGGGCAGCCAGCATGTTGCCTCTGTATTTTCTGGTCAATTAGCATCACCTCCTCTGGTTACAATTATATACAGGACAGCCATTAGCTGCAATTTAATGTATGAGAGGGAGACAAGTCTATGCCGGAACTGCCTGAAGTCGAAACCATCCGAAGCTGCCTGGCATGCCACCAGGGAGCCCGTATCGTGAAAGTTGAGGTTAAACGACCGGATATAATTCGCCGGGCCGATTTTGAGGTTGCTGAATTAAACGACTTGTCCATTCAGGAGGTAAAGCGGCGGGGCAAGTACCTGAATCTGGTCTTGAGCAGCGGGGGGCATTTGATCCTGCATATGGGTATGAGCGGCCGGTTTTATCAGGTGGAGGAACCGGGTCAGATCGAGGCGGCCCATGTACACCTGGTTATTTATTTAAGCAATGAAGCGGTGCTGGTCTACCAGGATGCCCGCCGTTTTGGCGGAGTCTGGCTGGTTAAAGACGCCCGCGACTTCTTTAGCCGCCTGGGAGTTGAGCCCTTGTCGCGGGCATTTAATACGGATTATCTGGAGAAGGCATTGAAGGGCCGCAAGATAGCCATCAAAACCCTGCTGCTCGATCAGCGTTTGATTTCCGGAATAGGAAATATCTACGCCGATGAAGCTCTTTTTATAGCAGGCATACTTCCTGACCGGGCCTCCAGCAGCTTAATCCGCAAGGAGATTGAAGTTCTGGTCAAAGCCATCAAAAAGGTTCTTAGCCAGGGTATTGAACAGCGGGGTACCACCTTTCGCGATTTCCGGGACGGGTATAACCAGATGGGCGGCTTTCAGGACCATTTGAAGGTCTATGGCCGTTTCCGTGAACCCTGCCCCACTTGCAACAGACCGCTAGAAAGGATGCGCCTGGGGGGCAGAAGCACCCATTACTGTGCGCACTGCCAGCATTAAAAGTTCCGCTCCCTTCTACGATAACAGGCGACCGAAGACGGGTAACAAATCGATATTTCTATCCATATAGTAGCTATATATCGTAAGGCTACATGGATAGGAGATGCTAGAGTTGGAGGTATGGGCTGCATTGTTGACCGGTCTGGCCCTTTCCATGGACGGTTTTACGGCAGGAATCGCCTATGGCTGCCGTAAAATACACCTTCCCCTGGCATCTTCACTGGTAATCACCCTGGCCTCCCTCAGTGCGGTAAGCATATCCATGCTGTGCGGAAAGGGTTTGAGTGCGGTGCTCCCTGCCGGAATGGCCATAAAACTGGGGGCGTTTTTGCTTATAGCGCTGGGATTTTACAATCTCATGCAGGCCTGCCGGGAACGAATAAACAAGCTGCCTTTTAGCGAGGAAGAGCCTTTACTCACCTTGAGCATTAAAACCCTGGGTATAATAGTCCAGATACTCAAAGAGCCAACCTCGGCCGACTTTGATTCATCAGGCGAAATCGGCCTCAGAGAAGCATTCTTTTTAGGCCTGGCTCTGGCTCTGGATGCCTTCGGAGCAGGGATCGGTCTGGCCATGACTGGCCTGAATATTTTGTACACGGCCTTGAGTGTGGGTGTGGTACAATTGGTTTTAGTTAACGCCGGGATTTATCTGGGCAAGTCCCTTAAAGTCGAACGCTATCAACATGTAGCAGCGATAGTACCGGGTTTTATTCTTGTCGGTATCGGATTTTTTAAGCTTCTGTAAAGTCGGTGATTATTATGAAGACCATAGGTCTTACCGGTGGAATTGCCAGTGGTAAAAGCACGGTGGCCAAAGCCTTGGGCGTTTTGGGGGCTTTAGTAATTAATGCGGACACGATGGCCCATGAAATAATGCTGCCAGAAACCCCGGCCTGGGTGGATGTGGTTAAGCACTTCGGAGAGCAAGTCTTAAACGAAGACCGGACCATCAACCGGACTGTGCTGGGCCAGATCGTTTTTAACCAGCCTGAGCAGCTCAAGCTTTTGAACCAGATCGTTCATCCCCGTATCGTGGAGCGTTTCCAAAACGACCTGGATGAAATACGAAACGATAAGCCGGAGGCTATTGTGGTCATGGAGGTCGCTCTTCTATACGAGTCGCATATGGACAGGCTTTGCGATGAGGTTTGGGTGGTCTGGGTGGACCGGGAAACCCAGATATGCCGATTGATGGCCCGGGAAGGAATCAGCCGGGAGGATGCTTTAAAACGTATTGCCGCCCAGATGCCCCTGGATGAAAAAGCCAGGAGAGCGGACCGGGTTTTGGACAATTCCCACAGTATTGAAGAGGCGGTGGCTGTTGCCACCAAATATTACAAAGAAATTTCACAGACTATTTAAATAAAATTTATAAAAGCAACTAAGCAACCGGGGGATTTTACACGTGGCCCTTAACAAGGGGAGACCAATACTTTCAAAATTGCTATGGATAGCTATTCTAGTATTCATGGCCCTTCTTATTACTTTTCCCAGGTGGATAACCTATTTTTATCCGCAGCCGCATAAGGAAATTGTCTTTACCCAGGCCCGCGAACAGGGCATTGACCCATACCTGGTTTTTTCCATAATGCGCGCCGAAAGTAAATATGAAGACACAGCCGAGTCGCCGGTGGGCGCCAAAGGCCTTATGCAGATAATGCCGGATACCGCGCAGTGGATCGCCAAACAGCGGGGTATGGGATCGTTGGATCCCGATTCGCTGCACGATCCCCAGGTTAACATCTCTCTCGGCTGCTGGTATCTGGCTGATCTGAGCCGGGAATTTGACGGACGGCTTCCACTGGTAGTTGCCGCCTATAATGCAGGCCGGGGGCGGGTCAGTGAGTGGCAGGCGGCTGGTGTATGGGATGGCAGGGCTGAAACTATAGATAGTATTCCCTTTCAGGAAACCCGGAACTATGTTAAAAATGTGCTCGCCAATTATGAGGCCTATCAGCTTATTTATGCACGCGGTGCAAAGTCGTAATTAATCGCTAATATAGGGGCATAAATCCCTCCTTTACGGAATATATTTTCTTTATATACGTGAAGGGGGGACAGGGTATGAGGAGAATCTACCGGCGGGGACGCCTGATTATAGCGGTGCTGGCACTGCTCGGAGCAGCGGCGGTTGGGATTTATATGTACCGGGTGCAGGCGGTAAAGGCCAGCCTGGAAGTCCGCCCTCTGGAAATGGGCCTGGTGGGAAGCATTGACACAGTTGAGCCCGCCATGCTCAGCAACCACAACGAACGGCTGCTGGCCTCTATGCTCTATGAAGGCCTGCTCTACTATAATGAGGAAGAAAAAGAACTTCAATCCAGGCTGGCCGACAAATGGTCCATGTCGTCAGACTGCACCACCCTCGTTTTTTCACTGAACGAAGACGCCAAATTCAGCAATGGCAAACCCCTTACCGCCCGGGCCGTAAAAGCGGCCTGGGAGCACAGTTTGGCAACCTGTAAAGAATGGTCCCAATTGAGCCTTTTCTTATCTATCCAGGGAGCTCCGGAGCGCCTGGAGGGCAAGGCTGAAGAGATAAGCGGAATACAGGTGGTAAATGACCACGCCTTGAGGATTACCTTAAACCAGCCCAACGCTGTTTTCCCGATGATAATTACCAACCCCATCTTCTGGGTGTTTGATTGTGCCGAAGGAAACGCACCTTACCCCGGAACCGGCCCCTTTAAGGTAGTCCAAAACCCTGACAACCGGAGCATTTTACTGGCCCGGATTGACGACTATTACCGAGATAAGGCCAGCCTGACCGCGGTTAAAATCACTGTATTCCCTGAAGCCAGAGCGGCCCTGCAGGCTTACGTTGATGGAAAACTGGACTACCTGGATACAGTTCCGTTAAATGAATTACCCAGACTGAAACAAAATGAAACCCTTAGCAAATTCCTGGTGGAGCGTCCCCTGTGGGAAAGCTACGCCCTGGGATTCAATTTGAACCGGGAGCCATTCAAGGATAATTATCTGCTGCGCCGGGCCTTAAACTATGCCATTGACCGCCAGGCACTTATAGATGAGGTGCTGGGGGGAAGCGCAGTACCCCTTAAGGGTGTTTTACCCCAGGGCATGCCCGGATTTCACGAAACCCTGCGCGGTTATTCGTATGACCCGGACAAGGCGCAGAGCCTGTTGCAGGAGGCTGGATATCCTAAAGGGCAGGGGCTGCCATCCATCGTACTCACTTACAACAAGGATGAAGGCCACCGACAGGTGGCGGAAAAGGTAGCCCAGCAGCTTGGCAAGATCGGGGTGTCGGTAAAAATCGAAGCAGTCGATTGGACCTATTTCAGAAAACAGCTCAATTCATTCAGCCTTACTTTTTTCAGGGCAGAGTGGCGCCCTGATTATCCGGACCCGGATAGCTTCTTATATAGTATGTATCACAGTTCCCAGGTGGGTGTGTGTAATTATACCAACTATTGCAATCCCCAGGCTGATAAAATCCTGGAACAAAGCCGCGCCGAGAAACTGGACAGCAAGGAGCGTATAAAGACCCTCAACCGGGCGGAAGAGATAATTGTTGATGATGCTCCCTACCTGTGGCTCTTTCAACGCAAGGCCGTAAAGATGGTAAGCCCTCAGGTGCAGGGATTCAAGCTGGACGGCATGGAGAACATCGACTGGCAGAAAATCGAGCTGCACAAAGCGGAAGTTTAGATCCCGGTTTTCAGGCCATAGTTTTTATACTGGCCCGGGTAAACAGGGCATTAAGGGATTCCGTGCGGATCCGCCAGTATGGCTGCCTGGTCAATACGGGAGAAAGGACCAGGGTTTGTTCCCCCTTGACTCCAGCCCGGCGCAGCCGCAGGCTGACCGTATAGGTGGTTTCATCCTGGGAAACCAGCTTGCCCATTTCACAGTATTCAATATCTGCAAGGTTTTTAACATCATACGAACCTCCGGCATCGATAAGAAAAGCGCCCAAGAGCTTTTCATCTCCCTGGTCCAATATGGAGAAAAAGGTCTCAACCAGCTTAGGGGCGGGCATGGATGACAGTTCTTCCTCCAAGACCCCGGCCGACTTCCAGATCATAGCCTGGTGAGCCAAATCCACTTTATTTGATGAATGAGTTTTACTTCCTCGAAAGTGGATGCAAAAATGGCCGTTGAAATTATTGCCCTTTACCGCGCCTGCTCCATGGGGCATTCCATTCATAGATCCGGCCAGGATACGTCCGTCCGCCAGCTTAATTAGCACCGCCCGCCTTCGCCAGTTCCACTGGCCGTAGATTGATTTCATCATCTCCGTATCCCGGGCAGTCAGGGGCTGAACATCCGCATGAGAGCTTCCCGCCCGTCTGACTACTTTGAACTGTTTGCCAGTCTCAAAATCCTGTACGGTGCATTGGGCGTATTTCGGAAATACCTGTTTCACTTGCTCCCAGGGCAGGTACTCGCCATAAAGGGTGGGGTTTCTGTCTGGCAACGCCGGAGGCGGAAGGAGGTTCCGGTCGATCCTGAAGAAAAGATACCAGCCCAGAGCTGCCAGGAGCAGCAGGAGCGCACTCGACAAAAAGCCCAGCCTGCGATCGATATGGATAATCAAAATAATATCACCTCCACCGGTGGCGGTCTGCATAACATTCATATGCGGCCAAAACAGAAATAGGTATAGTTTCCATTAAACGGCCGTAATTTCGGGTGTAAGGCTTTTAGAAAAAACAGCCAATTCCTTGAAAGAAAAACCTGCCTGGGCTACAATCAATAGAGACTTGAAGATGATGGAGAAAGCCATGAAAGCGGTACATGAGCTTGTCAACTGGATGGTTAGTATAGCAGTAGCGGTGATTTTGGCCGTTCTGCTCAATTCCTTTGTGTTGCAGCCCACCGAAGTCCTGGGCAGTTCCATGGAGCCGACTCTGCACAGCGGTGAAATGGTTTTTTTATCTAAACTGCCCCATACCTTTAACATGAACCTGACTTACGGGGATATCGTAGTGATTGACAGCCGGGTTCACTATGAGCGTTCCTGGAAAGACGATCTGCTGGAGAGCCCTCTCATCCAGCTAATTCGGCGCGATCCTCGTTATCCCAAGACCAGTTTTTGGATAAAGAGAATCATTGGCAAACCCGGTGATGTTCTGGAGATAAAAAATGGTCGGATGTACAGAAATGACGAGCTTCTGGAGGAGCCCTACGTCAAGGAGCCTATGGAGACCTGGAATCAAAAATTTGTAGTGCCCAATAATTCTGTATTCTTGATGGGTGACAACCGCAACAATAGCCAGGACAGCCGGGCCATCGGTGCGGTCCCCACGGATCATATTCTTGGCAAGATGGTTTTTGCCAACTGAGCGGGCAAGTACAGCATTCCGTATATTGTGTATATAAGTTGGAGTAGATTTTATTGAAGTACAAGGCGGCGGCTCCTTGGCCTCCTGCCACTGCCGCATTAGCCCGTCCATGGGCGTCTCACGGCTCCTTACCGTCCTGGCACCGCCGTATTAGCCCGTCCATGGGCGTCAATGAGTAATACTGGATGTATTGCGATTGACGACAACGCAGTAATTCGGAAAAATATGCCTAAATTATGTGCACAATATACGGAATGCTGTACTAAGTAACGGAGGCGGTATTGATGGCCCTGACACCTGAACAAAAGGCAGCCTGGCAAAAGGAAAAGGCCGAATTAGAGCAACGGCTGGCAGCGGAACAGGCTTTACTTCAAAAACGCCAGGAGCAGATTGAACAGATAGACCAGGCTATCCAATCAGTTGAGAAAAAGGAAAAGAAAGAAAAAATCATCAGATTTGGGCTGGTTCTCCTGGCTGCTGCCATTGAAGGCGGCCTGGTGTTATGGTATTTTGTATTCCGCTAGCATCAAATGCCTATTTCGTCCAGCAACAGGCTGAATTCTCCAGTATCTCTGCAATAAAACCGGAAGCTGGTATAGACATATTCATCAGGGGTTCTTACCAGATTATTGCGCACTGGATTCAGGTGGATAAAATTTTGGACTTTATGAAGGCTGTCATAGTCAGAAATTTGGTGAGAATAATAATCTTTAGCCCATAGCAGATCCTTATCGCCGCTAATCATATGATAATACCGGGTAAAATTGGCTGTATTCTTCAAGATGATCTGCGATAGAGGTACTTTACAGGGATATATAATAATGTGCAGGTGGCTGGGCATTATAACAAAGCCAAATACGCGGTAGTTCAAAGCGTATTTATTAAAGGTAAATATGTTCAGCAGCAGTTCCGCCCAGTGACAATCTTCGAACAGAGGAAACTCATCCCTGGTAAATATGGTCACGTAATGAAATCTTCCCGCAGCAAAGAGAGCATCTGCCGCAAGCACCTCACCATACACTTTTATACTCCTCCCCGGCTGCTATTATTGCCTCAATCGGCTAGCATTTCTTCTATGAGCTGCATCAGGCTGCCATCCATCCTGCGCAGATCTTTTCCCAAATGGGCCAGGTTCAGTTCTTTGATGGATAATTTTAGCTTTTGGATATCATGCGCCGTCCGGAACATTTTTGACCAGGGTTGACCCACAATCTGAGCCCGGCCGGCCATGGCAAAAAGGTTTTCAGCAATCCGGTAGTTTTCCCGGCGGTAGTCGTCGGGGAGATACCGTTTTATCCGGGTGGCGATATGATGTTTATCGCACAGGTTCTGCAGCAGGTTCTCTATACCGGAGCTATATGAAGAGGGGGGATTGTACCGGCCCCGGTAGACTTCAGGATCATAGACGAATTCATAAAGCCGCTCGTAATAGGGAAGAGCCTGGGGGAAGCGCCTTTGCAGGTTGTTTAAAAACCACAGGGCCTGGGAGTCGCGCATAGTCATACCCGAAGCGAACAGTACATAATCTGCCCCCGCCTCAACTGCCTGCTTTACCAGATCCTCAAGGTCGGCAGCCCGATCGGTTAGAAAGGGCACCACCGGCATGAGCAGGATGCCGGTCTGTACATGGCTGGTCTTCTCCTTGATGAGGCGAATAATTTCTAAGCGCTGTTCCGGGCTGGGGGCACGCGGTTCCAGAAATCGGGCGGCATTGGGACGGGTGGTGGTCAGGGTGACCGAAACCGTGCACCAGGTCTTACTGCCGATGCTTTCCAGAAGATCGAGATCCCAGAGCAGCAGCCGGGATTTGGTGCAGATATGAACCGGATAGTGGTGCCTGTTTAAAACCTCTAGACACTGGCGGCTGGTCTGGTATATTGACTCGGCCGGCTGGTAGGGATCGGTTGTGCCGCCCAGAGCCACTACGTCGGGAAGAAGGGCCCGGGCCTTTTTTAGGCGGTTTTCCAGAAGTTCAGCCGCGTTTAATTTGACGACAATGTCATTCTCAAAATCAACCGGCAGATAGTACTTGCTGCTGCGGGAATCGCAGTAGACACAGCCGAACTGGCAGCCATTGTATGGATTAACACTGTATTTGTCCCAAAACCAGGGGGTGATTGTTTTGCGGATATTGAGTATTGACTTAAAGCTCTCTTCCCTAAAGGGCAACAGACCATCCTCCGTTATGTAAATATTAGTCTTATTATACCGCGGCTTTGACAAGCAGTAATCCCAACCCTTGATAAAAGGAATGGTATAAATATATTAAGGATATATTAGGATTTCAGAGTTACAATCATTGTGAAAATACTGCTTTTTCCGAAATGATAGGTGTAAGGCTATGACCAAAGGAGGGGTATCAATGCACATGATGGGTGCAGGCTTTGGATTGTTTTTCGGGTTTTTGTGGCTGCTGGTAATGGTGGGATTCATCGTTTCATGGTTCATTCTGGTGTATGCTGCATGGAGAACGATGAAAACCAATGAGAAAATACTGGAAGCGTTATCTGGAATGACCCGGGCTCTTATGGAATTCCACGGGGCTTCCAAGGACGGTGCGGTTGAACCAGCCGAAACTGATGAGAAGCCTGAAGTAAAAGGCGAATAAGCATAGGAATAAACCGGGAGGTAGCGGTAGCCACCCTCCCGGTTGTTCACAGGCATTCCTGTACTCTTTTGATCAACAGATCGATGCATATGCCGATGTTGTTGGTTGTGTATATACGCAAATCCCCGCGATAGTAGCGCTCAAAAAGCAGCTTATGCATCTCTTCATGGCCCATGCCCTGTTCACTGTAGTCTCTTATGAGGGCAAAGGCTTCTTCGGCTGCATTTACCGCCCGCTGGTAGAACAGCTCGATATCGGTGCCCCGCCAGATGGTTTCATGGGGTATTCCTATAATACGAGCGGGATAGCCTTGCAATTTTTTTAAAGTCTCCATGTAAATGGGGTAGCTCTGAAAGAAGATGGGGAATATTTCGCTGTCTGACATCTGAAATCCGGCGGCATCGGAAATGAATAATATTTTGTCCGCAGGCAGCCAGGCAGCCAGGCTGTCGGAACTGTGCCCCGGAGCAGCTATTATCTCCAGTTCCAGGCCCTGGTCCAGGTAGACGGTTTGGCCGGGCTCCAGAATGAAACCCACATCGATCTTTTCAACCTGCGGGATGGCTACGCTTTCATCCAGAAGTCCTTCCCGGCTCAAGATGTCAAGCATACTCCGGTCCTGGGAGAAAAAATCCGTAACAATTTCGACTTTGCCCAAAACCCGCTGAGCTTTGGCGCTGGCTGCCACCGCTGCCTGTGGGAATATACCCTTCAGGGCAGGAATGCCGCAGACATGATCGAAATGGGCGTGCATGGCCATAAGGTATTCCACCCTGGGTTTGTGGGGGGAAAGCGCCTCCCATTGCTGCTTGAAATTAGCGGCTGCTCCGCTCACGGCGCATTCGATAATAGCGGCTTTTTCCCGGCCGACGACATAAATATGGAAGTGGCGGTTGCCCAGGCAGGCAACATTTTCAGAAATGTTTATCATGAGAGCTCCTCCTAATTAACCCCTGTTTCCTCTGGAAAGAAAGTTGGGTACGATTTGTCCTTTGGCAGGGTTTTATCTATTTCCAAGGTAGCACAGCGCCAAAAAAATTGCACCCCTAATAGTTGCGAAGCCAAGTTTTTTATCGAGGATCTTTTAAAGGAATAAGGCTGCAGTGGGAGAAATATTAGTCAAGACCTTTGATTCTACCAATTGCCGGTTTTTATCAAGGAAAGGTGGGTTTCAACTATGATCCTGCCGGAGTATCTAAAGGATAAAAATCCCTGCGAGATGAGTGTAATAGAGAGAGTGATTTATTATTCCTGCGAGGCGCACAGCAACTATGAGCTGGCCATGAAGTACCTGGACCCTGAATTGATTGAACAGGCCCAGCAACAATTGTATGAAATGTTGATGGTTGTTCAAAAAGTCGACCGGATGGTAAAAGATCCGGAACAACAGTCGATTCTACAGGAGTTGGAGAAAGTATTAAAACTGGACTATAGCCAATTTGAGTAATTTTTAATGCCCTGGAACTCCAGGGTTTATTTTTTTACGGCGGATTTTATCATTTTATCGAGGCAAAAATAATACTAACAAACAATGAAAGGATGGGAGCAAGGAGTGTCAGAAGGAACGATTCAGATCCTCTCCAATGGGCCGGCTATTGTCGCCGGACACATTCATCTGGTGGATGACCAGGGCCATACCATTGTAAAAGAGATGCCGGTTGCCATCTGCCGCTGCGGAAAATCGGACAGTATGCCCTTTTGCGATGGGATCTCCGAGGGGCATATGAAGGTGTGTAAGCGGATGGAGAGATAGGTCGTATAATAATCAAGTGAAGGTCAAACCCCGCCAATAACGGTGGGGCTTGATTCATCGAGCAATTCTTGCTGTTCTACCGAAGCAAGAATTGATGTAAAATATAGGATATGCATTGGACATTAAAATGGGAAGGGGTAAAAATGTGAACAAACCGGTATTATGGATTATTATTGGAGTGATCGTGATAGCCTTGATCGGCGGGGTTTCCATGTACAACGGCCTGGTCAGCGCCAATGAGAATATCGACGGCAAGTGGAGCCAGGTAGAAAACCAGCTGCAGAGGCGCAGCGATTTGATCCCGAATCTGGTGGCCACCACCAAGGGCTATGCCACCCAGGAAAAAGAGATTTTTACGCAGGTGGCCGAAGCTCGTGCCAAACTGGCCGGTTCTACGACTGTGGCAGATAAGGCCAAGGCTGATGCCGAGCTGAGCGGGGCTCTTTCCCGCCTGTTGGTAGTGGTGGAAAACTACCCGCAATTAAAATCAGACGCCAATTTCCGGCAGCTGTCAGATGAACTGGCCGGTACCGAAAACCGCCTGGCGGTAGCCCGCAAAGATTACAATGACGCTGTGCAGAACTACAACACCCGGATCAAGAAGTTCCCGGGCAACATCATTGCCAACATGTCAGGTTTCACTGCCCGTGAATACTTCAAGGCACCGGAGTCAGCCAAGGAAACGCCTAAAGTTCAATTCTAGTTATTTTTAAACCCTCTTAAAGGGAGCACTATATGAAAAAGTATATTGCATGCTTAAGCATTTTTCTGCTCTTCATGATGGCGGGAAGCGCGATGGCGGTATCCAATATTCCCAAACCACCGGCTGACGTATACTGCCTGGACGAGGCGGGAATATTGTCCCAATCCACGGAGCAGGCTATTGTGGCTACCGGGCAGAATCTTGAGGCTGCTTCAGGCGCCCAGATCGTGGTTTTAACGGTCAAGACGCTTAACGGGGCCAGCCAGCAAGAATTTGCCCTGGATGTTTTGCGCCAGTGGGGAATTGGCGACAAGACCAAGAACAACGGGGTCCTGATATTGGTAGCCTTAAATGAGCGCAAAAGCCGCATCGAAGTGGGGTACGGGCTGGAGGGAGCTCTGCCCGATGGAAAGACCGGGCGCATATTAGATGAAAACCTGGTGCCTTATTTTGCCAAAGGACAGTACGATGCGGGGATTATAAACACCTATAATGCTCTGCTGGCCGAAGTCAATACGGAGTATGGAATAAACATAAGCCCCATTTCCGCTGACAAGGCGGTGCAGCCGGCTAAAAAGACCAATAATAAAGCCGGCTGGGCCCAGGTCGTCGGACTGATCTTCTTTATTCTGATATCGCTGTTTTTAGCCCGGCGCGGTATCTGGTGGTTCGGCGGTTTTGGCGGGCCGTTTGGCGGTGGAGGTGGCTTCGGTGGTGGCGGAGGTGATTTCGGAGGAGGCTCCGGTGGCGGAGGCGGAGCCGACGCCGATTGGTGACGTCCCGAATGAAAGTCAGCTGCCCAGTATTTTGCTGACATAGCGGCCTATAGCCAGGCTGGAAGTAAGGCCGGGCGACTCAATGCCAATAAGGTTTATAAGCCCCGGCAGTCTCCGGTCGGTTTCTTCGCGAATGACAAAGTCCCGGGGATCTTCTCCAGGTCCCTGGAGTTTGGGCCTCACCCCTGCAAAGTCAGGGGCCAAGTCCCCCAATTGAATAAAGGGAAGATATTGCACCGCCGCCTGGAAGAATTCCAGGCGGTGTTCTTCATTTACCATATAGATTATATCATCCACATAAAAGGCATTGGGACCCAGGCGCAGCCCGCCCCCGGTATCAATGGTCAGGTGAATTCCCAGGCTCATCGGGCCCGGCAGGGGATAAACGAGGTGTTTGACCGGGAAACGGCGCTGAATTTTAAAATATTCACCCTTGCAGGGATGCAGACGGTAGCCGCAACCGTCAATATCCAAACCCAGCATTTCGGCTATCCGGGAGGCGCCCAGACCAGCCGCATTTATCAGAATATCCGCCTTTATCCGTTCCCTGGGAGTAGTGAGCAGATAAGCATTTCCGTCATATTGAGCATTTAGCAGTGGGGTATTAAAAAGGAAGACCACCTGGCTTTCACGAGCCAGGTAATAAAGGGCCTGCATAAGGCCGTGGGAATCAATAATGCCGGTTGAAGGGACAAAAAACCCGGAGCTGGCCTCAACCAGGGGCTCAGTATTCTTTAGCTGTCGCTTGCTAAGGGGTTCAACCGCTACGTCATTGGCTCTGGCCTGCCGGATAAGCGGTTCGAGTTTGTCTTCACCTTCTTCAATACTGCTGATGACCAGTTTGCCAGTGGCGAAGTGCTTTACTTTGTGATTCTGGCAGAAATCGTAGAGGAGCCGGTTGCCTTCCAGGCACAGGCGGGTTTTGAGCATGGAAGAGGGGTAGTAGAGACCGGAGTGGATCACCTCGCTGTTGCGGCTGGAGGTTTCCTGGCCGAACCGGGGATTGCCTTCCAGGACAGCAATTGTCCTCGGTGAGTCTTTTGACAATTCCCTGGCTATAGCCAGACCGACTACTCCGGCACCAATTATGGCAACATCTATCTTTTCCATGACCTAAATCTCCTCTGTGATTTAAGTAGCTTCTGTTTCATAATATTCAATACTACTTCATTTCCTGGAAATTGGATAGGCGCAGGGAAGATATACATTGCCATAAAGAAGAAGGCTGCCTCTTTGGAGGCAGCCCCAGAGCGAGCGACAAAAGCGAATTCGCAGCTCTTTGCCATCCTGGCATCGCTGCACTAGCCCGTGCATGGGCGTCGTCTGCGTTGCTCGACAGTCCTGTTCAATCAACGTACTTATGTACGCCTCAATCGCAGGACTGTCTCGCGCCTTGCTCTTCGCAACCTTAATAATATGCGAAGCGTAGCGGAGCGCAAATCGTGGTGCCTGGATGGTGCTTCCATCGCTCGCTCTGGACAGCTTGACGACTTTATTGACAAGCTGAGGCTGCCTCATTTGAGACAGCCCCAAAGCCTGACTTTTATTATGGGAACTTTATCGATAGGTCTTGACCTTGCGAACCTGGTAACAGTCCCGGCAGTAGACCGGGCGTTCCCCGCTGGGTTCAAACGGCACACTGGTTTCGGCGCCGCAAGCAGCGCAAACCGTTTGGAACATGGGACGGTCTTCACGATAATTTGAGGTGTGCTGACTGTTGCGCCTCTGCTTGCGGGCTTTCCGACAGGGTGCGCAGCGGCCAGGCAGGTTCTCAAAACCTTTTTCGGCGTAGAATTCCTGCTCCGAGGCGGAAAAAGTAAATTCATTACCGCAGTCCTGGCAGACTAGATACTTGTCTTCGTACATTCTTTCTGCTCCTTTCTGGATGTACTCTTGGACTTAGTCTCCGGAAAGGAGATAGGAACAAGAACCAGGCAGATTTCATCTTTATTTATCTGGCCTCCTTGTTGCATCGTCGCAAGAGAAAAAATAGACTCCTTGAATATTGAGCCCATGTTACTGACTATTGTTTCCTCTTTAACCCCTTAATACACATCAAATCCTCCATAATATTGAAATTATCTTCCCCGTTATGCGATAGCAATAATATAACAGGGAAAAATATTTTTAATCTCAGAAATAAACCGGTGATCTGGCCCGTTTATTATTTAGAAGCAGGAAATAAGAACCCGGGTGGAATTTATGGACAATGAGGAAAGACTGATTGGCCGGGCGCGTATGGGCGACGGCCAGGCCTTGAGCGGCCTTGCTGAACAATACGCCCCCCAGGTGTACCGGTTGGCCTTCTGCCTTCTTAAATCAGAGGAAGAGGCCCGGGACGCAGCCGGGGATGTATTCGTAAAATTGTACGAATCCCCGGAAAAGATTCCTGTACAGGGCTTTAAACCCTGGTTGATGAAGGTGGTTTACAACCACTGTCTGGACCTCTTGCGGCGCCGCAAAACCTGGCAAGGCCTTCTTCCCCGCCTGCTGAGATATTCACAGGCCGGCCTGGAACCTGATCCGGCCCAGGCGGCTGTAGATGCCGAGGAGCAAATTATTGTTCGGCAGGCTTTACTCAAGCTTCCGGAAAAAGAGCGGACGGCCCTGGTACTGCGCTACTATCAGGACTTGAGCTATGACGAGATGTCTGAAGTATTGGGAGTAGCGGCCTCTCTGGTGGGCACCTGGCTGCATCGGGGCAAGGCCAGGATGAAAGAAATTCTTGAACAAAAGGGGTAAAGTGTTATGCAATGCCTGGATAGGCAGGAGTTAAGTGCATATATCGACGGGGAGATGACCAAAGAAAGCAGCCGGCAGATGCAGTCCCACCTGCAACAGTGTCCCCAATGCCGTGATGGGGTTTTGGCCTTAAAGGAAGAAAACCGGATGATACGGGATGCCTTGCAGGGGATAGACTTGCCAGCCGATTTGGGGGCCTACGTTCAAGGCCGGTTGAGGCGGCGGGAACGATCTTGCTGGACTTTAAAGGTGGGCGTACCAGCACTGCTTGTTATTTCAGGCCTGTTGGCCTTGGCTGACAACTGGATTCCGCTGATCGAATGGTTCTCATCGGTTTTACAGTTCATGCTGGGGGGGAATCTGGCCATGCACCTGCTGATTTTCCTGGGCAGATTTCTGACTATAGCGGCCCAGCATGTTTTGCAGGGTGAACCGGTTGGAATGACTCCGACTTTTATCGTTTTACTCGCCTGCCTGGCAGGCATACTGGTACAGATCAGAAAAGGAGGGTATGACAATGCGTAGTGTGAGAAAAATGGGCCTTGGCTTGGTCCTGACCTTGCTGTTGGCTGTTTTTATTGCTTCACCAGTCTGGGCGGTTGAGATCAAAAGTGGCGACACGCTTACTATTGCGGAAGGTAATTTGGTGGGGCCGCTGTTTCTAAGCGGCAATTACGTTACGGTTAACGCCGATGTGGACGGAGACGTATTTGTGGCCGGCCAATCAGTCACAATCAATGGAAAGGTCAACGGAGATGTGATTGCCGCCGCTCAGTCTATCACCGTTAAAGGAGTTGTCAATGGTGATGTGCGGGGAGCGGCCAATCAGATCGATATTCAGGGGCAGATCAAGGGCAGTGTGACTGCCGCAGCCAACAACGTCGAGGTGCGGGAGCAGGCCGTTGTTGGCCGTGACGTGCTGGGCTTCGGCAACAGCATCGGCACCGCCGGTCGCATCGACGGTCAATTGATGGGAAGCGCAGCAGAAATGCGGCTCAACGGTACGGTCAACGGGACGGTTACTATTTGGAATGTACAGACCTTAAGTGTGGGGCCGGCTGCGGTTGTCAAGGGCGCCATAAGCTACGGCTCTCCCAATCAGGCCAATATATCGCCCCAGGCCCAAATCAACGGCATATCGTGGCAGCAGACTGTTGCCAATGTTCCTGATAAGAAGACCAGCACCGGCTTTTCATGGTTGAACGCGCTGGGATGGATTGCTGCCGGGCTGCTTTTGTGGGCCATCTGCTACTGGGTATCTCCCCGGCTCTTGCCCAATATGGGAGAGACGGTCTCGAGCGCTCCGGGAAGCACTCTGGGCTGGGGATTTTTAGCTCTTCTGCTTACACCGCTGGCGGGCCTGCTGCTTACTGTTACCGTAATCGGCATACCCCTGGCTATAATAATGTTCTTTCTCTATGTTTTCATACTATTCGCCTCCAAAATTCTGGCCGGAGATGTGATCGGGCGGTATCTGGCCAAATATTTTGGCTGGGAAAACCGTATGCCGTTTTTCTTTTCCTTTATGATAGCTTTTCTAGCCTTGATCTTATTGTCTAAAGTACCGGTGGTCGGTTTTCTGGTAAGCCTGGCGGCGTCGTGTTTGGCTCTGGGAATGGTGGTAATGCATTTTTACAACTGGAGATCCAAGAAACCGGACCCGGCCGGACCCACTGAGCCGCAGACCTCGGAGAATCAAAATCCTGAACCCGGACCGGATATCGAAGCGGCGTGATTTAGTCTGAAACAGGGGGACGGAGATTTTGTGGCATCCACAATTATTGAGATGCAACAAAATCTCCGTCCCCCTGTTTCACATTTATGCTGGCGGTTCAGCACTCTCTTCCATTTTTATCTCCTGCAGATCTTCTCTCTGACCTTTCAATATCCAGGATACCAGGCGGTCTCTTTCGCCGCTCAACAAATCGCTGAATTGAATAGCTACAAAATAGGTGGGCTGCACCGTGTCGCCGTCATCTTGAACCCGAAGAACCCTGCCTTTTAAGTTCAGCGGCTTCTTGCTGCCAATGTCCAACTGAAAATTAAGCTCATCGTCAGGCGATAGCGCGCTATGGGTGGTAAAACTCAAGCCGCCTCCGCTTATATCCACCAGTTGATCTCTGTTATACTGGGTTTCCTTTATTGTAGAAGCACGCAGGGACTGAATCCACTTAATCAGAAGGTCGGTTTTAATTCTAAACCATTGGCGTCGCTGATTGCTGGCGGAAGGCTTTAGCCTGGCCGGCTGTTCTACATGCTCCAATCGCCTCTTCTCGTACTGGGCAATCTCTTCCTTACGGTTTCGCCAATAGATGCGGTTCATGATGAACAGCACAACGGTGATAACTATAACCATCGCCAGCACGATAAAGGTGTTCCTGGTAAATACCTGATGTCCCCCCATGGAGTTGTTCAGGGCGCGCGCGAATTCAGTCCATTCAGCCGGCGCAGCATAAGCCGGGGCCGTATATCCAAAACTGCACATAAACAGCCAGCCCGCGATGAGCCGAAAATTTAGAAAAACCTCTTTCCTTGGCACATTCACACCCCCCAGATTTAGTGATAAGAGTTTAACATTTGGGAAGAACGTACGAAAAAAGAATTCATTACATGCTTTTACCTAATTATAACATGGGCTTATGGAATGGTCTGCTAAAGAGAAAACCCGCCTCATTTGATTTAGAGGCTTTGGTGAAAAATATTTTGGAGTGATAATTTAATATTTATAGAAGTTTGTTGGGTCGGATAACAGAGTACTAGCTGGAATTAGAATTTTTGGAATTAAATTTGGGGCAATAGTCTACATTTAATATTGGGAATAAAAATCAGCCCGTAACGAGCAAATTTAATATAGGGCGAAAAAGCAAGCAATAATAAAAAAATGGCCGAAGAATACAAAAATGCATGGCAATATTTCCCTGACAGATAAAATATTCGTATAGGAATGGAAGGACTTGCACATGCTCATATAGAATAAGACTAGTGGTTTGTGAATGGGGCCAACATGTTTTTGTATAATCTGGTCATGTTTTACAGCCATAAAACCCGGGCAAAAAATACCGGCTGTACGGGTTGGGGTTTTTTGCCTGGATCCCTTAAATCAGGGGATGCTACCTTCAAATACGAGAAATATCTTGTAGAGCCTATAAATTTCTGTTAAAGTGTTAAAGGTAGTCAACCCCTTTGTTCCTTTGCATATAAAGAGAATCCCGAAAATAAGGCAATGGAAAGGGACAAACTGCAATTCCATGAGAGGAAGGGGTCTTAATCTTGCTACACGGCTGGTTGTATAATACGCTTACGGTCGTAATAGCCCTTTCAGAAATTATTATCTTTTTATTTTTATCCTACTATTACTATGTATCGGTGTCCGGTTGGCGTAAACGCAAAGAAGAAAAAGACTATATACCTGTTAAAAAATTCGCTCTCGTCACTGCTGCCCACAACGAAGAGGCCGTGATCCAGTACCACATCGAGAGCCTCAAAAGTCTCAACTACCCCAAAGAACTGTACGATATCTATATAATTGCCGACAATTGTACGGACAAGACGGCTGATGTCGCTAGAGGCGAGGGTGCACTGGTGTATGAACGCTTTTCCGATCAACGGGGTAAGGGATTTGCCCTGGAATGGATGTTCGAAAAGCTGTTCAAGATGGAAGACGAAAAGCAATACGATGCTATTTGCCTTTTTGACGCTGACAATGTAGTGTCATCTAACTTCCTTCTGGAAATGAACTCCAAGCTTAAGCAGGGCTGCCGTTCGATTCAGGGATATCTGGACATTAAGAATCCTAACGATTCATGGGTATCAGCCAGCTATGCTACAGCTTACTGGTCTATGAACCGCATGTGGCAGTTGGCCCGCTACAACAAAGGACTTTCCAACGCCTTGGGTGGAACCGGCGTATGCCTGGAGTACAAACTGCTAAAGGAATATGGGTGGGGGGCGACTTGCCTTACCGAAGACCTGGAATTTACTATGAAGCTTATCTCCAACGGCATTAAGACTTCCTGGGCTCACGACGCCAAGGTATATGATGAAAAACCGGTTTATTTCTCTCAGACCTGGAAGCAGCGCACCCGCTGGCTGTCAGGCCACTGGGATGTCGCATTCCGCTACATTATCCCTTTGATCAAAAAGGGGATAAAGGAGAGAAAGTGGTACCCGATAGACGGAGCCATTTACCTGTTTCAGCCTATCCTTATTATGACAATGCTGTTTAACTGTGTTATCGGCACCATAGCGGCCTTTTTCCCGGTTCAAGTATTTGGTTCATCCTTGACCAACATTGCTCCCGGCTGGTTCTGGATCTCGTTCGGAATACTGGGATATCTCTACCCGATGCTGGGACTTGTCCTCGAAGGTGCTCCCAAAAAGGCTTACTGGTACTACATAACCTATCCAATATATGGGATAACCTGGTTCCCGGTAACCGTTTGGGGGCTTATCAAACATGACAACCAGCAGGAATGGTCTCATACCATTCACCACCGGGGCATTTCCATTGCCGCCCTGGAGGGGGCCAAAGGAACACCCGCCATGGAACTCGCGGTTAGCCAGGAGAACGGTGAAACTCCAACCCCACAGTTTCAAGTCCATACCGGCAAAGGCTTGAGCACTCGAAAAACGAGCAGCCAGCGGCCTTATCCGCCACAGGAAGAAGAGGATTACCCGCTGCAAAAAGCGGCCGTCGAAGAATAAAACCGCCCTATTATAGCAAATCTGATTTCAAAAGCAGTGCACTGGCACTGCTTTTTTATTTTTACATCCACAATTGCTCCAACCTGAATTCATTTTTAGCATTCTTAAAACATATGTTTTTTAAAGATAAATAAAGAAATGGAGGAGTTTGTAATCCCGTGAACCATGGCTCACCCGCAGAAAGCAATGGCATCTTTAACCACGACTTTCGGCTTCCCGGACCGACCGGGGATTTTCCCGCCGGATGGCAAAGAAATCGAGAGTGGAAGAAGGGGAATGTTGAATGGCAAAAGGACCAGGCCTCTTGCTGGATTTTGATGACCAACTCGGGCGGAAGCGTCCCCAGTCTCTGCCAGCAGCGTCTGTATAGTACTCCGGTTTATCAAGGCCAGGTCTGGAGTCTGGCGCTAAAATGCCGCTCTGAAGAAACGCTTGCCGTTGGGGTGAACGTACATTTTATAAGGCAGTCATCGCGGACCATCAAAAACTCGCTGGAATTTATTTGCGAGCCAGGTTTTGAAGACTACCACGGAATAGTCACCGTACCTACCGGAACCAGTTACGCCTTTGTGGAAGTGATTCTACAAGACCTGGGAGTGCTGATGATTGAAGATGTACAATTTTGCAGGGTATTTCCGGTCGGCGAATATGATACCGATTCCCGGGGCCGATTTAAAATAAACACGGTTGAAAGTGTGAAGCAGGTTCTGGAACCGCTCACTGTGCAAAGAATCATCGATCCAGTTTACCTTCGGGGACCTCTTGAGACAATTCGTAAAAGCAAAGACTTTTATGAAGATATTCTGGCAACAGAAAAGTTGGCGTCATCAAGTGTTCAGGATGTTATGCTGCTCAGAGTCTATTCCTTTTGCATAATAAACGCGGGAAGCCACAAGGCATATATCGGCCTCCAAATCAGCCCGGACGGAGTTCATTGGATTGATGACCAACCGGCTATGACTGAACTGCCTGCAGGGGACAGCCGGGTCCTGATTTCCACCTATTACTTAAAGTTTATACGGGTAGTTTTTTCGGCCGAGGCCAAAAACCAGACCAAACTTCGGATCTTTTTTCAGGGCTGTAGTTAAGCTCCCAGCAGCTAATCGAAAATCCCCCCCCTTTTTGTAGATTAATTGTCCCCCTGATTTGTGGCCAAGCACAGAAAACATATACTAACAGCCCCAACGATTGGTGTGGCAGGATAAGCTCTGCTTTCATACATTAAATCAGGTTCAACTGGGTTCACTTATTATTTTATGGAAAAGGTAAAAAATAGGTGCCGAACTACAAGGTTTTTCAGGATTACGCAGATGCCCAGAGGATCAGGATCTATGGCGCAGATGATACTGGCGCCGTACAGCAATAGGCGGGCCGCCAGGCTCCTTTTTTCGCTCCGCTGCAATATATTCACAAGGGCCAGGTATATGGCGGAGCGGCCGGTATCAAGCAGGAGCCGGTGCTCACCGGGCAAATCATTGGACAGACCGGGCATTAACAGAAAATCGTCCAGGAATAGAGTCGGTTCCCCGCCTATATTCGTATCCCGATTAATAGGCAAAGTCGAGATCATAAAACCTTTTCCTGGTCAGGTCTTCGAGGATGATCGTTTTTATCTTTTCTTTGATCTTCCAGGAGGTGTCATCATTATCGTAGAGAGACTGCACTTCGGCCAGCTGACTCTGGAAGGCGGGTGATATTGCCAGGCGGATGGATTTAATTATTTCCGCCGGAACTGTGGGACAGTCTATAATAGAGGCGGCCTTTAACCGCCCTTCCTGGCGGTCCCCAATATTGACCGTGGCTGTTTGAAGCACCGGGGCTTCCACGATCCCGCTAGAGGAATTGCCTATAAGCACCTGGCAATGTTTCAATGCGCTCAGATAACGCCTCTGCCCCAGTGATGAACAATAGAACACCCGGGGGCTGTTATTCCTGGCATAGGCCTGCAGTCGCTTATTGATAGCCCGCCCGCCGGCGTCGGCATTGGCCCCGGTTATGATAATGCAGGCCTCGGGGAACCAGTCCAGGGCGGCCAGCAATTCATTTATTCCCTGAACATCGTCTGCCGGTTTTTTGTCCAGGGTGAGAGGGTGGTAGGCTACTAGAAAATTAAGCTCTCCCAGTTCAAAATTTAGTTCTTTCTCCAGTTCGCTGCGGGTAAAAAGGGTGGCCCGGCGCAAGTTATCCAGGCCTGGATCCCCATAGTTGAAGACCCGCACGGGATCTTCACCCAGTTGAATAACCCTTTTTTGGTATATTTCATTGGCCACAAAATGAAGGTCAGACATCTTGGTAACGGCGTGGCGGATTGCCTCGTCAACCACCCCTTCAGTGCATTCCCCTCCCGATAAGTGGGCAATAGGAATAAGCCGTAGCAGTGCGGCCTGGGCGGCGGCCAGGATCTCATAGCGATCACCCAGTATCACCAGAAGATCGGGATCCAGGCGCTGCAGCAACTCGGCAAAACCGATAACCGCCAGGCCGAGGGATTTGGCCATAGCGGTTCTGGTGTCACCGGATAAAAGGATTTCCAGCTTCTCATCTATTACAAATCCGTCGTTTTCAATAACCTGGTAGGTGAGGCCGTATTCAGGAGAGAGATGGGTTCCGGTCACTACCAGTTGCAAAAGGAGATCCGGATCAGCCGCAATATTTTTAAGCAGTCCGTAGAGCAATCCATATTCTGCTCTGCTGCCGGTTACCACGCAGATTTTACGCCTATAAGTACAACCCATGGCGGCTTGTTCCACCTTCATAGCTACTGCTAAATTATATGGAATTGCTCATGGTCCGGTGAATTTCTACATACCATTTCTATAAAAGATGAAAGGCACATTGAACCCGCCAAGATCATATGAATCAGTAAAATCAATACTGCCGGGGTGGGTTTCATGCAGAGTTTTGATCCGGGTTGGGATGCTATACACAGTGAACAGGAATGGGGCAAATATCCTGGCGAAGAGGTGGTGCGTTTTGTCGCCCGCAACTTCTATGGACTCGAACGCTCCTGTATAAGACTATTGGATGCCGGGTGCGGGAGCGGAGCGGTAGCCTGGTTCCTGGCCCGGGAGGGTTTCACGGTGTACGGTTTTGACGGGTCTGCGACAGCGGTTGAAAAAGCCGAGAACCGAATAATGGCCGAAGGACTGAGGGCGGTGTTTTTAGTTGGTGATGCCGCCAATATACCATTTCCCGACCGGTTTTTTGACGGAGTAATCGATTCGGCCATGATTTCGGCCAACCGTTCCGAGCATATCAAACTTATTTTAAAAGAATGCCACCGGGTGCTTAAGAGTCCGGGCAAATTCTTTTCTACCGGCCTGTTTAACAAAGCAACCAGCTCCTTTAACACCGGAATCCAGGTGGGTGATAACACCTATCGCAACCTGGCCGAAGGGCCGCTTCAGGGGAAGGGCCAAATCCATTTTTTTGATAAAGAGGAGATTGCCAGCTTATGGAAGAAGGCCGGCTTTAGCGGCCTCAAAATTGACTCCCTGGTTCGCAGCGAAGGCGACGGCCGGCATACTATCGCTTACTATATGGTTGAAGCTGACAAATAAAAGGTCTTGATTACGAACCTGATTTGCTTTAGGATTAAAGAGAAGTTAAATATGGGAGTTGTGTTTTTGTCCGCTGTCGTTGATATCCAATAAGCAAAACCAATAGAATGGTCCGGAAGGCAACGGGTCTGGCTTTAGTCGGGCTGATTTGCTGTGGGCCTGCTTGTCTGGAAACAACGGTGTGCTGATAAAACAAGGGAATTTGAATCGATCGTGTCCGTGCTCCGGCGCGGTTTTTCTATTTCAAGGTCTCTTAAAGACATTTACAGGCTGTCAGCAATTGAAGTGTTGCTGGCAGTTTTTTTATCCTACTCGGTTTTCAGAATTAGAGTTAACAGAGTACTAGCATCATTAGGGAGGCCATAAGCAATGAACGAAAACGCTATTAAGACACTGGAATACGACAAAATCAAGGAGCGCCTGGGTGAATACGCTCTGTCACCGGGTGCTAAGAAACTAATTGAACGACTCCATCCATCCACCAATGTCAGGGTAATAGATGAATGGCTTGCCGAAACGACTGAGGCCTGCAGCATTCTGGAGGTTAATTCCAGCATCCCGCTGGCGGGAATGGAAGATCTGGAGGAAATACTCCCCAAAGTCGTCAAGGGGGCGGTATTGAATCCCGGTGAGCTGGGTGCTGTGAAGGACCTGCTTATTGGGGTGCGGCGGATTCGCAAATTTATGAAATCGATGGAATACACGGGGCCCCGAATCTCAACCTATGCCCTTTCCATGTTTGAATGCTGTGAGCTGGCGGAAGAAATTGACCGCTGCATCAAAAATAACCAGGTAGATGACCGGGCCAGTAGTGAGCTCGGTAGAATAAGAAAGAGGATGCAGATAGTTGAGGCCAAGACCAGGCAAAAGCTGAACAGTATTTTGACCGGCTCCGGCACAGCCTCTATGCTGCAGGAACCCCTGATAAGCACCCGAGGCGGCCGCTTTGTGGTCCCGGTTAAAAAGGAATACAAGCGGAGCTTCCCGGGCAGCGTACTTGATGTATCCGCAAGCGGAGCCACCCTCTTTATGGAACCAGCTGCGGTCAACCACCTGCAGAGTGAATACAGGCTGCTGCAAAACGAGGAAGAGCGAGAGGTCTTTAGAGTTCTGACTTCGCTCAGCGAAGCGGTGGCTCTGCATAGCCGGGAGTTGGGAATCAATAAAGAGGTTATGGAGCATTATGATTTCGTGTTCGCCAAAGCCCGTTACGGCAGGGCTATAAAAGGCATACCGGCTCTTATTAATACCCGCAACCTGGTGAGGCTGAAAGGCGGACTCCATCCCCTGTTGGGAGATGAAGGGGTTCCCCTGGACGTAGAAATGGGAGCAGGCTACCGGGCCTTAATAATAACCGGCCCCAATACCGGGGGTAAAACGGTAGCTTTGAAAACAGTGGGCCTTCTGACCTTGATGGCCCAGTCCGGCCTGCACATCCCGGCCCAGGAAGGGACGGAAATGGCCGTCTTTGCCGATGTGTGCACCGACATCGGCGACAGCCAGAGCATCGAGCAGTCCTTGAGCACTTTCTCGGGCCATGTGCAAAACATCGCCCGGATTATTAACTGTGCTGATCCCTACACCCTGGTCTTGTTGGATGAACTGGGGGCCGGAACTGATCCCGGTGAAGGGATGGGATTCGCCATAGCCGTACTGGAGGAGATATTTGCCCGGGGAGCCAGCATTATCGCTACCACCCACATCAGTGAAATTAAAGAATTTGCCAATAACACTCCGGGATTTGAAAACGGCTCCATGGCTTTTGACCTGGCCAGTCTGCAGCCGCTTTACCGCCTGGTGGTTGGGAAAGCGGGAGAAAGTCACGCCTTTCTCATTGCTCTGCGATTGGGTGTGGATCGGAGCATAGTGTCCCGGGCGCATGAGATAACTTATAAAGAGAAGAAGGATTATGCAGATGAGGAAGTCGCTCCGATCAAAACCAATGCCGATATAAAAATTTTGCCGGACCATCGCCAGGGAGTCGAAGAAATGAAGGACCAGCAGGTCCGCGAAGAGCGTTCGGCCAGGCAGCCCCAGACTCCCGTAGCTCCGTTTGAAAAGGGGGACCGGGTTTATATAAGCACCATGCATCGCACTGGGATCGTATGCGAACCGGTCAACAGCCGGGGTGAGGTGGTGGTGATGGTTATGAAGAAAAAGTACCGGATCAACCACAAGCGGCTCTCGCTGCATATTGAAGCCACAGATCTCTACCCGGAAGACTACGACCTGGATATCGTCCTGGAAAGTAAAGAGAACCGGAAAAAGCGCAAGCTGATGCACAAACGGCACGTGGAAGGCAATATCATCGAAATACCGCCGGAAGATTGAGTGGTTTTATAATACAACTTGCACTGCGTTTTGAAGATATATTATTATTCATATAAGAAAACTTTCTGGAGGGCGAAGATGAAAATATCCACTAAAGGTCGTTATGGTTTGCGGGCTATGTTGGACTTGACCCTCAATTCGACTGGCGATCACGTGGCCCTAAATACCATTGCCGAAAGACAGAATATTTCTCCCAACTACCTGGAACAGGTTTTTTCTATTTTACGCAAAGCCGGCCTGGTAAACAGTGTAAAGGGAGCCCAGGGTGGCTACGTACTGGCTGACAGCCCCAGCCACATAAACGTAGGGCAGATCCTGCGGACTCTGGAAGGAGAGTTGGTGGTTGCTGGAGATCGTTCAGACGATTCTGACAACACAGTTGAGTACTGCTTGCAAAAGCACGTGTGGGAGCAGATAAATCAGAGCATCAATACGGTTGTTGATGCTATAACCCTTGAAGACCTTATGACTCAATATAAAAAGATGCAAGGACCCCGGTCTTTAATGTTTTATATTTAGGTTTGTGTTTTGCCATTAAAACCATCGAACTTATAAAATGAGAGCGCAGCCCAAGGAGAACACAAACCTGGATTATGGCAGTGCTCTTAAAGCGGATAAACTATTATGGAGGGATTTGAAATGGCACCGATAGCATCAAATATTACTGAACTTATCGGGAACACTCCATTGCTGGAGATATCCAACTATTGCCGGTATAATCAGGTCGAAGCGAGGATTCTGGCCAAACTTGAGTATTTTAATCCTGCCGGAAGTGTTAAAGACCGGATCGGTTATGCCATGATCAAAGACGCCGAAGATAAGGGGCTGATAAACAAAGATACGCTCATTATTGAGCCTACCAGTGGCAACACTGGCATCGGTTTGGCCCTGGTCGCAGCAGCTAGAGGATATCGATTGGTTCTCACTATGCCGGAAACCTTCAGTATTGAGCGGCGTAAACTCTTGAAAGGATTGGGAGCAGAGGTGGTTTTGACCCCGGGAGACGAGGGTATGGCCGGAGCTCTGCGAGTGGCGGACGAACTGGCTGCCAGCAATCCCAATTCCTTTATTCCTGGACAGTTCAAAAATCCCGCCAATCCTGCCATCCACAGGGCCACGACCGCAGAGGAGATATGGCGAGATACTGATGGAAAGGTGGATATATTTGTCGCCGGGGTGGGCACAGGCGGAACTGTAACTGGAGTGGGAGAAGGGCTAAAGGCTAAAAACCCCAAAATTCAGATAGTAGCTATAGAACCGCACGGTTCCCCCCTGTTATCCGGTGGTACAGCCGGGCCGCATAAGCTGCAGGGGCTGGGTGCCAATTTTATTCCCGAAGTACTTAACCGGTCTATTCTAGATGAAGTCTTCCCTGTAAAGAATGAAGATGCATTCAAAACGGCTCGCTTATTATCCAGGACGGAAGGGCTGTTGGTGGGGATTTCTTCAGGTGCGGCGGCTTATGCAGCTACAGAAGTCGCCAAACGCCCTGAAAACCAGGCAAAGACAATAGTAGTGTTACTTCCCGACACCGGGGAGAGATATCTTTCTACAGAGTTATTTCTGGACTAAGTCCAAACAGACTCCCTGACCATATATCAGCAGTTTTCTTAACCCGGTCCCGAGATGAGGCCGGGTCTTCCATTTATACGGGAGATTGTACCAGGGAACGCCTGATTTTTTCCCTATATATTGAATACAATCAGCCAGGAGAGATGCTAAAATCTTATCCTGTGTTAAAATAATAAATGGTTTGATTTTTTATCATATTTCTTGACAATTATTTGGAGGTGCTGATTTGGTACGCTTGGTAGATAACGGAATATTTTTTTTAAACAGAGAAACTCTGGTGGAGATGGAAAACGGCCAGCCCAATGTATTAAAGGGTGGGCCTGATTATGATCCGGCTAAATTAAATCAGGGCGATGCACTGAAGAATACGATAGCGTATAAAATCCTGGCCCGGCATAATGTGGGCGGTGATGTAAAAGACTTAAAAATTCGTTTTGATGCTCTGGCTTCGCATGACATCACCTACGTGGGCATCGTGCAGACCGCCCGGGCCAGCGGATTGAACGAGTTTCCCCTTCCCTACGTTTTAACCAACTGTCATAACAGCCTCTGCGCAGTAGGGGGGACCATAAATGAAGACGACCATATTTTCGGCCTATCAGCTGCTCAAAAGTACGGTGGGATTTATGTACCTGCCCATCAAGCGGTCATCCATCAGTACATGCGGGAAATGATGAGCTGCTGCGGCAACATGATTTTGGGATCTGACAGCCACACCCGCTACGGAGCCCTGGGCACCATGGCTATAGGTGAGGGCGGACCGGAGCTGGTCAAACAGCTGCTGAATAAGACCTACGACGTGGCCTACCCTGATGTAATTGCCGTTTACCTGGAAGGCAAGCCCCGGCCCGGAGTAGGGCCCCAGGATGTGGCCCTGGCCATAATCGGGGCGGTGTTTGGCAACGGCTTTGTCAACAACAAAGTCCTGGAGTTTATCGGCCCTGGCATCAAGGAGCTATCGGTCGACTACCGCAACGGCATTGACGTCATGACCACTGAAACCACCTGCTTGAGCTCAATCTGGATAACCGATGAAAAAGTTAGAGATTATTATGCCATACACGGCCGACCGGACTGCTATTCCGAGTTAAACCCGGGCGATGCGGCTTATTACGATGGAGCTATTCTGGTTGACCTGGACAAGATAGAGCCCATGATTGCCCTGCCCTTCCATCCCAGCAATGTTTATACCATTGCTGAATTGAACCGTAACCCTTATGACATCTTGAAAGCGATTGAAGAAGAGGGTCAGAAGCAATTAGAAAACCCCAACATCAAGTTCAACCTTACCGACAAGATCGTAAACGGGAGGTTGCGGGCGGATCAGGGCATAGTGGCGGGATGCGCCGGCGGCACCTTTGAAAATCTCTATGATATAGCCTCTATGGTGGAAAATCATTCAATCGGTACTGGTCCGCTGTCATTCAGCGTATACCCGGCCAGCCAGCCCATTTTCTACGAATTGATCAGGGATGGGGCGGCTGCCAAATTGATGTCAGCCGGTATTACCATTAAAACAGCCTTCTGCGGCCCCTGCTTTGGAGCCGGGGACGTTCCTGCCAACGGAGCTTTAAGCATCAGGCATTCGACCCGCAACTTCCCCAACAGGGAAGGCTCCAAACCGGGAGACGGCCAGATATCGTCGGTTGCCCTGATGGACGCCCGTTCAATAGCGGCCAGCGCTTTGAACGGCGGCTTGCTGACCCCGGCCACCGAATTTGATTTTAAACCATCGCCCGTATCGTATACTTTCTTCAAGGAAATTTATTCTAATCGCGTTTATGATGGGTTTAACCACGCGGCAGCGGAGGAGCCGCTGAAATTCGGACCGAACATAGCCGATTGGCCGGCCATGAGCGCCCTCCCGGAAAACCTCATCCTGGAGGTGGCCTGCGTGATCACTGATCCGGTCACCACCACTGACGAACTGATACCTTCGGGCGAGACATCCTCCTTCCGCTCCAATCCGATGCGGTTGGCTGAATTTACCCTGTCTAGAAAAGACCCCGGCTATGTGGGACGAGCCAAGCAAATTCAGAGCCTGGAACAGGAACGCCGCGGGCTGGTCGAAAACGGCCAGAGCGAGATGTCTGAAGCTTTGCGGCAAATAGCCGTCAGGGTGGCAGTTGCCAGCAGCCAGTGGAGTGATGCCAATGAGCTGCTAAGACGCAGTGCCATCGGCAGTGTCGTATATGCGGTTAAACCGGGCGACGGTTCGGCCAGGGAGCAGGCTGCATCCTGTCAGAAGGTTCTGGGAGCATGGGCCAACCTGGCGGTTGAATACGCCACCAAGAGATACAGGAGCAATTTGATAAACTGGGGTATGGTGCCCTTTACGGTGGATAAAGATGTGCACTTTGAAATGGGGGACACCGTATTTATCCCTGACATCCGCAGCAGGATGGAAAAGGGGGAAGAGCTTATACCCGCCCAGATCATAAACGGTCAGGGAGCCCGTTCCATCCAGCTTTATTTGAAAAAACTCAGTGCCGACGAGAGAAGCATAATTCTAAAGGGGAGCCTTATCAACTATTACGCTGATTAAGGGACACCCATATAAATTGATTAAAATGAGCCGTATTCTGCTTAATCAGTGGAATCGGTTCATTTCTATTTTCAGGGTTGCTATCGAGGAAGAGGTAGTCTGCTATTCCTATGAAGAAGTCAAATATTCCGGAACAATATTCTATTTTCCGGCCAGGGTGGTGTAATAAAGAGCTTGCCCCGGTTTATGGCTTAATAAGTTCCCTGATAACATGGCTGGCCAGGAGCAGACCGGCTGCCGGGGGCACAAAGGAAATACTGCCGGGAGGGCGTTTGGCGGAGGAATCAGGTTCCGGGCAGCCATAATCTCCTTCAAGGTCAAGTAAATGAACCGGCGATTCCTTTGAGTAAACCACTTTAAGCGAAGAAATGCCTCGTTTCTTAAGCTCCCGGCGCATAACCCGGGCCAGGGGGCAAACTGAAGTCTCATAGATATCGGCGATTTCAAAGCGGCTTGGGTCCAGCTTGTTCCCGGCCCCCATACTGCTGATGATGGGAATGTTCAGGTGGGAGGTATTTACTATAAGTTCAATTTTCGATTTAACTGAATCGATGGCATCAATTATATAATTCCAACCGGGGTTAAGGAATTGAGCTTCTCCTGTATAAAAGGTCTGATGGGTCTCAACCCGGGCCCGGGGATTGATATCCAGGACCCGTTGTTTCATGACCTCCACTTTGGGCTGGCCTAAAGTAGAATGGGCGGCGTGAATCTGGCGGTTTATATTACTGGGACTTACTGAATCATTGTCAACCAGGATCAGATCTCCAACCCCGCACCGGGCAAGTGCTTCCGCTGCATAACCGCCAACGCCGCCTATGCCGAAGACGGCTACCTGGCAGCGCTCCAATTTATCAAGTGCTTCTTTCCCAATGAGCAGTTCGGTTCGGGTAAATTCATATTCCATAACAATCTCCCATTACGATTATTGCTGTTGTATCTACTCAAAAGAGAATGATGAGAAAACTGGCATAATCCTGGACATCACCGGTTTATACTGTAGTATAGTCTATATTACCATAAAAATCCTTAGGGACTGGCCAGACCGGCTGTTTAAAGGTAGTACTTGACACCCTGCCTCAATATTTTTATATTAAAAGTGAACGAATGTTCAGCGCATCCAATAAGCTTTGTTTTATGCTATATAATAATTGCCGCTGTCATCAATTCTATACTAAAAAACAAACCAGTTATAAGATCTCCAATCTCCATCCGCCTCGCACCAAAGAGAGACAAAACCATTGTTAAATGCTAAAAACGACTACTTTTATCCCGACGGCCCACCGGGGCGCTTTTGCCATCCGCTTGGGAATGATGCTGTTCCACCACATCGGTTTGAGCCTGTTATGCATCACATTATTAATCTGTTGCCCGGATATAAAAAAGCATAGTTAAGTTTTTTATTAGATACAATCATGTCATTTCAGGAAGAGAAGGGAGGATTGTGCGCAGCGGATTGAGATGATAGGAATTTTAATCAGGGCGTTTTGGGGGAACCTGAAATCTTACGAGAGGAGGGGGCAGCCATTGAGGCGTTAAAGGCCAATCCAAAAGCGGACTGGCTCATACCGCGCCTGCAAAAGGAGGCATACTGAATGGACAACGCATTTTCTGGAGTACCATTGGAGTTTATTACCGTTCGCACCCCAAAGCTGGAAGAAAGATATATGGGACTGATAGGGACTTTTGCAACCCTGCAAGATGCTTGCTGCCGCAAAAACGCCCTGCCTGGTTTCTACCAGCCGTCCTTAATCGTGGAAGCCAGCCTTTTAGATAACAAGCTGGTTTTGACTTTGGCCGGGGTGACGACAGATGAAGAATTGTTGTTCTATCTGGACACAGCCATTCGCAATGTGGGAGGATTTCCAGCTCCCCACGAATCCACTGCCAGTCTGGTGGTGGAAGTGAAGAGCAGGTAAAAAGAGACAGCGGCTTTATAGAGAGAAGCACCTAATGTGCTTTAATAAGGAGGAGAAAACTATGGCGATAAAGACAGCAGCGGAATATATGGAGAGCGTAAAAGCCTTAAACCCCAAAGTTTATGTGGCCGGCAAGAGGGTAGAGAATATGCTGGAAAACCCCACTACCCTTTCGGTAATCAGAGCTACGGCCAAAGTCTATGACCTGGCCAATGATCCCCAATATAAAGAGATCATGGTTGCCACTTCCCACCTGACCGGGGAACCGATCAACAGAAACCTGAATGTGGCCAGGAGCAATTACGACCTGGATATGAGAGCGGAAATGGCTCTTTTGACCAGTCAGAAACTGGGCACCTGCAACTATCGCTGTGTGGGCTGCGACACTCTGAACGCCCTGGCGGCCTCCACCTGGGAAATGGACAAAGAATACGGAACAGAGTACAATACGCGTTTGAACAACTTTATCAAATGGGCCCAGGCCAACGACCTGGCCTGTTCCGGAGCCATAACCGACCCCAAAGGGGACCGGTTTAAACGGCCCTCTGAACAGGACGACCCCGATATGCATCTGCGGGTAGTCGAAAAGCGGGATGATGGAATCGTGGTCCGGGGAGCCAAGGTAAGCCAGAGCGGCGCCATAGGCGCTCATGAAACCATCGTGCTTCCGGGCGGAGCCTTAAAGCCCGGTGAGGAACAGTTTGCCGTAGCCTTCGCTCTGCCCAACGGGACTCCTGGTATAACTTATATTTGCCAGTACACTCCCTACACGGCCGAGCGGGAAGCGGCGGAAAGCATTGAAGAGCTGGGTAATCCAGAGTTTGGACAGCGTGAAACCTCGACCATAGTCTTTGATGATGTCTTTATTCCCTGGGAGAGAGTGTTCCTGTGCGGAGAAACGAAATACTGTGGACGGTTGGTGGCGCGTTTTGCCAAGACCCACCGCATGAACTGCGGCGGGGCCTGCAAGGTAGGATATGCCGACCTGATCATCGGAGCCAGCAAACTGGCCAGTGAGTATACTGGCCTGCAAAAGGTCCCCCATATTCAGGAAAAGCTGATCGACATGGTCAGAATCAGCGAGACCTCCCACGCCTGTGCCATCGCTGCGGCGGCCAAGGGGGTTGAAGAACCGGTCGGTTCCGGCGTATGGATGCCGGATGATCTGTTTGGCAATGTTGCCAAGCTGAACATAGCCCATGGCTTCTGGGAAATCATGAAAATGGCCGGGGATATCGCCGGAGGCGGAGTAGTAACAATGCCTAGCGAACGCGATCTGGAAAACCCCGAAATCGGACCCTGGATCAAAAAGTACTTTAAATCGGCGGCTCCGGCCGAGCAGCGTCTGAGAGTTATCAAATTCCTGCAGAACTGGGTAGCCGGGCTGCATGGAGCCGGGACCTGGCACGGAGCCGGCTCACCACAGGCCCAGCGGGTGGCTATTCAGTTCTTGACTGATTGGGATGCCAAGAAACAGCTGGCCAAAGATTTAGCCCATATCAAGGATTAATCAATATTAGATAAGATATCTAGAAAGGGGCGGCCTTCTATCTGAAGGCTGCTTCCTTTTTTAGCAGTAAATGCTCCTATTCCGATAGGGCGGGTTTACATACAATTTATATTTATCTCTAAACCCAATGGTTGACAGAACAACAGAACACGTGCTATAAAAATACTAGTATACAAGTAGAAATAGTAGGAATTAAATTTATGCGACTTGGAGGTGCAATTATATGGCTGTTATTGCCAGGAATCTGACCGACCTGATTGGGAACACACCGTTGATGGAATTGTCAAACTACAACAAGAGTACCGGGTTAAGTGCGAGGCTGCTTGCCAAGTTGGAATACTTCAACCCTGCGGGCAGTGTCAAAGACCGTATCGGTTATGCCATGATCAGGGATGCCGAGGAAAGAAACCTGATTGACAAGGATACGGTGATAATTGAGCCGACCAGTGGTAATACCGGGATTGCCCTGGCTTTTGTGGCGGCCGCCAAAGGATACCGCTTGATTCTGACTATGCCGGAAACCATGAGCATGGAGCGCCGCAATCTGTTAAAGGCCCTGGGCGCGGAACTGGTTTTGACTCCGGGAGCAGGTGGAATGACAGGAGCAATCAGAGAAGCTGAAGATCTGGCCGCTAAAATCCCGCACTCTTTTGTTCCACAGCAGTTTAAAAATCCGTCTAACCCGGCGATTCACCGTATTACCACGGCTGAAGAAATTTGGCGTGATACGGATGGTGAGGTCGACATCTTTGTCGGGGGGGTTGGTACCGGAGGTACCATTACCGGTGTAGGAGAGGTGCTCAAGGAAAGAAAAGCATCGGTGAAGATTGTAGCAGTTGAGCCTTTTGACTCACCGGTGCTTTCCGGAGGATCCCCCGGGCAGCACAAGATACAGGGCATAGGCGCGGGGTTTGTCCCGGATGTTCTCAACCTTGGCATTGTTGATGAGATCTTTCAAGTAAAGAATGAAGAAGCTATAGAGACGGCTCATTTATTATCCAAAACGGAAGGATTGCTAGTGGGGATTTCGTCCGGGGCTGCCGCCTTTGCCGCGACTCAACTGGCGAAAAGGCCTGAGAACCAGGGTAGGACGATAGTTGTCCTCTTGCCTGACAATGGAGAAAGATACCTTTCCACTGTTTTATATCAGGAGCAATAAACAACTTGTTCGTGCGGTTTATTCCAAATGCATAGACTAAATCCTTTGTGAACTCAAGTGTTGTATTTTAGTGCTAAATATCCTATAATGCCCATAAGAATAGTAAAGATATAATGTCGCTGCCAATTGTGATGAAGGGATAAAATGCCTGAAAAAGTGTTTGTAGCCATGAGCGGCGGGGTTGACAGCTCGGTAGCCGCTCTTTTGCTTAAGAAACAGGGTTATGATGTTACTGGCGTCACCATGCAGATATGGCCCTTGCCAATCGAACGAGATAAAACTTGCTGCGGATTGGAGGCGGTAAGCGATGCCCGCAGCGTGGCCTGGAAGCTTGGTATTCCACACTATGTTATAAACCTGCGTGATGAGTTCGAAAAATCGGTGGTTGATTACTTCTGCCGGGAATACCTGAAAGGGCGTACTCCCAACCCCTGCGTTGCATGCAACCGCTTTATCAAATTCAAAACGTTTCTTGATAGAGCCCTGGCTATGGGAGCGAATTATATTGCCACCGGACATTATGCACGTATCAAATATAATGAGGGCAGCAATAAATATCAACTGTTAATGGCCTTACATCCAGGCAAGGATCAAAGTTACGCTCTATATGGTATGACTCAGCCGCAATTGCAATACACCCTTTTTCCCCTGGGCGATTTCGGCAAAACCGAGGTTCGCGCCATGGCCAGTCAGGCGGGTTTGGAAGTGGCTGAAAAAGCGGACAGCCAGGAGATTTGCTTCGTAGAGACAAGGGGCTATGCTCGTTTTGTAGAAGAGCGAACCGGATTAATGCCCCAAACCGGGTCGATTGTAGACACCCGGGGGCGCATCCTGGGGCTGCATGCGGGTATTCATAATTACACTATTGGCCAGCGCAGAGGGCTTGGAATTACGCATGCCAGTCCCTTATATGTTAATAATCTGAAGGCGGATACTAATACAGTTGTGGTTGGCAGCGAATCTGAGCTTTACAAAAATAGCCTTTTAGCGGATGATGTTATTTATATTTCAGGACAGACTCCAATTAATACCCTTCATATTGAAGCAAAATTCCGTTACACTGCCCAACCGGTAGCTGCCCTCCTCAAACCAATGGAAAGCGGGCAGGCAGTAGTTGAATTTAAATCACCCCAAAGGGCGCTGACCCCTGGTCAAGCGGTAGTGTTCTATCAGGGCCAGGTAGTGCTGGGCGGGGGTACTATAAGCAGGATTTTAAGCTAAAATAATTGGCTTAAGGAAGACGGGGGTTGTATGGATACTCTGGAAAAACTCGCTTTGCTGCAGAACGATATAAGGTCAATGGGAAGCATGTTGGTTGCCTTTTCAGGCGGGGTGGACAGCACCTTTTTGCTGGCGGTTGCAAGGAAAACTCTGGGCGACAGAATTCAGGCTGTAACCGCGGTATCGCCGCTCTATCCGGAGAGAGAGACCAGAGAGTGCCAGCGCCTGGCAGCCTTGTTTCAGGTAGATTTATCACTGATACCAGTTGACCAGTTAAGCATTTCCGGGTTTGATGGAAATCCGGCAGAACGTTGTTATTTGTGCAAGCGTCAGATCTTTGAGACTTTTTCAAATATAGCCCGGAACAGGGGAGTAGCCGTGGTGGTGGATGGATCTAATGTAGACGATCTGGACGACTTTAGACCGGGCCTGAGGGCTATCCGGGAATTGGGAATAAAAAGCCCCCTGCTGGAAGCCGGTCTGGAAAAGGATGAAATTAGGCAGTTGTCCAGGCAGATGGGTTTGGACACCTGGGACAAAGCCGCTGCTGCTTGCCTGGCTTCACGGTTTGCAACCGGGGAAAAGATAAGCCTGGAGAAGCTCGCTATGGTGGAACAAGCCGAGGATTATTTATTGAGCCTGGGTTTTAAACAGGTAAGGGTTCGAATGCATAGGGATCTGGCTCGGATCGAAGTGGGAACTCATGAACGACGTCTGCTGGCTGCTGAAGATATGATGGATAAAATAGCGGCGCATTTTAAGCGGCTGGGCTTTCATTACGTCACCCTCGACATGCAGGGCTACCAGATGGGGAGCATGAATAAGAGCCAGATCCGATAATTATAAACGAATTACGAATGCATTATGGACCATAAGGAGGTACTTATATAATGCCGATCATTATTCCGGATAATCTTCCGGCCAGCAGTATATTACAGAGTGAAAATGTATTTATTATGAAGGAAAAGCGGGCGGCTCACCAGGATATCCGCCCTTTGCGCATAGCTATTCTCAACCTTATGCCTAAGAAAATCGTGACTGAGACCCAGTTACTGCGACTCCTGGCCAACAGCCCGCTGCAGGTGGAGATCGTATTGCTGCACGCTGAAAGCCACGAGTCGAAAAACACATCCGAAGAACACCTGGAAAATTTCTATACCACCTTTTCTCAAATAAAGAATCAGAAATTTGACGGGATGATAATCACCGGGGCGCCCGTGGAGCATCTTGATTTCGAAGATTGGACCTACTGGGATGAACTGGCCGAGATTATGGAATGGACCAAAAAACACGTTTGGGCCACTTTGCATATCTGTGTAGCCGCCCAGGCCGGTCTGTATTATCATTACGGGATACCTAAATACCCTTTGCCGGAAAAGATGTTCGGCATATTTAAACACCGTATTTTATGGCAAAACGTTCCCCTTTTAAGGGGTTTTGATGATGAATTCTACGCTCCCCACTCAAGACATTCGGAGATCCGCAGGGATGATGTGGAGAAGGTGCCGGAGCTTAGCATTCTCTCCGAGTCCTCAGAAGCGGGGATCTATATCGTTGCCAATCAGGACTTGCGCCAGGTATTTATCACCGGGCACTCCGAATATGATCCCTTGACTTTAAAGGCAGAGTACGACAGGGATATTGCAGGAGGGCTGCCTATTGCAGTTCCGGTAAATTATTATCCTGACAACGATCCTACTCGATTTCCGGTGGTCCAGTGGCGAGGGCATGCCAATCTGCTTTTTACCAACTGGCTCAACTATCATGTATACCAGGAAACGCCTTTTGATCTGACCAAACTATGTGATCCTAAAAAACGGTCCTGGCATATAGAATAAGTCCTGCAGAAAATAGAATGCAGGAGCGGGGCTGGTAGAAGTGGGGTGTCAAGAGTACCGTCCCCCCCGACACCAAATTTGAAGCAATAGGAAGGAGAAGCACCCATGGAAGTAAGGGCTCTTTATGTTAAACGGGAAATCACGGCCTACAACCATGGAAGCCAGGAAAGCCGGGAAGTAGAAGTTGTAATGGAGAGGCCTTTAACCGTGTTCCTCAATCATAATGAACTGGCCACTATGATATGCTCTCCCAGCGGGCTGAAAGAGCTAACCGCGGGTTTTTTGCTCAGTGAGGGAATTATAAAGCACCGGTCGGATATTGAAGATATACGCCTCCGCGAGGAGGATGGATTCCTGTGGATTGAAACCAGGGAGCCGGTCGTTAAAACCGATAATTTTTTACGGCGCCATATTGCCAGTTGCTGCGGGAAAGGGAGAGCCGGCTTGTATTTTATCAATGATGCCCGCGACCTGCAGCCGGTTGCATCAGATTGGAAGATTGGGGTTGGAAAGCTGCTGGAGTTCATGGGGCTTCTCGATGAGCGTTCCGATACCTTTCGCCTTACCGGAGGGGTGCACAGCGCCGCCCTGGCTGATGAAACCGGACTCCTGGTGCATTACGAAGACATTGGACGGCATAATGCGGTTGATAAAGTCCTGGGCTGGGCCTTGTTGAACGAGATAAGCACCAGCGATAAATGCCTTCTTTTAAGCGGACGTATCGCCTCCGAGATTTTAATAAAAGCGGCGCGCAGCAATGTGCCGCTGCTCCTATCGCGTTCCGCTCCCACCGAACTGACCATAGAATTGGCTGAAGAGTTGGAAATCTGCGTGGTCGGTTTTGCCCGGGGGGAGAAGCTCAACGTATATACTCATCCCGAAAAGGTAGTGTTCTAATTATATATTGCCAGTATTTAAGCATCTTTCAAAAATGGGGTGCCTTTTTATTCAAAAATCTAGTAAAACTATAGGGTTATGTGTTATAGTGTTTAAAGGTTATACTAAGGGTTAATAGAATAGTGAGGATGTGTGATATGAACAGACAGTTGGACCACATCAGTGAAGTAATTCTCAAGAAAAAAAAAGAGCAATCGCTTTTTATTATTGCGCATTATTATCAGAGAGATGAGATTCAAGATATCGCTGATTTTGTGGGTGATTCATATGCTATGGCCCTGGCGGCCCGAAATTCCAGCAGTGACACCATCCTGGTGGCCGGAGTGGATTTTATGGCTGAAACGGCGGCTATCCTCTGCCCGGGCAGGACTGTTCTGTCGCCCGAACCTACGGCTACCTGCCCCATGGCCAACAGCATTACCTCCGATTACATCGTTGAATTTAAGAAAAAACATCCCAACAGCATTATAGTGACTTACGTAAACACCCCGGCCGATGTTAAGGCGGTTAGCGACGTATGCTGCACTTCATCCAACGCCGAAAAGATAATACGGAAGCTGCCGGCTGACAAGGAGATTTATTTTATTCCTGATCAGAATTTGGCTTCCAATGTGGCTAAAAAATTGGGGCGCGGCCTGGAATCTTATCCTTCCGCCTGCCCGGTACATGATAGGCTGGAAGCGGTTGAAATCGCCCGGTTGAAAGAGAAGCATCCCGGTGCTTTGCTGCTGGTTCACCCCGAGTGCAAACCGGAGGTAATAGCGATGGCCGATTATGCGGGCAGCACTGCGGGCATTCTGGATTTTATAACGAAATCCGAAGCCAAAGACTTCATTATCGGAACGGAATGCGGCATCCTGCACCCGATATTGAAAGCCCGTCCGGGTAAAAACCTGATTATGGCCTCAGACGACCTTATATGCCCCAATATGAAAAGCATTACCCTGGAAAAAATACTGTTTTCAATAGAGAATCGAGAAACCGTCATTACAGTTCCGGAAGATATCCGGATAAAAGCAGCCCTGGCCCTGGAGAAGATGATCGAACTGGCATCTTAGTCAAAGAAACATATCTTAAATTTTAACAAAGGGGAGTTGGCGGTGAAGTTATCAACCAAAGGAAGATACGGGTTAAGGGCTATGGTGGATATCGCGCAACAGCAGGATGCCGGGCCGGTGGCTATTCATACTATTGCCCAGCGCCAGAGCTTATCCAGCCGGTATTTGGAACAACTGCTTATTCCGCTGAAACAAGCCGGCCTGGTAAAAAGTCTGCGTGGAGCCCAGGGGGGTTATGTGCTGGGAAGGAGCGCCGTAAAAATAACGGTGGGAGACATTATTAGAGTATTGGAAGGTCCCATCGCCCCGGTTGACTGTGTAAACGAAATCAACCCCGACGAATGTATGCGGGCTGAACATTGCGTAACCAGAAAGGTGTGGACCAGGTTAAGGGACACCATGAATGAGGTTCTCGATTCCTATACCCTGGAAGACCTGGCCCAGGAATCGATGCCCCTTGCTGGCAGCGCCGTAATTGATTATGATTTGGACAATAAATGCTAAATAATATTTAAAAATACTATGGGAGGTAGATGACATGAAAGATATTTATATGGATCACAGTGCTACGACTCCAGTGGACACGGTGGTTTTTGACGCCACGATACCCTACTATTCCTATGATTATGGTAATCCTTCCAGTGTCCATGCCAAAGGCCGGTCGGCTCGGCACGCTTTAGAAAAAGCCAGGGAACAAGTGGCGGCTTTGATTGGCGCTAATTCCCGGGAAATATTTTTTACCAGCGGGGGGACCGAAGCCGACAACCAGGCTATAGTCTCCTATATGTTGAGTAATCAAAAGCGGGGAAAGCATTTAATTACTTCCGCTATAGAACATCATGCGGTTTTGGACACCTGCTTATACCTGGAAAAGTCCGGCTTCGATATAACGGTTTTACCGGTTAACGAGCTGGGCCGGGTGGAGCCTGAGAGCCTTAAAGCGGCGCTCAGACCTGATACGGCCCTGGTGACAATCATGCACGCCAATAATGAGATCGGCACTATTCAGCCGATAAAAGAGCTGGCTGACATAGTACATCAGGCGGGAGCCGTCTTTCATACCGACGCTGTGCAGACTTTTGGCAAGGTTCCAATAGATGTGAAGAGCATAGGCATTGATATGTTGTCAGCCTCCAGCCACAAGCTCTATGGACCTAAGGGAGTGGGCTGCCTTTACATCAGGAAAGGGATAAAAGCCGGTTCCCTATTTCATGGCGGACCTCAGGAGAATAAAATGCGGGCCGGAACGGAAAATATACCCGGAATAGTAGGATTTGGCAAGGCGGCCGAACTGGCCGGGGGGCGCATGGATGAGCTTGCCATATGTTTAACCGGTCTGGGAAAAAAACTGCGTGAAGGCATATTGCTAAGGATCCCCGACACAATTCCCACTGGGGATCCGGACGACCGGGTTCCGGGCAGTGTCAGTGTATGCTTTCGATTTGTAGAAGGTGAATCAATCCTGCTTATGCTGGACAGCTACGGAATTATGGGCTCCAGCGGTTCCGCCTGCACCTCGGGCGCATTGGAACCCTCGCATGTTTTGCTGGCCATCGGCCTTCCTCATGAAATTGCCCATGGCTCGCTGCGGCTTACTTTGGGGAAAGATAATACTGAGGAAGATGTCGATTACGTTCTGGAAGTCCTGCCCAAGATAATCGGCAACCTGCGCAAGATGTCACCCTTGTACAGCAAAGGAGGAAGCAACTGATGTACAGTGTAAAAGTAATGGATCACTTTATGAATCCTAGAAATACGGGATGCCTGGACAACGCTGACGGGGTGGGTGAAGTGGGCAACCCGGTATGCGGGGATATTATGCATATCGAGATTCAGGTTAAAGATAATGTCATTGAAGATATCAAGTTTAAAACCTTTGGCTGCGCGGCTGCTATAGCCACCAGCAGCATGGTGACGGAAATGGTCAAGGGCAAAACCCTGGAAGAGGCGGAACGCATCACCAATCGAACCGTAGCTGAAGCCCTGGACGGACTTCCTCCGGTAAAGATGCACTGTTCCAATCTGGCGGCCGATGCTCTTCATCAGGCCATAGAAAATTATATGGCGCGCCGGGATGTCAGGTAATTATAATAGATTTAATAATAATTGGTAAAATGGCCTAGGGCTATTAAAGGAGCAGCTTATGCAGAGAATTTATATGGATCATAGTGCAACTACGCCGGTCGCGCCAGAAGTAGCCGAGGCCATGATGGAGGCTCTCACTACCGGTTGGGGAAACCCGTCCAGCCTGCATAGCCCGGGCAAAACCGCCCGGGCCATGTTGGAAAAGGCCCGGCGCCAGGTGGCGGCCCTGATCGGAGCCGACCCCCAGGAAATTGTGTTTACCAGCGGCGGAACCGAAGCCGACAACCTGGCTATAATAGGCATGGCCCTTGCCGGGCAGAAGCGGGGTAAGCATCTCATTACTTCGGTCGTTGAACACCATGCGGTGCTTCATGCCTTTAAACACTTGGCCCAATCAGGATTCGAAGTGACGGTGCTTCCGGTGGATTTCTACGGACGGGTCAATCCTGAACATTTGCTTAAGATGATACGGGAAGACACCATCTTGATCAGCATTATGCATGCCAATAATGAAATAGGAACCGTCCAGCCGCTTGAAGAAATTGGGCAGATCGCCCGGCAGCATGGGATTGCCCTGCACACTGATGCCGTTCAATCAACCGGGCGTATACCGGTGAAAGTCAATGAGCTGGGAGTCGACCTCTTATCCCTTTCCGCCCACAAATTCTACGGCCCCAAAGGAGCAGGGGCTTTATACATTCGTTCGGGAGTAAACCTCGTCCCTCTCACCCATGGCGGCGGACAGGAGAAAAAATGGCGTTCGGGCACCGAAAACATTCCGGGAATCGTAGGTCTTGGTCAGGCGGCTGAAATTGCCGAAGCGCAGCTTGGGCAAAACATGGGGACACTAAATAGCCTTGGCCAACTGCTCATCGAACTTGTGCAGAAGGAAATCCCCCAGAGCTACCTGACCGGCCATCCACAGTTCAGGCTTCCCGGGCATGCCAGTTTCGTGTTTCCCGGAGTTGAAGGGGATTCTCTAGTCAACTTCCTGGATGCAGAGGGTATCGCCGCTTCCAGTGCTTCCGCCTGCAGCTCCAATTCTTTTCAAGCCTCTCATGTTCTTACCGCACTGGGACTCAAAAACGAAGTCGCACTGGGATCGCTCCGATTGAGTCTGGGCAGGGAAAACAGCGAAGAAGACATAGAACATTTGATGCAAATTCTCCCCGCCCTGATAGAACGCTCCCGGCTGATCTGGTCCCTTTCCTAAAGCGGTAATCAATTGGGATTTTGACGTAAAACTAAATTTTTAAACCCTAGCATTTAACTAAGAAATTCTTCTTGCATCTTTGAGTATAAGGCAGTATTATATTAGAAAACCAATTGGTATTATAGGTAAATAAAAATACTCAGTAATTATAAAGGGGGCGCAAAATAGTGAGCGAAAGGCAATTCGGATTTGACACACTACAGGTTCATGCCGGTCAAAAACCGGACCCTGCAACCAATTCAAGAGCGGTGCCCATTTATCAGACGACCTCGTATGTATTTAATGATGCGGATCATGCGGCCAGGCTCTTTGCACTGGAGGAGCCTGGCAATATTTATACTAGAATCATGAACCCCACTACGGACGTTTTTGAACAGAGAATAGCCGCTCTGGAAGGGGGCGTTGCCGCCCTGGCCGTGGCCTCGGGCTCGGCGGCGGTTACCTATTCCATCATGAACATTGCCGGCAGCGGCGATGAAATAGTCTCGGCCAGCACTCTATATGGAGGAACCTATAATCTCTTCCTCTACACCCTGCCCAGGTACGGGATAAATACGGTTTTCGTGGATCCTGACGATCCGGAAAACTTTCGCCAAGCGATCAACGAGATGACCAAAGCTGTCTATATCGAAAGCATAGGAAACCCGGGCATTAACATAATTGATATTGAAGCGGTGGCGGCGATTGCCCACGAAAACGGCCTGCCTTTGATTGTCGACAACACTTTTGCCACTCCTTACCTGCTGCGCCCTATAGAATATGGAGCCGATATTGTGGTGCACTCGGCCACCAAGTTCATAGGCGGGCATGGCACCTCGATAGGCGGAGTCATTGTGGACAGCGGCAAATTCGATTGGATTGGCAGCGGACGTTTCCCCGGGCTCACCGAGCCGGATCCCAGTTACCACGGGGTGCGTTATGCCATCGATGTGGGAGCTCCGGCCTTTGCAGCCAAAACCAGGGTGCAGCTGCTGCGTGACACCGGCGCCTGCTTGAGCCCATTTAACTCGTTTCTCTTCCTGCAGGGATTGGAAAGCCTCTCTTTGAGGGTGGAGAGGCATGTTGAGAATGCCAAAAAGATAGCCGTCTGGCTGAGTGAGCATCCCCTGGTTGCATGGGTCAACTATCCCAGCCTGCCCAATAATAAATACTATGACCTGGCTAAAAAGTATCTTCCCAGAGGAGCCGGAGCTATTTTTACCTTTGGCCTGAAGGGGGATATCGAAGCGGCCAAATGTTTTATAAACAACCTGGAGCTTTTCTCCAACCTGGCCAACGTAGCTGATGCCAAATCCCTGGTCATCCATCCCTCCACCACCACTCATTCGCAGTTGAGCGAGGAGGATCAGAGAATAGCTGGTGTGACTCCGGACCAGATTCGTCTTTCTATTGGAGTAGAGGACGTACAGGACTTGATCTTCGATCTGGATAATGCGCTGCGCAAAGCGGTAGGGTGATACTCTGCTTATAGAACTAAAAAATATAGCTGCCCTAAGGAACTGTTGTTCAACTTGTGATTGAATAATAGTTCCTTTTGCTATTCAAGGAGCACTTGACTCCTTTCAAAAAATAGTTGTATCATACAACTATGCTGCTGAACATATAAGTTTGAAAGAAGGTCTATGCTATTGAATGCGGATCAGGATTTTCTGATGATGCTCTTTTCTATTTCCAAAGCTCTACGCTTTTGCCAGCAGGAAGAAATATGCGGTGAATCGATAACTTTTATCCAGTTCAATATTATGAACCTCATTTCGGATAGCCAGCGCATGAAAATGGCTGAGCTTCATGCAGCATTATCGGTAGATAAAAGCACGACGACGCGATTGATCGAACCTCTGGTCAATCGTAACCTGATAATAAAGGAAAAATCACCAGAAGATTCGAGGGTTGTTATGCTCAGGCTCAGTGAAGAGGGCCAGGAGATGCGAGACCGGGCCTGGGAATGCCTGAAGGGATTTATTAATTCAGTTGAAGCCAGGATTCCGGCTGAACAGAGAGCCGGAATCTACCAGGCCGTGCGGCTGTTTACAGACGCTTTACAGGAATCTTGCTGTTCGTGCAGTTGCCGGCCATATATAGTGAGGTGTGAATTATGAACGAGACAACCAGCTCCGTGTCTACTAATTCTAAACCGATGGTATTTCAGATCACTGAAGATTTCTCTAATCCCATGGATTCGGTAATCCAGACCTCCAGCGTGCTCAGCCTGCCCGATTACCTGGGCGCCTGGAAGGCCCGCTGGGGTGTAAAGCGTATGGAATACAAAATCAGCCCCGGTCTGTATCGTCTGGGGGAAGCAGGTCCGGATGCGCCGGTTTTGGTTACCGCCAATTACAAAATGAGTTTTGATTACCTGCGCCGGGAACTTACCGGACTTAACGCCTGGATACTGGTATTGGATACAGCCGGTATAAACGTCTGGTGTGCGGCAGGGAAGGGCACCTTTGGCACCACCGAACTTATAAACCGGATTGCGGTGGTGGGGCTGCCCCAGATTGTGAGCCACCGAACCGTAATAGTGCCGCAGCTGGGAGCCACCGGAGTAGCCGCCCACGAGGTGCGCAAGCGCTCTGGTTTTAAGGTGGTTTATGGTCCGGTTCGGGCCGAAGATATTCCACGGTTCCTGGATAATGACATGAAAGCCAGCCCTGATATGAGGGAAGTTCGTTTCAACTTTCGGGATCGGCTGGTCTTGACCCCGATGGAGTTGGTCGGAATATTAAAACCAGTTCTCTCCATTGGCGCCCTGCTTTTATTACTGCATCTTACCGGGCTGGTCACGGTTACCTGGTCAGGGGTTTACCCGTACCTTGGCGCCGTCTTGATAGGAGCGGTTATAGCCCCGCTTTTGCTCCCCTTTATCCCCGGTCGGGCCTTTGCCTGGAAGGGCTGGATTCTGGGATTCCTGTGGGCTGTACTGGCGATCTATCTAAAAGGGGGACCGGGAAACGGCTGGGGGCTGACAGCCGATCTGGCTGCCATATTATTTGTGCCGGCCGTTTCTTCATACCTGGCAATGAATTTCACCGGGGCTTCCACCTACACCTCGCTTTCAGGAGTCAAAAAGGAGATGAAGCTGGCCGTTCCTATTCAGGCCGCATCAGCCGCAATCGGTTTAATTCTGATTTTTATCAGCCTTATAAAGCAGGGGGTATTATAGATGAGACATCGCTATTTGAAAAATGTAGCCACCCTGGCATTCAATGAAGGAAAATGTAATGGATGCGGCATCTGTTTGGACGTATGCCCCCATGCCGTACTGGTTCAGGCGGGCAAAAAGATAGAAATACGCGATAAAGACGCCTGTATGGAATGCGGCGCTTGCGCCATGAACTGCCCCTTCGGAGCCCTTTTTGTTCAAACCGGAGTGGGCTGTGCCGCGGCTATAATATGGGGAGCCTTGACTGGCAAGGAGCCCACCTGCGGCGGCAACGACGGATGTTGTAGTTAATATGTAATCCAGCCAGGAAAAGACATACAATAGATCTGATAGTTATGAGGCGCTTTGTTTTTGGCGAAGCGCCTTATCTTTTTACCTGTGGTTCGTATTGCCATTTATAATATAACACCTGTAATATATCGTTTATAATTGAATTACTAAAATATTCTGAAAAATTAACACGACATACCTTTGAACAGCAGATAACAGAGACATGGGTGGTAGATGCTATGGCTGGGAAGGAGAGGGTGTTAAGTGAACTGTAAGCACAGATTGAGGATCTTCATGAGTCTGGCTTTAACTGCGGCACTTTTACTGGGGGGGATTCCCAATCCGGGAATCAAGGTGCCGCTTGCCGGCCTGCTCGAACAGGTATATGCGGCAGATTTAGGAACAGCGGCGTCAATTGTTGGGGGGCTGCCCAAAAACAGTATAGACTTTTCTGTAGCCACATCCGATCTGAGTTGCAAGATGGAATCTTCAAGCAAATCCTATGTGAAGCCAGGTGTCCAATTAATACTTCAAGCCAAGGTAAAAAAGAATACCGCCTCGGCCTATGGCGGGGGGAAAGTGAGTTTTCTTCTGAATGGCCAGATTGTAGACCGGGTTCCATTTTATTTTGGCAAATCCGAAAACCAGCAGACGGTTAAATGTTCTTATCTTTTACCCCTTACTAAATACTTGAGCCTCTCTGAAAGTCAAAGGGTGCCACTGCAGTTTGAAGTCAGGATTGAGCCCGATGCGCTTAGTTCTGACCCTACTCCAGGCAACAACAGCGCCACGCTCGGCACTGAAGTCGGAGGAAGGGACGAGGAACAATCCTTTACCCAGACCAGCGACGCTGTGCTATCCAGCATTGAAGCCAACAGCGATATTGCTGACAACACAGCCCAGCCGGGAGAACCGCTAAATTTGAAAGCAACCGTCAACGGTCTGGGTAAATCTAAAGTAAGTTTCTATATAAACAATCAGCTGGTTCAGGAAAAGATAGTGAATATGACCAAATCTTCGCGTAAAGCCGTGGTCTCCTTTTACTATTTTGTCCCCTGGGACTGTGAGGGACCGCTTAACTATCAGGTGAAACTGGGCAACGGTAATCAGTTGTCCTTAAGCGTGCCGGTTGAAAAATTTGACTACCAGGTCCAGGCTTCCGATGTTGAATGGGGCGGCAACGGCCACAAAATTACACCCGGGCAAAACCTGCAGATCAAAGCGCGCGTCCACCGCAACTCCCGGATAACCTTTTCGAGCACTTCGGATGTACTAAGGGTTCTATTCATAGTCAATGGCAGCGCAGGTGAACCGGTAAAAATAACCGCAACAGGCTCAGCTCCCTTCGTGGGTGACGCCGTCTATAATTATAAGGTGCCCGACGACCAGCAGGGTGCACTGGATTTGAGCGTGGTGGTTGATGCCGGGGGAATATTTAAAGAAACCAGCGAAGACAACAATATCGTCCAGACCAATCCCAATTCTTTATCTGGCAGCGGCTCTACTGCGGTGAATCTTGCCGTGTCCAAAACTGACTTGAATTATGCACCCCAACAGGTGGCCCCCGGGCAAAAGGTTCAGTTGAGCGCGGCTATTCATAACACGTCAAGCAAAGCCCCTGCGGGACCGGTGCAATTTACCTTTAAAATAAATGGCGAAGCGGTTCCCTATGGCGATAAGAAGCAATTTGAGGGCTCAGTGTTTAAAGCAGGTCAGAGCCACGTGATATCATGCATGTGGACCGTGCCAGACACCTTGACCGAAGACCCCACATTCACTCTCGTTATAGATCCGGATCATAAGCTTTCAGGTGATAATCAGGCTGACAACGAAGCATCACTGGTTATACCCCTGGCCAGGACCGATCTTAATGCATCCGACCTGGGCAGCCCTTCTAAAGACCTGGTTTCCGGAAAACCGGCCGAGCTGGTGGCCACTATCAATAATAACGGGCCGGTTAAGGTCACCAAGGTGCAGGTGGTTTATAAGATAAACGGAACGGAAGTAGCCCGTAAAACGGTTGATATTGAGGCCAACAGCTTTACCAAAACGACAGTGTCCATTACTGTACCCAACCTGATTGATGAATCGGTACCTACTTCGTTGACCGGACAGAGCGGCTATCAGAAAAAAGGCTCCGCACTGGGCGCTCTGGAATACACGGTCGAAGTAGACCCCGAACAAAAGATACTGGAAACCAATGAAACGAACAACACTGCCGGCCCGGCAGCCCTGCAGGCGATCATACCTGCTGTGGTTGGAACCATCTTTGTTCGGGTTATGAACCTGGATGGGGACCCCCTATCGGGAGCGGACGTAACGGTGACGGCCGGTTCGCAGCAGGCCTTGGCTAGTACCGCCGCAGACGGCTACTGCACTTTTGGCGGAGCCCCCTTTGGCGCCTACCAGGTCGATGTAACCCGGTCAGGTTTTAATCCCGGCCAGTCTTACTACGCCTTCCTGTATTCAGGAAATAAATTTGATTATACCGAAATATATCTGGACAACTATGCATCCGTCACCGGCACGGTTACCGCCAGCGGTGGTGGGGCACTGGCCGATGTCGATGTTAAGGCAGAAGGAACTACCTTCAAGACAACCACTAACGGCAGTGGCCAATACACCCTGAAGCTGCCGGCCGGTAGTTATAAGATCAAATACCTTAAAAAGGGCTATAACCGTGTGATGGAAGACGTCACTCTGACGGCTGCCACCAGCATCATCCGGTATGTCTCCATGAGTGCGGGTACCGAGGCTTATATGTACGGCTACATCTACGGTTTAAATGGAGAGCCATTATCCGGCATGAAAGTGGAGGTCCTGGACCTGAACGGGAGCACCGTGCTGGCTTCGGCGACTACCGGCAGCAACGCATCATACAGCATTACCATACCCCTCTCCAAGGCTGAGATGTGGGTAAAGCTGAAGATCAGCGGCAACAAGCTTTCCAAAGACGATGGGCAGTATCTGATAAGAGGATTGGAGCAGGGCCGCGATATATCCTTCAAGCCGGAACCCCCGGCCTTCAACGGGGAGGCTTCATCCGAGGCCCGGATAGTGCCCTGGGCGATATGCGCATCAATGCCCGAAACCTTTTTCAACAATGAATATAAGGTTGATGCCATGTATGGAACGTTTAAATTCACCAATTATGTTAAAATAGAAAATTCTCAGGTGACCAGGGTGAATATAAACACCACTCCTGAGTACTGGCTATACAGTAATGTATCTGGCACCTGGAGCCCGGATGAGCTGTTCTTGGTAGATGCCATATTTAAATGTGCCAGCACCATTGTCGCCATAACCCCGGTGAATCTTAAATTTGAGGGCAAGATACATAGCGTTGGGAAAACCAAAGTAACCGTAAAAAAGATGGTTGTGGTGTCTGAAGGGCAGGAAGTCGCCGTGGTCTACCCAAATGTCAATGGAAGCTATTTCTGGTCGCCTGATGCCGAGGTCAATTGGGATAAATGCCGGATCAAGTACTATTTAAAAGTCGATCCCGATTTCGATGCGGTCAATCCCATCGCTGGTTACAATTCTGATGGAATCCTGGTTGAATGGGATCCCAAGCAGAACAAATTTACCAAGATCGGGCACTATATAGTTGTTGGTTGGGATGACAGCCACGCCCGGGAGATATACATGGACGAATAGTGAGGAAACCTAAGCCAGTGAGGGCGAGCTGCAGGCGAAAGCCTGAAGCTGGCCCTTTTTTGTAGGGTTCACGTGCAGCGTTTATCTACGGTAGGCAGTGCTGCGCCTGTAGAGATTAAATTACAAAGGTTATAATAATCATAATAAATGAACGGACCTTTATTCACTTCCGGTTGACGGTTCGAAAAGGGGGCGGAATTACGGATGTCTTAAAAATCAGCGATCGGGATAACGTGCTTACCATTTCCTACGAAGATATGATCAAGTACCATGGTCGTTTCAATATTGGCGGAGTTGCCATAGCCTTCAAAGTGCTGGAGCTGGCTTTTGCCCAATTGTCACCCGGGGCGGTTCCCGCCCGGGAAAAGATCAATTTTGTTTCCGGGATGGGCATGGCCGGCTTGGGTTTGATTGACGGGGTGGAAATGGTGACCCGGGCCTGGTCCAGAGGCAGGATGATAGCTGACGACCAGTTGAACACCAGGCTTCCCGCCCTGGATCTGCCCGATGGAGGCAAGTATTATTATGAGATGGAATATGAGGGGAAGAGAATCGCCATGGCCTTAAAAGACGGTTTGATACCCGAGGAATTTATGGTGTTGACCAGAAAAGCCAAGGCCGCGACCATAAATCCTGAGGAAGCCTGCCGGCTGCAGGTCGTAAAGGAAGATATTGCTGCCGCTCTGATGTCCGGGGAACCGGAGGAACTTTTCAATTGGGTCATAATCTAGGGCGTTTTAGGATGTCTGCAAAACAAATTTATTAGACAATTGATCCAAAGGGGACTCAACGGTATTGCCGGGAAGATCCCCTTTTGTCATTATGTACCGGGGTTGCCTTAAATCAACCTGCGGCAGAAACTTGATAGAGTTTCCTTGGACAGAAGGGTTATTAATTTACAAAACTATTCCGATATATGGTATAGGAACTGCAAGCTAAAGTTGAGAGGGAATATTGTGGGACTACGCCGTAAAACAACAATGGTCATTTGTATCAGTCTGGTTTTGTTAACGCTGTTAATGTATTTAAGCTTGAGGCAGGTCTTGATTAAAAGCGTGCTTGTTCAAGAAAACGAAGATGTGCGCGAGGATATGGTCCGTGTCGTCAATGCCTTTGAGAATGAGCAGCGTGAACTTGAAAGTCTTACCAATGACTATTCCCAGTGGGATGACTCTTTTAATTTTGTTACTGCCGGTAACAAGGCCTTTGTTGACTTGAATATGATCGATACGACCTTCGCCAATTTAAAGATAAATCTTATCGTCTATATAGATAATGCGGGAAATATCGTTTATGCCAAAGGCTTCGATTTGACAAGGGCTTCTGCCGTTCCGGTTCCCGATGGTTTGAAACAGGAGATTGGCCGCGGGTCACTGCTATTGCAGAACGCAACATCTCCAAGGAGTATTTCCGGAATCTTGACCTTGCCTGATAGGTCCATGATGATAAGTTCATGTCCCATTATTCACAGTGACGGCAAAGGTCCGGTTGGAGGCACCCTATTGATGGGCCGCTTCATAGACGCCAATTATATAATTCAGCTGGCGGAAATAACCCATTTGGATCTGGCCGTTCAAGACCTGAAAAACCTTGATCAATTCCCCGAATACCAATCGGCCTATTTCGCTATAAACCCAACCCAGCCATTTTTTGTCCAAACACCTAGCCAGGATACGGCTGCATGCTACACTGTTTTGAACGATTTATATGGAAAGCCGGCTATTCTTGCCAAAATACTAGTGCCCAGAGATATGTTTAAACGTGGAACGGCCATGATCTATTACGCCGGTTTATTCGTTATCATCGAAGGCTTGCTGATGGGGCTGCTAATTCTATACTTGATGGAACGACTGGTTTTATCACGCCTCTTCAAGTTGAGCAGGGAGATTAAGACCATTGGCAAGACCGGGCTGGGGAGCGGGGTCACCCAGGACAGCGCCGATGAATTGGGGCAGTTGGCTGGGGCAATTAACATCATGCTGGCCGATTTGCAGGCTACCAATCTGGAAATCGCCAGCATTCTGGAAAACATCTCCGACAGTTTCGTTTCTTATAATGAAACCCTGCGCTACACCTACATAAACAAGGCTGCTGAACAGATGCTGGGCGTTGACCGCAATGCTCTTATTGGACAGAGAATGGAAGACAACTTGCCTCAACTTGCCCCCCTGGTTCTGAACAAGTACCGCCAGGTTTTACGGGAAAGAGAAGCCCAACATTTTGAAGTGTATTTTGATTTTCTTGACAAATGGCTTGAGTTGAACGTCTATCCCACTCAAAAAGGCATTTCCGTCTATTTTCGCGATGTCTCTGAGCGCAAACTAAAAGAAGACAGGGCTTTGCGGCAGTCGGAAGAGCTTTTCTTCAGGGCTTTTCACCGAAATCCGATCATGATGGCCATACTTTCAACCGAACACGGAACCTTCGTTGACGCCAATGAAGTGCTTTTAAAGACCCTGGACTACACCCGGGATGAGCTCATCGACCATAATGTTTTTATGATGAACATACTCAAAAACGACGAAGCGACCAAAGAGTGGGGAGCAGTACTATTAGAAACAGGAAAGCTGGAGAATTTTGAAATTGCCTTCTATACAAAGCAGGGGGAGTTACGGCGTGGGCTGTTATGGAGCTACCTGTTTTACTCTGATGGCGTGCCCTGCCATCTGGCAGCCATCATCGACATAACCGAACAGCGACGCATGCAGGAAGAGTTTGAAAGACTGGACCGCCTGAACCTGGTGGGAGAGATAGCTGCCAGCATCGCTCATGAAATACGAAATCCGATGACCACGGTAAGAGGACTCCTGCAAATGTTGAATGAGCAGGAAGAGCATATTAAAAACCATCCTTACTACAGCCTTATGATAGAAGAGTTGGATCGGGCCAATACTATTATTTCCGAATTTTTAAGCATAGCTCAGAACAAAGCGGTCGATTTGAAATTAAAGGGCCTGGACTCAATAGTCAGAGCCCTGTTCCCATTAATCCAGGCTGATGCCAATTATTCCGGAACCGAGGTTAGACTGGAACTCACCAGCCCTCCGGAATTGTTGTTGGATGAGGGAGAGATCCGCCAGATGATTTTAAACCTGGCCCGCAACGGTCTGGAGGCTATGCCGAACGGCGGAATACTGAAAGTAGGTACATTAATTGATAATAGCGACGCTGTACTTTACATCACAGACCAGGGGCGGGGTATAGCCCCTGATTTGTTAGATAAAATAGGAACTCCTTTTCTTACCACCAAGGAAAACGGAACCGGGCTGGGTCTGGCCATCTGCTATAGCATAGCCGCCCATCACCATGCCAGGATTTCGGTTGCAACTGGAGTCGAAGGGACTACCTTCCGAGTCCACTTTCCGTTATCCAGTTAGGACTTAACCAACAATGACAAGAAAAGCTGGCAGGCATCGGTGTGGGTGCCGGGCCAGCTCCTTTTTTTTGTGCCACCGTTTCCGAATAAGAAGCCATGGAACCGGAACATTATTATGCTGAAAGGGGTTGATGTTTATGGGTTTAGTTCCCCCAATAATTGTGTAATTACTGGTGGACAGAATAACAAATGTTCTTTATAGTATACACAAGAACATTTGCGTTATGATGCGTTATGACATGTTATGTTTTTATTCATGCCTATATGGCGTGAAAATATGTGCGGATATGTTACGTAGAGCATTGTTAAGGTGAAATGGGGTTAAAGACATAATTCTTCCGACCATCACTTCTGCGGGATGCCTACCAGTTGATCCCAGCACGGTAGGCATCCCTGGTTGTTTTTTCGGTATAATTAATGGTATCAGAAAAATACGAGGTGATTAATTTGGAAATGTTTTTCAATGGAATAGAGCCAGCCTTCAAGGGGGATCATCTTATAATTGCCGGCTCGGGCAATGTTGCGCTAAACATCTGCAGTATTGCTGCTACGGTGGGTTATCAGGTAACGGTAATCGGTCATATTTCCCAAAATCTTACCCGGGAACGGTTCCCTCAAGCCCAACAACTGCTCTTGGGTAATATTGTGGAATTGCTGACTTCGTGTGAGATTACTGAGGAAACCAGCATCGTACTGGTAACCAACCAGCACGAATTTGATGAAGAAGCGCTCTGCGCGATCATCAATTCTCCGGCCCGTTACATCGGGGTGTTGGGAAACAAACGCAAGGTGACAGCCTATTTTAGCAAATTGAGTTCAATGGGTGTTTCCGAGGAAGTTATAAATAGAATCCATATTCCGGTCGGCCTGGACCTGGGCGGGGAGCGGGCGGTGGAAATAGCCCTGGCAGCGGTGGCCGAAATACAGGCCGTCAAGTACGGACGTCCGGGAGGGTTTTTGACCAATAAATTTACTGCCAGGGGGAGGGTAATTCGTGACGAACTATTTTGAACAGGACCTTCAAAGAGCCGGTGATTTTCATGGCCATATTTGCCAGGGGATTGTGTTCGGAGTAAGGATGGCCCGGGTGGGTCTCAAATGTCTGGGTATAGAAGATCCTAATGAGAATCGTGATTTTATTGTATTTGTTGAAGCGGATCGCTGTGTTGCCGATGCGGTTTATTCAGTCACCGGATGTTCACTTGGCAAAAGACGGCTCAAGTGGATGGATTACGGGAAAATGGCCGCCAGTTTTGTTGATATGAATACCCAGACCGGAGTTCGCATCGCGGTCAATGCCAGGCAGGAAATGCCAGAAAACGAAGATGTAGTATCATTCTGGAGATCAGTGCCTGATGAAGAACTATTTAAAGTAGAAAACATAAGTGTGGCTTTGAAGCCGGAAGACCTCCCCGGAAAGCCCTTGCGCAGAGTGCAGTGTGATAAATGCGGGGAAAAGATCATGGATGGCCGGGAGCTTTTGCTGGATGGCAAAGTACTATGCAAAGCCTGTGGGAGTGGCGGGTATTATATAAAAAAGTAGGAGAATAAGATTTTGCACGCGTGGAAAATATACGATGATCTGATTGATAAAATACCCGGGGATTTACGTGTGATTGACTGCCTGGTGGGCCTTCACTGGACCCTGGTTCGTTCTGAATGGGGAACCGGTGCAGCCATGACTATGAAAGGAGGTCGGGCCGGGGAAAAGCTGGATGGTATTGCTGGAATGCCTGTCAAAAGGCTGGCTGGTTATGTCAAGTCGTGGGACATGGTACAGGCTTCACTGGGCCAGGCGGCGATAAACTCAGTTCTCAATACCCCGGGCCATTTCCACCTGTTGACCGGGAAATCCGTTGAAGAGGTCGATTCGGAAGAGGCCAATGGATTTAAGCAGTTTTTGCCCGAGATATCCGGTAAAAAAGTTGCGGTTATCGGGCATTTTCCCGGGATTGAATCCCTGGCTGAAATATGCCAGCTCTCCATAATTGAGAGGATACCTCTGGAGGGAGACTATCCTGATACAGCCAGTGAATTTCTCCTGCCCGGTAAGGACTATGTATTTTTAACTGGCACCGCCTTTATAAATAAGACCATGCCCAGGCTCATTGAGCTTTCCCGGAATGCCAAAATCATACTGGTAGGCCCCAGCGTTCCGATGTCGCCTGTTTTGTTTGACTTCGGGGTCCAGGCCATTGCCAGCATGGTTGTCGTGGATGAGACATTATGCTGGAGAGTGATAAAGGAAGGCGGAAAAATGAAGGCTTTTAAACAGAGCGGCAAAATGGTCTGCCTACGACGCCAGTGAGTAATTCGAATGGAAGTTGAATTATCGACCGGTCAATAAAAGGGTGCGTTTTTGTTCAATAGCAAAAGAGCGGACCTTTTTTAATTTCCTTAACTTGACACCATAACGTAACGATAGTAATATAAAGCTACCAATGAGCCAAAGGAGTATAACTATGACCCGGGAATATAGAATCGGTGAACTGGCCAGAGAAGCTGATGTCACTAAAAGAACCATCCACTACTATATTGGCCGCGGCCTGCTTCCTCCTCCCGAGGGAGCCGGAGTGGGCAGCAGCTACAAAGAGGAACACCTGGTGAAATTGAACCTTATAAAAAAACTCCAGGAGCAGTACCTTCCCCTGGTGAGAATTAGAGACATTGTGGCAGCACTGAACCTTGATGAGGCAAGGCAGCTCCTGGCCCAACCCGGGTCTTGGAACGGGTTTGTTTTCAAGGGGTATGACAGCGAAGAACCCATGGAAGCGGGAAAGGTGAAAAATTCCAAGTCAACAGAAAACAACCCGGTTAATCATACCGTCAGGGCTGAAGGCCGGGCAAGCAGCTATGCCCGCCTGGAATTGGGAATGGGGATGGAGCTTCATTTCCCTTCGGAACTGCTTCAAAAAGATCCGGCCCTCATAAGCAGTATTGAAAAGTATGTACACCGGCTTATCGATGAAAAATAGGAGGTAATTCATGATAGAATACGGACTGGTAAGCAAGCAGGGCGTAGAGAAAGCAGCTCTGAAAATGATTGAAATCAAGGGAAAACTGGTGGGGGAAGCTCTTTTGGTCAACAGCCGCCAAAAATACATCAATGATGCGGCTCCAAACGCCGAGTTCATATACACTTTCCCTCTGCCCGATCAGGCGGCGGTCTTTGATCTTACTTTGAAGCTTCACGATACTGTAATAAAAGGGGAAATCCGGGAGAAAGATGCTGCCTTTAAGCTCTATGACGAAACGCTGGGCCAGGGTGATAGTGCTTTTTTGCTGGAGCAGGTCAGGGAAAATGTGTTTCAGATCTCCCTGGGGCAGATTGCCCGGGGGGAGGAAGTTGAAGTAGATATAAGCTATTTCCAGGAAATCAAAACAGTGGACGAGGAAATGAGAATTTGTATACCCACTTTACTAGCTCCCCGCTATATACCCGGGAAGGCGTCCGGCGATAAGATGGGCCCGGGCAGAATGGCACCGACAGATCAGGTATCTGATGCCGACTTTATTACTCCTCCGGTGGCTAATGTGGATTACCGGGCCTCTATTGAAATTGAGCTGGATGCTCTGACACCGATAAAATCCGTGGAATCTGCGTCCCACCAGATAAATTTTGAAATGCTGGGCGAAACCCGGGCCCGGGTGATTCTGGCTGAAGGAAACAGCGCCATGGACCGCGATTTTATCCTGAAGGTCCAACTGTCTGGAGAGGCGCCCAACCGCTTGATTTGGGGCAAAAACGAGCAGAACGAATACTTTGCCGGGTTGAGCTTCAGCGCTGAACTGCCACCGACCTCTTTGCGGCCGGCCTGTGAATACATATTCCTAATTGATATCTCGGGATCCATGGTCGGGGATAAATCGGTTCAAGCGGCTCAGGCGATTCAGATATGTTTGAGAAACCTTGGCCCCGAGGACGTATTCAATTTGGCTGCTTTCGAAAGCGAGACCTTTGTGTTCTCCCCGGTGAGCCTTCCTTACAATCAACAAAACCTTGAGCAAGCCAGCGCTTGGGTTGAGAACCTGCCGGTCATGGGAGGCACAGAAATACTGCCGGCGGTGCAGTTTGCCCTCGGTAAAGGCAGCAGTTCGGAGAAGGTTGTGCTCCTGTTTACTGACGGACAGGTGGGAAACGAAAAGGAGATTATCGATCTGGTCAATAAAAACCGGGATGGGCTGCGCCTGTACAGCATCGGCATCGATACGACGGTCAACTCCCATTTCATCAACGCAGTAGCGGCTGCTGGCAACGGCTATGCGGAATTTGTTTATCCCGGTGAGGAACTTGAAGAAAAGATATTGCGCCATTTCTCACGCATCCACGCCAACTTTATAGAAGAAATAAGTATTGAATTTAGCGATTGTGAGCCTTTTGAACCTTCGGGACGGCTGCCGGAAAGGATATACGATCTGGAACCCTATCAATTTATATTTAGATTGTCTGCTCCCCCGCATGGAAGGGTGAGCGTCAGCGGTATTTACGCAGGCCGGAAAATGTTATTCGCCATAGAAGAAATTCAAGAGCTGGGCGATGCAGGGGTTCTGGAGAAACTGTGGGCCAAACAGAAAATCACCGAGTTAAACACCTATCTGTCATGGGGAAATCCCCGCCGGAGCAGTGGCATCAAGGCAGATATTATAAAATTATCGGAAAGATACCGGGTTATATCCGCTTTGGCTTCGTTTGTTGCCACCTACCAGAGGAAAAACAAGATGTCCGGCCTGCCGGAGACTGTAGTTATACCGGTCAACGCTCCTCATGGCTGGGCTATGCTTGAAAAAGCTGCAGAAGCCGTTCTCGTGTCATGTGCACCCGTTGACGCCGGAGCGGCTACAACCGGGGCTATTTCACCGACATTTTTACGCCAGGCCAGTATGCCCTTCCCGGCGAACCCCGGCCTGTTAAACCGTTATACTGAAAACGCATTTAATGATTTTTCGGTTTCCCGGCCGCTTTTGCCCGACAGCCTAAATAAAATTGCGGCCCACCAGAATTCAGATGGCTCGTTCGGCAGTATCGAAAGCGACGCATCTGTCAGAATAAAAGAAACCGCCCAGGCTATTGTTCGATTCGCGGGCAGCCGAAAAATAAGCCTCTACCGAAACCAGCTGCAAAAGGCAATCGAATATCTCGTTGCGATGGAAGCACTGATATTGGCTGATCATGCTTTAACAGTACTTGTATATGAGGCCCTGGAGATGGCACAGGAGAGAAAGATAATCCGCTCGAACCATAAATCGATACTAGATTTAACAGCGCAATTGAAGGCTATATTGTCAGATTGATACCGTATTGTCGCTATCCCTCAAACGATTAATAATTTTTCTATTAATATAGGCAGCCGATGAAGAAATTAAAAGACAGGTCTCTGGCGTACTACATGCCCAGACCTGTTTTTTGATTTTGAGACACAAACCTTTTCGTTAATGAAACATCAATAGTTCATTTGTGAAACAGCTGAATCAAGTTTAAGTCTTGTTTACTAAAACGTTTGTTTCAAATTAGAAATTGGCGAAAAACTTAATACAAAAAAACCGTATAAACCGGCCCGCAAGCCGGCTTTCTTATTCTGGCATACTAATTGCTATTTGGATAGGTAGTATTCTTAAAACTCATCAAATGCCCAGGGAGCAGCAAAATGATAATCCTTAGTCTAATCGAGGGACGGAGGGGGTGTATAAATTCCTGAACTTCAGTCATGAGTCTAAAATGAGGAGGGAGCTGAAAGTGGATTACGAGACCATACTTTATGAAAAAAGTGAGGGTATAGGGACGATTACCCTCAACCGCCCCCGGGTAATGAACGCTATCAACGATATAGTTATGAAAGAAATGTCAGGGCTGCTGGATGTGATTGCATCGGATAAAGAGGTCAAAGTGCTTATTTTAACCGGAGGCGCCAAGTTCTTTGCAGCCGGTGCAGATATAGCCTTTATGTCAAATGCGGATGCTCTACAGGCGGAAGCTTTTATAAGGCTTTGCCACGAAACTATTGACAAAATCAGCAATATGGATAAGCCGGTAATAGCAGCCATAGCCGGCTTGGCACTAGGTGGAGGGTGTGAACTGCTTCTAAGCTGTGACATAAGAATTGCCGCCGAAGGGTGTAAAATTGGGCTGCCGGAAATAAACCTGGGTCTGTATCCCGGTGGGGGCGGAACGCAACGCCTTACCCGACTGGTGGGCGCCGGCTGGACCAAACAAATGCTGATGACGGGCAGGCCGGTAGACGCCGAAGCTGCCTTGAAAATGGGATTAATAACCCAAATCGTACCGGCTCCGGAACTGATGAATGAGGCCCGTAATCTGGCCCGCGAGCTGGCTTCAAAATCGACCCTGGCCATGAGAATGATGAAAAAATGCATTGATTATGGGGGGAACGTCGATCTGTCTTCCGGCTGCCTTTTTGAACAGAAGGTCTGGGCCTTGTTGATGTCCACCGAAGACGCTCATGAAGGAATGAAGGCCTTTTTGGAAAAACGCCAACCTGTTTTTCAAGTGAAATAAGCTAACATCCGGCCGGGCGGCTTGATAAGATATCTGGTTCATCCGCGGGCCGGCCAAGAAACTTTCTTTTTAGAAAGGAGCAAAAAAATGAAAAAGGTTGTGATAGTCAGTGCATGCCGAACCGCTGTGGGCACCTTTGGCGGGGCGTTGGTTGGATATCCCATCCATCATCTGGGCGGGCTGGTGATAGCCGAAGCCATTAGAAGAGCCGGGGTGGATCCGGGGGCTGTTGATGAAGTGATCTTTGGCAATGTAAATTCTCCCGCCATCCGTTTAAACGTAGGGCGGGAAGCAGCTTTAAAAGCCGGCATTCCGGTTACGGTTCCGGGTTTTACCGTAAACCGGCAGTGCGGTTCCAGCCTGCAGGCCATCAACCTGGCCTGTATGATGATCTGTTCCGACCAGGCCGACATTATTGTAGCCGGCGGCGTTGAAAATATGAGCGACTACCCGTATTCCCTGTACAATGCCAGGTGGGGTTTGAAATTTGGCGACAGTAGACTGGTTGATGATGCCGCGGCGACCTTGCGCGACGATGAGACGGGGATGACCGCCGGGATGTCGGCGGAATACCTGGCTGAGAAATATGATATTTCTCGGGAAGAACAGGACCAATTTTCCTATGAAAGCCAGTGTAAAGCCGGCGCCGCGCTGCAGACGGGGCGCTTCCACGACGAAATCCTACCGGTTGAGATCAGTACCCATAAAGGTACGAAATCTTTTGCCACAGATGAACATCCCAAACCTCAAACGACCCTGCAAAGCCTGGCCAAACTGCCTCCTGCCTTTAAAAAGGGGGGCACGGTAACCGCCGGTAATTCCTGCGGCATGAATGACGGGGCGGCGGCTCTCGTTCTAATGAGTGACGCCAAAGCCCGGGAGCTCGATATAAAACCACTGGTTTCAATCGTAAGCTTTGCGGTAGGCGGCGTGGACCCCGCCTATTTCGGCGAGGCCCCGGTTGCCGGAGTCAACCTGGCTCTGAAGAAAGCCGGCCTCACTATTGATGAAATGGATCTGATCGAATGCAATGAGGCTTTCGCCGCCCAGGTGCTGGCCTGCGAGCGGGGCCTGAAATGGGAGCGGGGCAGGCTGAATGTAAACGGGGGAGCCATAGCCCTGGGGCATCCGTTGGGGGCTACCGGCGCCAAACTGATGACCAGCCTGATATATGAACTGGAGAGAAGAAAGAACGATTATGGACTGGTTACGCTATGCACCGGAGGGGGTATGGGAGTAGCTACTATTGTAAGGAGGGAAAGCCTGTGAATTGGCGGGATGAATATCAAAGGAAACTAACCACTGCTGATGAGGCTGTTAAGATCATTCCCGATAATTCGATGGTTTTATGCAATGTGGCGGTGGGCCATCCCACCGGACTGGTAAACGCTTTGTGTAAAAGACAGCACGATGTTAACGACATTGAGTTTTTCTATGTGGTAGATGTGTATGATTCCGATATCAAGAATTTGGAGCCGGATTCAGGTATTAAAGTGGATTTGGGCTATCCCATCCTGCACCGTAAAGACGTTCAGGAGGGCCGCTTTTATTACAGTCCGATCCGCTTTTTTGACGCCCCCGGGGTTTGGGCCAGGGACCGCAAAGTGACCAGTACTATGCACCTGGTGGCGCCGATGGACGAACACGGGTATTTTTGCATGGGTTTAGGCGCCGACTATGGTCTGCCTGCATCGCGCCTGGCGGATCATGTTCTGGTCCAGGTGAGCAGCACTGTACCGCGCAGTCATGGGGAGAACTTTGTGCACATTTCCCGGGTGGACGCTGTTGTTGAACAGGAGCAGAAGCTATTTTGCATCCCCGAAGCCCCGTTTAACAAAAATGAGCAGATGATAGGCCAGTATTGTGCTGAACTGGTTAACGACGGGGCTACTATTCAATTGGGCATAGGCGGCATACCCAATGCCGCGGCCATAGCTCTGGAGGATAAAAAAGACCTGGGAGTTCATTCGGAAATGGCCTGTGATACCATGCGGGTTCTCTGGGAAAAAGGGGTCATCACCAACCGCAGAAAAAACTTTATGACCGACCGCTGTATATTCACTTTTGCGATGGGAACCCAGAGTCTATATGACTGGATTGCTGACAATCCGGGAATTGAATTTCACGGCGTAGGCTGGGTGAATGATCCCTATGTCATCGGTCTCAACGACAATCTGGTGTCGATTAACGGAGCTCTGGAAATTGATCTCACCGGTCAGGCCTGTTCAGAATCAATTGGCCCCCGGCAGCATACCCACCCCGGTGGGCAGCTGGATTTTGTCAACGGGGCCTACCGCTCCAGGGGCGGAAAATCTATTTTGGCTTTTGAGTCCCTGGCCAATACCCCGGAAGGGCCGGTATCCCGCATCACCTGGCAGCTGAAGCCGGGGGCGGTGGTCACAACCCCCCGGGTGGATACGGATATTGTAGTTACTGAATATGGCATCGCACGGATCAAAGGCCAATCCATTCGCAAACGGGCCAAACAGCTGATCGCTATTGCTCATCCCGACCATCGTGATGAACTTGTCTTTCAGGCTAAGAAACTAAAGTTGATTTAAAGAGGTAACAAGTGGGGAAAAGGAGGTAAAACCATGGCTTTTGATATGGGGTTAAACCGGGAGCAGATCGCCCTGCAAAAGATGCTGCGCAAGTTCGTGGAAAATGAGATCATACCGGTTCGCGCCCAATATGATGAGAAAGAAGAGTTCCCCTGGCCGGTGGTGAAAAAGATGCAGGAGCTGGGCTTAAACTGCATAGTGGCTCCGGAAAAGTATAACGGTTTTTATTATGATTCCATTACCCAGTGCATGATTGCGGAGGAGCTCTGTCGGGGCTGTACCGGAATTGCCCTGGCGGTTTTGACCAACTGCCTGGCCTCGGAACCGCTTTTAATAGCTGGAAACGATGAACAGCAGGACTGGTGGTTTACCCGGGCCTGTCAGGAAGGCAAACTGCAGTCCTTTGCGGTTACCGAACCGGGAGCGGGCTCCAATGTGGCCGGTATCGCAACTACCGCCCGCAGGGACGGCGATTATTATATTATCAATGGCACCAAGTGCTTTATAACCAATGGGGGAGTAGCCAGCCAGTTTACAGTGCTGACCAGTCTGGACAGGAGCCAGGGGCACAAAGCCATGGCCTTTTTTATTGTAGACCGGGAGCTGGAAGGAGTATCTATCGGGAAAAAGGAGATAAAAATGGGCATCAGGGCTTCCAATACGGTGGAAGTCATCTTTGACAACGTGCGGGTGCCCAAGAAGTGGCTTTTGGGCCAGGAAGGCGAGGGCTTTAGCATTGCCATGAAGACATTTGACGCTTCACGGCCGCTGGTTGGTTCGCTGGCCGTAGGATTGGCCCAGGGTGCGTTTGAATTTGCTCGCGACTATGCCAAAGAAAGAATGACTTTCGGCAAACCTATCGCATCTTACCAGGCCATTCAGTTCATGCTGGCCGATATGGCCATGAAGATTGAAGCGGCTCGTCTGCTGGTGCAAAAGGCCTGCTGGCTCATGGAACAAGGACTTCCGGGTACCATGGCGGCATCGTTTGCCAAATGCTTTGGGGCAGATATGTGTATGGAGGTAACCACCGACGCGGTGCAGATACTGGGGGGTTACGGCTATTCCCGGGAATATCCGGTAGAGAAGATGATGCGCGACGCCAAGATCCTGCAGATCTTCGAAGGGACCGCGCAGATTCAGAGAATGATTATAGCCGGCCATATACTGGCCAGCCACCGCCAACCAACTCCTTAGTATAGAGAGAAATATTAAAGGAGGAATTTTTATGGATTGGAGAGAGGACTATAAGCATAAAACAGTATCCCTGGAGGAAGCAGCCAAAACCATAAAGTCAGGTGACTTTATTAGCACCGCCCTGGGAGTGGGTGCCTGTTCAGCCGATTTTTACAATGCTATCCTGGACCGGGCTCCGGAGTTGGAAAACGTAATATTTGTGGATACAGTTCAGGTCAGGCCCACAAAAATGTATGACCCCAATTTTATGAAAGACCTGGATGGGCGGATAACCTTTGTACCTGCTTTCGGTATGGTAACCATCCGGCGCATGGCCCATGCCCGTTTGAGTGACTTTTATCCCGCCCAAACCTCGGATGCGGGGGATAAACTGCGGGCCAGATCAAATATCTATATCGCCATGGTAACCCCGCCCAACGACAAAGGCTATGTCAACCTGGGCCTAACCAATTTCTATACCCAGACCGCAATTCGGGAAGGGAAAACTAATGGGGTTTTACGCGCCGCTATTGCCGAGGTAAATGATCAAATGCCGGTTATCTTAGGGAACAACTGGATGCACGTTTCAGAATTTGATTACTTTGTAGAGAACTCAACTCCCATACCAGCAGTAACCAGGGGTGAACCGTCCGAGGCAGAAAAAACTATCGGCCAGTATGTATTGGAACTGATTAAGGACCGGGATACCATTCAGATGGGATTGGGGGGGATATCAGAAGCTGTGGTCAGCGGACTCGAAGGGAAGCATGATCTGGGGGTAATGACTGAAATGCTTCCCATTGGACTGGACCAACTGGTGGAAAGGGGTATAGTGACTAACAAGTATAAGCCCTTGCACACCGGTGTCAGCACGGCTACCTTCTGCATCGGTGACCAAAAGCTGTATGATTATGCCGCGGAAAACCCGGCCTGTGAAATGTATCCCGCTAACTATACCAACAACCCTGCTTTTATCGCTCAACACCCGAATTTAATTGCCATTAATAGTGCCTTAATGGTGGATTTCAGCGGCCAAATCGTGTCGGAGGGAATGGGCAACACTCAGGTAAGCGGACCCGGTGGGCAGCTCGACTTTATGCTGGGAGCGTATTGGTCGAGGGGTGGCAAGGGGATCACCCTGCTCAGGGCCGCTCGAACCATGAAAGACGGCTCCTTATCTTCGGCTATTGTACCCGGTTTGGAACCAGGGAGCCCGGTCACCGTACCCAGAACTTATGCCGACTATGTTGTCACCGAATTTGGCATCGCTCATTTAAAATACAAAACGCGTCGGGAACGGGCTATGGAACTTATCTCTATTGCTCATCCGGATTTACGGGCGGAACTGAAAGCCGGCCTTAAAAAGGCCTTTTATCCTCCAGCTTAAGTGTCCGGCCGCCAGGCAACATGGGGTGCTTGATATAGGCAGGCCGTTTTACAAAAAAGCTAAATAAGCAAGCTGGCATCTAGAGCGATGCCAGCTTACTCGTTTAATACCCAACCATTGGTTATTCCAGGTTAAAAACCGGTCTGGTGATGGGGCCCGCTGTGAAGGTGTCTCCGGGGAAAACCCTGCCGGAGATGCTGACAGCCCTGCCGATCAGCTCCATACTCATCTTCTGAGGGTTAAAATCAACAATATTGCCCAGGAGCCAGGGACCCTCATCCAGTTCAACCAGGGCCACGGTATAGGGCAGTTCATTTTCTCGTCCCAAAGGCGCGATATAATGGGTAGTAAAGCTTACCAGTTTCCCTTTGCCGCTCAATTGAACGACTTCGGTGTCCAGGCTGGCGCATTCCTGGCAGGCCATCTTGGGGGGGCAAGTAACAGCTCCACAGGTCTTGCACTTCAGTCCCATGAGTTTGTTTTTTCTCAAGGCGGTATTATATTCTTTAAAAGGCAGCTTGTATTCCATATTCTTTCAACCTCCTCCGATAATCTAAAGGCTGGACAGCACCAGGTTGCATATGGTTCCATCTCCGCCCAGGGTGTCGATCAGGCCTATTTTGGCTCCATCCACCTGAACACCCTGATCGGTGCATTCGCCGCGCAGCTGGCGGGTGATGTGGCAGAGCTGAGACACCCCGGTAGCCCCGATTGGATGGCCTTTTGACTTTAAGCCGCCGGAGGTGTTGATGGGAATCTTGCCCCCGACGCGGGCCTCCCCCCGCTCCCAGGCCTCGGGCGCTTTGCCTGGCTCGAAAAGGCCCAGATTTTCTGATGAGATAAAAGAAGCTATGCTAAAGCAGTCGTGCAGTTCGCATACATCTACATCCCGGGGCCTAATTCCAGCCATCTTATAGGCCTGTTCTACAGCCAGTTCCCGGGCTCTGATCCGGGGTAGATACCTGTACTGGGAGGACATTTTGCCGGAGGTCGCCATGCCCATACCGGTTATATAGACGGGCTTTTTGTCAGATATTTTCCGGGCGGTTTCTTCCGAACAAAGCACGGCGGCCGCAGCCCCGTCGGAAAATGGACAGCAGTCGTGCAGCTGCAGGGGTGTGCAAACAAACGGGCTTTTTAAGACGTCATCCACTGAAATGAGCTGCTGGATTTGCCCGAAGGGGTTTTTCATGCCATATTCATGGGACTGCACCGATACCATGGCCATTTGCGTTTTGAGCTTTTCGAGCGGAATGCCGTACTTTTGTGAATATAGAATGGTCATCAAGGCGAAATAACCGGGAAAGGTGAGACCGGCGCCGAACTCGTAGCGGCCGTCGGTGCCCATGCAAAAAGCTCGGGTGGCCAGGGCGGTTCCCATCGCGGTGGCTTTTTCCACGCCGCCCACCAGAACAATATCATAATAACCTGAGGCGATCCACATAACCGCGTCTCGCACCGCAACCGTACCTGATGCGCAGGCTGCTTCGTAGCGGATGGCAGGGATGTTAGGACAACCGATATCATCCAGTGCGAATTGGGAAACGGTGGCCTGCCCTTCACATAAAGTACCCAGACAGTTGCCAATATGGGCTGACTGAATGTCTTTAGCCTGCAAATTCGAATCATTTATAGCCTCGGTGGCTGCTTCGGCCAGCATCTCTACCTGAGTCTTGGGTGAGTTAAAGCAGAACCTGGTATGACCCAGACCTAAAACTGCTACTTTTCTCATAGACGCACTCCTCTCTAATAAGTAGTTTGCCGGCGCTTAAAGACCCAGGCCCCGGCTGATGATGAGCTTCATGACTTCTGAAGTTCCGGCGTAAATAGTCTGAACCCGGGCGTCGACGAACAAGCGGGATATTTCATATTCCCTGCAGTAGCCATAGCCGCCGAACAATTGCAGGCAGCGGGTGGCGGTCCGGTTTAACATTTCACATACCCAGAACTTGGCCATACTCACTTCCTGAACCACGTTGCTGCCGGCCATATGCTGCAGAATCAAGGCGTCCACAAAGCTGCGGCCGATCTGAATTTCCGTGGCCACTTCAGCCAGGGTGAACTGGGTGTTTTGAAATTTACTCAAGGCTTTGCCAAAAACGCAGCGCTCTTTAACATAGTCAAGGGTTATTTCCAGGCAGCGCTCCGCCAGGGCCTGGTTTAATATGGCGGCCATCAACCTTTCCTGCTGCAGTTTTTGCATGAGATATATAAAGCCTTTGCCTTCCTGCCCGAGGAGATTTGCGGCCGGCACCCGGCAGTTGTCAAAAAACAGCTCGGCGGTGTCCTGGGAGTGGAGCCCGATTTTGGGGATCTGCTTACCCCTCTCGAACCCTTCCATGCCTCTTTCCACCACTAGCAGGCTGACGCCCCTGGCTCCGGCAGCCGAGTCCGTCTTGGCGGCTACTACTACCAGGTCGGCCAGAATGCCGTTGGATATAAACGTTTTAGATCCATTGAGGATATAGTGGCTGCCGTCTTTTAATGCCGTAGTGCGTATGGCGGCCAGGTCTGAGCCGGCTCCCGGTTCGGTCATGGCCACTGCCAAAATTTTTTCCCCGCTGGCGCAGTCGGGAAGCCATCTTTGTTTTTGCTCTTCACTGCCAAAAGAGGCGATGTAGGGTGCCACAATGTCACTGTGGAGAAAGGCGAAAAAGCCAACTACTGATTTGCGTCCGAATTCTTCACAGGCGATAACCGAATAAAGAAAATCAGCACCGGCACCCCCGTATTGCTCCGGCAGCCAGGGACAGAGAAACCCTAAACTGCCCATGCTCATAAAGGCCTCCCGGGGCACAATTCCATCTTCCTCCCACTGGGCATAGTGGGGAACAAGTTCTTTTTCCACATAGGAACAGATGGCTTTGCGGAACATCTCGTGTTCCGGGGTAAAGGGCAAATTGCGTTCCATTTTATTAGCCCCTTTCTCAAGAATTAAGATAATCCAGGCAGTTTTACGCTGCCCGGGCGGTAAGCAGCCAATAATCAATTGAGCTTTTCTTATCACCCCCAAAAGGAAGATTTGGATAAAGGGACGTTCAGTATTTATCTGGTCAAAAATTGAATGAGCAAAATGCATGCCATGGAATGGAAAGGCTTGATTATCAAAGGCAGAAGGGATTTTGGGGCCATCGCGCGGCATAAAAATGGGGGCTGATCAAGGCCTGCTGTTTCAGCAGTGAAACAAGGGGGGAGGACACTTTAAAGACTCCCATCTGGAGGAGATCTTCCTGTTCAATATTGAAACAGCATGTTTTAAAGGGGAAACCATGGTTTTTCAAAAAAGGCAACAGGGTGAGGTGTTCTTGTAAATGTTTCATGGAAAAATCAATAACACAAAGGATTCGCGGGAAGGCAGCACTTATCTTATCCGGCTGCTTATTTCCTATAATAAATCATGCTTTTTCATTAAACGGTAGAGGGTGGTACGGGAGACGCCCAGGGAAGCAGCGGTGGATTTACGGTCTCCATTATGGGCCTTTAATACTGACACAATCTGAGCCTTCTCGGTATTGCTGACCGAGGACTTCAACTTCTGGCTTTTGTCGCTGAATGGTGTTTCCCCTAAATTATCAAAAAAGATAAGGTTTTCCGGACCCAGTTCGGAAGTTCGGCAGAAGTTCATAGCTGTCTCCAGGATATTTACCAGCTCTCTTACATTGCCGGGCCAATGATATTGCATAAGCAATCTGACCGCTTCGGGAGAAATACCGGTAACATTTTGGGTCAGTTTTCGGTTGAGGTCTTGAATGATTTGACGAGCGATAAGAGGGATGTCTTCAACCCTCTCCCTTAAAGGGGGAATGTCCAGATTGACCACATTAAGCCGGTAGTATAAATCAAGACGAAAGGTGCCGCTTTCTACCAGACTCTTGAGGTTCTTATTAGTGGCGGATATTATCCGTACATTTATGGGAATGGTTTTGTTATCACCCACCCGTTCAATTTCGCGTTCCTGTAAAACGCGCAGCAGTTTGGCCTGCATCGATAAAGGCATATCGCCTATCTCATCAAGAAATATAGTGCCTTTATTGGCCAGTTCAAACTTCCCCATTTTACCGCCTTTGCGCGCTCCAGTGAAAGCGCCGTCCACATAACCGAAGAGTTCTGACTCCATAAGGTTATCGGGAATGGCTGCGCAATTAACTTTTACAAAAGGAAAAGAGGCGCGTTCGCTATGGGAATGTATGGCCTGGGCGAAGAGCTCTTTGCCGGTTCCGCTTTCTCCGGTGATCAAAACCGAAGATGGTGATAAAGCGACGGTCAGCACTTTGTTTTTCAAGGTCAGTATTTTAGGGCAATTTCCCCTGATACTGTCCATGCCAATACTGGTGGAATGGGTTTTTTGAAATTCATCTTTGTAAGAGTTTAGTTCGATGACAAACTGGTTGACGTTTAACATGATGTCACGTGCTTCCAAACGCGAAATTATATTGATATATTCCTCTGCTTCAAATATGTTGCGTCTAATACAGTTCATATCTAGAGAAATATACTGTCCAAAAGCACCTACAAGCTTACCTTCTTTATAAACCGGATGCCTTTGCGCAATAAGTTTGGGATGGGGATAAAAGTTTAACAGATCCGGTTTACCTTTTTTCATGACCTCCAACAGCCCCGGATCAATTTTGTATTCCTCCAGTTTGTGACCGATGAGATGGTCCTTTTTTATCCTGACGTAGTTGGAAAACATGTCGTTCACCCATTGGATGACGCCTTCTTCGTTTACATAGATGGTGCCGCTGTAAGGCATGTTAAATACCTGGTAGAGTAAATCATATTTACTGGCATAGGCGGCGAGCTGTTTTTTCAAGGTAAGAATGTAATTAGAATCATCAAAAAGCAAGATATAGCCTGGAAAGTACTGATCTTTTATCAAGGAAAAAACAGTGATCCGATATTCAACTTTTTGGATAGTCATCATCAGTTCCTGGCGGGCCAGCTTATCCATTTTATCGAAGCGGAGATCCGGCAGACAGTCATTAACACAGACTCCAATGGGAAGGTGGGGAACCAGATCCTTTCGATCCCGGTTGCTCCAGGCGATAATACCTTGAGCATTGACGAGTATCACCGGAGGAAGTTTGTGAAACACCTTCTCAAATATAAGATTATCGATAGTGGCGTACTGATAATTTTCCATAAAGTACCTCTATTTACATATATATTTAATTAACTTAATATTAATGGCTGTAATTGTTTAATTCAAGCGTAAATGTTTCAGTTTTAGTTTTGTATGTTTCAGAAGTGCAATGAAAACAAAGTAATTTTTCTTGCAGGTACACGGGCCAAAAAGCTTTCTTTGTTCCAGGAACGAAACCGGGACGGAGTAATGCCAACTCAAGAAGATGAACCAACCAGCTATTGGGCGGCTCTTTTCGAGATGGCATATTTTTTGCTCCTTTTATGTGTAGAATGACCAATCAGGGAGGGGATTTCAAGTGACTGGACCACTTGAACAAATACGGGTGCTTGACCTGACCAGACTGCTGCCCGGGCCTTTTTGTACTCAAATCCTGGGAGACTTGGGGGCGGAAGTGATCAAAATTGAGGACCCTGTCGGGGGCGATTACATCCGGGGTTATCCACCCCGGAGGCAGGTGGATGGTGCGTTATATCTATCGATTAACCGTAATAAAAAAAGCCTTACTTTAGACCTTCGCCTTGCTGAAGGACGTGAGATATTCCTGAAAATGTTGCTTAAAGCCGATGTGCTTATCGAACAATTCAGACCGGGGGTTATGGAACGTCTGGGACTTGGCTATGAAAAGCTTAAAGCCGTCAATCCCGGCCTCATTATGTGCTCCATTTCAGGCTACGGTCAGACCGGGCCTTACAAGGACCTGGCCGGTCATGACATCAATTACCTGAGTACGGCCGGCATCCTTGATCTTATCGGAAGCTACGAAGGAGCTCCGGTATTACCCGGTATTCAAATAGCAGATATCGGGGGCGGTTCGCTATGGGCCGCTTTCAGTATTATGGCCGCTCTGTTTGCCAGAGAGAAAACGAGACGGGGTCAATATATTGATGTGGCCATGATGGATTCCGTCTTCACCTATACCTGTATGCTGGCCGGAGCTTATTTCATGGACCATAAAATACCCCGCCGCGGAGAGGAATTGCTGAACGGAGGCTACGCATGGTACAACGTTTATCGAACCAGAGACGACCGCTATGTAGCCCTGGGTATGTTGGAGGTCAAGTTCTGGGAAAAGTTTTGCCAGGCTATTGAACGTGAAGATTGGATCAAGAAACAGTTTGCTCCTTCCCCTGTGCAAAGAGAAATAATAGACCAGCTGGCAGTGGTCTTTGCCAGCCGCACCAGTGAAGAATGGACCAGGCTGCTTGAGCCGCTGGACATCTGCTTTAGCCGGGTCAATAGCCTTGATGAAGCGGTCAATGACCCTCATTTGCGTGAACGAGGAATGGTAGTGGAGATTGATCATCCGGTTGAGGGCCGGATTTTTACGCTGGGATTTCCGGTTAAATTCTCGGATTTAAATTGTGAGGTTAGGCTGTCTCCTCCTGCTTTGGGCCAACACACCGAGGAACTGCTGCAAGACCTGGGATATAGCGCTGAAGAAATCGGGGTGCTTAAAAATAAGCAAGTCATATGACATTACTACGGTGTTTGGAAAGGGGGGAGAAGCAAAGGGGGCTCTTAATAATACCTTGTTGTGACCATATCTTACGCCGCCTGAACTTTAAGGAGACGATATTTTTCAAAGGTTTTTATTAAGAAATCAACCATGATAACCGGGTAAATAGAGCCCAGGAAATCGAATTGATATAGGGAGGTTTTGTGAATGAATATTGATGGAAAGACGGCAATCGTTACCGGAGGTGCATCAGGCCTTGGCGAAGCAGCGGTGCTGGCCTTATTCAACGCCGGAGCCAATGTCGTAATAGCCGACTTGAATGTGGAAAAAGGAAGTGCCCTGGCTGAAGGACTGGGCGACAAGGCCCTGTTTGAAAAGACTGATGTATCTTCGACCCCCGACGTGGAAGCGGTGTGCCAAGCGGCTATGGATAAGTTCGGGGCCATTCACATTCTGGTAAACAACGCCGGGCTAGGCACCATCGGCAAGACTCTGGGCAAGGAAGGCCCTTTGAATATCAAGGTTTTTCAGAAAACCATTGAAGTCAACTTGATTGGCAGCTTCAATATGCTGAGCCACGCCGCCTGGGAAATGAGCAAAAACCCGGGGGAAAGAGGGGAAAAGGGAGTCATTATAAATACTGCTTCAGTGGCCGCATTTGAAGGCCAAATCGGGCAGGTTTCTTATGCTGCTTCCAAAGCCGGGATTGTGGGTATGACCCTGCCTGCGGCCCGGGATCTGGCCAAAAGTGGCATCCGTGTAAACACGATAGCACCCGGGATTATCGACACGCCCATGCTGGCCCTGGTCCCGGAAGCCGCCCGCCAGTCCCTGGCCAAACAGGTGCCTTTTCCATCCCGGCTGGGTGATCCCGAGGAATTTGGCATGCTGGTCAGGAGCATCGTTGAAAACGGCTATATAAACGGGGAATGCATCCGTCTCGATGGAGGGATTCGGATGGGGCCTCAGTGATGAGATAAGTAAAAAGTTTGGGCATCCTGTAAACCAGGTTTTTTGGGGGAGGAGTAAATATGGATTATAGAGAGATATATAAGAGCAAATTAACGACTCCGGATGAAGCGGTTAAGCTGGTTAAGGACGGCTGGGGAGTGGCGGTGCCGGTCGCCGTAGGCCAGCCGCCGGTGTTGATCAACGCCCTGGCCCGCCGCCAGGCCGAGTTTACCAAGCTGGATTTCTGGTCGGTGGTGGATGTCTATCCCACCGAAATGCTTAAAATCGAAAGAAATGAACGCATTGAACAGGACTACAGCTATTGCGTGGCATCCCGCAAAGGGGAGCAGCAGGGGCAGTTTGTCTACACCCCGATCCGTTTGGGAGAGGGTCCGCGCATCCTTACCCGCCGGAAATACCAGGTGGTCATGCTGCAGGTGGCGCCGATGGATGAATACGGCTACTTCAGCATGGGGGTTTCCTGTGATTATACCCACGCGTTTATGAGAGAAGCAGAAGTGATCCTGGTTCAAGTAAATGAAAATATGCCCCGCACTTTTGGCCGCAACAGCATTCATGTCAGTAAAGTAGGCGCTATTGTTGAGGCCACCCACCCTCTAGCCGCCCTTCCTTCCGTTTCTCCCAATGACAACGAAAAACTCATTGGACAATATGTAGCAGACCTGGTGGAAGACGGCTCCACCATTCAGCTGGGGATTGGAGGAATACCCAATGCGGCCGCTATGGCTTTGGAGAGCAAGAAGGATCTGGGGGTCCATACCGAAATGATTGCCGATGCCAATCGGATCTTGTGGGAAAAGGGAGCTATAAACAATTCTCACAAAACCTACATGCCGGACGTTATGGTGGCGACTTTTGCCATGGGTTCGCAGGATTTGTACGAATGGCTGGATGAAAACCCCATAGTGCATTTTTATCCCACCGAATTGGTAAACGACCCCTATATCATAGCCCAACACGAAAAAATGGTCTCCATCAACAGCACCCTGGAAATGGATCTGTCCGGTCAGGCCTGCTCGGAATCCATCGGCCCCGTGCAATATACCCACACCGGCGGCCAGGCGGATTTTATCCTGGGGGCCTGCCGCTCCCGGGGCGGAAAGTCCATAATCGCTTTCGAATCAGTGGCCGATACCCAAGAGGGGCCCATATCCAAGATCGTTCCCCACCTGAGATACGGTTCGTTTATAACTGCCGCTCGCTACGAAACCCATTATGTAGTAACTGAATATGGAGTAGCCGATATCAAATACCAGAATATATGGGAGAGAAGCAAACGACTGATCAACATCGCTCATCCGGACTTCAGGGACCGGCTTCGCTTTGAAGCAAAAAAGGCCAACCTGATTTAATTTGCTCTGGACTGTCAGGAGTGGGGCAAAAGGAGCATTTTTGTGATGGAGGAGGATTTGACTATGAGAGAAGTTGTAATTTTGAGTGGGGCGAGAACGGCTATAGGGGATATGTTTGGCAGCTTAAAAGACTTCCCTGCCCCCCAACTGGCAGTAATAGCCGGAAAAGCGGCTATTGAACGGGCTGGAATAACTGTCGCCGACATTGACGAAGTAATAGTAGGGCATTGCCTGCAGGGCGGTGCCCGGGCCAATCCGGCCCGCCAGGTACAGCATGGAATAGGAATTCCCTGGGAGGCACCAGCGGCCACCATCAACCAGCAGTGCGCTTCAGCCATGCGCGCTCTGGACATCGCCTGTCAGAACATTGTGACCTATAAAGCCAATACCGCTCTGGTAGCCGGAATGGAAAGCGCCAGCACCGCGCCCTATTATCTTCTTAAGGCCAGGCAGGGTTATCGCCTGTTTCATGCCAATGACGGGCCCTATGACAGCTTGATTCATGACGGGTTAAACTGTGCCATAATGAACTATCATATGGGAATTACCGCTGAAAACCTAGCCGAACGCTACCAAATAAGCCGCGCAGAGCAGGATGACCTGGCCTTAATGAGCCATCAAAGGGCCGTTGCAGCTATTAAAACCGGGAAATTCCAGGACGAAATTGTACCGGTGGAAATAAAAACTCGTAAAGGCTCCAGACTGTTTGAGCAAGATGAACACCCCCGGGGTGATCTGAGCCGGGAGAGCCTGGCCGCTCTACAGGCTGTATTCAAGAAAGGCGGAACGGTTACCGCGGGGAATGCTTCCGGGCTAAACGACGGAGGCGCGGCGGTTGTGGTAATGGCGCGGGATGTTTGTGAAGCCAGAGGGATCAAGCCGATAGCTAAAATACGAGCTGTGGCTTCATACGGCACTCATCCTGAAATTATGGGTATCGGCCCGGTTTACGCCATTCCCAAAGCTCTGGAATATGCTGGTTTGACCATGCAAGATGTTGACTACTTCGAAATTAATGAAGCTTTTGCCGCCCAATGGCTGGCTTGCAACCGTGAGTTGAAGATCGATCTGGAGCGGGTTAATGCCAATGGCTCGGGAATTGGCCTGGGCCACCCAACCGGCCAGACCGGAATCCGCCTGGTAATAAGCTGCATGTACGAACTCATCAAAAGGGGCGGAAAAATAGGCTGCGCATCGCTTTGTGCGGGCGGCGGCCCGGGTATGGCGGTAGTAATAGAAATGCTGTAGAATGTCAGGTAATACTTGATTGCGGAGGCGGAGAAAACCGCCTCCGCAGGCTGCCGTACATTGCTACTTAAAACATGGTGTTTCTGCCAAAGGAGTGTTCCATGAAAAGCATTTTCTTCTACCAGACTGACATAGGGGAAGTCGGTATAGCCGCCGATGAAACAGGTGTTACTCATGTGAATTTACAACGGGCCAAAAACCTTCCCGATGCGGTAGTGCGGGAAACAAGGCTTATAAGCGAGGCCGCCCGGCAACTACAGTGTTATCTTGAGGGCGGTTTGAAGCATTTTGACCTGCCCCTGGCCCCCGCCGGCAGTGAATTTATGCAACGGGTCTGGGCAAGCCTGCAGACTATTCCCTATGGGGAAACCTGGAGCTATAAAAAACTGGCTGAGAGCATAGGAAATCCCCAGGCGGCCAGAGCGGTGGGACAAGCCAACCACCGTAATCCCATTCCCATTTTTATTCCCTGCCACCGGGTTGTTGGAGCGGACGGGAAGCTAACCGGCTACGGGAGCGGCCTGCCGCTCAAGGCCTATCTTCTGGACTTGGAGAGACAATATGGTTCCGCCTGACAGATACGCTGTCAATTCCTTCCTGGCTGCCTTGATAACAAAATGCAGCCCTTTTTCATATAGTGAACTGTATTAATAGATTGGAGACGACAATACTGGAAAAGGAGCTCTCTTCTTTACAGTAATAAGTAATCCTCAATAATGTCAGGAGGATGGCATTGTCTGAATATTACGAAAGAAAAAAACCCGCTAAGCAGTCCAAAAGGGGAAAGGGTGTAGATTGTTATAATGGCAAGTCGTTAAAAATAGAGATAATAAACAATATACCACAACCATTTCCACTACCTTCTCCACCCCCGGCCCCGACTCAACCCATTAACCTAGAAATACAGCAGGCAGCCAATCAAGATGTACAGGACATTCAGTCAACGGTTTCCGTTTTAACATCGGTTATGACGGATATTAAAAGTGATGTAAACGTAATAACCGACGTTATGACTGATATTCAATCTGATGTTAATGTTATGACTTCAGTTGTTTCTGAAACAAAGACTGAGGTTGATGTTATAACTTCAGTGGTGACGGATCTTGTATCCGACGTAAACGTTTTAACTGCTGCGGTTACAAGTCCTACTACAGGTCTGGAAGAAATACAACGAGAGGTTAATCATGTTGAAGGTGCAGTTCTTTCTCCCGATTTCGGTCTGGAAGCACTGGCGGCGGACCTAATTAATACCAACACCAACGTGTACAATGTAAGGAACGAAATAATAGGAAGGGTAAACGATATCGGGCCGGGTAGAGCAAAACTTACTTCAGGACCCTGGATTGCCAGCAGCCAATACCTTGAGATCAGGGTCCTGAATACAACTGATTCCAGGGTTGGGCCTATATCAGTGACTGCATATGATTTGGACCAAAACCCGAGGGCTGTCCTGCTTAGAAACCCCATTCCTACCCCGATCACTGCGACCTTTTACATCCCTTCCAACTCCAGCAAGACCATATCTTTCATGTATGATATGAATGGTGATTTCCTGGAATCTCTGGTGGGCAAAGTATTGGAATTGGAATTCAGCGGGTTGAGTGAAGGGGTATATGTATATTCCCGTACCACCGATGCGACCAGAGCAAGCAGCAGCGACGTTTTGAACAGCTACTGCTTTATATAGCAATATAAGGACGGTTCCTTCACCTGGAACCGTCCCAACCAAGATTCCGTTTGATATGATTCCCGTTAAATCGCCCTCCTCATATGTTCCCTCCGGTTTCTTAAGTGTCCAATACTATCTACCTTAAGTCCAGCATTTATTACACCCAATCGGGCCTTGCTTATTCCAGGGTGAGGAGCATCTGTGCAGCCATCGGCTTACAGGTGATGAAACGTATTTTAAAAGTTGTTCCGGAAGGGGTGCTGACAGGTTCAATGGAAGCATTATGACGGGCCGCAATGCTGTAACATATGGCCAGTCCCAGTCCGGTCCCCGATTCCTTGGTGGTAAAAAAGGGGGTGCCGAGTTTCTTAAGATATTCATGCGCTATGCCGCAGCCTTCATCCCTGACCGATAAAACGACCGAACCCGGTTCTGAATAGGTCTGAATATAAACCGTGCCTCCAGCCTCCATTGCATCCAGGCCGTTGCGAACCAGGTTCAAGAGCAGCTGGCGGATCTCTTTTTCATCCAGCAGCAGAACTGGGATTTCTTGCAAGTCCAAAACAATGGATTTGTCAGTTAAAGTGGCATCAGCCTGGAGGAGGGGATATATGAAGGTAATAATGTCATTTAAATTGAAGATGCGCAGGTCGACTAGCTTGTTTTTAGCCAGGGAAAGGAATTCGCTTATTATGGCGTTGGCCCGCTCCAGCTCTTCCAACATGATGTTGAAATAACTCTGATAGAATTCAAATTCACCCTGCTGCTTCATGATCTGCAGGAATCCCTTGACTGTGGTCATGGGATTCCTTATTTCATGGCCGATCCCGGCGGCTATCTCTCCAATGGTATGAAGTTGACTGAGCCTTGCCATCTCCTGTTCTATTTTTCGGTGTTCGGAGATATCTTCGACAAGAAGCATTACTCCAACGATGGCATCGTTTTCTATTATGGGCGCACTTTTAATTCTGACCAGGGCTTCTTCTCCGCTCTCGGTTAATACTACCGTTTCAAATATACCAGGAATGCCTTTTTGAAGGCGGTTGGCAATCTGCGCGGCAGCCGAGGGAATGTGATAGGGTATGATATAATCCAGAATATTCCTACCCAGCATCTCAACGGGATCATAACCCAGAATAGTAGAAACCGACCTGTTCACGAAGGTGATGCGATGCTGCAAATCATAGGTCACAAACACTTCATTCATGTTGTCTATTAAATAACTGCGGTATTCCAATTCCTTTTTTAAAGCGAGCTCGGCCAGCTTTTTTTCATTGATATCGCGGGTAACTACTAGTACGTCGCCTTTAAATTCACCATCTTCTATTATCTTGCCGGTTGATTCCATCCACGCATAACAACCGTCCGATACCTCCCATCGGTACTGATGGGAGCCGCGGCCCTTTTTCAAGCCGTCCTGAATGGCATACATAGTTGAGTCGAAGTCCTCGGGATGAATGTAATGAAGAGTATTTTTCCCCAGCAGGCTTTCAAACGGATGGTTGAAAAGCCTTTTATGTGAAGGACTGAGATATTTTAACGTGAAATTCTCTCGGTCAAAAATGGCAATCATATCAAAGGCATTTTCTGCTATATGACGATACATTTCCTCGGATCTACGCAGGGCCTTTTCAGCTTCCACCTGCCTGGTAATATCGGAGACTGAACCGTAGTAGTACTCAACGTTGCCCGTATAGTCATACTTCTTAAAAATGGCCAGATCTAAGACCCGTTCGTAGCCGAGGGAACTGGTATATGTTTTTTGCAGGTGCTTAAATCCGCCGGATTCTCCGATTTCTTCAATAAATTCTGAAAAATGACGACGCCACTCGGGAAGTAGGTCGGGCAGTTGTTCAATTTCAGCATCGGAAAGGCCGACCAAATTTCTGAAGGCTTCATTGTAGGTGATTAGTGTGCCATCGGGACGCACTGCCAGCATGGCCTGCAGGGATTTCTCCACCGTTTGCCTCAGTAGCTGCAGATTTTCGCGCTCCCGATTTTCGATTTCAACCGTTTTCAACCAGTGTTCGGCCTCCCAACGGTCGCTCATGGATGCGAGAAAGACTTCGTCGGGAACCCCGGCGAAGTTTTCATAAAAAATCCCATTCTTAATGATGATGGGATGGCCGATTATGGCCTGCTTAAGCAAAAGGGGGTTGGTTTTCCAGCGTTCATACTGGCAGAGAACGGTCACAGGATAATTAGGGAATATCTCGGTATGGGAGCGGGAATTGGCTTCAACCAGACTCCAAGTCGGGGCGAAGCCGGTCATGGTGTACATTGCCTCGCAGGTAAGACGCACTCCTGAATAACCTTCCGCCAAACATGACTTGATAAAAGCAATTTCGAACTGTTCTACCTGTTCCAGGCGATCCTCGTCGTCTGGCTGAGGCAATACACTCTGGTCAAGGAATAACAACTGGCCTGATGTTTCATATGGAAATGTATCCAGGCCTACTTCCTGAAGGCCTTCGACTATTTGTTGGCGGCTGCGGTTGTTTAAACCATACAGGCATTTTTGACCGAGCTGCAAACCAATTATTATAAATGGAATAACGGTCTCTTTCCATTCTGCTTCATTTTCATAGATCAAACAGGCGTGGTCGTGCAGTTGCAGCCGATAAACGCTCCTGTTTTCAAAATTATTAGGCACTTGGCAACACCCTAACTGCTATAGATGGACACAGATCAATTCTACATTATTCTATAATTTCCTGCTTATGGCATTAACGAAGCGCGGCTAAATGATCTGAGTCAAAAGGGTCTGCTTTAAATTCCGTACTAAATATCGGCCATAAGAGGTTGGTAGTGGGTATAGTTGAAGTACTATTCCTCGTGCTGTGCGCTAATCACTAACCGGGCCTTTGTATACCCTGGGCTGTTAAAGGATTTGGTCCTATTCTAGAACCTGGAATGCACTCTCCACAGGTTTAAGGCACTCATACTCCCTCATAAGAATAGCGCATCCCGCTTGGTAAAGTCGCAGCGGCTGCTCATATAGGTGGGTTTTCGAAGTGGGCACAGGTCGTCGATATTGAACAGGACTGGTTCATTTACCCAATGGTATTATTATGATATTCTGGTAGTTATATACTGCAATTTTATCCGGATTGAGGGGGGACCAGTATGATAGTGATGAGAAGTCTGGGGGATGTTACTCAGATAATCATGGGAAGGTTGATAAATGGCAAACCGTTTTATACCATGTCTTGTTATTTGGTGGATGGATTACTTATTGATACCGGGCCATTTCACGTTGCCGTGGAAATCGAACAGGCCTTTGCTTCTTACCCGGTGAGACAAATCGTAAATACCCATCATCATGAGGACCATATAAGCAACAATATAGTATTTCAGGAGAAGCTGGGCATAGGCCCGGCTCTGGCTCATGAATTGGCAGTGCCTTTGATCAAAAATCCGGAAATATGGACATCGCGCCTGCGCCATTATCAGCATCTGGCCTGGGGGGTCCCGCCCGCATCGGATGCGGTGGTTATCGGCCCCGAGGTTACTACCGAACGTTTCAGGTTTCAGGTATTGCATATCCCCGGACACAGCGATGATCACATCGCTCTTTTAGAACCTGAAAAAGGATGGCTTTTTAGCGGTGATCTATTTATTAGCGAAAAACTGTCCACCCTACGCAGTGATGAAAATGCCAATGAAATACTTGATTCCATGCATATGCTGCTTCAGAGAGAGTTCTCCACTCTGTTTTGCGCTTCCGGAAGGGTGGTGAAAAATGCCCACCGGGCTATTGAAGCCAAGATACTCTATTGGGAAGACCTGAAAAAACAGGTGTTAAACCTGCATCATCAGGGCGTAAGCCCGGAGCAGATCCGGGAACAGCTGTTAGGCGAAGAATCCTCCCTCTATGGACCCTCTGAGGGAGATTTTGGCAAGATTAACCTGATCAAGTCATTATTAGCTTGATTATTTACTCAAACTACGGTTTATTAGGAAGAGTAGCTGGCTGGCTTGGATAGGCTTCTCTCAGCAGCTCTATTTCTTCTTTGTAACCGGACAATTCGTTGGGTGTCTCTAAATAAAAGGGCAACCTGCCAAGCAAGGGATGATTGATTATATTTATCGTCCCTTCCAGGCCGATACTGCCTTCCCCGATTTTGGCGTGGCGGTCTTTCCTACTGGCGAAGGGGGTAAGGCTGTCATTCAGGTGGATGGCTTTCAGTTTCTTCAGTCCGATTATCCTGTCAAATTGCTCCAAAACCCCATCGAGATCGTTGACTATATCGTAGCCTGCCGAATATATGTGGCAAGTATCCAAGCATACTCCCATTTTATCAACCAGGTTCACACCGTCCAAAATGGCCTTAAGCTCTTCGAAGCTGCTGCCCACTTCGCTGCCTTTACCGGCCATGGCTTCCAGCAAAACCGTGGTATTTTGCTCAACTCGTAGGACCTTATTGAGCAGTTGGGTAATGTGTTCGATCCCGGCCTCAACCCCCTGACCGCCATGGTTGCCAGGATGGAAGTTATACAGGTTGTTAGGTAAATACTCCATTCTGTCCAGGTCTTCGCTCATTACTAAAGAGGCAAATTCTCTGACATAAGCCTCGGGAGAACAGGGGTTCAAGGTATAGGGGGCGTGGCCCAAAATGGGCGCAAAATTATGCTCCCTGGCCAGTTCCATTAAGGCGGCGGCATCTTTGGGGTCCATCGCCTTGGCTTTACTGCCCCGGGGGTTGCGGGTGAAGAATTGAAAGGTATTGGCTCCGATGGAGAGGGCCTCCTTACCCATATGAAGATATCCTTTTGACGCAGACAAATGGCAACCGATATTCAACATGCATATATCCTCCATGTGTTGAGCCTATTTATTATCAGTATGTTTATTATCTTGCAGTGAGATCAAAATATCCAGTTTGTTAAGCACCTGCTTTCTGAAAACGAACACCTGCTTGATATACCAGAATATGAAAAGCAGGATGCCCAGGAGCAAGAGTACATTAAGTAAGGACCAGAATATCACCATGCTGTTGCTAAATAGGGGGAATGATGCCGGAACGGTATCGTGCATAAGTATTCTCCTTTCAAACGCACCGGTTGTTTAAAGCTCAATGACTTGTAATATATTACCTGTAATAGTACGGTATTACAAGCAGATGTGTTATAGAATAAACCCGCTGCCATCCTCATCAATCATATAACTGGCCAAAGGTCCTCGGGTGCCCCTTTTCCAAGCCGGCAATATGAAAAACTGAATATTTGGGTTAAAATTCTAAAAAATAGCTGTGGCCGCAAGATGGTACCAATATCAAGCAGAGTCAAAACCTTGACCATAGATAAATAGATAAAAACGGTGAGGGGGAGTATTATGAGCTATGAAAATATTGATTTTGCCCGGATTCGTCAGGTAGCCCGCGGCCAGGAAGAGGCTGATTTGCTGTTCGTAAACGGGCAGGTAGCTTGCGTTTATTCCGGAGAACTCCTGAATACGGCGGTGGCCGTTAAAAACGGTAGAATTGTCGGGTTGGGGGATTATCAGCAGGGCAAAGAGATAGTTGATCTTGAAGGGGCTTGCCTTCTGCCTGGTTTTATTGACAGCCATGTCCACATCGAAAGTTCAATGCTGACCCCCGCGTCTTTTGCCGAAGCCGCTCTGCCCCACGGTACAACCGCAGTGCTGGCTGATCCGCATGAAATTGTCAACGTTATGGGTATTGATGGATGGCGCTACATGGTTGAAGCGTCCCGGGGTCTGCCCCTGGATTTCTTCTGGCAGATACCATCCTGCGTTCCGGCCACCCATCTAGAAACCAGCGGGGGGCGCATCGGGCCCGCTGAAATCGACCAGGCCCGGGAGCTGTTCCCGGAGTGCACCGCTCTGGCGGAGATGATGAATTTTCCCGGGGTGGTCTATGGACTGCCGCCGGTTTTGGAAGTCATTCAAAAGGCTCATCAGCGGGGCCTGCTTGTGGAGGGCCATGCTCCAGGCCTGTCCGGGTGGGATCTTAACGCCTACCTGGCGTCTGGCTGCAGCAGCGACCATGAGTGCACCACCGCTGAAGAAGCTTTGGAGAAACTCCGTTTGGGGATGCGCATCCTGATCAGGGAAGGTTCAGCGGCTCGTAATTTGGATGACCTACTGCCCATTGTCACTCCCCTTAACAGCCACCGCTGCTGTTTTTGTTCTGATGATCGCCACCCGGCCGATCTGCTCCAGGACGGGCATATGGACCAAATTCTACGCCGGGCTGTAAAAGCTGGACTGCCGGCTATGCAGGCCATTCAGATGACCACCTTAAATCCCGCCCAGCACCACCGGCTGCACCAGCATGGAGCCATAGCCCCCGGCTGCCTGGCCGACCTGGTGGTGGTGAACAATCTTAAGGATTTTCAGGTGCAAAAAGTATTTAAACAGGGAAAGCTGGTAGCCAGGGATGGGCAATATCTTGTTCCTCCGGGTGAAATAAAGGAGCAAATTCCCACTTGCCCTATTCAGCTGCCCGAGCTGAAAGGACGTCTTCGGCTTCAGCCTCGACAACAAGCCAATTATATAAAAGTCATCGAAGCTGTACCAGGTCAGGTCCTGACCAGGAAAGTAGTTATGCCAGCTGACGAGGCCCTATCCGATCAGGGTATCAACCGGCTGGCGGTGGTGGAACGCCATGGGATCAACGGCAACACAGCAGTGGGTCTGGTTAAAGGTTTTGATCTTGAGCGGGGCGCTCTGGCTTCATCAGTGGCCCATGACAGCCACAATCTGATCATTGTAGGCCAAGATGAAAAGAGTATGGAAAGAGCGGCGCAGGTTGTTGCAGAAATGGGCGGGGGAATGGCGGCGGTAGATGGTGAGACAGTTCTGGCTTCGCTGGCCCTCCCGGTTGCCGGCCTTATGTCGCCCTGCCCGGCTGGCGAAGTGGCTGCCGGTTATGAAGTACTTGAAAATGCGGCCCGCGAACTGGGCTGCAGGTTGCCTTCGCCGTTTATGACTATGTCCTTTTTAGCGCTGCCGGTAATACCCGAACTGCGCCTTACCGATCGGGGAGTGGTGGATGTCAATGCCTTTGATTTAGTTGATATATGGGATTAGCGGTAGGCTGATGAATGGGCTGCTATCTCGAAAATCGGTAGAACACAATTGTTTTTAGTTCATCTTGGGTGACTATATCACCTTGTTGACCTGGTAGACTACGATAGTATTACTGTCTAGAGCCTCAACGGTTTCTATTTGACCGTCATCAAATTTGACCTTTCGCCCTACAAAAATAACATAATAGTAATTGTCCATATCTATGTCCGGAAGGCTTACGCTGCATTCGTTTTCAAAGTGTATCTTGGAATCCTCGGTTTGGATTGAAAATGAGCCGATGGGCAGTTGTTTGTTAGGTTGCAAAACAGCCAACTCTCTGTATTGCGTTTTTTCCCGCCATATTTTTGAATTTTCTATTTCTATCGCATTTCTGTTTTGCTGGGGGACCCATATGAATCCTAGAAACAGTAGAAAAAGCAGGCCAAAGGCGGCCAGCATCTTCTTGTTATCTGCCTTAAAGGCTGTGCCCGACCAGATGAATAACGAGGGACACAAAGCCAGGAAGAGGAATGCCGGAGAAAAGCCGATGTCATAGGAAGGAAGTACTGATAAAAAGGGCAAGTAAAGGTAAAACCAGGCGTCAGAGGGTTTTGATACAAACATGGGAACCATCAACAAAAACGTTAACGCCAGAACGGACCAAAGAGTAAGCTTTTCTTTGGTAGTTGCTTTCAAGACAAATCCGAATAAAAAATAGACAAGGGGGATCAAAAGAACGGTCCTATCGGAAACCGAACTGTGAATTCCGCAGGTTTGCATGATAACTACAATCAAACATAAATGAAAGAACAAGGTTAAGACGTTGGGTAAAATTATCCGTTTAAACATATCATTCCCCCCAAGCATATAATATTCCATTAATGTCACAATAACCCTGCCAATCGTCAATCAATAAACATTTTGAAATTCGTAAAAGGGGACTTCAGGAGCCACAAAATAAATGGCAGGCGGGACGCTTTACGAGTTTCCCACCTGCCATTGGCCTCAAGTAATTACGTTCGTAAAATAGTTAGGAAATAGAAGTATGGGCTGCAGCGGTAAATCCTTTCAAAAAGGATACACCTACTCCTTTTTCAAGGGATAAACCTCAGGTGTTTGGGCTTTTTCAGGCCTATTCCGGTTTTCCATAACCATAAGGTAGAACGAGTACGCCAGGCTAATCAGGGGCAGGCTCCATATATAGGCGGTGTAAGGCAGGTATTCCCACACCCGCACGCCGATGATAGTGCTGATCAAAACGGCCATCAGGTTCCAGGGTACCAGGGCCGCGGACAGTTGAACCGAATCGGCTACAACCCGGGAAAGATGGGATGCTTTAAACTGTCGGCTCCAGATGGGCCGCAGGCTGCTGCCGCTTAAAAC
>JBEHWI010000013.1:0-93758 GCA_040217815.1 Syntrophomonadaceae bacterium | reverse complement strand
GGGTTATTGACATCTATTAACTCAGGATGCTTCAGTAAAATCTGAATAACTGGCGGGAAGGAATGTTCCCCGTGGCATGGACACACCTTCCCTTACTACTACTACTACGGTTCCGTTTTCAGGGCGGTTTATATAGCTTTCAAACGCCCGGTTCTGGCATATAAAGACCCCTTCGGAATATACATTTACAAATAGAAGGGGGGACTTATATGAAGCGCAGGCCATCCCTGTGGTTGATGATAATAATTTATATATGCGCTTGCCTTTCCATTCAGCCAGCGCCGGTTTATGCGGAAGAACCGCCTTCCGTACAGTACGTTTTTCTCATTCTGGTCGATGGGCTGAATACGGAGGGCTACAGGAACAGCCCGGCCCCCAATATTCGATTTCTGGCCAATGAGGGAATCCTGGACGAGCAGTCCGTCACCCTGCCTGCGGATACAGTTGAAGAGGGTGTGGCAACACTCTTAACCGGCACCTTTCCAGAAGAACATAAACATTACACTATGAACGACAAAGTCGAAGTTGAATCGCTGCTGGATGTTCTGAAGAAATACGGCAAGTCAAGCGCGGTCATAGACGGTTCCGGTGGCAAGCTGCAGCCTTTTGCCCGGGGCGACAACAGCTATGTTCAATTGGAGGCCAAAAGCAGCGACAAACAGGTCTTTGACCAGGCCATAGATCATTTTTACAATTACAAACCGTTTTTCACGACTATTTACACCAATGACTGCCTGGAAGGCTTGTTGAGCGTGGACAAGAAAGCCTTTTATCAGGCCACTGTTGCCTTTGACCGCAGTCTGGGATCGTTCCTGGACAGCCTTCGCAAGCAGGAGCTCCTGGATAAGTCTCTAATTGTTTTGACCTCCCCGCGCAGTTCTTCCGTCGCTCGCACCTGCCCCTTGATCATGCGGGGCCCCAACTGCAAGCCGGCCACCCGGGTGCAGCATACCATGGGTATTGACGTGGGGCCGACCTTGAGCCGCTTGACCGGTCTGCCCAAGCCGTTCAATGCCAAAGGCACTCCCATCTATGATGTACTCAATATAAAAGGGGAAGAAGAGTTCCTCACCCTGCGCCAGTGGGTAAAAGAGCTGAAGGAGCAGCGCCTTAACACCTGGAATAAATACCTGGATCTGGAGGATAAACTGAACCGCACCATCCACCAGATGACCGCTATAAAAGAAGAAAAGCAAAGTATTTTCGACTTTGCCGGGGAAAGGGAACAGGCCATTGGCCAGCTGCGGGACCAGATTGTCAGGGAGCGCCTGATATTCCTGGGCGTCATGCTGCTGATGGGGCTGGGCTACCTGGTGGAATTCAAATTGCTGAAAAGAAAATTCCTGCTATTTCGGTAAACCCGCTGCTTATATAAAAGGATTTACAGTTTATCCACCAGCTTTTCCAGGGTTTTATAAAAGAACAGTACAATCTGGCGTTCCTTTTCACTACCGTACTGCTGTGATTCCAGGTCATGTTCGGCAATCAGTCGGGCGGCCCGGGCCTTTTCCCTGGTGGTCATTTGATTTGATTTAAAGTAGTGGTTTAAGCGTTCCAGGATCATGAGTTCGTCGCGATCAAGCATCGGCCCTATAGCCATATGTAGTACGCACCTCCAAAAAGTAATTAGGAAATACTATGCGAAAGCAGGATAAATGATACTGAATAACTTTACACGGATTGACATGGTTTTACAGCTTGACGGGGGCGTCTTCAAGTGGTAGGATATTTATCAAATTTATATCATACGACTGAGAACAGACCAATCTCGTTCCCCCTGTTTCAAGAGAGCCGGGTCAGGTGAAAACCGGCAGCAGGAAGCGAGAAAGCCATCTGGGAGTTGCCGGTTCCAGTTAAGGATAAAAACCGGACGGTCTTCACCGTTAAAGGATACTAGAGTGGGCACTGGCCAACGAGGGTGGTACCGCGGAAGTAAGAACTTTCGTCCCTATTTAGGGGCGTGAGTTTTTTTGTTTTTTAAGGAAAGAAAGGGAGGCTTTAAGGATGGACTTGACCAAGAAGGTTCTTCACCTGCTGGAGAGAGATGCGAAGCTGAGTCCCAAAGCAATCGCGGTGATGCTGGATCAGGAGGAGGCCGCAATAGAAGCGCTCATCGCCAGGCTGGAAAAGCAGAGGGTCATCCTGGGCTACAGCACTATTATCAACTGGGATGCACTGGGTGAAAACGGCGTCACCGCCATGATCGACGTCAAGGTAGCCCCGGAACGCGAAGTTGGCTTCAATGACATTGCTGAGCGGATCGGCCGCTATCCGGAAGTGCAAAGCGTATCCCTGATGAGTGGAACCTATGATTTATCGGTCGTAGTAAGCGGCAAGAACATGCAGGATATTGCCGGGTTTATCTCTCACAAACTGTCAACTCTGGACCGGGTTCAGGGAACTACGACCCATTTTATCCTGAAGCGCTACAAACAGGTCGGATTTAGCTTCGAAGAGCCCCGTGAAGATAAAAGATTGGTGGTGAGCTAAAGAGTATGGAGCGATACTTATCTAAAGTGGTAAAAACAATACCACCATCAGGCATTAGGAAGTTCTTTGACCTGGTTTCGCAAACGGAAGGGGTAATTTCCCTGGGGGTGGGGGAGCCTGACTTTGCCACCCCCTGGCATATTACTGAATCCGCCTGCTATTCCCTGGAGAAGGGGGAAACCATGTATACTTCCAACCAGGGGCTTCCCGAATTGCGTGAAGAAATAGCCGCTTACCAGAAGCGCCATATTGGCGTGGAGTACTCACCGGAAAAAGAAATACTGGTGACCATAGGGGTAAGCGAGGCGGTGGATATAGCCATACGCGCTTTGGCTGAACCGGGCGACGAGGTTTTAGTTCCCGAGCCTTCTTTTGTCTGTTACGGTCCGGGTGCGACATTGGCTTATGCTACACCGGTACCGGTACCTACCTTTTTTGAAGATCAATATCGTTTAAAGCCGGATGTATTGGAAAGCTGTATTACTCCCAAAAGCAAGATTCTGATATTGCCTTATCCCAGCAATCCAACCGGCGGGATAATGAACCACGATGATCTTAAAGCCCTGGTTGATATTATTATAAAAAATGATTTGATAGTTATTTCTGATGAGATCTATTCTGAGTTAACCTATTATGGCAAGCATGTTTCCATAGCTTCCTTCCCGGGAATGAGGGACCGCACTATTTTGTTAAACGGTTTTTCCAAAGCTTTCGCCATGACCGGATGGCGGGTGGGTTATGCCTGCGGCCATCCCGATATTATCGCGGCTATGACCAAAATCCACCAGTACACGATCATGTGCGCGCCCATCATGGGGCAGAAAGCTGCCATTGAAGCCCTGCGCCACGGTGAGGAAGAGATGCGGCGCATGGTGGATAGCTATAATTACCGGCGCAAGATAATATTATCTGGTCTGGCAGACATTGGCTTGGATTGCTTTGAACCCCAGGGGGCCTTCTACTGCTTCCCAAGCATAGCAATATCTGGCATGAACAGCGAAGTTTTTTGCGAGAAACTTCTACACGAAGAGCAAGTGGCGGTAGTGCCGGGAAATGCCTTCGGCAGCAACGGGGATGGATTCATCAGATGCTGCTATGCGGCTAGTATAGGCAATATTGAGCAGGCCATTGAGCGTATGGGCCGGTTTTTACAGCGCCACGCCTATGATAATTTAGAAAATAAGGGAGCTTAAGGGAAAAAGAATTGGCTCGAAAACACCAGGAAAACAAAGGAATAATGCGATAATTCCCAAGAGGAATTATAGTTCAAGAGTGGAACCTCCTTTATAGACGTTGAAAATTGGTCTATAAGGGAGGTTATACATTGCTGGGTGATTTTACCAACGAAGAGGTGGAGCTGTTGAATGCCTTTACAGCGCTTAAACCGGGTGGGCAACGGGAGATAAAAGAATATATGCACTATGTACTGGGCAAACAGTATAAACGCGAGGTCAAGGTCTCCGTTTTCAATAACAAACTTTTGCATAACCTGTTCCACAGCCTGCTCCACATAGTTGAAAAGGAAGATTTTGACCTGGTACTGGTCGGTAAACGGGTTGCCCAGATAAAGGAATTGTACTACGCGATTTTTGAACAGGTTCACAACCGCTATGCCGAGATGGTTCCCGAGTTGGACAGCAACGAAGTGGTGAGGGAGTTCGCCCGGATCGGTTTTGAAAATCTGAATGCAGCCCTGGTTAAAGGCAAGCGGGAGATGATTCGGCTGGAAATAGTAGACTTTTACCAGGAATACAATAAACTCGCGCAAAGGAGAGACGCCAGACAGATTGTTGCAGTATAATAGTTCTTGAAATATATTGAAGCAATGGGGGACGCTCAATGAAACTAAGATTCTTAGGTGCGGCCAGGACGGTTACCGGGTCCTTCCATTTGGTGACTACGGATAAACTGTCTTTTGCCGTAGATTGCGGATTGTTTCAAGGACCCAAGGAGTTAAAAGAAAGGAATTATGGGGATTTCCCCGTCGATCCTGCTACTATTGACTTCATCATTTTAACCCATGCCCATATCGACCACACCGGGCTGGTTCCCAAACTAGTTAAAAAAGGATTCAAAGGCCATATATACTGCAGCTCCGCCACCGGCGAGCTGATAAGCATCCTGCTGCCTGATTCCGGGCACATTCAGGAAATGGAGATTCAGCGCAAAAACCGCAAACTAATGCGCACCGGACAGCCGCTCCTGGAAGCGGTCTATACCGCCGAAGAAGCCACAGCAGCCTTAACAAACATGCGCACTCTGGCCACTGACGAAAAAATAGCGCTAGCACCCGGAGTAGAAGTACGCCTGCGCGATGCCGGCCACATCCTTGGTTCCGATATCCTGGAGATCTGGGTGGAGGAAGCAGGCTCCAAGATCAAGCTCGTATTCAGCGGCGATCTGGGCAACTACAATCAGCCCATAATCAAAGATCCGTCGGTCATAGAGAGCGCTGATTACTTGATAATGGAATCCACCTATGGTGATCGCCTTCACGGAGTGGCCAAGGATCGCAGCGTGGAATTGAAAAAGGTAATCGACGAAGCCATGGCCCAGGGTGGCAATCTGGTGATTCCGGCCTTTGCCGTGGAGCGCACCCAGGACCTGCTCTATGACCTGATCCAGATCTACCATCGGGGAGAGTTGGACCAGGGCATTTCCATATACCTGGACAGCCCCCTGGCCATTTCCGCCACCGAGATATTCCTGCGCCATAACGAGCTGTATGATGATGAAACCCTGCAGATGTTGAGCAAACACGAGAGGGCTTTCAAAGAACTGGGAGTCAAGTTTTCTCGCACTACCGAGGATTCCCTGCGTTTAAATCAGGTTCAGGGCAAGGCTATTATCATTTCAGCCAGCGGCATGTGCGACGCCGGCCGTATTAAACACCATCTAAAACACAACCTGTGGAGGCCTGAGTCAACCATATTATTTGTCGGGTATCAAGCGGAAGGCAGCCTGGGGCGCCGTATTCTCCAGGGCGAGCCAATCGTCACCATTCACGGCGAGCAGGTGGCGGTCAAAGCGGCCATACGCAGCGTTGACTACTATTCGGCCCACGCCGACCGGGACGGGTTGATGAAATGGCTGCGCGGGTTTGAAAAAAAGCCGCGGGGGATATTCCTGGTTCACGGCGAGGAAAAAGCCCTGAACTACCTGGCTGGAATGATAAGCGAGGAGTTCAAGATCCCCCTGGAAATCCCGGATTGGCTGGATGAGTACACTTTGAACGCCGAGGCTTCGCTGGCCGCATGCGGAGTGGGGGTTCCAGAACCCAGGCCGGAGGCTGCAGCTGAGATAGCCTACCGCAATGTCCGGCGCCAGCTGGATGAATATTTTGTGGCCCAGAGCAAAGATGGCAATTACGATGAAATAGTAAAGCTTTTAGGAAAATTATCGAAAGATCTAAAATAAAGAAAAATATCAAGTAGGGCTGTCGCTTTTTGACAGCCCTATTTTTCTTCACTATGGGGTCCATAGACCTGGGTGAATTTAGGACTATGGTGTGGCTGAGCGGGGAGTCAACCTTGGATTTGGAGCTTGATTTGCCTTCCTAGCTTTTCAGCGGGCATGCGCCAAAGATTTACATAAAAATAACCCTTTTTAAACATTAATCCTTCAAACAACTATACTTGTTTAGGTCCAAGCGTGGTGCTATAATTCGTTTACACCATGGGGGAGGCCACGCTTTGATGAACCAGCATTCAGCTTTTCTCGAGCTCTTTCGGTGGGGCTTTGCCAACGTTCCCGGCATCGTATTACACTATTCTAAAGAACTGGATATAGAAATTGAGGACATCGGTGTTCTCACGGCGATTTTCTACACCTTTGAAAGGACAAAACCCCTTTTTCAGATCGGCGTGCAGGTTGGACAGGTCTTGCAATATTGCCCGACATTGAGCAAGACTAAATTGTCGCGCCGTTTGGCCAACCTGGTCAGGGCCGAGGTCATCCAGCTGGACGGGGCGGCCAACTTTGCCGACCGGGTGATAACCCTGGAACCCCTCCTGAAAAAGGCGGAGAAGCTGCTCCTTCGTGATCATGTGGATCTGCATCGCCAGAGCTATCCTGCTCCGCTTCCAGCCGATAAGGAAAACAAAGCGGATCTTTTGGATGATTACCGCAGCAAGATCGAGCAGCTGGAACTGCAGTTGGAGGAAGAAAGGTCCAAAGGACTGGTCGAGAACAACAGTCTGCTGCCCAATGGCAACTTGAAAAAGGTGGGCGATTTCATCTCCAAGAAAACCGGCAATTTGATGAGCCACAAGATGAGCCTGGAAGTGCGCAAATGGCTGGAAGAAATGAAATTTACACCGGAATTCCTGCTCTGTATGCTGGAACTGTGCTTCGAGAGGAATATATACAACCCCGGTGAAATGACCCGGATCGCCAAGGACCTGAAAGAATACTCCATATCTACACTGGAGGGGCTGGAGAGTTATTTCAACAACTATATTGATGTTGAGAAAAGCACCCGGGCGGCCCGGTCCAACACCTTTGACCCGGAGATTGCCGGATTTGGCAACTACACTGGCATCGAAATGAGCGCCGAGGCCCGGCGCAAGGTATACTATAAATGGCGCTATGACTGGGGCTTCAGCCACTCCATGATCATGAAAGCCGGGGAAATAATGTGCCAGCGCACCCGCAATGGTGGTTTGGAATATATAGATAGCGTCCTGCACAATTGGATGAAGAAAGAGATAAGGCAACCAGAGCAGGCCGACCGGGAGATTCAAGATTATAAAGCCCGGAGTAAAAATGAGAAAGCCGCTCCAGCCTATGCTAAAAAAGAGAAATCAACCGTATCAGGCAACTACGAAACGTTTGTACCACCGAGCCCTAAAGAATAAAGCAGCGGCTTTGGGTTGTTGGTCTGTTATAATTAGGGGGCGGAGGTGGTAAGGTGAGTCTGCCCGTAAAAGCAAGCGGCAAAGACGACTATTTATTTGACCTGGAAAGCGAGCGGCGTGTATTATCCTCCATGCTGCATTCTGAAGATGCCTGTATCGAGGCCTATAATGCGCTATCCGCCAGCGATTTTTACTCACCCCGGCACGCCAACCTGTTTGAGTTGACCTGCAGCATCTATGAGCGGGAAATCCGCCCCACCTATGTGGAGCTTCTCAAGGAAGCGCATACCCTGGGCCTTTTCTCCAATCCCCGAGATATTGAAGAGCTTAAATACATTTCTGAACACTACATAGAAGATGAGAACATCCTGTACTGGATAAAAAGAGTCAAGGATAAATCCAAGCTGCGCCGCTTTGAAGGCTTCCTGCGCCGCAACCAGCAGATACTTAACGAGAATCCGGATCGCGAAGTCGAAGAAACTTTGCTTTTGGCCGAGGAAGAACTAACCAACCTGACCGCCCTGGACCAGGACGACCACATCGACACCCCCGAAGAGCTGGCCCACCTGGGTTATGAAGAAGTGGAGCGGCGCTTTTTGCGTTTCAAGGAGATCCAGGAAGAGCATAAGGGGGTAATCCCACTGGATGGATTGCCTACTGGATTTGACAATCTGAATCATATCACCCTGGGCTATAAACCGGGCGACCTCATTATTCTGGGAGCCCAGACCGGCCACGGCAAGACCGCTTTTGCCCTGCATACCGCCAAAGCGGTGGCGGTGGACAACGGCAAGAACCTGCTCTATCTGAACACGGAAATGAGCCGGCAGCAGATCGCCCTGCGCTGGGCTTCCATTCTGGCCGGCATCGACCATGATCTGATCCGCAAGGGGGATATTACCGAGACCGAATTGTCCAAGGTCTTGGAAGCTTACTCCCGGCTGCGGGTCAGCGGTTTTTACTCCTATCCCTGCCCCAATCTGACTCCGGAGAAGACTATCTCCCTGGCGCGCAAGTTTAAGGCCCAGAAAAACATAGAGATGATGATAATTGACTATATAGGCCGCATGGACAAGATGGACCCCCGCCTGGCCGAGTGGCAGCTCCTGGAGCAGATCGTCAAAACCCAGAAGATTCTGGCCCAAAACCTGGGGATTGCGGTTATCTGCCTGGTGCAGTTGAACCCCGACGGATCACTGCAGGGGGCCAAACGCATGAAAAACGAGTGCGACCTGATGTTAAAGTTAAGCCCCCTGGACCCGGAAGACCTGGAAACCGATGAAAACCTGAAGAAATACCACAATCCCAATTACGCCCTGTATATAGAGAAAAATCGCGACGGTGTAAGCGGCAAGCGTATTCCCATTGTTTTCGACCTGCAAAAGCAGGTTATGAGGGATGCGGAAAGGAAGGGTTAGTATGTACGAAGAGCAAAAAATCCACAAGATCTATGATGAAACAGCCAGTTTAATCGTCGATCTTTCCCTTCGCCACCGGATAAGCCACCATGAAATGCATTTTCTTTTAAATTTGTTGGACCAGACAGTGGTCAAGGGCCGCTGCCCGGAACTGATGGAAGCCTTAAAAAAATGGGATCCTGACCGCCTGGATCCGGAATCCAACGAGATCATCAAGGCCACCCTGCTGGCTTTGGATATGCAGGACCAGGAGGCCCTAAAAAGCATAGCCGGACTTATCGAGGATTTGATCCCATGAAAGGTAATTAGGCATCCAGGCATTACAGTTATCCGGCGGAATTCATACCGTACACTCATTGGTGAAATAAATTATTTCTGAATGTAAAACATCTTCCCCTAAGGTGAGGATGTTTTTGCATTTACAATCCTGTTAAAAAGGAAGGCATATTAGAATGTGAGGGAGGAAATCATTAGTATTTCATGAATACTTAAATGGATCATTAAGAACAGTACTCTATGAAATACATGGTCGAGAGGAGAATCTGCGGTGGACAAAAAGAAAATAGGTATCGTAGCGTTATTGGCCGTGGTTTTGGCAGTTGGAATAGGCGCGGTTTGGTGGTTGCGGGGGACAGCGGACCGGGCGCAGGAGAAGCTCGATTTAGCGGTCAAGTACATAAGTGAGAACGATTTTGATAAAGCGATACTGGCCTATAATGATGCCATAAAAATCGATTCCAAGCAGGTAAAAGCCTATCAAGGTCTGGCCAAAGTCTACACCCTGCAGGGCAAGTATGATGAAGCCAAAGCTGTTTACGATAAAGGTGCAGCTGCTGTTGCAGCCAGTGATCAGAATACCCTCAGGATGGGTCTGGCGGGAATGTATATTGATAAAGGGCAGTTGACCGATGCCGAGAAAGCCTTCCGGGAGATAATAAACGGCAGCCAAAACTGCCTGGAGGCCTACTGGGGTTTGACCATGGTGTACCAGAAACAAGGGGACAACACTAAGGCTGAGGCGGCCTTGAGACAGGCTGTTGAAAAATACCCTGAAAACTACCGGGGTTACAACACCCTTGCTTTGTTTCTTAAACAAAACGGCAAGGCTGACGAGGCCTTTAGTTTAGTTATCAAGTCCCTGACGTTGGAACTCAATCAACAAGAAGCGTATCTAGTGCTTTCTGACATATATAACGGGCATTGGTCTGACCTGCGGCCCAAATTAACCTATGCAACAAATCAGAAAATAGCAGCTATGCTTGAATTCTACAGTTATTACTCAGCCAATGACTTTTCCAAAGCAATGGAAATCTACAAAACAAAAACCTACATTCAGGATGGGAATCAAAAGGTCAAGTTACTTACTGCAATCGCCATGGTAAAAGCAGGGGATAAGGCCAACGCGGAGTCACTTATTAGCCAGTTATTTAACGAGAACCTCAATAAGTGTTTACTAGGTGATCTGGCGCTTTATTACCAGGCTGCCGGTGACAGCCAGAAAGCAAAATCAATAGCAATAAGCGCAATTAAAACGAATGGGATAAACCTGGATGCCGTGGCGGTTCTACAAAACTTGAACAGCGGCGAAGCTAAGATTTACGCTGCTGAGTATTTGCTGTATAACTGGAAGCCTGTGGAGAAGGTAAAATTAGAATTAAAGGCCAAAACGTTGCCTTTTCCAGGAACCATAAATACGGCCACCGAGTCCGCCTTAAACAAACCTGCTGAACCTGCCGTTCCGGTAGTTGAGGATAAGAAAGATGATCAGAAGACGCTTTCAGGGCCGCTACTCTTGCAGGATTTTAAATTGGGCCCTATCACACTGGGTATGCTCGTTTCAGAAATGGAGTCTATTTTAGGAAAACCCAAAAAGAAGTTTGTTGATGAAATTCAACAAACCGAAATCATCTATGACAATCTGTGGGTTATACAGACATACGAACGCAACCCGAGGGTTATTAGAATCAATTACCAATCAGGCGATTTCAGCACGCCACGAGGAATTAAAATTGGTTCAACAAAAGATGATGTGATTAAATGTTATGGAAATCCGCAAAAATCTCGTGATAATAGCCTGATGTATATGGTGGACGGCATAATATTTGATGCCTCCCTTTCTGGACAGGGCAAGAAGTCCGTTGTTCAGTTTGATATTAAAAACGGCCAAGTGGCCTCAATAAGTGTTTATGGCTTTGAGCCATACGAAGAAATGACAGAGCCGTAATTTGAGAGTAAGGAGCTTGTTTTTAATTTAAGAATTCGATAGAAAAAATCATCGATTTGTCAGGGAGCCATTATGTTCTTGGGCTTCAATTACACATATGATCTGTTTATAAAACATTACCGGACCGATTGGGAGGTGGTTTTAGAACAGGTCATATTTTTTGAAATGATTTTTAGGGAGGATTGGTCTATGCAACAGAAATCAGTTGCGCCTATGGTATGTGGAATTATAGGAGCTGTTTTGTCCCTGCCCAACCTGCTTTGTGCCAGTGCTTGCGGAGCGGTCGTATCCGCGGCTGGAGCCGGCGGGGCGGGAGCATCGATCTTCATCGTCGGGATAATACCGGTTATAGCAGGCTTTATATCGGCATTTTTGAGTCGATCGAACGGAGTTACGGCAGGAGTGGGATTTTTAGTTAGCGCTGCCTTTTCCTTTATATTCTTGATAATGACGGCGTTCTCAGATTTATTTACTTGGGCGGCTTTAATACTGTTTATCATTGCCGGCATTCTTTCTTTCGTGCAAAAAAACGGCAATCCGGTCAACATGTAATATCCGGTTTTACCGGGGGGCTTTAAGATATTGTCGCAGGATTACGGTGATTTGAGGAAAGACGAATGTATGATAGACATCCACTGTACAATTTGGGTGATTTCCCAATATATAATCTGATGGGCGGATTGGGGCTTATCATTGCGGTGCTTTTACTTATTAGAAACCTCAAACGCCTTAATATCAGTGAAAAGAAACAGGATAATCTGCTTGTGGCCCTGGCGATAATATTTTTGGCCTCACTCTTTTTTGCCAATTTCATCAACTGGTTCGTCATTCCAGGTGTAATGAATTACAGTTGGTTGGACCGGTTTAAGGCTGCCGGATTGACCTATTACTTTGGTTTACTGCCTTTTTTAGTCTTGAGTCTGGCCTATCTAAAATGGGCAAAATATCCGGTCCTACCGATCCTTGACACCCTGGTGCCTTCCATACTTATTTTTCACGCCTGGGGACGGGCCGGCTGCAGCCTGATCGGATGCTGCTATGGGAAAGTGATCAATTTGAGCCTGTTTGGTTTTCTCATGGAAAGATTCCCATCCGCGGAAGTAGAGTCAATACTTTTGTTTGTCTTGTTTTATTTGGCTCAATTCAGGATCAGGAAAAACAAATTGCTGTTTTTCCTGCTTACCTATCCAAGCGTGCGGTTTTTATTGGAATATACCCGGGCCGATGTGAGGGGTGCGATTATAGGCAGCAGTTTATCACCGGCCCAGGAGATTTCCCTGCTGCTCTTCCTGATTGGCTGTCTATACATATTTGTAGCCAAGCTAAAATTACCGGAAAGCTCCGACTAAGAACAAAAAATTGTGACCAAAACAAAGCCCTTATATGGGGTTTTGTTTTTTATAAACTGATGTTTGCTCATACTTGTATTGTATTCACACAAAAGGAAGCAGGAAAACGATCTCTTTGTAGGAAATATTACATAATACAGCACACTTTGAAATTTTAAATGACCGGGTGTCATTGATATTTGATTTATTGGATGTGAGCGCAGAAGAGAAGGTGAGGTGTTTTTTTTTGTCTTAATATTTGTCAGCGTTTTGTCATACTCCTATCATTGTTTATTGGGTTGGCCTGGCATACTGTTTAGTTAAGGAAAGACGCCTTTTTAGACCCCGGAGGTGAACTATGTTTAAGAGACAGGAAACTCGTATTGCGCTTATTATTGGGCTGGTAGGCCTGGTTTTTATTGTAGGCGGTGTAATGAAATTATAAAGTAATTTGATGCTGTGAGTGGTGATTATGGATAGGATAAAAATGGTTATTGCGGACAAAGACACGAATTACCTGGACCAATTCATGGATTACATTCGATCCAGTGATTATGGCCGAAAGTTCAGTATAAAATCATTTACCCGGGAAGACGCCCTTGATAAATACCTGCATTCTTCGGATATCTTTGATGTGATCCTTGCTGCACCGGACTTTGTAGAGTTGAGCCAAAAAGCTCTTTTGGGTATTCCTATTATTGTTTTACAGGAAAACGCCGTATCCGGCACCGGCAATTTGCCTGAGATTTTTAAATACCAGGCATTGAGTCAATTGCTATCGCAAGTCCTTTCTATATATCTTCAGGAAAATGAATCCAGCCGCCAGACTATAAGCGGCACCCACAACAGCCGGGTGGTGTCCATATTCTCGGCTGCCGGGGGGACGGGAAAAACCACAGTGGCGTTGAATCTGGCCGCCCGTCTGGCCGAAGAAGGGCAGGAAGTATTCTATCTGAACCTGGAATACTTGAGTTCCAGCCCCGTGCTATTAGCACCCACCGCCAGCAATGATTTTTCTCGCCTGCTCTATTATCTGAAGGCCAAACCCGCTCAAGCCCAGGCTTCTTTTGAAAGCATCCGTAAACGGGAGCCGGCCCTTAATTTTGACTATTTCGATACGGTACAAATGCCGCGTGAAATACTGGATATGAGCAGGGAAGACGCCTCTGCTCTGGTCGAGTTGATATGTTCGCGCGGCAGTTACGACGTTGTAGTAATTGATCTGGAATCTTCGAGTCAGGAAAGGATCCTGGGAGCGCTTGAAAAAAGCGATCTTATTTACTGGCTGGTGCTTGACGATATACAGGTCCTGCACAAAACCAAAGCTCTATTTACAGATTATCAGAGCCAGCTGGATACCACATACAACCGTCTGATCAGGCGGGTCCGTTTGGTATTAAACAAACGCCTGCAGACCATCTACAACCCCCCCGAACATTTTGGCTTGAACCTGTCCGGGTATCTTCCTTACGTGCCCGAGTGGAAAACGGTAACATCACCCGGTCAACTGCTTGCTTCCACGACTTTCAAGATGGCGGTCAGCAACCTGCACCGGTCACTGATGGAGTCTTACCTGGGGGGTAGTGGGGTATGAAAAACCTGGAACTGATAAACGAACTGCGCCAGACAGTCAATGCCAAACTCGATCCCACCCGGCATACTTCTGACGAGGACTTGTTGCAGATGATTGAGGATGAGATCTTTGACTACTCGAGCCGCCAGTTCCTCAGTGTCGGTGAAAAGCAGGACATCATCAGAAAGGTATACAGCTCTTTCCGCGGACTGGATGTGCTGCAGCCCCTCATTGACGACCGGACCATTACTGAGATAATGGTAAACTCGGCCGAGGAAATATTTATCGAAGAAAAGGGCGAGGTGCGCCAGGTTCAGGTAAAGTTCGAAAGCCCCAAAAAATTGGAGGATATAATTCAAAAGATCGTCGGCGAAGTCAACCGCGAAGTCAACGAGTCTTCACCCATAGTCGACGCCCGGCTCAAGGACGGCTCGCGTGTAAACGTAGTGCTGCCTCCCATTGCCCTCAAAGGGCCGACTATGACTATCCGCAAGTTTCCCGAAAACCCCATGACCATAAATGATCTGGTAGCCCGGCAGGCCATAACCGGGGAGGTGGCCGAGTTCCTGGAAAAGCTGGTTAAGGCCAAATACAACATATTTATAAGCGGTGGAACCGGTTCGGGCAAGACCACCTTTTTAAATGCGCTCTCCAACTTTATACCGGCCGACGAGCGGGTGGTTACCATTGAAGACTCAGCCGAACTTCAAATCAAGTCGGTCCCCAACCTGGTCAGTTTGGAGACCAGAAATGCCAACACCGAAGGCAAAGGGGAAATAAGCATCCGCTACTTGATCAAAACCTCGCTGCGCATGAGGCCCAACCGCATCATCGTCGGCGAAGTCAGGGGTGCTGAAGCGCTGGATATGCTGCAGGCTATGAATACCGGGCATGACGGTTCACTTTCTACCGGACACGCCAATACCATTTACGATATGTTGAGCCGTTTGGAGACCATGGTCTTGAGCGCCGCAACGATCCCGCTGGAGGCCATTCGGCAGCAGGTCAGTTCGGCTATTGACATAATGATTCATCTCATACGCCTGCGGGACAGGAGCCGCCGGGTTATGGAGATCTGTGAACTGGTCGGTCTGGCAGACGGCCAGTATGTTTTAAACCCCCTTTATTCGTTCGTGGAAGAAAGAGAAGACGAAAACGGCAGAGTTGTCGGCGGTTTGGTATCCTCCGGCAATCCGCTTCAAAATACCGGTAAACTTCGATTGGCCGGTATTAGTCTCTAAAGACTTTGTCAATTTATCCACCTGAAAGGAGGTGCCCAATCAGTGAACATTGTTGTAATAGCTTTAGCCGCGGTGGCCCTGGTTTCAATCATATTTGTGATAATGGATAAAAAAGGCGCCGGAGAGCAGGCGGAGCCGGGCGCACCGGAAAAGGCCCCCCGTGAATTGCCGGGCTGGATAAAAAACGAGCAGTCCGAGGGGCTTATCGACTACTCAGTCTACATGATGTCGACAAGGGAAAAGGTTATCGCCATCATTGTAGCGGCCTTATGCATCTTCGTCGTGGCCTATATATTTTATAAAAATATCTACATTTCCCTGGTAATGTGTCTGCTTAGCTATTTTGCCCCGCGTTTTAGGCGCCAGCAGCTGTTGAACAAGCGCAAAGAACAACTCACCATGCAATTCAAACAGGCGCTCTATTCACTGGGTTCATCCCTATCGGCGGGGCGCTCGGTGGAAAACTCGTTCAAGGCGGTAGTCGAAGATCTGCGCCTCTTGTTTTCCGATCCCAATACATTTATTATCCGGGAGTTCCAGGCCATAAACCGGCGGGTGGAGAACGGCGAGCCCATAGAAGTAGGGCTTATTGATTTTGGAGAACGGGCCGATATCGAAGATATCTACAACTTTGTCGATGTGTTTGTAACCTGTAAACGAATGGGCGGCAACCTGGCCGATGTTATCCGGCGAACCTCGAACATTATTGGAGACAAATTGCAGACCCAGCAGGATATAGCCGTAATGATGGCGCAAAAGAAGTTTGAAGCTCGCGCTCTTATGATAGCACCGGTGGCCATGGTGGGCCTTATGGCCTGGAGCTCGCCTGATTATATGGCGCCTCTGTACAGCTTGGGAATAGGGCCAATTATTATGACCATATCCCTGGCGGCGATGGGCCTGGTGTTTTGGGTAGTACATCGAATAATGAACATTAAGGTGTGATGGTATGAGAGCAGCCCAAATAGCTTTAGTAATTGAATTGGCGGCAGTTTTGCTGGTGCTGGTGGCCGGAAGCAAACGCGCCGAATATAGAGAGTTTGTCGCTCGGTACGGCGAGAGCTTTCAGCTGACTTTCATGGCTCCGGCCGGACTCTTATTGCTGGACCGTTTTCAGCTGCAATCTACTTTAGGGGAGTTCAACCAGCGGGTCAGAGACAAGATCGTCAGGATTTATGGAGTTCTGGAAGCTCCCCAATACTCCCGCATGTTTCTGGCCCAGGCCATATCGGCGTTGCTGATTATTCCGATAATAGTCTCAATACTGGTGGTCTTAGGAGAGGGTGGAATCGGCGGTGTAATCCTGGGTATAGTGCTGGCACCCGTTCTAGCCTACCTTTTATTCGTAGACCTGGACAAGAAAATAAAAGCCAGAGAAGATGCGATGATTCTCGAACTACCGGAATTTCTTAACAAGGTAATCCTCCTGGTCAATGCCGGGGAGAATGTACAGGAAGCCATTATAAAAGGGATAGAGAGCAAACTCAGGTACTATCAAAAAAGGCCGGACGAGAAAATGAATCCGCTCTATCAGGAGCTGCATCAGGTAATGAACGAACTGCGCAATAACCGCTCCTTTCATGATTCCATGGAGGATTTCAGCAAGAGATGTGCCGTGCATGAGATATCGGTGTTCGTTTCAACTTTACTGCTCAACTACCGGCGTGGAGGAGGTGAATTTGTCTCAACCCTGAAAGATCTGTCCGAAACCCTGTGGGAGAAGCGAATCGCAGTGGCCCGCACCCTGGGGGAGGAAGCATCCTCAAAACTGGTGTTTCCAATGGTTGTGATCTTTTTTGTGGTTATGGTCATTATTGCATCTCCAGCCGTTATGTCAATGAATATGTAAAGATGAAGAGGAGGTTTAATTATGTTGAAAGCAGTCAAGAAGTTCTGGCAGGATGAAGAAGGCATGGGAACTCTGGAAGTTATAATAATAGTCGCCGCTCTGGTTGCGGTGGGTTTGTTGTTTAGATCATCGATAAAACAGTGGGTGCAAGGTCTTCTTAACAAAGGCCAAACTGCTACTGATGCTGTTAATTTCAATTAATAATCATTAGAGGTTTTCTTGAGGGGGAGACGGGTAGTTGTGAATAGGCTTATGAAAAGGCAAATGGCAAAAGTGTTGAACATAATACACAGCGAGCGGGGCAGTTTTACCATTGAAGCTACCCTGGTCTTCCCCATGGTTTTCCTGGTGGTCATCGCCCTGCTCTTTTTCAGCTTGTATTCCTACCAAAAGGTGCTGGTCTATTATCAGGCCTCCACCACTACGGAAAGGGCGGCTTTTATCTGGAACAACAGCCACCGCAACGGGACAACCGGAGCACTGGGAGGAACATCAGGCGGATACCTCAATATCATGGAAAACAATGACGGACTTTACTGGCGTTTGTATCAAGACGGGTCGTACAGCTCCTCGCTTTCGGGTGCGGGTGGATCTATTCAAGGACAAAAATTCAACCAGGTTTTAAAGGACAGGAATTTTTCGGGAACCGGCACCATCAGCTACAATAATTATTTCGTGGTCCGCGAGATGAAAATGGAAATGAACAAAAAGATCGCCATGCCCAACTTGTTTGGCATGCCTAAAGAGGCTATAGCCAGAACCCGGTCCACTACCACCGATCCGGTGGAGTTTATCCGTACGGTGGATTTCATGTACAGCTATATGCCTACCGTGGTCAAAAGGGCTACTGCCGAAGGCAGCGGAGGGCAGGCCATCGTCAGCAAGGCTAAAGATTTCATGCAGCAAATCGGTGCCAAGAAATAGCCAAGGATAAAGCTATACAGGGGATAAACTATGATACAGTTTTTTCGAAAAGAAAACGGCAATATAACTTTATTTCTAGCCATAGTAATCGTTTTTTTCTTTTTCTTTGATGCGATTTTAATCGACTATGCCAGAATTCTGGCTGCGTCAAAAGAAACTGAAAATGCCGCCCAGGCCAGCGTCCGTTCGGTGTTGTCCAACTATGATAGCAAGCTGCAGAAGGATTACGGACTCTTCGGGGTCAGCCAGAAGGGCGGCAGTCAGCAAACTGTGCAGTCAGTTGTAAAAGGCAACCTTTCCGGATACCTTACCGGAAACAGCTATACATTTATTGACACCCGACTGGAGTCGGCCGGTCTGTCAACTCCGATAATGATGAGCAATCAGCCCTATTTTGAACAACAGATCCTGGAGGATATGAAATATAAAGCTCCCATTGAGCTTATTCTCGATATAATTGACAAGTTTGACAATGGCGATATAAAAAAGGACCTTGAGGATGGAGATAATCTGAAGAAAAATGCCGAAGAAATGAGCAAGCTCATTAAAAAGCGGCATGAGAAGATTCAGGAAATATCACCCATCTTTCAACAGAGCATGTGGTCAGACGGTGTGCTGCAACAGGTCAAAGACCGCTTGATCGGAAATGTACAAGGGGAAATGTCCCTTAATTTCATTGACAAGACGGTGGGCATCATATCCGATGCCCGTGAAATCAACAGGCAAATCGCTGAACTGGAAAAAAATTTTCCTAAAACCGATGAAAAAGAAACCATCAAATATGCTTATGATGATAAACAGTTTATAGATTATACGGATGATATCCTTCAATGGGAGTCCTTCATCAAAGGCCTTAATGAAGTTGAAAAAATGAAGGAACACACCGCCGCTGAACACAATAGTTCCTCAATTGGCAACCAGACTAATCTTTATGGCGATTTGAAGACTAAAACGCTTGGCTTTCTTGGCTGGGATGACCAGCAGTACGAAAGCTGGAAAAGCTCAAACAATAAGAGCGACGATGATGCTAGAAATGCGGCCAAGAAAGAGCAAGCAGATGATCCATGTGAACAGACCATAGATCCGGAGAAAATAGGGAAAGCCGTACAAGATACTACCGACGCAGTTGCGGCTTTTGAAGCACTGAGGGGTATTGACAGGTACGGCAGCTCGGGCCAGGAAATTTTCGAAACAGATACCAAGCAATTGGAAGCTGACGCCTTTTCCAAAGCCTTGAAAATATTCACCGGGGACGGGATCAAAAGCCTTCTTTTGGGGGCCCGGAACGAACTTTTCGTCAATGAGTATTCCATGCTTCGTTTCAGTTGTCACACCAAAAAAATGGACTCTCACAAGATAAAGGGGGAGGAAGCCGAATACGTTCTGTACGGCATACCCTACGCCGGGGCCAACTTTGGTGCGGCTTGTGGAGAAATATACGCCATTCGTTTTGCAATCCGTTTTGTTGAAGGATTGAAGAAGTTCCGTGCCGGGGCAGCCAACCCGGTGGCCCTGGTTTCGGCAGCCACCATCTATGCGGCCAGTATGGCGGCCTATGACTTGAACCGTTTAATATCCGGTAAAGACGTTGAAATATCATCCTTAACCGAGGCTTTGAAAAAGATAAAACTAAATTACCAGGATTATCTGCGTATATTTTTGTTCATCCAAAGCAATGAACAGCAGAAACTGGCCCGAATGCAAAGCCTCATCGATCTAAACACCGGTACGGACCTGACCAAGACCCCGGTATACGCGGAATGTGAGGCTAAAACCTCAATCCGTCTCTGGTTTATCCCCGGGGTAATGAAAGCCCTGAATATTGGTGGGGGAGAGATCCAGGGAAACCGTGCCTATATAACCAGAAAAGCCTGCATGTTCTATTAAAGGGAGGGTAAGCGGTGAATTTTTTAAAAAGACAAGAGGGAAGCATGTCTCTGGAGGGAGTAATTGTCCTGCCTTTTTTCATCGCTTTTGCCGTAACCCTGATAATTCTGATTCGCATATCCATAGTGCAGATGGCCCTGCAGTCGGCTGTTTCGGAAACGACCAAACAAATTGCCACCCACTATTACCCGATGGCCATTGTCTATGGCAAGTGGCAGCAAACCGGCCTGGCTCAAGGTATTGATAAAGCGATGGGCTATATTGACAAAGCCCAGGCCCAGGTTGACGAATATGGCGCCATGGTTCCACCCATTCTTATTGACGGCACCGAGACCAAACTGGATGGGTCCGAAGTCAGGATAAGCGATTGGTGTGACGAACAAGTCAATAATGCGGCCAAAGCGGCGGTCAGTCCCCTTGCGGAAGCGGCTGTTAAAGCGGTGGCTGATCCCAATGTTTTAAATGTTGATAAAATAACCGCCAAAGTGGTGGATATTCCCGATATGGGAGAATTGAGCCAGTCGGGGTATATCGCCATTGAAGCGGAATATGAGATGGCTTTGAATATTCCCTTTATTCACGTCGAACCGATCAAGATAAAAAAGCGGGCCGTGGAACGAGCCTGGATAGGAGTTTAAGATAATAGTATGCATTACCTGCAGTACGTAATACTCGCGGTATTCCTGGGAGTGGCCTTGTTTTACGACGCCCGGGAATCGCGTATACCCAACTACCTGGCCGTTGCCGGCCTGGCTGCCGGCCTGGTTTTCAATCTGACTGCCCAGGGGATGGCCGGGCTGCTCTTTGCTTTAAAAGGATTTGCAGTAGCTTTCATTATAATGCTGCTGGTTTACTGGCTGGGCGGTGTAGGAGCGGGGGATGTCAAGCTCTATGGAGCTATTGGCGCCATTATGGGGCTCATATTCACCTTATCAAGCCTCCTGTATGCTACGCTATGTGCGGCTATAATCGGCATATTTCTGGTGGCTGTGAAGGGCGAACTCCTTTCCCGGGTCAAAAAACTGTGGTTCAGTTTTTTATGTATGATTAGCTTTGGCAAAGTAAAATACATCCAAGATCTAAAAACGGCGGACAGTTTTCGTTTTCCTTTTATGTACGCAGTGATACCTGGAACTGTTATAGCCTATTTTTATCCCATATTATTTTAACCAATATCCGGAGGGGAGTGTTTCTTAATTGGGCCGCATCTTTGAAGACTATACCTATGACTACGTTGATCAAAATGGAAGGTTTCTACTTATCAGTAAAGAACAGGGACTGGAAATGGGTGATGTTGATGCCCTGCAAAAAAACATGATCTATTCCAATTCCATCAACCGGCTGCTAAACATGGAAGTCGAGGAGCGGGACTTTGCGGTTCGTTTGAGGTATACAGTCGGACCCCGCAGGTCCTTGAAAAATGTCCTGCGCAGCAGGAGGATGAGCAGGAACGAATTTTACCAGGTGCTGCTTGATACTATCAACACTATCCAGGCCGGCCGAGATTATATGCTAAACAGCAAAAACTTCCTCCTGCACAGTGATTATATATTTGTAGGCCACGATCTAAGCGACCTGCATTTCGTCTATTTACCGCTGAAGGACTTGCCGGGTAAAAACCATATAACCGAGGAGTTTGAACAGATAATCCTGGAACTCAGTCAGTGTACAGATGGACTGAGGCAGCAGGAACAGACCATGTTGATAAATTTCTGCCGTGACCGGGAGCAATTTTCACCGGGAAATCTGCGCCGGATCATTATCGCGACTCTGGGCCAGGAAGAGCAAAAAAATGATATACGCCCATCACAACCTGTAAGGGAACCGGTAGTCCAGAGACCTGCGGTTAATGAAATGGCAGCTGCAGTACCGGTGGAGGCCCATCTGCCCAGGCAGGCCGTGCAGCCGCCCCCGCCAGGCAAGGCATCCGGCCCGGTTAACAAAGGAAAAGCCTCGGAACGGATGCGGACCATAAGCCTGAGTGTTGCAGTAGTTGCCCTGGCCGCGATTTGGAAGCTCTATATGGACCACCCAGGAGAGGCTTATCTCTACATATGTATTGGTGCCAGTATTCTGGTAGCCGATGCCGTTTTTGTTCTGCTCAAGGTATGGCCCTGGGGCAATGATGAAGTTCAAGCACCTGGTTCGGCAGGTGGTCTCGAGGTAAAGGCCAGCCCGGCTAAACCCGTTTCCTACCAGTCCTTGCCGGTACAAAGTGGCGCCCAGGATGCCCCGGCACCGATTCCCCATTCTCCGGGGCAAACTTCCGTTGCCGCTTCTCAGGCTGCGCCCCATCCGGAATACGAATCGGAAAAAGCCTATTATGACAGCTTGCCGGATCGCACCTCAATATTATCTCCGTCAAATGAAACCGGCCTCTTGAACATTGATGAAGTCGTAAAACCGGCTGCAGCCAGAAGCGTTTGGTTGGAAGTGGAGCGGGGCGGAGTCAAAGAGCGTTTGGCGATTGAAGGAAGCAGTTTTGTGGTAGGTAGAAAGGGTTCGGCTGTAGACTATGTGGAAAATGGATCGGGCGTATCACGAGTTCATATGGAGCTGGTTAAAACTGCAGTCGGATGGATAGTAAGAGACCTCGATTCAAAAAATGGAACCTTTATAAACGGTGAAAAACTGATTGCCAATAAAGATTATCCGTTGGAAGACGGTTGCAAGTTGAAGATTGCCACCGTTCAGTATACTTTCCATATAGATTAGAACACGTCTCTGGTTTAAAAACTTATAAATCCGGGTTTGGCTGTTAGGGTTTTGTGACCGGCCTGTCATTGGTTTGTCAGGCAACCACCATAGCAACGACAGGTATTTGAACCATACAATTTAGTTAATAAGATTTATTCATAGGAAGGAGAAACTTCAGTGATTCGGTGTCCGGTTTGTACCAGCGATAATCCTGATGATCAAAAATACTGTGGAGAATGCGGTGTCAATCTAATGGAGAGTCTTACCGGCCGTTTGAGCCAGGACAGCCTACTGGAAGACCGGTACAGAATTATCAAAACCATAGGCCGGGGTGGTATGGGTGCTGTTTATCTGGCCCTTGATCAGCGTCTCAACAATATGCGGGTTGCCATAAAAGAGATGAGCACCAAGGCGGTGGGAGAGGGCAACTTAGACTCGGCAATTTATTCCTTTAAAAAGGAAGCGGCTCTACTCATCCACCTGCGTCATGCGGCACTTCCACGAGTAATAGATTTCTTTCCCCGCGGTGTCGACCGCTGGTATCTGGTAATGGATTTTATTGAGGGGAAAAACCTGGCCAACGTTCTCGCTGAGCGGGGTCCGGTGGGTGAAGCCGAGGTAATGTTGTGGACCAAACAGCTCTGTGAGATACTTGATTTTCTTCACAGTCAAAACCCGCCCATTATTTTCCGAGATTTAAAACCTTCTAATATAATGCTTACTCCCCAGGGCCAGATCAAGCTGGTCGATTTTGGGATAGCCAGGCATTTTCGACCTGGAGTCGGGTCTGATACTGCTGCCTACGGTTCAACCGGATTTGCCCCCCCGGAGCAATATGGAGATCGCCAGACCAACGTCCGATCCGATGTTTACGCGCTGGGCGCCACCATGCACAACTTGTTGACCGGAATTGATCCCAAATCAAGCCCATTTTTCTTCGAAGAGCCCAAGAACCACGCTACGGTATCCCCGAATCTGAATGATGCGATAATGAAAGCGCTGGAATTCAGAGCCGAGTTAAGACCGGAGAGTGTTCGCCATTTCTGGACCCTGGCAACCGGCGAGGACTGGGTTGCTCACCCTGTATATGGCGGGAACGTCGTTCCACGGGAAATCCGGGTGCCTGATCAGCACGGTAAAGAAGAACCGCCCGGGCAAAAAGAGCTTAAAGAGGCGTTGGCGGCTGCCCTGGCGGAGCAAAAAGAAGTTGTGCTGCCCATTTCTTCGCTTCCGGAAAAAATGCCTGAGCAGTATGGCACTAAAGATTTTGAGGAACGGGCCTCTGAACAATTGCCCAATATAGAATCAGATGCATTAATTGAACCGGTTGTTCCGGAAGCTTCCCGGGCTGAAAAGAAATCATCCGAGGAAGACTCCCCCATAATTACGGTTGCAGACGTTGCACCTGAGCTTCAACCACTGGCAGGCGTCCTTGTCGGTGAGGAAATAAACGCTGCCAACGGGCAAAATGAATCGGGAACCGTGGCTCTATATGTTGAGGCTAAGGAAGAGCCGGAGAACGCCACCAGCACTCTGCCCATAGCGGATTTTGCTGAAGCAGGCACTCAAAGCATCGCAGCCAATGATGTTTTAAACATTCCCAATTCGGCTGGAACTATGGTGCTGGACGGGATTGATACTGTGAATGTTCCCATCCCGCTGCAGCCATCACCACCGGCGCCATCCATAGAGACTCGAAAGGCGGAGCCGGCCAAACCCAAAGCAAAAGAATCAACCGGTTTGGGCAAAAGTCCGAAACAAGCCGCCAATTCTCCGGCGGTTAAAAACAAAAGCGGTAGATGGGTCAAGGTGGCAGTCGCGGCGGCCCTGGTTATTACGGTTTCAAGCGGGGTCTATATCAGCCTTAACAAGAAAACCACGGTTCCGAATCTACCATCACAGGTTGAAACCGTAAATCAGGATGCCTCTCAGAATGCAGCAAGCAATACCAGCAGTGAGCCGGTTGTTCAAGAACAGAAAACCGAGGAAGTTCAGAAAAATCCTGAAACGTCCAACGAGAATACGAATCAGAATTCATCAAGCAGCAGTTCAAGTTCAACATCTAAATCCCAGACTCGCTCTTCAGGATCGTCGAGCAGCGGAGGAAGCAGTTCAAGTGGCGGATCCAGCGACGGCTCCAGTCAGCCTAAAGGGGAGACCTATGATTATAGGATTTAGATTTTGGAAGTAATAAGCCATTGTTGCAGGAGGAAATGAAGCAATGCTGTGCCAGGAAGACGAAGGACCGTCATTGATGAACGAACCAAACACCAGTCATTCAAATCAGCGAAACATATTCAAAACATTGTTCATAATTTGCACGGCTTTGTTGGTGTTAGTACCATTATTTTATTATCTGGTTATACCCATATCAGTGATTCAGATATATGGACATGAAAGGATTCACAATATTATAGAAGAGCGGGACAAAAAGACTATTTTAACTGAGGTAAAACCGGATTATTTCATTTCCGGCACCGACCGGTTGCAGACCATAAACATGTATGTGGGCCAGAAAATCTTGATAGTGGTGCCGAGCACCGCTTCAGTCTATGGCCACTGGGATTATAAGACACCTGAGAATTTAATAGAAGAGAAATTGCAGATTGACTACTTTGGAAGAGCATATTTGCATGCGATGGAATTGGGCCCCACGCCAGGATTCCAGCATGATGAATATTATGCTTTCCGGGCTGAAAAACCCGGCCTGGTTAAATTGGAAATGAAGCAGGCTCCTTTTAACAATATTTTAAGTATTGATTTTAATATAATGAACCATTGATAGGCGTCAGGCCTCTTTGAGGCAGAGACGCTTTTTATTTTTGTATCTGGGATTTATCAGTGCTGTCATGTCAAGGGGGGCTCAAATGGACGAGGATTCAACTGCGAGCATTCAGGGTATCCATTCGAAAACACAGATAGGGGAATTGCAAATTAAGAAGGTAAGTAAATAATAGGAGATGTTTATGTCAATGAACCGTTATAAAAAGATTATAATTGCTGTACTTCTGTCTATCCTATTGTCTTTTAGCTTTGTGGTACGCGTGGGTTATACCAAGAGTGATAAAGCTCATGAAAAACTGCAGTTGGCCGTAAAGTACATAAATGATGACCAGTACGTAAAAGCCATTCTTGAATATTCACAGGTAATAACGATTTCGTTTAAACAAGGATTAGGTATTAGCGAGCCTTCCAGCAAGCCGGCGGAAGTTGATTCGGGGCCGGAAATTGTGCAGCTTAGTTCAGGTGTGAATGTAAGCAAGACCCAGTCGGGAGACGCAAGAGGAATAATGATAAGCATCAACCGGGCGCAGCTGCAGCCTTCGGAGCTACAGGCAAAGATAAAATCTTTCAAGTGCGATTGGATTCAAGAAAACCCACGGTCTGTTTCAGTTCAGGAACTATCTGATTTTTCGAAATCGAACTGTGGCACAAATATTAAACCGCTGGAGAACACCGCCTCTCAGAAAATGATAAGCAATCAGTGGCATGGTGATATTAGTTTTGGACTGGTTGTTTTCTTGGACGAAAACAACAACCCGGTTGCCTATTATCAGGGGCAGGCTCAATAGCATCGGGAAGGGGTCTTGCAGATGGACACAAAGAAAATAGGAATCATAGCCTTGTTAACCATGGTTTTTGTAGTTGGCATTGGCTTGGGTTTGTGGAGCCGCGGCTCTGCAGACCGGGCCCAGGAGAAGCTGGATCTAGCGGTCAAATACATAAGCGAGAATGATTTTGAGAACGCTATTTTGGCTTACAATGACGCCATTGCGATAGACTCCAAACAGGTAAAAGCCTATCAAGGTCTGGCCAGGGTATACACCCTGCAGGGTAAATACGAAAATGCCAAAGCCGCGTATGACAAAGGTGTAGCGGGCGTCTATGCCAAAGACCAGATCATCCTCAGGCTGGCCCTGGCGGGTATGTACATAGACAAGGGGCAGCTGCCCGATGCCGAGAAATCCTACCAGGAAATAATCAACAGTCAACAGAATTGCCTAGAGGCCTATTGGGGACTGGCCATGGTATATCAGAAACAGGGCGACAACATTAAAGCTGAAGCCGCGTTAAAGCAAGCGGTGGCTAAATACCCCAATGATTACCGGGGATACAATACCCTGGCCCTCTTCCTCAAACAGAACAATAAAGCCGACGATGCTTTTAACAACCTGGTTAAATCACTTGGCATCGAGATCAACCAGCAGGAAGCCTACCTGGTTTTGGGCGACCTCTATAAAGGCCGCTGGAATGAACTACCGCGCAAACTCCCGACTGTTTCTAATCCACAGGTATCAGCCACGCTAGAATTGTACATGTATTATGCCTCCGATGATTATACGAAAGCCGTAAATATCTACAAAACGAAACTCAGCGGTCAGGCCGACAACCATAAAGCTCTAATTCTAGCAGCCATAGCCATGGTAAAAATCAATGATAAAACCGGGGCAGACAACCTGATCGGTCAGCTGTTAAATAAAAAATTCAGTGACTGGCTCTTAAGTGATCTGGCTCTTTATTACCATCAGCTGGGGGATACCGAAAAAGTTCGATTGTGTGCGATAAAGGCAGTTCAGGCCAACGGAGGGAATCTGGATGCGATTTCCCTGCTGCTAAAAATTAACTCCGGAGATGAAAAAATATACTCGGCCCTATTCCTGCTCTATAACTGGCGGCCGCTGGGTCCGGCCAAGGATGCGCTGCAGGAAAGAAATTTAACGATACCGGGAGATGCCAAAAATGGTGGACCGGGCGGCGGAAAAATCGTACAGCTCAGTGTTGAGGAAAAGACCAACTGGAACAAGTATTTCAGTGCTTTCACCAACGCACGGGTTGCGCCGTTTAAAGAGGGAGAAATCGGAAATAAGGAGCTTATCAGTTTCGGATTCTTTCACAATTACTTAAAGGCCCAACCCCAGGATGGGAAATTGGTATTGGCCGCTCAAAAAGTTGAGGATTCTGTGCGGGAGTACTTCGGGAAGGACGTTCAACATCAATCAGTTGATGGAAACCTCACTTATTCGCAAGGCTTTTACTATTTCCCCGCAGCGTACGGGGAAGGTGCGCCTTTTTCCCAGATTACCAAACTCGTAGATTTGGGTAATGACTACTATTTAGCCGATGTAAACGTTTACACGGAAAAGGGCTTTGACGGAATATTTAACAAAACCGGGGACCCCAACTATATTTACAAGCCTATCGAGGGATGGTCCAAAACCTATGTGGATGAGGTTGAGGTAACCCGGCAGATGCAGGCCAAGGTTAAAAAAGTCACTGAAGGCGGCCAATCAAGATATATATTGATTCAATATTTAAATGCATCTGGACAGAGTACCAATCAAGGCGGAAGTGCTTCCAATTCTGGTAATGAAAATAGAAATACTGCCAGCCAAAACAATGACAACGGCGACAAATTCATTGGTAAATGGCAGAAAGTAGGCTCCAGTTCCATAATGCTCATTAGCAAAAGCGGGGATATCTACATTAGCCGTGAGTACGACGGGGATCACCAGGCTGTATATGAAAACGGCCGGCTTAAAATCAAATACCGGGAGGGCTATTTCTATGCCACGATAAATGCGAATGGAAATCTAGTAATGGAGGGAATTGAAGAGTACAGAAGGGTGAACTGAGTAGTCTTTAGACAGGGGAGAGAGAAATTTGGCAAATAAGAAAGCAGCAATTATTGCAGGTTTGATAGTTGTTTTGATCGTGGGAATTGGAGCGGGTTTATGGAGCCGGGGATCGGCGGACAGGGCGCAGGAGAAGCTGGATCTGGCGGTCAAGTATATAAGTGAAAATGATTTTGACAAGGCCATCCTGGCATATAATGATGCCATCAATATCGATGCCAAACAAGTAAAGGCCTATCAGGGTCTGGCACGAGTATACACCTTGCAGGGTAAATACGATGAAGCCAGAGCCGCTTATGAAAAAGGAGTATCGACTGTCGCCGCCAATGATCAAAATACCCTCAGACTGGGCCTGGCGGGAATGTACATAGACAAAGGACAGTTGGCTGATGCCGAAAAATCATACCAGGAGATGATAAATTCCAGTCAAAACTGCCTGGAGGCTTACTGGGGCATGGCCATGGTCTACCAGAAACAAGGCGACAACAACAAGGCCGAAGCGGCCTTGAGGCAGGCTGCAGCTAAATACCCGAACGACTACAGGGGATTAAACACCCTGGCCCTCTTCCTCAAACAGAATAACAAAGCTGACGATGCCTTTAACAACCTGGTTAAATCCCTCAGCATCGAACTCAACCAGCAGGAAGCCTACCTGGTTTTGAGCGACATGTATAAAGGCCGCTGGAATGAATTGTCCGCTAAACTTTCGACTGTCTCCAACCAGCAGGTATCGGCCATGCTGGAATTTTACCTGTATTATGCTTCCGATGAAAACCCTAAGGCGATAAATACCTATAATACTAAACTGAGCGGATCATCCGGCAATCACAAAGCCCAGATTCTGGCAGCTATTGCCATGTGTAAGAGCGGTGACCGAACCGGAGCGGAAACGCTGATCAATCAGATATTAAATCAGAAATTCAACGACTGGCTTTTAAGCGATCTGGCCCTTTATTATGAGGCGGCGGGAGACAGTCAAAAAGTCAGACTGTGCGCGATAAAAGCGATTCAAGCCAACGGCACCAATCTGAAAGCGGTGGCTCTGCTGCAAAAGTTAAATAGCGGGGATGAAAAGAAATACGGGGCCGAATACCTGCTTTACAACTGGAAGCCGCTGATCGATACCAAACGGGACATGCTCAGCAAATCAATTTCTATGCCGATACTTGATGCTGTAAAGAGTCCGCCGGAAGCCCAGGTTCAAAATAAACAGGCGGTATCACCCGGTAAACAAACAAATATCTCTGACCAGAGCCCTGCAAAGCAAGAACCCCCCAAGGACGACAAACTGGTTTTGCTCAATACAGTTGCCGAATACTGTAAAGCCAGGTGGGGAAAGACGGTCATATTCACAAAGCCCTATGGGAATCCCAAGCCCGGCGACATTGTAGCTGGCATATGGAACATAAACGGTGATACGGCCAACGTATTCATGGGCTCCTATCCATCTGATGACTGTACTGGCATGGTATTCAAAAAAGACGCTGCGGGCCGTTGGGGATACGTTGAAGATATGCCGGAGGGCGAGGAATAGAATTGAGGTTTGGCAGCTATAGAAGGAGCTTTTTATAGGTAAGACAGGAGGTCGGAATAATTGAAAAGAGGATTTATGTGTCTGTTGTTGGTGTTTTCGATGTTGGTCACTCCCTTGTCTGTACAGGCCGGTACAGTTCCCCGGGTCTTTGTTGACGGGGAGGAACTATCTTTCGACGTAAAACCGATAATTGTAGATGATTTCATATTAGTGCCTTTTGAGGAAGTATTCCAGGCATTGGGGTTTGACTGCTATCGACCGAGTGATAGTGCAGTTTGCTGCGGTGCCGGCGGCGAGAAATTCTGGATGGAAGTGGGAAGCTATGTTGCCTGGGCACAACAAAAGGAAATCGATCTGGATGTACCGGCCCAGAAAATCGACGGCAAGGTTCTTGTTCCGCTGAAAGCCGTCGCCCAAGCTTGTATGTGCAAGATTGAAGTCGATGAGCGAGCTAGTATAGTGTATATAACCAGAGGAGAGCATCAGACCCAGGGAATATCTCTATCTGAATATTACAACCCTTCTACGAACGAAACCCTGGGCTATAGTAACGATAAATTTGCCATGCAGTCTGATGAAATTGTTGCATCGGCCTATTTTTCCGGATACATAAGTGAAGGCGTAAAATTTGAATGGCTTCGTTTTTACGATGATAAAAACTATGAAGTGGTTATGGAGGAAACGGTAAATACCTACACCAGTTATTCCAATTGTGTGGCCAGATCAATACTGCCCCAAAACAAGTTTAGACTGGGTAAATGGGGAGTTCAGACCAAAGTCAACGATACGGTTGCGCAAATTCGTTATTTTACCATCGTGAATGACAGCTCTATATACGGATCCCTGCCCTGGAAAAATGGGACTTACACTGGATATATAAGAAATGGGGTTCCGAATGGTTTCGGAAGGCTGGCTTTAAAAGACGGCACCAGTATAGAGGGCGACTTTAGTGCAGACGGGATAAGCTATACCAACCTGGTTGACAAGTACTCGGGGGGCAGATGCAGGAACATGAACGGTGTCGACGACTATGTTATCACCTGCCGCATATGGGGAGGACAGTGGAAATATCCTAATGGAGCGGAGTTTACTGGTTCGATGATCCCCTGGGCAGTATCTAAATCAGAAGCCGACTTTAAGCTCAACAAATATGTCATTGTGTGCGAAGTGAGCGGCAAGTTGTCCGAAAAAGGCCTTACCCGCGACGTTTCCGGTTACTATAGCGGTTTTGACCCCTCGTTCAAATACAATAATTTTACTTTCCAGTCAGGTCCGGCAGGTAGCTTTGACAACTTAATAAAGGTGGCCCGGTTTGACAAACTTGATTCCGATTCAAATCGGGCCACCATAGATATCGGCAATGGCTGGACCTATACGGGCGAAGTTTATAATACAATGGCCAACGGTAAAGGGTCGGCTGTCAATGTAAATGGTGAAAAATATACTGGAATGTTTGTGGATAACAAGTTTGAGGGGCAGGGCACTTATACCTGGCCCGATGGACAAAAATATGTGGGAGAATTTAAAAACTCGGCACTAAACGGACAGGGAACCATGTACTATCCGAACGGCAGTAAAAAGACGGGCACCTGGTCCAGCACCCTAAACGATGATGGTACCAGATGGACTTATAACCTTACCGCATAGAAAAACGAGGCTTCAGAATAGTGATATAATATGTTGCTTCTTTGAGGAGAGTGTAGAGTGAATAAGAAGAAAATATCGATCATAACAGGATTAATCGTAGTATTTATTCTAGCTATTGGCGCCGGTCTATGGAGCCGAGGATCAGCTGACCGGGCTCAGGAGAAGCTGGATCTGGGGGTCAAGTACATAAGCGAAAATGATTTTGACAAAGCAATTCTGGCCTATAATGATGCAATAAAGATCGATCCCAAACAAGTTAAGGCATATCAGGGTTTGGCCAGAGTCTATACCCTGCAGAGTAAATACGATGAAGCCAAAGCCGCCTATGATAAAGGTGTTGCGGCTGTAGCGATGAATGATCAGAACACCCTAAGGCTGGGGCTGGCTGGGATGTACATAGACAAAGGGCAGTTGCCCGATGCCGAGAAGGCCTTTCAGGAAATTATAAACGGCAGCCAGAACTGCCTGGAAGCCTACTGGGGCCTGGCCATGGTCTATCAAAAGCAGAGTGACAACAGCAAGGCTGAGGCTACCTTAAGACAAGCTGTGGCTAAATATCCCGACGACTACCGGTGTTACAACACCCTGGCTCTTTTCCTCAAACAGAACAACAAAGCCGATGATGCATTCAACAATATTGTTAAATCCCTCAGCATAGAGCTCAACCAGCAGGAAGCCTACCTGATCTTAACCGATCTATACAAAGGGCGTTGGACTGAACTGCAAACTAAACTATCCACTGTATCCAATCAGCAGATATCCGGTATGTTGGAATTCTATATGTATTATGCTTCAGCAGATTACCCCAAGGTGGTAAATGCTTACAAAACAAAGTTAAGCGGGCAATCCGGCAACTACAAAGCAAGGATTCTATCTGCCATTGCCATGTTTAAAAGCGGAGATAAAAGCGGCTCGGAAACCCTGATCAAGCAGGTATTGAACGAGAAGTTCAACGACTGGCTTTTGAGCGATGTGGCTTCATACTACCAGGTGGCTGGAGATAATGAAAAGGCCAGACTGAGCGCCATCAAGGCTATTCAAGCCAACGGCACCAATTTAGAGGCGGTGGCTTTGCTGCATAAAATGAACACCGGGGATGAAAAGAAATATGCCACCGAGTACCTGCTCTACAACTGGAAGCCGGTGGCAAAGGCAAAAGAAGACTTGCAGGTTTTGGGCAGTACAAATCTCAATTCCAAAGATGAGCTTAAATTAACCCCGGAGTATTTTATTCCTGATGTTAATAAAACGTATACTTATCGCTATTCAAGCTCAAACTCCCAGCAGCCAAAGCCCAGTGATACCAGTGCGACGATAAAGTGGAATAAGAGTAATGCTCAGGAGTACATTCAAGTTCACACTATTTTGTTGCCTTATAACAATTATAAGCAGGTTGAGACTTTTAAGTACAAGGTGCAAGACGGTTCGGTCTTATTAACGAGCTCCGACTGGGTGGCTGATCAAGCGGGCGGTTTTACCGAAGTTGTAAACGGCGGGAAATGCACCAGATTGAAAGCAGCGGGAGCAGGAGAGTCATGGGATAATTACTATCAGAATCTGAATCTAGATAGTCAGCAGACGGAAAGCATTAAGGAAACTACAACATTTATCGGGGTGGAAAGTATTACTGTAATGGGTACATCCAAGCAGGCTGCCCATCTCCATGTAAAGGGAGAAAAGCTCAACGGCAACGCCGACAGCGGAGGCAGGACCACATATGAAGATGATTACTGGCTGGTTCCTGGTCTGGGTATTGTTCGGCAAACTTCGAAACAAGAGTACAGCTGGTGGACGAGTGCAGCAGTGAGAGGTACTAATATCCGAAATACCAGGGAAGAATTAACAGCGGTTAACTGAAAAATTAGGCAGACAGCCATAAGATTGTGACTTATGAAACATGTTGCCCGGTTTGATAAATTATATGCTGCTTCTTTGAGGAGGGTCTAGAGTGAACAAGAAAAAAATATTGATCATAGTAGGATTGATCGCGGTAGTAATTGTAGCTGTGGGAGCCGGTTTATGGAGCCGGGGATCTGCTGATCGAGCTCAGCAAAAGCTGGATTTGGCGGTCAAGTACATAAGCGAAAATGATTTTGACAAAGCCATATTGGCTTATAATGATGCCATCAATATCGATGCCAAACAGGTAAAAGCATATCAGGGCTTGGCCAGAGTCTACACCTTGCAGGGTAAATATGATGAAGCCAAAGCTGCCTATGAAAAAGGAGTATCGGCTGTTGCAGCCGGCGATCAAAATACCCTTAGACTGGGCTTGGCCGGGATGTACATAGACAAAGGACAGCTGCCTGATGCTGAGAAGGCTTACCAGGAGCTAATAAACGGCAGCCAGAATTGCCTGGAGGCCTACTGGGGCCTGGCAATGGTCTATCAAAAGCAGGGTGACAACGCCAAAGCTGAAGCTACGTTGAGACAGGCTATAGCTAAATATCCCAACGATTACCGGGGGTACAACACCCTGGCCCTTTTCCTCAAACAGAATAATAAGGCTGACGATGCATTCAACAATCTGGTTAAATCCTTAAGCCTCCAAATTAACCAGCAGGAGGCCTACCCGGTTTTTAACGATATGTATAAAGGCCGCTGGACTGAACTTCAAGCTAAACTCACTGCGGTATCCAACCAGCAAATTTCTTCCATGTTGGAATTCTACCTCCTTTATGCTTCTGAGGACTATTCAAAGGCAGTAAATGCCTATAAGGCTCAATTAAGCGGGCAATCCGGAAACCACAAAGCCAGGATTCTTTATGCTATTGCCATGTTTAAAACGGGTGATAAAAGTGGTGCAGAAAGCCTGATTAACCAGGTTTTGAACGAGAATATCAATGAATGGCTCTTAAGTGATGTGGCCTTTTATTATCAGGTAGCTGGAAATAATGAAAAGGCCAGACTAAGCGCCATTAAGGCTATTCAGGCCCACGGCACCAACCTGGAAGCGATAGCTTTGCTGCAGAAACTGAATACCGGGGATGAAAAGAAATATGCTGCTGAATTTTTATTATATAACTGGAGTCCAGTAGCAAAGGTTAAAGATGAGTTGCAGGTTAAATCTCTACCCGTCCCGGGTTCAAAAGGCATTCCCACGACAAATATTACCCCTGCCAATCGGACCGAAACCTCTGATTTTTCCATTAAAGGGGTAGAAATGGGCATGAGCAAGGCGGAGGTTATTCGTCTGTTGGGGAATCCGCTGGAAACTAAGCAAACTCATCCTCCTAACATCGAACTTGTATATCCGGATATAAGGGTGATCGTCTATGATAAGGCTATTGGTCACGACGCAGGCCAGGGTGTATATGCAATAATGCTGCTTAATGACAAGATATCGACAGCTAGAGGATTAAGGCTGGGGGATCCTAAAAGCAAAGCTTTTGAGCTATATGGGGATAAATTAAAACCTTTTGACGATTATTATTATTACACTGAAAAGGCGGAACTTAGTGCCTCCTGTATACTAATAGATTTTACGGGCGAAAAAGTAAGTACTATTTCTATATCAAGAAATGCGGAAATATCCAGATAAAAGAATAAGCAAGAACCTGAAAACAGCAGATTAAACGAAATTAGAAGGCGCAATGAGGGGGAAGAGGAGAAGTGAACAAGAAGAAAATATCAATCGTAGCAGGATTAGTTGTAGTACTTATTGTAGCCTTTGGAGCCGGTTTATGGAGTAGGGGAGCAGCAGATCGTGCCCAGGAAAAACTGGAACTGGCGGTTAAGTACATAAGCGAAAACGATTTTGACAAAGCCGTGCTTGCCTACAATGATGCCATCAAGATCGATCCAAAACAAGTAAAGGCATATCAAGGTTTGGCTAAAGTCTACACTTTACAGGGCAAGTATGATGAAGCCAAAGTGGCCTATGATAAAGGAGTCGCTGCTGTCGCAGTTACTGATCAAAACACCCTCAGGCTGGGTCTGGCTGGTATGTACATAGATAAAGGACAGTTGCCCGATGCTGAGAAAGCCTTCCAGACTATCATAAACAGCGAACAAAACTGCCTGGAGGCCTACTGGGGCCTGGCCATGGTCTATCAAAAACAGGGCGACAACGCCAAAGTTGAAGCTACGTTGAGACAGGCTGTAGCTAAATACCCCAACGACTACCGGGGTTACAATATCCTGGCCCTTTTCCTTAAACAAAACAACAAAGCTGACGATGCATTCAACAATATTGTTAAATCCCTCATTATAGAAATTAACCAGCAAGAAGCCTACCTGGTCTTAAGCGATATGTATAAAGGCCGCTGGAATGAATTGTCCGTTAAACTCTCGACCGTCTCCAACTCACAGGTATCAGCTATGATGGAATTTTACCTGTATTACGCTTCTGACGACACCTCCAAGGCGATAAATACCTATAAGGCAAAACTGAGCGGATCATCCGTCAATCCCAAAGCCTGCATTCTGGCGGCTATTGCCATGTGTAAGAGCGGTGACCGAACCGAAGCGGAAACGCTGATCAATCAGGTACTAACCCAGAACTTCAACGACTGGCTTTTAAGCGATCTGGCCCTTTATTATCAGGTGGCGGGAGATAGTCAAAAAGCCAGACTGTGTGCTATAAAGGCGATTCAGGCCAACAGCACCAATCTGGAAGCGGTAGCTTTGCTGCAAAAGTCCAATACAGGGGATGAAAAGAAATATGCCGCCGAGTTTCTGTTTTATAACTGGAAGCCGGTGGGGATCGCCAATGAGGAATTGCAGGGCAAGTCGCTTCCCGTTTTCGGGGTGGCCGCGCTTGCATCCTCTACACCTAAAAATGAGCCTGCCCAACCTGAAGCAGCCCAGCCCAACCCCTCTGAGCCCCCGGCTCCGTTCAGCCAAAAGGACTGTACGGCTGGTGCATTAAAATTGGATATACCAGAAAATGAAGCGTTGAAGATAATTGGTCAACCTACCCGAAAAACGGGATGTAGGCCGGGCGACATTCCAACCAGCACCTATTATTACCCATTCGGATTGGTGCGAATGGTAGAGGGCGGGGGAGTGAATTGTGTCTACTGGATCTGCATACAAACCCCGGACATGGAAGGCCCCAGAGGGAGCCGGGTCGGCGACACCTTGGAATCGGTTATGGCTAGGTTCCCTTATTCACCGGGTCAAACCAAAAACGGCCGCCAGGAAATATACACCACCAATGACAGCCGCGGCTACCTGCAGGACCAGGGCAATGGAAAAAAGGAGTTGGGCTACTACACCGGTCGCGGTGGGTTTGGAGCATACGGGGTAAAATATACGATTGAGGATGGAAAGGTTACAGAAATAAATATAAGTGAGGCGATAGTATAAAATTGCCAGTATCCTATACCGATAAACACTGCCCTTATTATAAAGGACTGCTAAATGAAAAGAGGCAAAACGATGAAAAAATGCCCGTCATGCAATAGTGAAAACTTAGAAGGAGTCAACTTTTGCGGGAAGTGCGGAGCCAGTCTGGAAACCGGTTCCGGCAGCTCGTCACGCCCGGAGGAAAGTAAGACCCTGCCATTTGAGCAATTTAATCCCCAGGGCCAAATTGCGAACTGGCCGGATTTTAATTCAGGTGCTGGACAGGGAGCAGACTTGAGGCAGCCGGTTTTGCAGTCTCAGGCTGTCAGGTCCGGTCCTTCAGTGAGTTCAGGACAGAATAAGAACTGGCTTTGGGGTATGGCTGTTGTTTGTCTTGCCGTTGCCTTAGGTCTGGGAGGATGGTTGTTGGGTAATAACATGAAGAGCCCTTCCAGCTCAGATGAAAAATCACTTGCTTCCCAACTTAAGGAAACAAAACCGGTGTCTGAAGCAACAAATCCAACCCCGGCGCCTGTGCAGACCGATTCTCAACCAACCGGGCAGCAGGACCGGGCCGTGGTTAACCAGTCTTTGTCATCCTATAATTGGGATGGAATGAGTGCGTCTTCAGCGCTGGGGCCCGAAGGTAAGCTGCGCTACGACCCCCCTCTGGTTAAGGACGGAGACATAAATACAGCCTGGGTGGAGGGACGACCCGATGCGGGAATAAATGAATGGGTAAGATTGGAAAGCAGACAATCCCGCCCGGTAAGCAGAATTGAGATTGTAAACGGTTATGCTGCATCCGAAAGGCTGTTCATGGCCAACAACCGTCCCAGCAAGCTTAAAATAGAATTCTCCGACGGTGCGACCCTTACCGCCAACCTCAAAGACGGATACGGGAAAGAAAACATCATTCAGCTACCCAAACCGGTGACAACCAGTTCAATTAAATTCACCATTCTGGACGTCTATACCGGAAACAAGTATAACGACACCTGTATTGCCGAGATAAGGGTATATTAACCCGGAGAGATATTGCCCATGAGAAGGATTGCCGTTCTGATCACCATAGTAGCGGTTTGTATAGGCCTCATCGCGGGGGCGGATTCAGCATGGAAGAAGTTCAAGGTATCAGCTCCCGAGCCGCCGCCCCAGCAGCCCGTAAACCAGTCAACCCCGGAACCGGCTGGAAAGTCGGGGGAATCGGTCTTTACTAAACAAGTTTATGGTTATAGCGGTGAGCAAAGGGAGCTTGAGGTTTACCGAATCAGCGCAACCGGCCGTCCTTATAAAAAACTCCTGTGCGTATTTGCCCTGCATGGTTTTGAAGACGCATTTTACCGGGATGGCCGCCTGCTTACCGACACTGCTCGTTATCTAACGGCTTACTTCAAGGAACACAGCCAGGAGCTGGGGGCCTATGAACTGCTGGTCGTTCCTGCCGCAAATCCCGACGGAGCTGCCCGGGGCACTACCTGCAAAGGTCCGGGGCGCTGCCAAATATCCCTGGGAATAGATATGAATATGGATTTTGATTATTCGTTCAAACCGAGGACCAATCCTAGAAACCTGACGGGCAGCCGGCCATTTTCATCCCCGGAATCTCAGGCTCTCAGGGATCTAGTTTTGAATGAGAAACCGGATATTGTAATTGACTTTCACGGATGGGTTAACAGTGCAGCCGGAGATCCGCAAATAACAGCGATATTTAACCGGTTAATGGGGCTTTCGTTAAACAGTGAAGCCGGCTCGATAAAAGCCGGGTATTTTTCCGGGTGGGCTGGGAAATATACCCGGTCCGTGTTAGTGGAATACCCTGATCCATTTAGGGGCAGGGGAGCATACGATAAGCAAACCGAATACCCAATCGACTACAACCAGGATATGGTTGAAAAACTGGGTTATGGTTCAAAAACGGTGGAATGCATCAAAGAGATAGCCAAGCAAAGCTCTTAGAATGCAAACCTCCGGGTTTTACCATGAGGTCGGTTTAAAAAATATTCATTATGTTTAGAAATAGAGTCTTGACCCTGGTAAACAATTTATTGATAACGGGCTCTTTTGATTTTGGCTTTATTACCAAAGCGGTTATATTGTCCAAACCTCCACGTTCATTGGCCAGGTCGATTAAATAGAGCAATGAACTCTCTAAATCTTCACTGCTGGTTAAGCAGTCCTGAAGCTCTTCATCAGTAACCAGAGAATATAAGCCGTCGGTGCAGAGAAGCAATACTTCTCCATTCTCCAGCCGGTATTCAGCCACTTCAGGAGTCGGGTCCTGATCTATGCCCCCCACGGCCTGGGTGAGAATGTGGCGTTGGGGATGGTTGCGGGCTTCCTCCAAAGTAATCTTGCCTTTGCTCGCCAACCAGGCGGTAAGGGTATGATCATGAGTCAACTGTTTAATTGAGTTGCCGTTTATCAAATAAGCCCGGCTGTCCCCCACATGGGCAACAAAAAAATATTCTTCTAAGAGGGCAACCGCTGTAACCGTGGTTCCCATACCTGAAGTCTCTCTATTGTTGCTGCTGCTGGTTTGAATGATTCGGTGGGCGGAAACCAATGCTTTTTCCAGGGTGTTCAAGGCATCCTTTTCTTGGGCATTGTAATAATAGTTCTCTACTTCAGTGATTGCCAGGCTGCTGGCTACCTCGCCGGCGGCCCGACCACCCATACCGTCTGCCACCACAAACAAGTAGCCCTTGTTCAACTTGTCCCGCCTGTTTTTGGGAAAAGCGACCAGGCATCGATCCTCGTTGTTGGTCCGTTTTCTGCCTACATCACTGATGGCCACTGCTTGAAAACTTTCGGTGGTATATTGATTTAACATAAAGTTTCTCCTTAATTGGTTATTTGGTTAAAATTATAAATATAAATTGATTCAAAACAATGATAGGACCCTGATAAATTTATGACAATTAAACATTTAAACATTCAAGAATTATATAAAAAAAACCAGATATTGAGTTATAATTTTTTTAGCGTGGTTTTTCGGGAGGTATTATGAACGGCGTCAAATGCTTCATCGTAATTGAACAGGGTGAACCTTACGAAAAAGGTACCGAGATTATCCTTTCGCCGGGTGCTGTTGTGTTAGGACGGCCGTGGAAAGACAACCAGCCCGACATCCCTTTTATCAGTCCCCATATTAGCAAGAAACACGTTGAGCTGTCAGTCAAGAACGGAGTGGTTAATCTTGTTGATTTGTTTAGTAAACATGGAACCCAGATTAACGGACTCGATATTCAACCTGAAAAGCCCTACGTTTTAAAAAACAAGGATTCCGTGTCTCTAGCCAAAGGAAAAGTGCAGTTTCAACTCTTAATGCACTTTGAAAGCTCAAGTGAGAATACGGTTGATTTAAATACCAGCGACCTGGCCGATTTAACGGTCTATTATCATTCCAACTCCATGGTTATTGACGCTAAAAAACGAGAAGTGTATATAGATGGGCAGAAAATAAAGTTTTTTGGCAAAGAAATAGAACTCTTATTAGTACTGTATGAGAATGTCAACCAGGCAACAAGTATTGATGAGATAAAATTGCGGGTTTGGCCGGAAAGACCCGTTGATCCACTTTTAAAGACTCCCGACGTTGGAGCGGATGAAATAAATTCCCTCGTGTATCGCCTGCGCAAGCGCCTTACAACCCATTCAAAATCAATAGTGACTGTGCCCCGTTACGGATATCGTTTGGATATCTAGGAACAAATATAGAATTTGGCATTACTACAAAGCTGTCAAGGAGACACCTGGCAGCCTGTTGACTTTGTCTACATGCTGAGACTGCCTAATAAGGCGGTCTCATTTGTGTTTGTGGCTGAAATAATGGCTGGGGTATTTGAGCAAACCCGGTCGTTTTATTTAGAAAAAACATCATCACCGTATCATAAAACTGTCAGTTTGCCATCATGGTATACCGGTATTGCTGTATATATAATTTAATCATGGAAAATGCCCATGCAGCGCGCGAGGAAGCTCGATAATAAACAGATAGCTGCTGCCCACTTAATATACAACCGGCAAGGCCCCTGACACTATGGAAGGGGCCTTGCCCCCTCCTAACTTCATAAAGAATTGATCTGTCATTAGGGGAGTTGCCATAGTGAAGGGAAAGTCGAAAATGTATCGAAATCTATACATAGGTTAATTTGATGCAGGATTAATGGATGCATATGGAGCTGAAACAAAGACATGCATTTTAAAATATCCATCATTGCTATGTGCTTTTTCGACTCCTTCATAATTCAATAGTAAAAGAAAACCAATGAGATATATTTTATGCAGGAGTGAAGAGCAGGGTGAATGAACAACTCTATCTTGAAATAACCGACGGACCGGATCAAGGTACACGCCTCATGTTGACACCGGGCACGTTTTTTATCGGCAGGCAGGATTCTAACGAACTATGCCTCAGCGACAAAAAGGTTTCTCGTGTTCATGCCCGGATTACTGTTTCAGCAAACGGTGAAGCCACCCTGCAGGATGAAAAAAGCAGCAATGGCGTTTTCCTGGGCGGTCAAAAACTGTCCCGGCCCCTGCAGCTTTTCCCAGGGGAAACATTTTCGATGGGTGCAACTACCATCCGATTAAGTAGAGATCCCGGGGCTTCAACCAACCAGCCTTATCAGTTTGATTTTGTAAACCCCGGATTTACACATGATCTCCACAATGCCGGATCATATCAGCCTTCCAACTCATCCACCCGTTCTTTGGCGGTGGGCGCCAAAACCTTGAACATAGGCCGGGATTCATCAAATGACGTAGTTCTTCGTCACCCGCTGGTTTCCCGGTTTCATGCCCGGATTGTTTCAAACCAAAGCCAGCATGTATTGTATGATTTGAACAGCGTAAACGGCACCTATGTAAACGGGATGAAAGTGGCGGGTTATACATCTTTACAACCCGATTCCCTGGTTCAGATTTGCGGTTTCCGTTTTATTTTTGATGGCCAAAAATTACTGGAATACAGTGAAAACGACGGTCAGGTAAGGATTAATATCAACCATCTGGGCCGTACCGTGGCCCTTCCCGGAGGGGGCAGCAAGAAGCTGCTGGAGGATCTCAATTTTACTATCCAGCCCCGGGAGTTTGTGGCGATTTTAGGGGGCAGCGGCGCCGGCAAGAGCACCCTAATGGGCGCTTTGACGGGCATGAATCCGGCCAATTCAGGGGAGATCCTTATCAATGGGCGCAACCTCTACGAGGAGTATCAGATCTTTAAGTCAATGATCGGATATGTTCCCCAGGAGGATATAGTACATATGGATTTGACGGTTGACGAGGTTTTAACTTATTCAGCCCGGCTGCGTATGCCCGATGATACTACCATGGATGAGATCAGAAACCGGGTGGGGCAGGTATTAAAGGATTTGGAATTAGAAAGCCGCCGGGATGTTCTGGTGCGAAATCTTTCCGGGGGCCAGCGCAAGCGGGTTAGTATAGGAGTAGAACTCCTGACCAGCCCCAGTATCTTTCTTCTTGATGAACCTACCTCCGGCCTTGACCCGGGGCTGGAGAAGACTATGATGGAAATGATGCGTCGCTTGGCCAACCATAGCCGGACTATTATTTTAGTAACCCATGCCACATTTAATATAAAACTATGTGACAAAGTGGTATTTCTCACCGAAGGAGGAAGGCTGGCCTTTTTCGGTACTCCCGATGAAGCCCTGGCCCACTTTAAGGCAGCCGACTTTGCGGATATCTACAAAAAGTTAGGCGATGATTTACCTGCCGCACTGGCTCGGGACTACACCAATTCGCAGTATTATCGTAATTACCTGCAGAAGGCAATTCCAGGCCGGGCGAATGCCCTGTCCAGACATCCCGGGCAGCTAAACGCCGGCGACCGGAATTCACCTTTTAGACAATGGCTGGTCCTGACCGGCCGCTATACTACTTTGCTGACCAGGGATCGCAAAAACCTGGCCCTGCTGATATTGCAGCCTTTGATAATCGCCTTTCTTATTACCCTGGTATTCTTAAATACCGCTCCAACCTTTCAAAACAGTAAATTAACCCAAGCGGATACCGACATCAAACAATTTATAACTCAGGGAGGAGTCGATAGCAATAAAATTGACAAGATTCAAAACGACCACCGTGATGAAGTAAATCGCTGGTCCAAAATGTCCATGTGTGTTGCCATTATGGTTTTTACGGTGATATGGCTGGGAACCACCAATTCGGCCCGCGAGATAGTAAAAGAACTGCCGGTTTATAGACGGGAACGAAGAATAAACCTGCATATCACTCCCTATCTGCTTTCCAAAGTAATTGTTCTGGGGGCGGTCGGTTTTGTTCAGGTTCTGGTATTTCTGGCTGTTATCCAGATATTTCTGGGCTTGCCGGATTTCTGGTCATGTGTTTGGGCCTTTTTCCTGATCACCATGGCCAGTATCATGATGGGTCTGGCTATTTCCGCTATAGCATCCAACGCCGATAAGGCTATCAGTTTAGTGCCCCTGGTTCTGGTTCCGCAGATAATCTTATCCGGTGCCCTGGTCAGGGTGACAACCGTTAAATCGGATTTATTAAAAAGGCTGTTTGATCTGGCTATAGCCAAATGGGGCTATGAACTGATGGCGGGGGGTATTTGCGATATCAACAGCCGCGTTGCTGTCTATGCCGAGGAATGGTCCAATCTAAACGGCAGTTTTACTGCCCATTGGTGGGTTTTGCTTGTTTTCGTGGTTGTTTTATATGCCGTTTCCAGTTTTATGATGTTAAAGAAAGACAATAAAACTGAATAGAGTGCATAGTCCATAAACGAAATCAGTGGGGAGAGGGGAAGAAAAGACATTGGACAAGAAGAGAACAGGGATCATAGCCGTATTCATAATAATCATGGCATTAGATATCGGAACTATTCCGGGATGCCGGGGATCGGAAGTCAAGATTAAGGGTGGAACGAAGGATATGCAAGCAATTGACTCCGCTTCCGAGAAAAGCTCAACCAAAGTTGAAGAGGTCAAGTTAACTGCGGATTACTTTATACCGGACATCAGCAAAAAATACATATATGAGGGGACGGTCAGCTCGGAGGGAAAATTGGATTCTACAGTTACTTGGAGCATGGATAATCAGGGCAGGTATGTAAAAAGTGAAGAGATCAATACGACCAATAAAGGCAGTGTGTACCATTCTCTTTATAAAGACACATTTTCAGTACAAAAAGACTCGGTCTATTGCATTAATCGCGAAAGCTATACCGAACCGTTTGGAACAAAGACGAATAGAACTGTAGATGGTGAATGGGTTATGTTGAAACCGGCGCTGCCCGGGGAAGCCTGGGGAAGCACCTATAAAGAGGTATCTGAATATCCACAGGATTTCAGTAAAACCACAACGTTCGTCGGGTTTGAAGAAATTATGATCATGGGTAAAAAGGAACAGGCTGCCCATTTGACTGTTACTTACAAGTCAAGCAATGGGGTTCTATATACCTATAAAGAAGACTACTGGCTGGTTCGCAACATCGGTGTGGCAAAAACCGTCAAAGAACAGTCTTCGCGGGGTTATGTTGATACAGAAAAATCCGAATTAACTGCAATCCAAAGCAAATAGGGAATAGTTTAGCAGATATTATAAACTTAAGTGTTGGTTAAAAAGGGGAGAGAGTCAGAGTGGACAAAAAGAAAATAATAGGGATCGCAGCAATACTGGCAGTAGTACTGGCATTAAGTATAGGGACCTTCCTCTGGAGCCGGGGATCAGCTGATCGGGAACTGGAGAAGCTTGATCTGGCAGTAAAGTACCTGAGTGAAAATGACTACGAAAAAGCCATTTTAGCTTTTAATGAAGCAATAAAAATAGATCCTAAAGAGGTCAAAGCCTATCAAGGCCTGGCCAGGGTATATACCCTGCAGGGAAGATACGATGAGGCCAAGGCCGCATATGATCGTGGTCTTTCGGCAGTTGAACAGGATAAACAACCAGCCCTTCGTCTGGGTCTGGCAGGCATGTACGTGGATAATAATAAGCTCAGTCAAGCCGAAAAGGCATTCCAGGAGCTTAAAAACGCTAATAAAAATTGCCTGGAAGCCTATTGGGGTCTGGCTATCGTCTACCAGCAGCAGGGGGATAATGCCAAAGCGGAAGCGATTTTGAGGCATGCCGTCGAGCAGAATCCCAATGAATATCGGGCTTACAACACATTGGCGCTTTTTCTCATGCAAAACCGTAAACCGGCTGCCGCTTATAATAACCTTGTCAAATCTCTAACTCTTGAAATAAATCAGCAAGAAGCCTATCTAGTTTTAAGTGAACTATATAAAGTACCCTGGGGAGATATGGAGAGTAAACCGGAGCCGGTTTCAAACCAACAGGTGGCTGACATGCTGGAATTTCACAGTTATTACACATCAGAAGATTACCAGAAGGCCGTCAGCAGCTACACAACTAAAGTGGGGCAAAATGCAGGCAACCAGAAAGGTAAAATACTGGCTGCCATCGCCATGATTAAAACCGGCGACAAGAGTGCTGCCGAGAACCTCGTCAAGCAGTTGGTCGGAGAAAAACTCAACGATTGGCTCTTAAGCGACCTGGCAAGATATTATCAAATAGCCGGAGACAATGAAAAAGCTAAAGCTGCTGCATTAAAAGCCCTGCAGGCCAATGGTACCGACCTTGAGGCTATCGCTTTGCTGCAAAACTTGAACACAGGGCAGGAAAAAATCTACGCCGCCCAATATCTGCTATATAATTGGAAACCTGTAGTCAAGGTGAAGGAAGAACTACGGTTAAAATCGCTTCCCATTCCGGGGAATGAAGTTCAGCCCAAAGCACCTGAAAAAGAATCAAACCTATTAAGTCTCGAGTATTTCGTTCCCAACGTTAACGAACAATTTACATACCGCTATACCGGTGATGTAGCGTATGACCAGATTATAACCAATAACAAGCCTGAACATTCCGAACTGCAATACTCCGTGGCCTGGACAAAGGTTGGGTCCAATGCATTTAAAATGAAAATAGTCAGCAATAAAGGCAGTGAAGAATACTCGTACAGCGTAGATGGCAATGCTCTTACCGCTTTAGATGATTTTGAACAACTGCGTTTTGCATCACCTGGTGAAGTGTGGAATCGTACTTTTGTATCAAAAACCAAAGAAAAATATCAAGTAAATTATCGCTTTGTTGGTTTTACGGACATGGTTGTATTGGGCCAAACCATGAAAGCAGCCCATTTAAGCTACAAATGGATGATACCCCAGTCTTCTTTCGGGGGTGAAGGGGAGAGCTGGTATGTAAAAGGGCTGGGTTTGGTTAAAGAGACAGCCAAGGACATTGGGGATGATTATACAACGACCAGCACTCGGGAACTGGTTTCCCACAGTATGGTAAATGCCACATCGCAACAACAAGGGATAAGCAAAGATGAGGCCATTGGGCTGGTAAAAAAATATATACAAGACGTGGAAAAACAACCGGTTGACTATCATTACTATTGCGAAGAACAGGGCAACAACTCTTACCTGGTCGGTCAATATGAGAACTATGTAAATGGAAACTATTATGGCTTAACCGCGCGTTATTTGGTTGATAAGACAAACGGCAAAGTAAGCCGGGATTCGTAAATTCCTGAAAGAAAATCGACTATATCGGAAGATCTTATCGCAGTACAATAATAGTCTATATTTCATGAATCTATCGAAAGCCATAATCATACTTAGATTGAGATGTGTGTCAGGTTTTTATCATTTGCTTATCATGGTATTGTTGTACGGATTTTTCTATAATTTATACCGGGAGGCGATGAACTTTTAATTTTGATTGGATTGGTCTTCATAAAATTAGTAAAGAGGTGTAGAAGTAATGGCTTATTGTAGGCAATGCGCGGCACAGCTCAGTGACAGTGACATGTTTTGTACGGTCTGTGGAACTCCCCAGAGTCCGGGGGTGGGGCCTGCGGCAGCCCCAAGGGCAGCCCAGCCCAATGAACGTTTGAATGAAATAATTAAGGTAGTGTCAGGTATGCTCAGTAAACCGGTGAGTTGCATTCGGTCGGTAATAACCATGGAATTCCCCAGTTTAGCCATATTGGGCGGGATCATAGCAGTTGTCACCGGATTGTTGGTTATGTGGATGATTGGGGCTGCGGGTGACATTATCTCTGATCTGATACCGTTTGGTTCATCACACAGTTTGACATCGGATTTGCCATGGGGAAAGATATTTGCCTATTCTTTATTCGGCATGATCGTATTTATGGGCGCTTTGTTCACCGGATTGCTTACAGTGGGAAAACTGATGTTTAAATCCACCGCTTTGCCCCACCAGTATTTTAATGTGGCGGTTGCCAGTACCATCCCAAGCATAACCGCCCTGGCCGGCGCGGTTCTTCTTTCCTATATTTATGCCCCTCTAGGCCTGCTGGTTTTTGATTTGGGAACACTGCTCAGTATTATATGTGTTTATATGGGAGTGAAAGAAATCAACTATGGCGACGACGACCGTCTGGCTTATGGTCTGGTGCTGTCCTTTCTGATTTATTACATAATTTTATTCCTATTTGGTAAAATTATAGCTTCGTCTTTGTAAGCTTAATATTAAAAATCATATTTTTGAAATAACTGATTTAGAGGGTCATTTCTCGGCAGAAATTACATACACGTCGGGCCTGCAATGGAAGTATATTGACGAATATAGAGTTGATATGCAAAAACATGGGAGTAAAGAGATACTGAAGGACTGGTTGGGTCCATAGCACCAACGAATAGTACGTACTTTGCAAAAGGAGGAATCATTAATGATGCGTGTTATTCAGTGTTCGTTGATTCTTATAGCATTGCTTTTCTGCAACCTTTGGGGGCCGGAATCGGTGCTGGCCTCTACCGATGCGTTGTTTGAAATAGGCTCTACTAATTATTATCTGAATGGTTCAGGACGAAACATAGATGTTTCTCCTTATGTAAAAGACGGGCGAACCTTTATACCCATTTTATACGTTGCGGAGGCATTGGGGATTTCAGGTGATAATGTTATGTGGGACGGCCAGAATAAAACTGTAACTCTGATGAAGGCAGACAAGATTGTTAAGCTATGGATCGGCAGCACAACTCTGGTAGTGAACGGCGTGGACGTCAACATGGATGTAGGACCTGAAATCAGCAATGGACGGACATGCCTGCCTATAGCTCTGATTGCTCAGGCTTTCGGAGCAACTGTAAGTTGGGATGCTGCAACTCAAACTATAAGGTTATCATCAGATTTCGTATCTAATGATTCTAATTATATTAATTCAGATTCAAACCAACAAGTGGACTCAATACCAAATGATTCAACACCATCCAACACCATTGAGCCACCCGTTATTGCGGACTTAACTGGAACATGGCACAGCCCTAATTCAATCTTTTGGATTACTCAAACTGGCAACAATCTGAGCGGGACCTTGCATGATACTAGCCAAGATATGAGTTCGGCAGACTGGTCTGTCAGCGGAACAGTTTCTGGAAATACGGTTACGCTTAATCTGCAAAAGAATTTAAACAGCAGTTATACAGAAAGTGGTGTTTTTGATTTAAAAGAAAACGGAAATCGAATGGAAGGCACATTGGATCCTTCATGGACTAGCTCTTATAGCTTCGTTATCGAACGTGTCAAACCTGGAGATTTAACCGGAATATGGCACAGCCAGGGCTCAACTTTCTGGTTAGTCCAAAGCGACGATGATAATTTAGTCGGGCATCTGTGTAACAACACAACAAAAGAAGTATGGAATATGGATGGAAATGTTTCAGGTGATAGTGTAACAATAACTTTTACTGGGTCGCAGAAAATTAAGGGAATTTTTGAACTGAAAAATGACCGCAATCTGCTGGAAGGTACTATGTACCCTTCACAAACTGACTCTTACCATTTTGTGATTCAGCGATAAGGTTTTCTGTTCAGCCTAAATGGTTTTCTCAACCGGTAAAAAAATAAGAGCAGTTTGATAAGTACGAACAGCCTATCACACTGATGTACATTATATTTGTATGACCTGTCCGGGGAGGGAGTATTGAATGTATTGCGGCAAATGCGGGCAAGGACTGCCGGATGATGCCAGATTTTGCGACAGCTGCGGAAATGCTATAGGTACAGCTGTCCAATCAACTCCAAAGGAACAACCTGCTTCAGCCGTCTCTTCAGTGTCTTTTGGAGAAGACAACAATCAGGCATTAAGTGGAGATTCTTCGTTTGGGGATTCCGCCAGTCCTATTATTTCCGTGAGGACGCCCCCTCCCGGATCAGGTAAGAAAAAAGTCATTATTGGAGCAATCCTCGCCATAGTGCTGGCTGTGGGGGGATTTTTTGGTTGGAAGAACCTTGGAACCGAAGCCCGGGTGGAAAAAAAGCTGGATCTGGCGGTAAAATACCTGAGTGAAAACAACTACGAACAGGCGATTCTGGCTTTCAATGAAGCCATCAAAATAGACAATAAAGATGTCAAGGCCTATCAAGGCCTGGCCAGGACCTACACCCTGGGAAAAAAGTACAGTGAGGCAAAATCAACCTATGAAAGAGGTATTGCCGCTGCAGCTCCCGATAAAAAACAGATCCTGCAACTGGGGCTGGCCGGCATGTACATAGATCAGGGCAATTTATCCGAGGGGCAAAGCGCCTACCAGCGTATTATAGATGAAGATCCGTCCTGTTCTGAGGCCTACCGCCAATTAGCCTATATATATAATCAATCGAAAGACAAACAGAACGCCAAACAGTGCCTGGAAAAAGGGGCCGGATTCAGCCAGGATTATCGTTTGTTTAACGATCTGGCCCTGGCTTATTATTCGACCAGCAACAAAGATAAGGCCCAGGACGCAATCCTAAAATCCTTAACCCTTCAGATCCACCAGCAGGAAGCTTTTGAGCTGTTAAACAGGTATTATAACGCCGATCCCGAGAATTTAGTCAAGCTGGGCGATGAATACATTAAAAAAGGCAGCCAACTAGCCGGCAGCGTAGTTATACTATATACGTTCAACAGTAAGGTCGATCCTTCCGGCGCCATCAACTATATTGAAAAACTGCCCCAAAACTTAAAAGACGATATTTCCATGCAAATTATAATGGCCCAAACCTATTTAGGTATGGGGAAAACAGAACCGGCTTTTAAAGTAGTGCAGGCCATAAACACCGATAAAATCAAGGACCCCAACGCCCTGGCCAAACTGGCCCGGCTTTATCTACTCGCCAATAACAAGGAACAGGCACGGGCTTTGGCTGAGCGGGCGCTTCAAACCGATGACCAGGTGTTGGAAGCTTACAGCGTACTCAACCAGAGTTACCTGGCGGAAAATCAGGCCCTTGCATCAATGTGGAGAACCAAATATTTAATGTTTGGATCTTCAGTCAGCCTTAAACAGAGTAACGATGAACTCAACAAATACAATGTTTTAAAAGATTCGGGGCAACTGATTCGCAAAATCACTTTTGATGAAGAGGAAACAGAACTGCGCAAGAAGGGCCTGACCAAAATTTATGACGGTACTATAAAGAAATACAACTTATCAATGGAGGGGCAGGGATACCTGGATACACAAAATAATATCGCCTATGTTGAGATGTTTTTTAACCAGGACAGCCCCCGATTTCTGACCAATGAGGGAATCGCCGGGCGCATAATCGATGAATCCCTTTATTTGAAGCCTTTATTCGTTAGAGTGCACAATCCAACGCTCTTAACCAGGGACGGCAAGATAGTTATTGCTTATGGTCCGTCTTCCCATAGTGCGACCTGGATTCAGGTTATTGCCATGGGTCCGCCCCTGGAGACCCATTTTAAAAACGCCGGTATTTCTTTAGAGCCGTTTACTTTTATAGATGTTCCAGAATTAAAGAAATAGTTACATAGACTGAATTCATTAAATAAAATCGAATTGAAAAAATGCATCCATACAGTTGTTAAAGTAAAAATATTTACAAATTATCTGATAAGAGGGGCGTAGGGAGAATGAAATGTCCAGTATGCGGCAAAGAAAACAATGACAACAGCCAGTTTTGCGGAGCTTGTGGCGCAAGTCTGACTGGGGCTACTTTAACGGGCAGACTCGATCCGCAGACTATGCTCGACGGCCGCTATGTGGTTTTAAGAACCCTTGGCCAGGGGGGGATGGGGGCTGTTTACCTGGCCACAGACACCCGGCTGAACAATAAGCCGGTGGCCATCAAAGAAATGAGCACAAGGGCGGTGGGAGGAGATCTGCAGGCGGCCATCGATAGTTTTCAGAAGGAAGCGCAGATGCTGATAAGCCTCAGGCATTCAGCCCTGCCGGTTATATATGACTTTTTCTCCAGGGAGGAAAACCGCTGGTATCTGGTTATGGATTATATCCAGGGGGACACTTTAAAAGCGGAGATGCAAAAGAGGGGGCGGATACCGGAAGCGGTGGTAAGCGAGTGGGCTATGCAGCTCTGTGATATTTTAGAGTATCTGCATAAAAGAAACCCGCCGGTAGTATTTCGCGACCTGAAACCAGACAACATCATGCTTACCCCAGAAGGCCAGATCAAACTCATCGACTTCGGCATAGCCCGAAATTTTCAACCGGGCAATTCGGTGGATACGGTGGCCTACGGGTCGGGCGGCTTCTCACCCCCGGAACAATACGGGCAAAATCAAACTGATGCCCGTTCGGATATTTACGCCCTGGGAGCTACTTTGCATTATTTATTGACCGGAATAGATCCTTCCCAAAATCCCTTCAGGTTTGAGCCTCCCGGTAAATATGCTGCAGTTACCGCTGGTTTAGAAAAAGCAATTATGCGAACTCTGGATCTTAGCCCTGAAAACCGCCCCCAAACCATTGGGGAATTAAGAGCATTAATATCCGAAAGCCTTTCCGGCGCCACCGCAAGTTTATCTCCCGTAAACACACCTGTTCCTGGAGAGCTGACCGCCGATTTTTTGCATGAATCAAATACCGTGCCCCTGGTTGTAGACCATAACCAGGTGTTGAACGCTCCACCGGCCAGTGCAGCGGTGAGCCCGGGCCGCCCCAACGCTCCCGCCTATATGGTTGAACCCCGGGCTGCGGGCAGTGCCAATGGAAACCAGGCCAATAAAGGCTGGCTGATTGGGGGTATTGTTGCCGCCCTGATACTTGTAATCGGTGGCGGGACGTTCTGGTATTTTAATACGCGTGAGGCAGAAATGCCTAAAATTTCTTCAACAGCCAAGACTGGTGATTCGAGCAATGTTCTGGTTTTACCTGACAATACATCATCAGCCAGTCAATCCGGCAGCACGTCATCGCAGAGCCAACCTGGCAGCAGCATGCCAACCGCCAATCAAACTCAAAACAACTATGCCAGTAAACAAAGCACTCTGGAGGAGCTAAATAAAGGTGAGCAGCTGGCCGCCAAATACGACGAGATCAGGATCAATCTTATAAAAATGCTATCCAATCTGGCCAACGGCCAGGGCTCTGTTTCGGAGTTTTATAATACCTGCAGTACGGCCACGGCCCAACGGCAGGCTTTGTTAAATGAAGCCCGGTCGCTCAGCAGCCGATCTGCCAATCCGTCCATTCACACGGAGCTGCTAAATATGCTTAATTATTCATTGGAGTACTGCACTCTTGCCAGACAGGGGGCGGGGTGTGTGGAGCGCGACGACAACAGCGGATTGGATCAAAAATTGAACGAACTGCAGGCCTGTTCAGAAAGGATTCAAAGCAGCCTGGACAACTATAAGGCCAGGGTTCAACAAGAACGCAGCCGCCTTAATTCGAGTAATTGAACCAGCCAATTTGATTGGGATCCTGATAGTCTAAAGTATTATAGTTGCCGCTGTCAGTTGAAGATCGTAAAGGGGAGAGGGCGTATGCATTGCAGCAAATGCGGACAGGAGTTCGCAGGCAACGGAGATTTATGCGATTCTTGTGGATTGAAGCAAAACCGATCGGAAATCGACCTGACTGATGTGGAAAAGGATACAGTTGCTGTTGAGTCTGATTTTGTCCAGGTTCTGGACACACATATAGGTGAGGCATCGGCTGGAGTCGCCCCCGTATCAGGTAGAACCCCCAAAAACGAGGTCATGAGCTTTAAAACTAAGCTTTTAATAGGTCTTATCATGGCAGCACTTCTCATTTCACTGGGGGTTTGGCGGAACATGGGTCCGGAAGCCAACGTTCAGGATAAATTGGATTTGGCTATAAAATATCTAAGTGAAAACGACTATGAGAAAGCCATCCTGACCTACCAGGAGGCCATCAAGATAGATGCCAGGAGTGCGGCAGCCTATAAAGGGTTGAGCCTGGCATACCAGTTGCAGGGTAAAAGTGAAGAGGCTGAAAAAGCCTTAAATGACGGGTTAAAAGCAGCCGGGGACGTATCGGAACTTCAACTGGCTCTGGCTGGATTCTATGTAGACACCGGCAAAACGGAACTGGCTGAAGCGATTTATAAAAAGCAGATAACAGGCAAAAATTCGGTACAAGCTTACAACGGATATACAAAAATGCTGGCGGCTCAGGGAAAAGGGCCTGATGCTATAGCTCTGCTAGAGCGCGCGATCCAGGCCAATCCAGATTACCGGCTGGAAAACATGCTGGCAGAACTTCAGATGAAATATGGAGACAGGGACAATACAGTTGAAATACTCAAAAAGTCTCTGACCGTTCAAAGTGAACAGGCCCAAGCCTACTCGATCTTAAACGGGTTTTACACCGGCCGGGCCGGCGAAATGTTGAGCTTAGGTGATCAATTTATTCAGCAAGGGAATTTGCTGGTCGGCAAGCTGGTAAGAATGCAAGCCCTTTATGAAATGGGTAAATACGATGAACTACTGAGCGAATACCAACAGTCAGGCCAGGAAATAATGAGCAACCAGCGAGCGCGCATCCTGGCGGCTAAAGCCTATTCAAAGTCCGGGAAAAACAATGATGCTCAGCTGCTTTTGAAGCTGGTGGATCAGGCTAAACTGCTCGACTCAGGGTTGGCGGCAGACTTGGCGGCGTTCTATTTGGAAACCGGGGACAAAGAAAATGCTCGCAGGCTGGCGATGAAGGGAATTGAAATTGAGCCCTACCTGGCTGATAACTACCTGGTCATGTACAAAAGCTACATAGGCGAAAGTAATTCTCAGGCCCAAATGTGGAAGATTAAATACCTGCTTCAGTCTTGTGAAGGTTTAAAAGCAGCCCAAAGCATATTTGGGATAAAACAAGCTCCCGACTCAAAAGAGGTCGGAAAAGATGCCCAGGCCGCAGAAATCGTTTCATTATTAACCACATTAAAAGAACGTTCGGCCCAATACCCGGCTGCCAACCAATTCTATTCGCTGCTTTACCTGGATACTTCTGGCAACATAGCTTATGAGGGCCGGGTTGAAAGAGCCAATGGATGGAAAACCGTAATAGTTAGGTATCATAATCCTCAAGTAAAAAACAAAGGTGAGTTTTCGGGGAAAGAGGCAGAAGAACAGCAAAAGAACAATCCCTTTTTTAACACCTACGATCGGTTCGTCTGGACCGGGAAAAATTATACTGCTGTGGAGTATGAGGGAACCAGATCCTTCGAACAGCTTCTGGTTGATGTCGGTTATAACGGTGCGGAACTATCGTATGAAGACAGGTAGGTTTATCGGTGAAGCCCGGGTTAGCTCCGGGCTTCTTGGATATTGCGTTAGCAAGGGGGGAAGCAGTGATGTATTGCGATAAATGCGGGAGAGAAGTGCCTGGCAACGCGGTGTTCTGTGATAGCTGTGGAAAAGGTATGGGAGTCGGTGAAGAAGAAGGTACAAGCGGCCATGCATTCAACCATTTATCGCTTGAAAACTCAGCCAATCCAGGAGTCCCTGTTTCAATGACTCGTTCAGGATCGGGCAAGAAAAAGATCATCATAGGAACACTCCTCGCTATATTGCTGGTAGTAGGAGGCTCTCTGGGATGGCAGAAGCTTGGGGCCGAATCCCGCGTGCAGGATAAATTGGATTTGGCAGTCAAGTACCTGAGTGAAAACGACTATGAAAAAGCCATTTTGGCCTTTAATGACGCTATAAAAATAGACCCCAAAGAGGTTAAGGCCTATCAGGGACTGGCCAGGGTATATACCATCAAAGGGGACTATGACAACGCGAAATCCACCTATGATAAAGGGTTAACATCAGTAGCACAGGAGAAAAAGTCAACCCTACAGTTGGGCTTGGGGGGAATGTACATAGACCAGGGGCAGCTTGAAAAAGCTGAACAGGCCTTTCAGGAGCTGAATAGCAGCAATAAAGGCTGTCTTGAGGGCTATTGGGGATTGGCCATGGTATACCAGCAGAAAGGCGATAATGCGAAAGCTGAAGCCATACTGCGAAAAGCGATTGAAAACAACCCCAACGAATTCCGGGGCTACAATACCCTGGCGCTTTTCTTGAAGCAAAACGGTAAGTCGGCTGATGCTCTTAGCAATTTGATGAAATCTATCTCCCTGGAAATGAACCAGGAAGAAGCCTATCTGGTCTTAAGTGATATCTACAAAGGCCGCTGGAACGATCTGCAATCAAAACTCACCTCGGTTTCCGATCAGCAGCTGGCCGCTATGCTGCAACTCTACAGCTATTACGCATCCGGAGACAATCAGAAGGCTGTCGACATCTACAAAGAAAAGCTTGTCCAACAAAACAAAAATAAGAAGGCCCGGGTTCTGGCCGCAATTGCCATGGCCAGGTTGGGCGACAACACCGGCGCTGAGGCTATAATAACCCAATTGACTAAAGAGCAGCTGAATGAATGGCTGTTAAGCGACGTTGCTTCCTATTATCAAGCCATCAAAAATAATGACAAAGCCAAGGAATATGCCATAAAGGCCCTGCAAGCCAATCCCACCAATCTGGACACGATTGCTCTGCTGCAGAGATTGAACGCCAGCGATGCGGATACCAAGATATACGCCGCCCATGCCCTGCTATTCAACTGGAAGCCGGTTGCTAAGGTTAAGGAAGAATTACAGACCGCAGGTCAGCCTGTACAGACTGCAATGGCGGAGAAAAAAGAGGAAATAAAATTAACACCAGACTACTGGATTCCCGATATCAGTAAGATGTATTTATGGGATGGCAAAAGAGAGTTTAGGTGGAGAAAAACGGCTGATGGCAAGTACTGGATTAATGATTACTATGTAGGAGCTGAGTCTTTTGACCAGGCTTACGAAGTAAAAGATGGTACCGTATATTGGACCAAAATTGAAGAGGCCGGGTCTAAATTTGCAGTAGGAATTGGTAGTAGGAGAGTGTTGGTGCCGGTTAGCCCCGGAGGAACCTGGTCCAATACCTATACAATTAAAGACGAATACGCGAAAAGTGAACCCGGTGAACGGGTCTACTATAAGGAAAGTTACACCTTTGTTGGTATGGAAGAAATCAGTGTTCTGGGCAAACCTACTCCTGCTGCGCATGTCCATCTGAGTGGAACAGACGAATTTAACGGGCATACTCCCAAGGAAGAAGATTTGTGGCTGGTAAAAAATATGGGCCTGGTCAAGAAAGTTTGGGACTCCGGTGGAAAGACCTACACGGAACAGCTTTCGGGTATTGTGCCACGATAATTAGGGGCGAAGAAATAGATAAGATGTCTAGGAGGACGGTGTAATGAAGTACTGCGGTAAATGCGGGAGTCCGATGAATAATGAGGCGCAATTTTGTGGGAGTTGTGGAGCGGTAAACGACGCTTTAGAGATTGTAAGGAGTGCCGGGAATCAGGCTCCTTCAGCTCCCGATGCTCGGCAGGTGAAGAAGAAGGCCGGTGCAGGCAGCAAAGTAAAGATTTCTACGCTGATCGTTCTCATTTTGACTCTAATTGGAGGAAGCGTATGGGGTTGGAGCTATTATAGCAAACAAGTCGGCAAACCCAATAATGCCGCGCTGCCAACCGGCACCTCCGAGGTCGCTAATCAGGCGGCCGGCCAGCCGGCTCCGGCCAAGGTTGAAAGCAGCTTTGGCAACACCATTGGCAATTTAAACAATTGGGGGATAGCCTGTCAAAAAGGGGACTGGATTTATTACGGAACTACGAATGGAAAACTATATCGGTGTAATATGGACGGAGGCAGTCAGCAACTAATTTTCAACGACCCTAGTTTTGGCTGGATTCATGGAATTAATGTTGCTGACAACTGGGTGTTTTTTAAACGGGCGAACAATGGACCTCTGTATCGGATAGATACTGACGGGAAAAACCTCAAGATGATAGACGGAACCAATCGAGTATCACTTCTATTGACATATAAGGACTGGATTTATTTCGTTAGCAATCCTTCTTCAGTAACCTATACTCTCTGTAGAGCTGCGTTGGATGGAAACAATCTACAAGTACTAGATAAGCTGGATGGTGGTGGACAAGGATATCAGGGAATTCAGATAATTGACCAATGGGTGTATTTTAGCATCGGTCAAATGGAAAAACCGAACAAGTTATATCGGATGAGGCTGGATGGAAGTTCCAAAAGCGAAATAGAAGGACTTCAGCCATCACAGTTTTCCATTGCTGAGGATTGGCTTTATACTGGCAGTTATGGGGGGATATATCGTACAAATATTGAAAGTAAAGTTCAAGAAAAACTGTGTGATGCAGAGTTGGTAGTATTTTTAAATCCGTCTGACGGTTGGATTTATTACTGTAATACAAATGAACGCAACTTAGCTGATACTGGAGTATATCGTATGCGTTTAGACGGCACCGCACAAGAAAAAGTAAATAGTGAACAGGCCGGAATGATTAATATAGTCGGAGATTGGATTTATTATATAAACATGGCTAAGGACTCGGGAAGCCTTACCAGAATCCACATCGATGGAAGCGGCAAGGAAAATTTGTCATAAACATAGAGCTATAAAAATGCGTTGGTTTAGTCTTCCACAAGCTCCGGTTTCTTACGGGTTCTTTACAGCCGTATTTATCATGCCATTATCAGGGAAATATCATTTATTTAGAAAATGGATTGATATATTCTAATAATAGTGTAAAAAAAGGGGAATATGTGGAGATGCAATGGGAGGCATAGTTATGAAATTCTGCGGCAAGTGCGGAAAACAGTTGGAGGACAACGACCGGTTCTGCGGAGGGTGTGGAGCCGGCGTTCCAACGCCTGCCGAACCGGTAGCAGCAAACGAAGGAGTGGAAACCGCCCTCACATTGAACCTGGCTGCTGATAACAACAACTTTTCCGATGGTCAGGAGCCGCCAATCCCCAACGAATCCAAAACTACGGACTCACCTGCCAATTTTGATGATTACGATAATATAATTCCCAGTGCTTTGACTCCCTCAGATACGCAACTTCCCACAAAGAAAAAGCTGCTTAGCGCACTGCAAACTAAAATCTTAGTAGGCTCTTTGCTGGCTATTTTGCTGGTGGCGGGCGGCGTCTGGGGCTGGCAGAATTACGGGACTGAAGCCCGGGTGCAGAAAAAGCTGGACCTGGCGGTTAAATACCTTAGTGAGAACGATTATGAAAAAGCGGTTCTGGCTTTCAATGACGCGATTACCATTGATCCCAAAGAAGTCAAAGCCTACCAGGGTTTGGCCAGAACCTATACGCTGCAGGGTAAATACGATGATGCCAAAGCAATTTATGACAAAGGTCTGTCGGCGGTAGCGGCGGAAAAGAAACAAACCCTGCAGATTGGCCTGGCCGGCATGTATATTGATCAGGGCCAGCTGGATAAGGCAGAGCAGGCGTTTCAGGAGCTCGTCGACAGCAGTAAAAACTGCATTGAAGCGTACTGGGGCCTGGCCATAGTGTATCAGCAGAAAGGCGACCTTGGGAAAGCCGAGGCCGCCCTGCGCAAGGCCATTGAGAACAATCCCCAGGAATACAGAGCCTACAATATGCTGGCTTTGTTCCTACAGCAGAACAGCAGATTGGATGAAGCCTTAAACAACATTGTGCAGTCGCTTGCTTTAGAGATGAACCAGCAGGAGGCTTACACGGTTCTGAATGAAATGTACAAAGACCGCTGGTCCGGCCTGAGGAGCAAATGTTCAGGTATAAACAACCAGCCGGTGGCGGCTATGCTGGAATTCTACAGCTATTTTGCCGCCCAGGACTATCAAAAAGCAGCAAGCATTTATGAAAGCAAAATAGCTCAACAAACGGGCAATTACAAGGCTAGAATACTTGCCGCCATTGCCCTATGCAAATCAGGTGATGAAGCATCGGCCAGGAAGATAATAAATCAGTTGAACAAGGACAAGTTGAATGATTGGCTGCTGAGCGACCTGGCCAGATATTACCTGGAAGCCGGAGATAAAGACAAAGCAAGGCAATATGCCCTGCAAGCCTTAAAAGCCAACTGTACAAACCTGGAAGCAATCGTATTGCTGCAGAGAATAAGTTCTGATAATGCGGAAGCCAAAGTTTATACAGCCGGAGCCCTGGTGTTCAACTGGAAGCCGTTTGGGGTGCTGGTATCAGAAATGCAGGCCATGGGGCTGCCGCTTTCCGGTAATCTGCGCAATATTGACGAGATAATCAATAAAATTGCCAGGTCGGCCAATGTAAAAGTTAAAATCAATCAGATAGACAATCAGCAGTTTCCTTTGATGAAGCTGTATGTTTCCGTTCTTGATTACAACAATGAATCTATTGACAATCTACCCCTGGATTACTTCATAATCCGGGAAAAATTGCTGGGAACCGAAAAATATATATCCCAGAAAGCAAAAACAGTGGATAAGGTAGAACAAAGTTCAGCCTTGTCTATTGATCTGGTCATGGACACCAGCGCCAGCATGAGCGAACACTCCAAGCTGGAAAATGCCAAACAGGCGGCCAAGAATTTCATAACTATTGTAAACGGAGCCGATGAACTGGGAATTCTTGAGTTCAACAGCTATGTCAGAACCAAATCCGATTTTACTAATAATACGAGCGGTCTTCTCAGTGCCATATCTCAGCTCTATACCAGTGGACAAACCGCCTTGTACGATGCAATGTATACATCGCTGGTGCGGACCAGTCAGAAGCAAGGCGCTAAATGCGTAATTGTATTTACCGATGGGCAGAGCAACAAGGGAACCAAGACCAAACAAGACGTCATCGATCTGGCCAAAAAGACCGGGATACCGATTTATACGATTGGAATAGGCAACGATGTACAAACCAGTATTTTAAAAGACATAGCCAGCCAAACCGGGGGCTACTATGTCAGCACTCCGACGGCGGCTGATTTGGAGAGTATTTATCGGAGCATCTTCAAGGAGCAAAAGAAGCAGTATCTAGTTACATATGAAACCAGCAATATTGCATCCGGCAGTCTCTGGAGAAATATTCAGTTGGCTGTGTACGGCAATGAATATGCCGGGATGTCGAATAAGGATTATACCTCCGAGGTGGTAAAACCCCGATTGGCTGCTTTTGACACCGCTCAAATTGAACAAATCATTAAAAGCAATGTCGCCAGCGGCGATTACAGCGTAGTTATCAAAGACCTGTCCAATGGGGAACAGTATAAGGCCGGACAATATAATAAGCAAATGCCGGCCTCGGCATTAATAAATATTCCTATAACCCTGGCTATAGCCGATATGATAAAGGATGGAAGCATAAGTCTAAATACCCAAATACCATTCCATTATACAGTCGGGGGAAGAGTCAAAATCACTGCTGAAAACGAAGGACGGCTGTATACCATCGGTGAACTTCTAAAAACCATGCTCAATTATAGTGATAATAATTGCACCAATACGCTTCTCAATTACATTGGGATAGACAAAGTAAACAGTATAGCGCAAAAATATGGATGCGGCGAGACCTCCATAAAACATGCTCTGCAAGAAGAAGAAACCAGTGTTGAAAATTTGACCACCTGTGAAAATGTTGAGGCCATGCTGGAACTGCTTTACTCAGATGCGCTGCCGCTCGGCAGCGCCTACATGAACGACAATTTCAAAATCGTAGATGAGACTAAAAAAGTCGGCATATTGAAGTACTTGCCGGACGGCATTTTTGCCCTGCACCACAACGCCATGACTTCGACTAAATATAATGAAACTGCTTACATTGGAAGCGGAAGCAAGAAATATATCATGACGATACTGAGCTGCAATGGAAAACAAGCGGAACTTGAGGAAGCTTCAGCACAAATTTCAAAGTATGTTTATGACCAGATGTTGAAATGAGTATGCGAATCTTGGACTAAAGCGGGGAGGTAAAGGGAGAGTATGTACTGCGGAAAATGCGGGCAGGAGCTGAAAGACGACGCCAGGTTTTGTAATTCGTGCGGGAATAATATTGGGGCTTCAAACGAGGAGGAGAGTATTATTGCAGAGTCGGGTTCTGAAGAGCAATCCTTTAAAGCGATGGAATCTCCCAATGAAACAAAGACTGCAACACCCATTCAAACCAAACCGCCGGGGATAGGAAAGAAGACCAAAGTAATTATAGGTTCCATCCTGGCCGTGGTGTTAATTCTGGGCGGCTTTTGGGGATGGAACAGCTTTGGAACCGAAGCCCGCGTGCAGGCCAAACTGGAGCTGGCAGTTAAATATTTGAGTGAAAACGACTACGAGAAAGCCATCCTGGCCTTCAATGATGCCATCAAGATAGCTCCCAAAGAAGTAAAGGCCTATCAAGGTTTAGCCAGGGTTTATACCATACAAGGGAAATATGATGAAGCCCAGTCTACCTACGACAGAGGTCTGGCCGCGGTAGCAGCGGAGAAAAAGCCGACCCTACAAATCGGTTTAGCCGGCATGTACATGGACCAGGGACAGATGGATAAAGCGGAACAGGCTTTTCAGGAAATAAACAACGGCAACTCATCCTGCCTTGAAGCCTACTTTGGACTGGCCATAGTTTACCAGCAGAAGGGCGACAATGCCAAAGCGGAAGCGATGCTGCGCAAAGCAGTTGAGAACAACCCCACCGAATACCGAGCCTATAATACGCTGGCTTTATATCTCAAACAAAATAATAAAACAGATGACTCATTCAATAATCTGTTAAAATCTCTTACTCTGGAAATAAATCAACAGGAAGCCTACCTGATTCTGACTGATTTATATAAAGGCAATTGGAGTGCTCTGCAGTCCAAAGCTTCACTTATTACAGATAAACAGCATGCCGCAATGCTGCAATTCTACGGCTATTATGCTTCCGAAGACTACTCCAAGGCCATTACCATCTTTCAAGAAAAACTCAATCTACAAAACGGCAATCAAAAAGCCCGGATACTGGCTGCCATAGCCATGTTAAAACAGGGTGACAAACCGGGAGCCGAAGCCCTGGTAAAACAGTTGACTAAAGAAAAGCTGAACGACTGGCTCTTTAGCGACCTGGGAAGATACTATCTGGAAGCTGGTGACAAGGAAAAAGCCAAAGAATATGCCCTCAAAGCACTTAAGGCGAATCCTACCAACCTGGATGCTATTGCAATATTACAGGCCGTAAACAGTACTGACGCCAGTGTCAAAGTCTACACCGCCCAGGCTCTACTTTACAACTGGAAGCCGGTTGCCAAAGTCAAGGAAGAATTAAAAGAAAAATCGTTGATTGTTTTGGGCAATAGCGGATCGGTCAAACCGGAAGGCTCAAATCAACCAACCAGTGGGAGTGGTAGTAATGCTCTATCTGAACCGCAGATAAAAAGCGGTCAACCCCAGGCTGAGGCGAGTCGACCTATTAGCTTAGAAGTAAAAGGAAATAAGGAATTATGGGTAAAGTATTCAGATGGCCATAAAGAGTTACTTGTAAATAATTTTAAGCAAGAATACCTTGATAATCCTCAGTTTTCTCTTGATGGGACAAAAGTATATTTTAGTGGATCAAACGGTATTGTAAGCAGTGATAATACATATGTGGTTAATATTAAAGATAAGATTGTAAAAAAAATTACTTATGGTTACCTAATTAAAGTTATCAATGAAGGAGAATACAAAGGTAATATTATAGTGTCGAAGCATGAGTACTATGGACCACCTAATTATGGTTCATATGATCAAAAATGCGTCGTTGATGATAATGGTAAGGTATTGACTAAATTAAACTAGTATGTTGTTGCAAAAACTCCGTATGTGTGAGGGTGACGAGGTTACTAACAGGAGCAAATCGGCAGATGGAACGGGTCTATGTTTGGGGATGGAATTTTGGCTCGAAAACCGGGAAGTAAAGTTGAAGTAATTTTTTATACTAACAAATAGTAAGTTTTCAACCAGGAGAGGAGAGAGGATGATGTTCTGCAGGCAGTGCGGGCAGCAAATGCCTGATGAAGACAGGTTTTGCAACAATTGCGGACATTCTTCAAGTGAAGGACCTGAAAACGCGGCCCCCCCGGCTCGACTTGACGCAACCTTAAACAAAACCGCTTCAGGGAAGGAGAACAAAACGGTAATAATTACCGTCGTAAGTGTGCTGTGTGTTCTCTTGCTGCTGGTCTTCCTGACCAGGGATAAAGACTCTGCGGACAACAATTCATCTTTGATTTCTTCATTTACTACAGCGGTTTCGTCCACTACTACACCAAGTAGTCCCGAAGACGTGACCATGGCCTTTATGCAGGCTGCATATCGAAAAGATTTGACAGCATTGACTTTAGTATGCTCTGACAAAGACGAAGCGGAAGCTCTCGGCGCACTTGCCATTGGTGCTATGACCGATTTATCTACTGATCACAAAATTCGCCACCGTCCCACCAAATGCAAATCGATAAGCAAGTCATCAAGCAGAGCTGAGGTTAACGTATATGATCAAAATAACGAATGTTTTTGTACGGTTACTTTGCATAAGGAAAATGGCAAGTGGGTGATATTCTATTTATAATAAATAGGCCAGACAAACGTTTTAGACATCAGCAACCGTTAAGAAAACCGAATTTTGATAAACCCCGTCGGCATAAAGGGCATACTCATAGCGCCCGGGAATCGGGGACAGGGGGGCGTCAAAATCGCCAAAGGGCTCGCTTTGCATATTGTACATAGTGGAGCCAGTGTCGCGGTTAATACAGCGCATTTCGAATTTGGCCCGCGTTATTTGCGCAGTTGTTAGGGTTATAGCCTTACAGTCAATACCCTGCAGTGTCCCACTAGGTATAACATACTCCCCGGAGTCAGGATTGAAGTAGTTTGATATATCGTAATCAAGCCAGTATTGCCCTGAATTCATTTTAATTCCCCATAAATACATAAACCATTGCTTGCCGGCAGGGACGACGTCAAAGAAGGTTGAGCTTACCTCAAGACCATCGATCGTATAGACGTGGTGGAACCACTCCCCGTTTCCTTCCCCTAGGTATTGCGGGAGTTCCAGTTTTTCCCCGGGCAGTTCAAACCAAAAACAAGTTTTACCTTTGGCCTGGATTTCTTCCCGGTAGATCTCCTGCGAACGGTTGCCGACTCTATAGGTGAATACACCGATTAATCGGTCTGCACGGATGGGAGAACTGGACTTGTAGTACGCGTAAATATCTTCGGATTTGCTAAACGCCCAATTGTTGTTGTATATTGGCTGCTGGTCTGAAGTAATACCACTACAGGTTGAATTTGACGTGATTCCCTGCTCAACGTTTATGACGTTTTTTACACTATCGTATTCGACCATGCAATGGGCGGCCTTGGCATATAGCTGCAAGGGCACCATTACGTAATCAATCCTGTCATGGGTTTGGTTCCAATAAAAAATGGGGTCGCTATCCATCTCGAACGACTCCAGTAAATCCATCTGATCCGTAAGACCGGCTGAATTCACATGAGCTTTATATACATTTACTTTCCTGCTGCCGGGATAAAAACAGGTGAGGATGTTGCATGAATTTCTAAATACGTAATCCTGGCTATTACCGGTCATAGACAGTCCCAGCATAAGGGTGCCGTTTACAAATCCCACCGGTGTATGCTCCATGGTAAGCTCCTCCCCGTCGAAGAGAACCTTTGGTACTGCCAGTTTGCCGGAACTGTTTTCACCATAGGTCAGTATGACCCGATCATTATCCCCATCGTAGGACACCTGGCAGCCCAGGCTTAAGCCGATAAATCCCAGGGGCACCATGGTTCGTCCGTCGATTATCAGTGGCGGCACATCCAGGGTAATGGGCTGGCCGTTTTTATATGCTGTTGTGTTATTTATATATAGCATGACTTGACCTGATGTGCTTGACCCTTTAACGCATTGGCTTGCTCCATCCCATTCAACATCAGCGTTTAGGGCGTTGAACAACTCGCCCATAGGCACCAAGATGCGCCCATTAACATTTACAGGGCGGTTGGTAAAGTCCATTTTTTGCCCGTTTATGTAAACATCGGTTGCATAGACCGGAGCGGATGCAAATACAAATATAATTGCCAGTGAAAAAATCGCCGCCCCTATGGCTTTCTTTATCATCTTACGTTCCCCCATTCATTACTGCCTTATATTTGAATTCGCCATATGGAAAATGGATCCTTTATACGGAAATAGAGTTCGGAGGAATAAAAATGCTTCATTCCTTCGAATCAAACTATCATTAAAATGTCAGGAATCTGTCATTTTTGTTTCTATCTGGCTGTTATATAATTGGAAATATAATTACAAATTTTGGGTTTTATTCGGAGGGGAACACTACATCGATAACCGCCGTATATACGAAAAACGAAAGGAGGCTGTTGTGCCCGGGGGATTAAAAAGGTAAAAAGAGTAGCAGGGAAGGGAGAATGCGCCATGAAGAGATCATTATTGGTAGTGCTTATGTTTGCGGTTTGTGCAACAGTCATAATGGGAATCGGAAGTCCCGCAGTTGCAAGTGGAGACATCAAAATAACAGTAAATGGAACTCCTGTTGTTTTTACTGATGTTAAACCGTATGTAGATGATACTGTGGGACGTTTGTATGTGCCGTTGGCGGTAATAGGGGAAGCATTTGGTGCGGATGTAAGTTGGGATGGCCTTAGCAGCACGGTTACTATGACTCTGAACTCTAAAATAATAAAAGCCAAAGTTGATACCGAAATTGTTTTGGTAGACGGGTCTCAAATAGTCACTGATGCTCCGGTAAAAATAAAAGATGGCCGCTTAGTAGTTTCTGCAAAGTTATTTGGTGAAGCCCTGGGTTTTGATGTAAAATGGATGCCGGAAACCAACACGGTGGCTCTTTCGGGTGGTGCCAAACCAGAGCAAACCAAAACTCCTGACAGCAAGGCAGAACTGTTTTACATAACTCCGTTAAAGTATGTAAAGGGTATTACACCTTCCGATCAGTCTTATCGCCTCTACCGGGTTGGCAATGACGGTAGCGGCCGGAAGCAGTTAAGCCAGGGAATGGTTCTTAAAGAACAAGTGGTGGGTGATTGGATTTATTATTTCGCAATCGACTATCTTAATCGCAATGAAGAGGATCATCAAAATGGCGATATTTATAGAATGAAAAAAGATGGAAGTGAGGTCCAACGGATTAATCTGGGAAAGACATCCAGTGGCTCTCCGATGAAAGCGGTGGACTTTTGTGTTGCCAATGACTGGGTATATTACATTGATGATACGTACCAATCTCACCGGATTTGGCGTGTAAAAGCGGACGGATCGTCAAACAGCCAGGTAAGCCAGAGCAGTTGCCAGGCCCTGGCATTATGTGGTAACCGTCTCTTTTATAGCCCTCCCTGGTATGATGGAAAAGGCTTGTATTCCATGAACATGGATGGGAGCGATATAAAGATAGAGTGTACAAATGAGTTAATTGAAACAGGACATCGTGACATTGAGGACATAACTAGCCGCGACGGTTGGCTGGGTTATGTAGTTTGCGATATGAAAACCGGCAACTACACATACAAACTGTATAATCCGGTTACAAAAGAGACTATGAAAACATCGAGTCTGGGCTTTGATCTGAACAGCGCACAATTACTGGGGGAGCATAACGGTGTGTATTTGCTGGCGTCGCAGAATGTAGTAGTGTTTAAACCAGGTAATAATGAACCCCAAACGGTGATCAGTGATAACTGTACAATGGCTGTTATAAATGGAAATAACCTGTATTATATAACCGCAGCTGACAATACCCTGCACGTACTGCCTTTGTCTTAAACGTAAACTTTAATGAGGCTTCCCCAAAAGGGCAGCCTCTTTTTCTTGAAAGGCCCGGACTCCTACAATTATAAAAGATGGCCGATTGCTTGTGCCTTTCCGTCCTATTGCAGACCAATGGGAGCAAAGATTAGTTGGGAACAAAGTTCCCAAACCGGTGTTATTTTACTCTCTTCAACATAATATCATCCCAGATCTCTCCGGTATCGGGTTTGACCAGATACCATCCCAGAGTGGCAGTATGGCCTCCTTGGGGATAATCTACACTATCGTATACATGGAAAAGAAACCCGTTGCGATCCGGCTGCCAATCAGCCTCAATGCAGAATTGATGAGAATTGCCATTACCCGTATATTGACGGCCTTTCTTTTCTTCTTCGCGCCAGGAAGGTTTGTAGGAAAAGAGTATTTCCCGGGCTTTTTCTTTCTTTTGTTCCAGTGTCAACTGGCCACTGCTGCTTGAGGTAGCAGCGCCTTTAGAAGTCCGGGCGATTAACTCCACGTTGAAATCTGAAGTGCCACCGTCTCTAAATACCTTATGGCTTGTTTTGCGGACTACGCCTGTGTTTTTAACCAGCCATAAATCCAGGGTTTCCTCTTTTACAATAAATCCCTGTTGGTAATCACTGCTTACATTATCAACGATTTGAACGTGTGCAGCTTCCATAGATTCTCCCATGATCTGGATAGTATCATTGCCCAGGTATTTCCCGTGGCGCTGATGATTTTCTGTCCATTGTTCTTCAGAGTATTGTCTGAGTTGATAATTATTGGTCCATTCTTGTTGGGGTGCAACGTACATTATTTCCGATTTTTCCTCTGAGCCAACGCTCTCTTCCAAATAGCCTTCACTGGCTTCCTGCCCGGCTTCGGTCTTGACCATAAAAACGCCAGTGGGAGTTGCCCGGTGAGTGGTGTCTGAAAACGAAACATATTGGGTATCCTGCTGCCTGGATTTTTCCACATATAAACCGCTGGCATCTTTTTCCCAGGTGGTCAAATATACTGAAGTTACCCGGTCATTTCTATAATGAGATTCTGTTTTAAACTTATAGGCGAAATTCAGATCAGGGATATAATAATCTATACTTAGCGGTTTCTGACTTTCAGGGAAGGGCAATTCAAGTGACGCCTTTTTTATTTCTTTTTCAACAACATTAACCGGATCCCAGCTCCCGACAATGAACCAAATCTGATATGTCCGAATGGCGCTGGTATCTGATTTGTCGATGGAGGCGAGCAGTTTTATAAGCTCAAGATTATCGGGTTTTTGATCCAGGCTCTTGACCGCCATTTCCCGCGCCCTGGGGGCATCTCCGGCAATTATATAATACCTAATCAAATCGACTATTATTGAATCAGAGTTTGTATTTGTGGCGATATCTTTGACCAGTTGTGCTGCCTGTTCTTTTTCCCCGTTGTTAAACATGCAAATAGAGGCTAAAATAGCGGCTTTCAAATTATTTTTATCCTGTTCCAGGCTGGAATGATACAGCGATAATGCCTGAGCATATTTCTGATCAGAATAATAAGCATAGAACTTCAGCATGGCCGCAGTCTTAGCCGCCCAAGTATTATCGGCTTTGCTCTGCAAAACCTCCCAATTTCCTTTATATACATCTGATAATATGATATAGGCATCATCCTGGTTTACTTCTAAATCCAGCGATTTTACGATGTAGGAGAGGGTTTTGTCTTTATCCTTATTGTCCGCGTAATACCGGGCTGCGGCATTATAAGCCCGGTAGTTCTGCGAATTTTCCTTGATACACTGTTCCAGGGCAGTCAGCACTTTTTCTTTGCTGCCCTGTTGCTGGTACACCATCGCCAGGCCGAGGTAGGCGTCTATGCAGGTTTTGTTTCCCTTTATAATTTCCTGGAAGAAGGCCTCGGCCTGTGCAAGATCACCTTTGTCTATATACATACCGGCCAGGCTCAGGCGTAATATGAGCTGGTGTTCGGGCTTGACCGCCGCCGTTCCACGTTCATAAGCCGCTTTGGCTTCGTCATACCTACGCTGCAAAGTATAGGTTTTGGCCAGACCCTGATAGCTTTTCACCTGTTTGGGATCAATTTTAATAGCATCATTAAATGCAAGAATAGCCTGTTCATAATTGTTTTCACTGAGGTATTTTACGGCCAGATCCAGCTTGGCCTGCGCCCTTGCTTCAGTCCCCAGTTTCCACCAGCCCCATGCGCCGCCGGCGGTAAATAGAAGCACCAGGCTTATTAACGCAGCAATCATACCCTTTGACAATTTGCGCCGTCCTTCAGGTTTTAGCGGCGGAGCAGGAGTATTGGGTGCCTGAGCATGGTTTGCCGATTGATAGAAAGTATGCTCTCTACCAAAGCCGGGAGCCGTTTCCGGATTAGACTGTTGCTGTTGGTAGTCAATACTGGCGGCACTTGTTTTGTTCGTTGTAGAAAAGGGATTTCCGCAGGTTTCACAAAACATTGAATCATCAGTGGCTGGTTGCCCGCATTTGCCGCAGTACTTCATGTTTTTCTCATCTCCCCGTGTTCATTGTTAGAAATATTTGATAAAAGCTATGGATAGTTTTTCTAAAAGCAAACTATAGACCTGCTAGTGAGGAGCTATCCATCATTCATTACTGCCTTATATTTGAATTCGCCATATGGAAAATGGATCCTTTATACGGAAATAGGGTTCAGTCAAAAAACGCTCTTGGTCCTTTGGTTCAAATAATCATTAAAATATCAGCAATCTGTCATTTTTATGGCTATCCGGCTGTTATATAATTGGAAACAGGGCAAATAGAATTACCATCTTTGGGTCTGATTCGGAGGGTAACAATTGTGAAGTATTGCGGTAAATGAGGCCAAGAAGTAAGGGACGATTCGAGATTCTGTCTATCGTGTAGGCAGGCTTTTTCTGACGAAAAGACTGCTTTAAGTCGAGATCCAGAAAGGGTTGAGTACGATGTCAAGAGTAATTCCCTTTGGGGGGTTAGCCCTGGAGAAGTCGCACTGCATCCCGGCCCCGACGGAGAAATAAGTGTTGCTCGGTGGACCGCACCCCAAAAAGGCAGTATTTCTGTTCAAGGGTATTTTGGTGCCGGGGATACAAATCAAATGAGTTATTATATTTTTAAAAACGATAGTACATCTATCTTTGAAATGAAGAATACATATGGTGACGGCAATTTTACTTTTAATGAAGAGGTTTCTGCTGGCGATACTATAGATTTCATGGTTGGGCTGGGCAGTAATGGCTATTATTGTGGCAACATACCCATCCATACCACCATTACTTTGACACCTGATGATTCTCAAGCGGATAATAGCCAACAGGGCAACGGTTCATCTAATTCAAGCTGTCGTTTTGTAGTGGGAAGTTTATATTATGAAGTTGACGGCGTACCAAATATAATGGATGCGGCGCCCTATATAGACCAGGGCCGCACTTTTGTCCCTATAACTTATGTAGCACGCGCGCTGGGTATCGACATAGCCTGGGACGGCGGCAGCCAGAGTGCCACCCTTTCAAAAGGGGCCATGACCGTTCAGATACAAATCGGCAGTAATACTATGCAGGTCAATGGTCTGAACGTGACGATGTATGTCTCCCCCCAGATAAGCAATGGACGAACCTGCCTGCCTATATCACCAGTTTGTCAAGCTTTTGGGAAAAAGGTTAGTTGGTACTCGGCCACTCAGACCATAAATATTAATTGAGCAGGCAAATACCTATTCATTAAAGCCTGTATAAATTCATATGATAAGAGACTGTTATTAGAGGCACTAATCAGGAGGTAGTACTATTGAAATACTGCGGTAGATGCGGTAAACAGGCCGATGATGAAGCGCGTTTTTGCGAATCCTGCGGACGTGCGTTCAACAAAACGCAAAACGATAAAACAGCGGATCAGTTCGATAATGATTCATTAACAGGTTCGGTTGATACATATCTGGAGCAGGAAAAGATCGAGTCTCAGTCCGTTGTGCCTCAAGTACTCCAAACCGAAATGGCTGCCCCATATAATGAACCGGGTACTGCTTCCAAAGCTAAAGGCCTTCGCAAAAAGTACAAAATATTGATTGGTGTGGTACTGGCCTTGCTAATGGCAGTCGGCGGTTTCTGGGGATGGCAGAACTATGGAACCGAAGCCCGGGCCCAGGGAAAGCTGGACCTGGGGATCAAATACCTGAGCGAAAACGATTACGAAAAAGCGATCCTTGCGTTTAATGAGGCGATCAAGATCGAGCCCAAAGAGATAAAAGGGTATCAAGCCCTGGCCAAGACCTATACCTTACAGGGTAAATACGATGATGCCAAAGCTGCCTATGGTCGTGGTCTTAGTTCAGTCTCTGTCCAAAACCTGATAAAACTACGCTTAGATTTGGCGGGAATGTTTATAGATAAAAAAGACCTTGGTGAAGCGGAAAAAGTCTATATGCAAATAATTCAAGAGGACTCTAGGTGTGTAGACGCTTTCATAGCTCTTAGTTCAATTTATCTTCAACAGAATGACAAGACGCGAGTGGAAGACATCCTAAAGAAGGGCCTTGCGGATAACGCCCAGGAATATAGGATGCATAATGCTTTAGCCGAGTTTTACATTGAAAATGGCCGAAAAGATGAGTCTATCAGTATTTTGAGAACATCCCTGGCCTTGAAACCAAATCAAAGTGAGGTCTACCTTCTGCTGAGTAAAATCCGAACCGAGGATAAACTAATTGAACTGGGTAAGCAATGGATAAACGATAATGAAACGCTTTCCGGCAATCTGCTGATCATCTGGGCTCTAAGCGGGCAAGGGGAGTATTCCAAGGCTATAGATTACTATAACAGCCAAACACAAAATATACAGAATGATTTGACAGCCAGATTGCTAATAGCGGAAGTATATGCCCGGCAAAACGAAAAGGACCGCGCACGAGAGATTCTGAGGAAAATGGATTTGCCAAATCTTACAGACCCATCGGCTTTAATTAGAGCTGCTTCTGTTTTCTTTCACATTGGAGATAAAGAGGAGGCGTGCCGGTGGGCTCAAAAAGCATTGGAATTGGATGAAAAGCATATCGAGGCATATAAAATCCTGGCTGTGGCTAATATGGACGCAGACTCGAATAGTTCGAAACAGTGGAATATGAGGTACCTGTTGTATAGCAATCAGAGTGTGCAGCAAACCCGGGAAGCCATGAAGTCAGGATTGATGACGGAAACCGATGACTTGATTAAGCGGGTTGTCTTTAGTGCCGGTACGGCAGAATTGTACAGGCAGGGTTTAAGTGCGCGTAATGATGGAGGCACAGGAAAGTACACTATTGCCTGGACCAACAAAGTATATTTGGATGTTAAAAATGATGTGGCCTACCTGGCTATGTTTCTCAATGGGGAGCAATTGCGCTTCCACACCCGGGAGGGATTAATTAACTGCCCTATTGCGGAAAGCCAGATGCGTAAAGAAATAATCATCCGTCTGCACCATCCCAAGGTTTTTTATAAAAACGGGAAAGAGGTTATACGTTTTGAAGCTTATAGTGCAAAATCCCCCCAGGCTGCATACCATACGGCTGATATCATTTGGAAAGGGTTAATGCCATTGGAGCAGCATTTTAATAATCATAGTATCCCGTTAGACAGTTATATTTTTATCGATGTTTCGGCGCAGGGGCAATAAGTCGGTGCGAAGAGGATAAACATATCATTTGTATATCAGGGAACTGTCATTTTTGTTATCGTCCATCTGTTTTATAATTGGAAGCAGGGTAACTAGATCCTATTGATGTTAAAGCGGTTGGGAGGGAATACATATTGAAATACTGTGGTAAGTGCGGTAAGGAGACTACTGATGATGCGGCATTTTGCCAAAGTTGTGGGAATGCATTCCCTAAACAACAAAACGGCTCACCTGCAGCTCAATACGCTGGAAATATGGCTAGTAATACTTCGCCCGACAATACTTCAAAAAAAGGAATCCGCAAAAAGGGAACAATTCTAGTTGGCATAGTGCTGGTGCTTATTTTAACTGTTGCTGGAGGGGTCTGGGGATGGAAAAACTATGCCCAGACCAAAATGAGTCCGGAGTCAAACGGAGCGCAGGTGGTTTCGGAAAATAAACCGACGATAGCGTCTAACACAGATAACCAGGCCAAGATATCGATAGACGAACCGAGGCTGTATCCCGTAAAAGTAGGGGATCTATGGGGATTTATAGACAGGAATGGCAATATGGTTATTCAACCTGTGTATGAGTCTATGAACGGCGATGCGGGGGAAGGAATGACAGCGGTAAGATATAAGAAAAATGGAAAAATTGGCTTTGTGGGGAACAATCCGAAAACCGTAATTGAACCTCAGTTTAATGCGTGCGGATTCTTTTCTGAGGGGTTAGCCAGTGTTAGGAAAGGTATCGGTGACGACAATCGTGGTTATATAGATAAGACAGGAAAGATGGTATTAGAATTGCCCTGTGATGCCCTGGGACCGTTCCATGAAGGTCTGGCGGCAATAAAGGATAGGAGATGGGGATTTATTGATCGCACCGGTAAGATAGTTATTGCTCAGCAATATGACGATATTGGTAATCTACTACATAAAGATAGCTATGACCGCGGATTTTTTGAAGGTCTTGCTGCTGTAAAAGTAGGTGATAAGTGGGGCTTTATCGATAAGAACGGAAAGATGGTGATTCAGCCTCAGTATAAAGATGCAACAGCCTTCTCAGAAGGCTTGGCATTCGTGGTTTTAGAGGACAACACTTGTGATTGTATTGATAAAACTGGCCAGATAGTATTTCACCTTCAGTATACGCCTGAATACAATTACTCAGAAGGCCTGGCGACAGTCAGAGTTGGTGAAAAAAAGTATGGCTTTATTGATACAAGAGGAACGCTCATTATTCAACCGCAGTTTGATTGGGCAGGGGAGTTCCATGAGGGTCTTGCGGCAGTGAAGCTGGAGAAAAAATACGGATTCATAGATAAGGAGGGCAGGATAGTAATTCAGGCTCAATACTCCAAAGCGGACAAGTTTAACGGAGGTATGGTTTTGGTTGAGACTGAAGACGGCTCGTATAAATATATTGATATAAATGGGAAACAGGTTTGGCCCAAATAGTGAATGTAGGATTTAGCGCAGTCTCGAAAACGATGTAAAAAGACAAAACTAAACATAGTTCAATGACACTATATAGATAGATATAGAATTCCAGATATTTTCGGAACAAAGGAGGCAAAAATCTTGAAAGGAAAACTAACATTCGTACTTATAATGTGTATGCTAATAACTTTATTTTCTACCGGCTGTAGCAGTCAAAAAGAAGAAAAAAAACAAAGTGATGCCCTTTCAACCTTAATAGATGTATATAACCATAAGGAGGAGGATAAGACCCAGCCTGAAAAGATCAAAGGTAAAGAGGTACAGGGGAATGTCTATTATGAAGATTTCACCCAATCAGTAAGCGACAACTGGAATAGAGGCGAATTCATTCTTACCAATGACCCGGAAAAAGGCTTGTCAATAGCCCATCGGGAGCACAAGAGCCATTATAATGGCCGTGTGTTTATGAAAAATTCCCAATACGCGGTCCAAAACTATATTGTCGAAGCGGATCTGGCTTTAAATAAGGACTTCGAACATAATGAGGCTGGGTTTGTATTCTCCTATAATGAAGATCCTGAAAATGATATCACTTATTATGATAAAGTGATTCTGGACCGCTTTGAAAATGCCAGTGGGAAAGTTACTATGTCAATACAAAACCGTGATAGCCTAAAAGAAGTCTCCTATACACCGGGCGAATACGCGCATCTTAAGGTGGAAGTGAGGCATGATAAATTTAAGGTGTTTTTCAATGATAATTTCATTTTTGAATTTGCAGCTAAACAAGGTAATTCCCGATATCCTATGAAAACCAACGAACATTTCCGGCCTGGCCTTTGGTGGGGAGATAATAATTCAGCCTATTTTAAAAACTTCAAGGTTACTATAATTTAAATACATTGGTAACATTAATATAAAATTACTGATATCTAATAGTGCCCGTCATTATGACGGGTTTTCCTTTTATGGGGCTTTAGCGATGTTGCAGGACCTACTATCAAAAAAGTTCTAAAGCCTGCCACCAAAAGAGAAGCGGATTTGTATCTTCAGAAAGCTTATCAATGGCGATACATTTTAGCATTCTAACCCGGGCTAGTCTCAGGCTTTTTCTTGCTCCTTAACATGGAATTGTCAGAGAAATATCATTTATTTTAAATAATCGTTTGATATATTCTATTAATAGTGCGATAAGATGAAAATATTCGCATCAGTTTCATATATACAAAATTACGTTCGAAACTAATAAAATGCGGTTTAGTTGCTCAAGATTGGTGGTGGTCATAACCATAAGATGATGCATATTTGGAGAATTCTTAGCTCAACTTTGACTCAAGGGAGGATTGATAAATGAGTTGTTTCGGTATGATAGGCAACGTTGGACCATTCGAGTTGATATTCCTGCTCGGTTTTGTTGTGGTCGTTGCTGTTGTTGTCATCGTAATAGCGGTAAGCAAATCGACAAACAAACCGCCCACGATGAACCAGGGAGATATACCAATTTCGGGACCGGGCACCGGTGCCGGGTTTTGCCGGCAGTGCGGTTCAAGGGTTGAAACCGGTTCACTATACTGCAGTAAATGCGGAACGCCTGTGCAGTGACAGATTCACCAATAGCTCAACCGCAAACCAGGCGGGGAGGAATACATAGCCTTCGGGAACAAAACCGACCGGCTCCATAAGGAGCCGGATTTTTTGTGTAAGCAGTATAATTTATCAGGAACCTATCATTCTTTGCGTACATTGCCTACGGTATAATCGTAAACAGGGTAAAAAGTCACATACATTGGTAATTCTTGACCTGGGGAGGGAGTTTGTATGAAGTACTGTGGCCAATGCGGTCTGGAGACCGGCGATGAAGCGGCATTTTGCCGGTCCTGTGGGAGCCCATTTTCACAATCGCAAGACGATTCAATGATAGAGATAAATTCTGGAAGCGAATCAGCCAATGCATCTGGCGTTAGTACCAATGAATCATTCATAGAAAGTCATTTTAGCTCCGATAAACCACAAAATCCTTTAACTGGATTGAATGCTTCACCTGCATCTTCATCGTCATCTGCTCCCAAAAGCGAATCTTCCCGCAAGGGGGTCAAGTTCAAAATATTGTTTGGATCCATACTGGTCCTGATTCTCGTAGCGGGGGGCTTTTGGGGATGGAAATACTATGGAACCGAAGCCCGGGTTCAGGCCAAGTTAGACCTGGGAATCAAGTATTTAAGCGAGAATGACTACGAAAAGGCGATTTTGGCCTTCGATGACGCGATCAAGATTAATCCAAAAGAAGTTAAGGGCCATCAGGGTTTGGCCAAGACCTATACTATCCAGGGCAAGTACGATGAGGCCAGGGCGGCCTACGAGAAAGGCTCCACGACGGTTGAGCAGGAATACCGGATCGTGCTGCAGCTGGGTCTGGCCGGGATGTACATAGATAAGGGCGACTTGCCGCAGGCAGAGGTCTGTTTTCGCGAAATTATCAACAACAACAAGCACTGTATCGAAGCTTATGTCGGCCTGGCCCAGGTCTATCAGCAGCAGGGCGGGAAGGATAAAGCCCTGGCTATCCTGGAGCAGTGCATAAAAGAAAACTCTCAAGATTACCGTGCCTATAACGCTCTCGCCATGTATTATGCAGATAATTCAGATAATTCAGATAAAGAAAAAGCCCTGCCAAGCCTGGCCAAATCCCTGGAGCTTGAGGTAAACCAGCAGGAAGCCTATTTGGTTTTAGAGGCCCTCTACCAGGGGAACTGGGTTGAATTGATAAATAAATCAGATGCTACTGCAGGAGCTAAAACAGCGACAGTATTAAAGTTCTTTGCCAGCTACAGTGATAAGAAATACTCTGAGGCCTTATCTCTGTATCATGCCAGCCTGGAAGCGGATAAAAGAAACCAGAAAGTCAGGGTGTTAGCGGCCCTGTGCCTGTTTGGCAGCGGGGATAAGACGGCTGCTGATGCACTAATAAAGGAGCTTGCCAAAGAAAAAATGAACGGGTGGATCATGGCAGACCTGGCTCGATACTATCTAATTGCCGGGGATGGCAAGCTGGCGCTTGAATGGGCCGACAAGAGCCAGGCCTTGGAAGCGGGCAATACAGAGGCACTAAGAGTTCTGGCCGGTGTTTATGCCGGTGACAACATCCTTGCCAAAACGGCACGGACCAAATATATGATCTATTCCTGGCAGTCGGTGATGGAGATGAAGAAAAAAGGGGAAGAGGTCTTTGCGTCAGTGGGCCAAACCGGATCTACGGAAAAGCCGATCGCTCAAACGGAGCAAAAACCCAGCAAACCTGCAAGTTATAAGCCGGAGCTCAGTCAACCATTGATTGACGCCATCAAGGCGGGAAATGTGGAACAAGTGAAAAGTCTCCTGGAACAGGGGGCCAACCCAAACTCATCCAGGGACGGCAAAGTTGCCGCCTTGTTCGTTACCGGGTCCAACGGCCGTCTGATCATGAGAGCTTTGATTCAGGCCGGGGCCGATTTAACCAGAACCGGAACCAGTCAGGCTACCGGTGTGCACATACTTTCCATCCACGCCGTCAACCAGGAAACGGAATTAGTCGACGAGATACTAAAGTCGGGGTTCCCGGTGGATTATCGTGATACATTTGGCTACACGGCCCTCTTAACTGCCTCGTGTATGTATTGTGACGTTAAGACCATCAAAGTACTTTTGGATGCGGGAGCAGATCCCAACGCCCGCGATAGAGAAGGGAATACCCCCTTGACGAACGCAGCAGGCACTTATGACTACCGGGACGCTCCAGCCGTGGTAAAACTATTGCTGGAAAATGGAGCAGATCCAAACATCAGAAACAATAATGGTTACACACCATTGAAGCTTGCCAAAGATAAGCCAGAATTGGTTGAAATACTTCGCAAAGCAGGAGCCAAAGAATAGGCACAAATTAAACTATTATTCTTTGCCTGAAAGCTTGAAAGGGGGTGTCAATGATGTTTGGTTTCTTGTTTGAAATGTTTTTCGGATTTATGCTTTTTATTGTTTTTATTGTTGCCGTAGTTTTAATTGTAATTGCGCTGGTTATGCCCGCCAGGAAATGTCCCAATTGTGGCATGGTTCAGCCCAAGTTTAGAAAACCGCAGAACGCCCATCAGGCTATGTGGGGTGGATGGACCTGCCAAAACTGCAACTGTCAAATGGACAGAAACGGACAGCCATTACGGTAAAAGCATATATTAATTAGGCATGGAACTAGCCAGTAAAGGCAGCTTTTGTTGAAAGATACGTGCCAAATATGGGAATGAAGGACATACGACCTTCATTATCAAGGCTGATGGCAAAGAAGTATATAGTTCCGTTTTCAAAGACAATGAAGGCAGCTGCCATGTTAATATTACCTTACCCCCTGATACCAAACGGCTGGGCCTTGAAGTTGATCAGGTCAGGGGCTCGACTGGAACCCACGGGGCGATATGGGGGAGCGCCAGAATAATTCAATAATAACCGGTCAGGTTTTAATCTCTGCTGATAGAATAAGAACCTGCTGTTGGATTCCAACAGCAGGTTCTTTTGAATTCTATTTACTTCATAAGGTATTTGCTTCAGGCTGCTAGGCTATGTCAAAGGTGAATTCAATATCAGACAGCATTATGGCATCTCCGGGGGCTAAAGGCCGTTGTTCGCCTGGATTTAATCTCCTTCCATTCAGACAGGTGCCTGCCTGGGAGCCGTGATCGATCAGGAAATAAGAATTGTTTTGACTGATTATGCTGGCGTGAACCGCATCTATGCCGGGGCGGCTTTCATAGTAATCAGCCCTTACCTGATGAGACCCGATAGAAAACTCCGCTTTATTTAAGGGTATAAGTTCGTCACGTCCCGGACGCTGGACCACCAGGAAACCGATCGGGTTTCCGGATATCCAGGGATCGTAAGATGGGATCCCGGTGTTTTTGCCCTGGTTAACAGCCATATGTTGCTGCGCTGCAGCTGTCGCCGGCGGGGCGACACTGATGTTAAGCGGTCCGGCGGCCGGCGTCGGCGGGGCGACATTAACGTTAAGCGGTACTGCCGCCGGGACGTCAAAACTCTTTAACTGGTTGCCGCACTTGTTGCAGTATTCATTACCTATCGGGTTTTTGGTGCCGCACTTGGTACAGAATTTAGCCGGTCCCTCCCGGGCGGGTGGATGAATTGGTTGTGCAGCCGGCGTGCTGCCCTTGTTTTTCTGCATTTCGATGACATTGAAAACACAGGCGCCGGCGAATAGCAGAAAGGCCACAATAAAACCGGATTCCCAGGAAGTAGTTAAGACCCCTTCGCCTTCTTTGGCAACCCCGTTATCGAAAAGGGTTTTTAAAGCAAACAGGGTAGCCACCCCTAATCCGCCTACAATAGAAGATGCCATGAACCGGCTGCGGTTCTGCCAAAAACCCAGGCCAACTCCGGATACGGCTAAAACCACCCCGCCTACTGCCAGGGGATTGGGGCCTTCCTTGTGCTTCTCATCGGCCGCCCAACCGGTAGCCAGCTGCATACCGGTCAAACTGATCGCCATCTCTTTGGAATTCCCGCAGGATACCGTAACAAACGGAAGGAAAAAACAGAGCAGGATTATTCCAAACAGAGAAGGTGAAAGGTATTTCTTTAGACTGTCCATATGATCCTCTCCTCATTTTATTCGATAACAAACCGTTCAATTTACTAACAATCTGGAATGCGCTTTTACTATTAATTTGACTTGTCATCGCCGGTTTCAGGTGGTATTTATCGCAACGATAAACTTTTTCTCGGCGATCTGGATTCGATCCCCATTAGCGATTGGGAAAACGACATATGGCACCAGTTTCTGCCCGTTCAGGAAAGTGCCATTAGTGGAATTAAGATCCCTTACGGCAAAACCGTCTTTGGAAGAAATTACTTCCATATGTACGCGTGATACGCCCGGCAATACTTCCTGGTAATCCGCGTTGACCCCGCGCCCGATCACAAATAATTCCTTGGTTATCTGGATGGGCTCTCTACCTTCATCACCATCCCTCATCAAGCTGCAAGATAAAGATGGTGCCCTGACTGGCTGCTGGGGCAGCGCGCTGTTATCAATTTGGGCAATGGTATTTTGCAGATCGGCAATTATTTTTTGATACGGTATTTTATCAGCTTCATTGTCAATAAATTCCTGAGCGTAACGATAAGCCTCTACTGCGCCGGTCAAGTTGCCCAAATTGATGAGATTTCTTCCCAGGTTGGTAAGGACCCGGGCTTCGGGCTGTAAAGTATGGCCGGGACTGTGTTCATGCTTTTGAATCGTAACCTGGTTCGATTCACTCTGTGTACGCTTTCCGGGCTGTGAACATGTATTAAGAGTATACTGCCACTCGGAGAAGCGGGGGCAATCTGCCAGGCTCTGACTATACCAGGCCTTTTCAAATAAGCTGCTCACTTCAGAGCCCCAAAGCTCGTTCAAAATTCGGCTCAATGTAGAATACCTTTCGCATTTTTCCTGCATTTCGCCGGGATCAAAATAGCTTTCTCCCCAGGATGCGGTTCTCAGTTCGGGAGAACACCAGGCCAGGAGTTCTGCAATTAATACCGCACCGGCGAAACGATCCGCATCCGGCCCCCAGAGGCCTTGACTGGCAGTACGATGGGCGTAGCCAGGTGAACCGGCCGGCAGACTGTCAGGCTGGTCAAAACTCCGGTGGAAAAGTTGTTCAACATCCACCAATTCAACCAGTGGGTTTGAAGCATGGCTTTCCCCTTCTTGTACCAGCAGCCCGGGCAGCATTAAGTTCGGGGATGAAAGGTCTCCATGGGAGATGTATTGCTGCTCCATTACGGTCAAGGTGGATGCCAGAGCATGGGCCAGCTCAAACGATTGTTTTTTGGTCAATTCCTGGCTGTCGATCAAAATGTCCAACCAGGTCGGGCCCTGTATCCAGGGCATCAACATGGCAAAAGTTAAATCCGGGTGTTTGGTCAAGAGTATTTTGTTGCCATCCTCGGTGAGAACTTGACGGTTGCAAACTGTCAATCCCGGGATACTATTCAAGGGCTTCAATTTATCGCAAAGTTCAACCAGGGCCCGGGAGCGATAAACTGGTTTAAATACCTTGAGAGCCATAACCGATGCCCCATTTTTTTGCCTCATGGGTCTGGCTTTGGGAAGTATCTGGTAAACAATCGCCTGGCGGCCTTCCTGACCATAAGGTATGTCCGGAGCCAAAGGATGCTCGGCTACGATATAGGTTTGTCCCTCTATGTCAATCGCCTGATTGACGTCAGGATTAAACGGCATGTTTTTCAAATCCTTCTGTAATTGGTTTTAGTCCAGCTGCTTCCACACATACCCTTCCTGCTGCTGAGACGGTGGTGCAGTCTCGGAGTCTGGTTGGGGCCCTGCTTCAGGGACGCCCTGGGGCTGCCAGCTGCTGCCGGGAATATCCCCGAGCGGAGTAAAACCGGTTGGATAGGGAGCAGCGGGCGCAGCCGCAGCGGGCTGCTGCACCTGAACCGGAGGCTGAACCGGAGTTTGTACCGGAGGTGGTGTGGGAGACTGAACCGGAGTTTGTATTGGAGGCTGAACTGAAACCTGGACCGGAATGTCGTTTCTTGCCGGACGAACCTCAGGTGTCTGACCTTGCATGTATTTCTGCAGGGTGCCGGTATCCAGATTTTCCGTGCAGGCCTCATGTTCCTGAGATACGGTGGGGATAAACAGGATGGAGGCTCCGTCGGTGGCGCCTGCCTGCTCTAAGGTCTCACGCTGGTTAAGTGGCCTGCCCGGGGGATGGGCTTCAATGCGGTAACTTTGTTTTCTACCGCCCGCTGCGATATCCCAACCCATATTTTTGGCCAGAATTCGGGCCAGAATCCCGCTTGGGATGTCTGAAGGAACTTCAAAATTATGAACTGAGTTTTCCGAGTCTCGATAGGCGCTGATAATAATTCGCGGCACGCTTAACACCCTTCCCAAAAGTTATGACTTTAAGACAGCACGGTAATTGATATATGAATCCTTCTACGGGCCAGATTCATGAGTTTTTATCGGCTTTTGTAGACCGAGTATCCTTTTGTTTGGCCAGACGACCTTCCGCTCTCGATTTCCAGGGTTCAAAAAGGATTTCGATAAAAGATATATCGTCGCTGGTGGGCTGCTCCTCGGTTTTGTCGATCAGCTGCTGAATGTCCCAGTTGGTCAGCAAGCGTTCACTATCATCCAGTATGGAAAGCCCGTCCGAATAGGATACAATTCTGTGAACCCCGTGGGGGCCGAGCAGCGGCCGAACGTGGGCATGAACGGTGGAGCCTAGCTGCCCTCGCCTGGTGGACCAGCGCTGCATGGTTTCAAAGGCTCCCGGTAATTCCGAACTCCTTTCTATTTCGCCATCCCAAATCCGCAGGCGTGAGTCTCCCAGCCAGGCAAAGACAGCTCTACCCATAGGGTAGGCTGGATTGGGAAGATCAGCTCGACAGCATACAAAGGTGGTTTCACTGCCCATTCTTTTCTTATCATAGAGAACCGAACGCAAAAGCTCGGGAATGTCAGTAGGCAGCTGATGTCTGTCGACCAGCGCTGATCCGGGGTATACAGCCTCATCGAGAACTGAACCGAGCAGCGGCTTAATGGCTGTAACATCCATGGTTTCTGGAATGTAAAATTTCAGCCAGTCTAGCAGGATGTTGCCCAAAAACCTGGCGGACAGATCCCCATAATAGGACTGGCTTACTCCATCGCAGAGCACAAACGCTATAAACGAATTACCGGGATAAATGGCCAGGTAATCCTGCCCGGTATCCGAAGCTTTTCTAGTATCAGATGACCGGGCATAGGCATAGCGAAAAGAATAATCATCGCCTGTAATCGTTAAAATCGGACTTTCATTAGTTTGAGAAACCTGTATATTATCCTGGTTTATTTTGGCGGTACTGCGGGGAATCATTCCTGTAAATTTGCGCAATGTGTCACCAATCCTAAGATTCATAGTGGATTCCTTTCGGGCAAGGATATAACAGTATCGTCAAGCAGGGGACTTAATGCCGTCCCCCCCGGCTAAGCTATCCTACTAGCGGACCGGGGTGGCGGCAGACATCTGGAAGCCAAGCGATACTAGTTCGGGACTGGTTCCCGGGAACAACATACGGGCATTGGTGCCCAGACGATAGCCGAATTCCAGCATTACGGCACGATAACTATCCGGGATCGGAGATGACAGATCCCTGAGTTTGCGTGCATATTCATTTTCCAGCGTTGTTTCCGGCATTATACCAGGCCAGTTGGCCGGGTCGGCAATGGGTTCCGGGGTTATGTTGCCGGAGATAAAGATATTTTCAACCAGAACCGGTCCGTCCGGGACGGCTATCTGTTTTATTCTCTCAACTATAGGCGCGGGATCCGCTCCCGTATACTCCCCATCAGTCATATGGCAGATGAGCGGTGCCGGGCAGGACTGCAGGTTGGGAAGCTCCTCCATGAGAATTTTTTCGGCCTGGATGAAGGCTTTGGCGGTTTCTGTAGATCTCTGGGTAGATAAATTGGGGATGCCCAATTTCGCTACATGTTCTATGCTTTTCACACCGTCTAAAAGATCATATACATGATCGCTGTAGGCAAGCATAGCCACCCGATAGCGGGGTGATAAACGGCCTCCTTTAGTTGAACGAAAGACCATCTGTCTAAGAGCAGAAGTAAGAGAATCAGTGACCACTTCGATCCTCATCTTTTTGCCCATAGCGCGGCTCATGGAACCGCTGACATCAAGAAGGTAAATGATTAGAGCGGGTGTTCGTTGGGTAGCCATGGTTTCGTAGTTCACAATTTATCTTCCTCCCCAAATATGATCTTAATCCCTTAAAAACTTTCGGCTTTCAAAGATAATATTAGAAGTTTTATTCATAAATTCCTATAACAAATACCTGATATATTTCTGATATTTTTGATAACACCGGGAGAAAAACTATTATTTATTAGAATTCTTATAATTTTTAGGATCTCCTTCTTGTACGTTTCGGCACAAAACTGAGTTTGGAGCAGGGAACCGGCAGTAAACGGAGAAATTTTAATATTGTTGGACTTCAATAAACTACGGGCATATTAAAGTTTAAATTTGTATTCATTTATCAGCTTCCCGTTATTGTTTGCTGTGGGCCGGCCTGTTAGAATGGCATTGCAAATCTAAATTATGTGGGGAAATTCAGTTGAACACATGGGAAAATATGTTGAAAGCCCTGGCTTTTCTGTTGATTATATGCGGCATTGGACTCTGCCTGTGGGGATTTAACTCGCTGGACAAAGAGTACTTACTGGTGGTAACCCAAAACTCTCAAGGAAGCAGCCTGGTCATAACTCAACCGGATGTTGGCGGTGAACACTACCTGCTTCAAGAGCCGGGCAGAGTTGAATCGGCCGCTCTGCTTGATGAACAAAAAGTGGTCTACCAGGTCACAAAAGACGGAAAAACGACCACCAGGGTATTTGATCTCAAGGAAGGCAATGTAAACCAGGATGCCCCTGCTTCACGGCTGGTAGACTATATAAACAATAAACAAAAAAGAAGTTTTGAAATAAGTAGGAACGCCAATATATCGGGAATAAATATTAAAGGACCTGTGCCAAACGGTTTTAGAGCTGCAGCCGTGATTCCTGACAGCACTTACGTTTTGGGATTTTTAGGACAAACCTTGAAGATATTTGATCAGGATACCCGGGCTTTGTTTAATACTGGCTTCGAAGAAGCTGATTGTACGGTAAACCTGTCTTTAGGCAATAAAAAGATGGCCATTGTCGGACAGGGACAATCCGGCAGCCTATTGCTGTTCAATTTACAGGATATGCAGCCCATTTACAGCGAAAAGATTGCCGGGCAAGTGACTCAGGCAGATTGGAATGAGTCCGGATCCGCTTTGGTATTAGTGATCATGGATGGCAAGACCACGCGTTGTTACAAGTACACGGTCAGCAGCGCAGCCTTGAAAAGCGGTCTTTTTGAGAGCGATAAACCACTGAGAGTTTTCTATCTTGCTCCATGATGAGATTTTAGGAGGAACAGTTTTGAAACCTCTTTACTATTATTCACAGGGTTATTTGTATATTAAAATAGGCCTTTTACTAGTGTTCCTGGGCCTAAGCCTGGCAGTATATAACCTATTGAAGGCTAAAAAGACAGTGACTTCGGGCAGCGTGGCAACTGTCCCCCAAAGACCTGAAGATCGGCCTACCGCTCATTTGGATTATTCACCGACCGCTTTTACGGTCGATGTTGAATTATATGAACATGGACAAAGGCCGAAAAAAGATGCGTATAAAAAGAACGTTTACGATGAAAACACTTACGCTCTCGAATCCAAAAGTGTTGATAGGGATGCACCTACCGGCTACTTATATGAGCAACAACCGGATGGACCCGGGGATGATTCCCGAATTAATGAAGATAAGAATACTACGGCATTTTTGAACGAATAGACAATTAAGGGGCAGGGAGGAGTTTACCGGTGTTAAAACCCAATGAAAGACTGGACGGAAGATATGTCATAATAAGCGTCATCGGTTCTGGAGGCCAGGGGATTGTTTATCTGGCCAGTGACACTAAACTGGGTACCCGGTGCGCCATAAAGGAGATCGATCTGTATAGCAACACCAGCCTCGACTTACTGGCGGAACCGGAAATTCTGAAAAAATTAAAATACCCTGCTTTGCCGCGGATCCTGGACATTATAAGAACCCCCAATTTTTTATACATTGTTGAGGAATACTTTGAAGGCACATCGCTAAAAGACTTAATTCCCAACCGGGCCATATGCAATGAAGAAAACATTGTTCTATGGATGACCGACCTGGCCGAAATCCTGCGCTACCTCCATTCCGTGGTGCCGCACCCGATTATATACCGGGATATGAAACCAAGTAATGTAATTATCGATAGGGAAGGTCGGGTTCGCCTGGTTGACTTCGGGATCGCCAGGCATTACAAAGCCGGGCAGGACAGCGACACCAAGCATATTGGAACCCATGGGTATGCGGCTCCTGAGCAGTACGGCAGCAACCAGACCGATGCTCGCAGCGATATCTATTCATTGGGAGTTACCATCTACCATGCAATCACCGGCAAAAGCCCTTTGGAGCCGCCTTATGAGCTGCTGCCCATCAGGCAGGTAAATCCCAGCCTGTCAGAAGGCCTGGAGACTATTATTTCCCGCTGCGTCAGGGTCGATCCGAATCAAAGGTATCAATCAGCCAGCGAATTGCTAAACGATATCAAGAATATTCATACCATGAACCGCAGCTATCAGCAGCAAAAACTCAAACAAAAATTGGCGGTTGTAGCAGTTATTTTTCTAATTCTGGCCGGTGGATTTGCCGGAGCCAACTACTATCAGTCTTTGCAAGACGAGAAAACCGCCCAGTATGAAAAATACATTCAGGCCGGGACCGACGCCTATAAGTCCGGAAAATACGACGATGCCGAAGTTCAGTTTAACAAAGCGATGGCTATAAAACAAAGCGACGAGGTATATATTGATTTAGCCCGGACCTACCTGGGAGAGGGTAAAAATGAAAAAGTCATTTCATTCTTACAGGAAAACATCAACCATGGCCAGTTAAACAGCAACAGCGAGGTTAAATATTTAACCGGAACCGCTTATTTCTATATGAAAGATTATGAGAAGGCGGTTTGGTATTTCAAAGAGGCGGTGAAAAACGGCCAGGTGGGAATGGGAGATGACTATGCCGCCGCTTATCGAGATTTAGCGGTAAGTTACGCCAAGACCGGCAATTATGACCAGGCCCAGCAGATTCTTAAACAGATAAACGAGGGCAAGGAATTCGGCGAGCACGTGGCCTATTACATAGCCGGTGAATTAGCCCTGGTCCAGCGTGATTATAACGGTGCCAGGCAGCAATTTGAAAAAGCGGTGCGTCTCGATTCGCAAAATGCCAGGTACAAACATACCCTGGCCAGGTTGTACTTGATATTAAACAGCCAGGGCCTGGCCGCCAGTGAACAGCGCAGGAATTACGAAAGCGCTATCGCGCTGTTGAATGAGACAGTTCAATTAAGTCCCTATGACCCGGCGATCCTAAATGATTTGGGCAAAGCCTATTATGATTTTGGCCTGCTGTATGAAAGCGAAGGCAGCCTGGGTTCACAGCAGATGTACCAATCTTCTCTGTTAACCTTTAAAAAAATCGTTGATATGCAGGCTCAAGATATTGATGTCTTAATCAATATGGGCATATTATCGGGTAAACTGCAAAAAACGGCCGACGCCGACAAGTATTATACCCAGGCCTTGAATCTTGACAGCAATAACTCAAGAGCCAACCTGGTTTATGGTCTGTTTAAATTGGAGCAAAAAGATTATTCAGCCGCCTATAAATATTTGGATAAAACTGTTCAATTGAATAAAAATCCGGGCGACGCTGCGGTGGCCCGCAGCAAGATAAATGAGCTCCGGGAAAAGGGGTGGCTTTCATAGGGTATTATTAAGCGCAGCCGGGCTTTTATTTAGGGAGAGGAGAATATAGAGATGAAATACTGCGGTAATTGCGGCAATCAGCTGGTTGATGATGCGAGGTTTTGTGGTAAATGTGGACACACGGTGCCGGGCGCTGAACCGGCGGCGGGCGTCGAGAGCGGTGCAGCCGGCTACCCGCCAGTACAGATGGATTATCCGCCGCCACCTTTTCAACCCGCGTACGATTATGATACCGGGCAGGGAGCGATGCCTCCGGACAACGCTGCTGTTTTGAATGCGCCTCCGCCCAAACGGCGACTTTGGATTTACCTGTTGTCAGGGGCTGCCGTCCTTTTGGCGGTGCTGGGAGCCGTCTTTTATTATTTGGGGAACTTTTCCGAGCCCAGAACAACCAGGTTGGCTCCTGCCAATACCGAACTGTTTATATATGCCAAGCCCGACCTCTTTCAGGTGCGCAACTTTACCACGGTCAGGGACACCTACATGTCGATTCCCGAAGTTAAAACAGCTTATGATAAATTTCTGCAAATGCAAAGGGATAACCTTAACTTCGATTTTGAACAGGATGTGAAACCCTGGTTGGGAAAAGAGGCGGCTTATTTCATGCCATCGGTTTCCAAACCGGAAAGCATGATTTTTGTCGCTGAGCAAAAGGATAAAAACAAAGCCCGGGAATACATTAATAAATTGGCCGCCAAGGAAAAGACCCACGAGGAAACCTACCAGGGAGTGACGATAACTGCCAATGACAGTCATTTTGCAGCGGCCATTTCCGGTGACTTCCTGATGATAGCTACAGATAAGAACCTGTTAAAACAGACTATTGATCGGGAAAAAGGAACCACCAAGGACAGCATAAGGGACAATAAAGACTTCCAGGGAATCATTAAGAATCTACCCGGCGGTGAGAGCGTGTACTGCTATGCCAACTTGTCAAGCGCTATAAATGAAGCATTCGATGTCAATGTTCGCAACCAGCAGGTTCCGGATCAGCTAAAAAACTTTAAACAAATGGGACTTGGTATCGGCTTTGAAAGCAACGGTATTCGCGGCGATTATGTGGTGGCCTGCGACAAAGACAATGTGCCCACTTATTTAAAGAAGAAAACCACCGGTTCGGCAGATTTAAAGGATACCCTTAGTTTGATTCCGGCTGAATGTCTTGGTTTTGTACGCAGCGATATGGTGGTTGCCTTCTTTCAGGAAATGTACAATAACCCCAGTGACAAAAATACTCGTGATTTTAAAAAAGAAGCGCAGAAATTCGAGCAGCAAACCGGGATCAATTTACAGCGGGATATATTTGACGTTTGCCGCGGGGATGTGACTGCAGTGGCCATGCCCAACCGCGATTTAAACATGCTGGGAATAGGACACGTTTTCGCAGGCGTCTCAGGCGGGGCTTTGATCGTGGGGATAAAGGAACAGCAACAGGCCGGCAGCACCCTGGATAAATTTTCGCAATTTGCACAAAAGGAACGGGTTAATGTGAACAAATCTTCGAGTAATGGTTTCCAAATATATGAATACCGACAGGCCAATAATAACAGGTATCTCTTTAGTCTTGGTCTGGGTAAGAACGATGCTGTATTGAGCTCTTCCGCTGAAGTTCTGGGTTCGATCACCGGCAAACACGCGTCTTTGGCTGACGACGCCAGGTATAAAAAAGCCTTTGAACCGTTCGCGAGCGATGCCCAACCTGTTTTGTTTGTCAATATAAAGAATATAAGCACTCTGGTTGAGAATAACCTGTCCGATAGAGAAAAAACTGAATACAGGGAAACCGTATACCCATGGACTATACCTCTACAATCCGTCAGTGCAGCAGCTTCAGGATATAATTCAAGCAAAGGAACTCTGGAGGGCGGCCTGTTTATCTGTATTCAAAAGTAGCAAACCAGAACTTAACCGAAGACTGACCGTTTTCTTGGACAAGTTGAGCCCGGTATCTGCCGGGCTTTCTATTTTCTAAAAACCGTCTACCGGTTTCTCGCTGAAAGCTAAAATAAGGGCTTTAACGATTGAAATCACCCTGGATTTAGTAATGGCATATCAACCGGTATTGAGTTAAAATTAATAAATGCAGTGCAGAATTTTGGGGGATCTTGCAGCCCCGGAGTAGTTGATTTATGAAGATATTGGAGGACAGAATACAAAATGCCTAAGCTAAGCACCCATTTGGCCAGGCCCGAGATTTTCAACCTTAAGCCCTACACTCCCGGAAAGCCTATTGAGGAAGTGAAAAGGGAACTGGGGCTGTCAGATGTAATAAAGATGGCCTCCAATGAAAACCCTCTGGGGGCCTCGCCGCTGGCTGTTCAAGCGGTCAGGGAAGCTATAGATCTATTGCACATCTATCCGGACAGCAATTGCTATTATCTGCGCCAGAAGCTGGCCGAAAAATTTGGCGTGACCGAGAATATGATTCTGCTGGGCAACGGTTCGGACGAGCTCCTGCGCCTGATTGCCGAGACCTTTTTGCGGCCCGGTGATGAGGTGGTATTTGCCATGCCCACCTTTGTCGAGTACGAATTCACCGCTCTGGTGATGGGTGCCAAATGCGTGGCCGTACCCCTTAAAGACGACCGTCATGACCTGACCGCCATGCTGAAAGCGGTAAATGAGGCGACCCGGATTGTCTACCTGTGCAATCCCAACAACCCCACCGGGACCTACGTAAACAAGTCTGAATTGGACCGGTTTGTCGCCTCTCTTCCCGACGATGTCATATTGATTGTCGATGAAGCCTATGGCGAGTATGCCACCAATGAGGATTATCCGGACGGCCTGAGTTATGTTAGAGAAGGCCGCAATGTAATAGCCTTAAAGACCTTTTCCAAGATATATGGACTGGCGGCCCTGCGTATCGGCTATGGTTTATGCAGAACCGAACTAGCCGCCCTGGTGCAGAGGGTCAGTGAACCCTTTAATGTCAACCTGCTGGCCCAGACGGCGGCCACCGCGGCTCTGGATGATACAGAGCACGTGCAGCGCAGCCTGGCCAACAACGCCGAAGGCATACAGTATCTCACCCAGGCCTTGGATAAGTTGGGCTTACCCTGGGTACCCAGCCAGACCAACTTTCTACTGATCGACACCGGGCGCGACTGCCGATCGGTTTTTGAAAAGCTGCTTACCAAGGGCGTCATTGTCCGCACCGGTGATGTATACGGCTATCCCCGTCACATCCGGGTGACGGTGGGAAGGCCGCAGGACAACGCCCGCTTTGTCAGAGAACTGCAAGGGATTTTGAAGGAGCCGGTCTAGCCATGCTGTTGATGGACTGCCATCACAACGATCCACAGGCCCCGGAACTGCTTAACGGGATGATGAAAATGCTTCTGCCTCCCGAGATTGAGCGGGCCGTGTTTTTATGCGTCGGCTCCGACCGCCATATTCTGGATTGCCTGGGGCCCCTTACCGGAAGCCTGCTCCAGGAGGCGATTCCAGCGCTTGCTGTTTACGGAACATTGGACAAGCCTTTACATGCCGGCAACCTCATGAGCGAACTGGGTGCTATCAACCAACAGCACCCGGAAAGCATCCACTTTGCAGTCGATGCTTCAGCCGGCGCTCCTTCGGAGCTGGGCGCCCTGCGCCTGCGGGATGAGCCTTTAATGCCAGGCAAAGCCCTTTTGAAGCGTTTGCCACCTCTGGGGCACTATTCATTGACCGGTGTGCTGAGCCTGAAGGGCCGGGGCAGGTTCAAGGACCCCCAGGTATCGAGTTTAAACCCGGTCTACCAAATGGCCCGCCTGATAGCGCAGGCGGTCCAGAGCTATTATTTAGCAGACTATTAAACCTACCATGAATCCAGGAGCAGGTCCAGGACGACCGCTCTTTGCAATATCGCCATGGGGCATGAGGAGGTATCCTGTTTGAAACGCTTAATGATTGGAAATGAGGCTATTGCCAGGGGCGCCTATGAAGCCGGAGCCACTGTAGCAACTGCCTACCCGGGCACGCCCAGCACCGAGATAGTGAGCAGCTTTGCTGAGTTTCCGGGTGTCTACGCCGAGTGGTCTCCCAATGAAAAAGTAGCCCTGGAAGTAGGTATCGGAGCATCCATAGGGGGGGCCAGGACTCTGGTGGCCATGAAGCACGTTGGGGTCAATGTGGCGGCCGACCCGCTTTACACCTTTGCCTACACCGGAGTGAACGGGGGATTGGTCCTGATTTCAGCCGACGACCCGGGTATGCATTCTTCCCAGAATGAACAGGACAACCGGGGCTATGCGCGCTTTGCCAAACTGCCGGTTTTGGAGCCGGCTGACAGCCAGGAAGCCAAGGACTTCACCCGGCTGGGCTTTGAACTGAGCGAGCGTTTTGACACGCCGGTAATGCTCAGGGTAACCACCCGCCTGTCCCATTCCCAGACCCTGGTTCAGACGGGGGAAAGGGAAGAAGTAGGGGTAAAAGAGTATAAGAAGAACGCCGTCAAGTTCGTCATGCTGCCCGGACACGCCCGCCTGCGCCACGTGGAAGTGGAGAAGCGTATGCTGGCTCTGAAAGAGTTCGCTGATGAAACTGAACTGAATAGAATTGAATTGGGCGACCGCAGCCTGGGGGTTATTACCAGCGGCGTTGCCTATCAATATGTAAAGGAAGTAATGCCCGATGTTTCTGTTCTCAAGCTGGGCTTTACCAATCCTTTGCCGGAAAAGCTGATCCGTTCATTTGCCGAACAGGTGGACCGTTTAGTGGTCATTGAGGAACTGGAGCCGGTCATTGAAGAACAGGTGAAGGCCTGGGGCATCAAGGTGGAAGGCAAAGATATATTTTCCCTCCTGGGTGAATACAGCCCGGAGATGATCGAAGAGCGCCTGGCCGGACGCGATACCGCCGCCGGATTCGGATTGGATAAGGAGATTCCCGGCAGGCCGCCCCTGCTCTGCCCGGGCTGCCCGCATCGCGGAGTTTTCTATGCCCTGCACCGCATGCGTCTCACGGTCACCGGCGACATAGGCTGCTACACCCTGGGAGCCCTGCCTCCGCTGGATGGAATGGACTCCTGCATCTGTATGGGAGCCAGCATCGGCACGGTTATGGGAATGGAAAAAGCCCGGGGTGAGGACTTTGCCCGCAAATCAGTGGCGGTGATAGGCGACTCCACATTTGTTCATTCAGGCATAACCGGCCTTATCGATATCGTATACAACCAGGGAACTTCAACCGTTCTCATCCTGGACAACGACACTACAGCCATGACCGGTCACCAGGATCACCCGGCCACCGGGCTCACCATTACCGCCCAGCCTACCAACAAGCTGGACCTGGTCGCCCTGTGTAGAGCAGTGGGAATCGAGCATGTGCGAGTGGTTGATCCTCTAAAACTGGATGAATTGAAGCAGGCTCTGACCGAAGAACTGGACAGAAGGGAGCCTTCGGTCATCATCTGCAAGCGGCCCTGCGCCCTGATCGTAAAAGAGCCCCCCAAAGAAAAATACTATGTGGATACCGAATTGTGCAAAGGATGCAAGATCTGTATCCGCATCGGCTGCACCGGTATGTACTGGCTTGATAAAGAAAAACTGGCGGTGATCAACCCCAACAACTGCATTACCTGCGGTCTCTGCCCCCAGGTCTGCACCTTTGACGCCGTCAAGATAGTGGAGGGATAACTATGCCAAACGAGACGAGAAACATCCTTATTGTCGGAGTTGGAGGGCAGGGGACCCTGTTGACCAGCCGCATTATCGCCCAGGTGGTAGTTCAGATGGGCTATGACGTTAAGGTTTCGGAAATACACGGCATGGCTCAGCGGGGCGGCAGCGTAGTATCCCAGGTCCGCTACGGGGAAAAGATCTATTCCCCGATCATCAAGAAAGGCGACGCCGACGTGTTGCTGGCCTTTGAAAAGCTGGAAGCGGCCCGCTGGCTGGACTACCTCAAGCCGGGCGGCAAAGTTATTATAAACAACGACCGGGTGGATCCCCTGCCGGTAATGACCGGCAAGGCCAAGTACCCGCAGGACATCGATCAGAAGATCGCTGCAATGGTTCCCGATACCACCATTGTAGACGCCACCAGCATTGCCATCGAATGCGGTAACGTAAAAGCCGCCAACGTGGTTCTGGTGGGCATGCTGTCCGGAGCCATGGGAATTCCAACCGAAGAAGTGGAAAAAGCCATTGCCACAATGGTTCCCGCCAAGGCTCTGGATGTAAACTTGAAGGCTTTCCGGGAAGGCGAGAAGCTGTTTGCCACCATGGCGAAATAGCTGTAACTTGTAAAAACAGTAGTAATCATTTAAGCAGCAAGGGGATATTCCTGATCTAAAGGGAATATCCTTTTGAATTCAGGTGGCAAGATAAATTTCTGTAAGGTAAATATAGCTTTACAAATTAATGAGGAGTGCCCCTATGCGTCAGTGGATAACAGAGAGCGGATTGCTTGTACATCGCCTGGTCGGGCCAGGCTGCAATGTATATTTAATTAAGGGGCCGTCAGGATGCATCATGGTAGACAGCAGCTATAGTTTTGCCGGGAAAAGACTGCTGCAGCGCGCTGAAATGGTCTGCGGGGGAAAACAGCTGCAAGCTCTGGTTTTAACTCATACCCATTTCGATCACGCCGGTAATGCGGCACTCGTCAAGAAGCATTTCAAGCTTCCCATTGTCGTACATGAAGAAGAAGCGGGCTATCTGAAAAGAGGCATCAGTCCGCTTCCCCGGGGCACG
>JBEHWI010000012.1:0-94624 GCA_040217815.1 Syntrophomonadaceae bacterium | reverse complement strand
TCCTTGTACAACTCCAACAACGTCAAAACCGTCTTCCCATACTGGTCTAATACATCGTTCCAAGAGAAAATTGCGTTATTTGCGGCTTCGCAGGCTTTATTTAGATGAAATATAGCGTCACTGTTTTTGACCGTCTGGGCTTTTTCCATCTCAAGGAGTTGCCGTATTTGCCTGCTCTTAACACATAAGGGAATAAGGTTGTTGATGGCTCCTCGTATTTCTCGCCGGGTCCAAATTATTTCATTGGCAAATATCCTACGGGAAACATCGTTTCGTTCATCTTCATTTAGGGCTGGGTTCTCCAGTCGTCGAGCCGCAAATCGCAATCGGTCAATCCGGGTTGTCATTAACACCACACCTTTCGTTGATATTTAAACTGGATATAGAAGGGGACGGTTTAAACCCGCCCCCTATACGTTGCCCGATATTAAATGCCGGGCCCCCTGTTTCGTTAATCCTTCAGGTATCCGAACGCCTAACTGTTTAAGGAAGGCAACCTGCTTTCTTGTCGCCGGTTCTGCCTTCCTGCGGGCTAATTCTTCGTCTATTAACCGGGCAGCCTCAGCCCGGTTAATACCTTGATCAAATTTGATCCTTAGTTTCGTCAGTAGCTTCGCCTGTTTCAATGTCGCGGGCTTCACCGCCCACTTGGCATCTTTACGCGCAAAGCCCTGTGCGTACTGCCGGGCATAGTCTTCTGCTACACCCTGCGCGTATCCGAAGGGTAAAGCATCGTCAGCAAGACTTAAAAAGCCTATGCCTTCTGCTGCAAGAGCCACTGTATATTTTCCTGGTTCTCCTTCGCGTAGTTGAATATAACGCCGCGGTGCAATCGGCAGGCGCCATTCTTTGCCCGCTTGATGCCAACGGAAAGACGAACGGTCCAGGATATCAAACTCTTTGGCGATTACCCGCGTGGCCTTCGCCTCGGCCTTAGCAGCCTGTTCCTTCTTCTCTTGCTCTTCCTGCATGGCTTGGAGCACCGTCTGCTTGTTTCTTATGGGCAGACCGGTAAGCCCGCCCAGGGTGGCAATATCATGCCTGTTGGCAGTGAATTCGATAATCAGGCAATCTTCTTTCCCTGGGTAGGTCCTTGTCCCTCTGCCGATCATCTGCATGTATAATGGACTGCTTTTAGTTGGCCTGGCCATAAGCAAGCAGTCTGTGGCCGGCGAGTCCCAGCCTTCGGCCAGGATCTCACAATTGGTCAATACCCGTATTTCCCCTTGCTCGTATGCATGGAGGGCAGCCCGGCGCTCCTGCGGGTCCATAGCGCCCCATACAGCTGCCGCCTTTATACCTGCTTGGTTGAAGCATTCGGCAAGGTCCTGCGCGTGCTGTACGCCTGCACAAAAGGCGGCCGCCCTGCGGTTCTCGGCATACTGTTTAAATGAGGCTACAATAATTTTGTTGCGTTCGGCCGTGTTTACTGCGGCCTCAAGCTCCCCAGGTGCGAAGTCCCCGGCCCGGGTGTGGATGCCCTTAAGGTCCGTTTCGGCCTTCACCCTGATCGCCTTCAGGTCAGATAGATAACCAGCTCGTACCATAGTAGGTAATGACCGCTGATAGACTACTTTTTGAAATATAGAGTCAAGGCCTATCTTGTCCCCCCTGGAAGGTGTGGCAGTCACACCCACAAGAAGCCTGCCGGGGTCTGCGTCCATGAAGCCTAATTCCTTGATGACCTTCTGATAGGTTCCTGCTGCGCTGTGGTGAGCCTCGTCAATGATCAGGAGGGATAATCCCCTTTCCATTAACTCCTGCAACCTGCGGGGCCTGGAAATGGTCTGTATGCTGGCAATGAGAATCTGATGGTCAATTTCATTACGTTCAGCCTTGATTATGCCTATATCGGCCTCCGGCCAGAGCATCAGCATCTTATCCCGGGCCTGCTGGAGAAGTTCTTCCCGGTGGGCTATTATCATTGTTGTCCGGTTTAACTCCCGGGCCAGCGCTGCAAAAAGAATAGTCTTGCCTGTACCGGTGGGGAGGGCTACCAGTTGGCGGCTAATTCCGGCAGTGTACTCTTTTAAGATAGATTGAAGGGCCTCCTGCTGGTAGTCGCGTAGGGATAGCATTAAGACCGCCCCCTCTCTCTGGCATCCAGGTCAATAGGGCGGCCAACATCAGACCATGAAGGTTTTTTTACTTGTTCAAACAACTTAGATTGAGCATCTTGAGCATCTATTTCTAAGCCCGTATTTTTGGGGGTTTCAATTACTTGCTCAAGATGCTCATTTGAAATGTTTGAGCTTCTAATTCGCCACATCCAGGCGGCCTCTCTTCCCTTCCCGGGTTCGCGGTAAGCCTGGATATTTAGGAGTTCTTTGGCTCTCCTTATGCTTGCTTTTGATATGCCGGCTTTTCCTGCCTTTGAAAAAATCTCATTTGATGATACGGGTCCATCCTGCAAAATATCTTCCAGGAAATCCTGCGCCTCGTCTACTTTGCCCTTTTCGTTGCCGTCGTCTTCTTTAGCTTGAGGGTAGAGCAGATCCTCCGCTGTTCTATCAGCTTTGCCCGCCCACCGAAAACCTTCCTCTGGAGTCAAGGTAAAAGCCACTGGTACACCTTCAGCGCCTACATTGCATTTCGTTGGTATTACAATCCGCTTATGTGGATCGTCCGGGTCCTTTCCAACGAGGAGAACCGTACGGGCCGTGGCTGTAAAGTCTATTGAGCCCATCCCCCGATATGCGGCTTTACCGCCGCTGCTCTTATTCAGGTGACGGATTATAACCACAGCGCAGTTAAATTCCTCTGCCAGTCTCAATATTCCAGTAAGCACTGGCCGAGTTTCATTTGCCCGATGCATGTCCACTCCTGCCCCAAGGAAGCCCTGTAGAGGGTCAATAATAAGGAGTGCCGGCTTGACCTGTTCCATAGCTTGCCGCAATATATCCAGATCCTGCATCGTGACCGGTTCCATTTCCTTATCACCCTGGCGCTGCCCTTCGATAACATAGATCTTGTCACAATCGGCGCCAAGATTAATCATGCGAGGTTTAATGGTATCGCTTAGTCCATCCTCAGCTGTCATATAGATTACACTTGCAGGCTCAAGTTCAGTTTGTTGATTAATCCCGGTATCCTGGTCCGGCAAAGGCCAACCTTGACTTATAGCCGCTGCAATAGCAAGAGTAACCCAGGTCTTACCGTGTGATGGATCGCCTTCCACAAGGCAAATCTTACGAAGAGCAATGTAGCCCGGCCAGAGCCAGGCTACTTCTTCCGCTTCGATATCATCGAGGCAAGTTATTACCGGTTCATAGCGGCCTTCAGGGGGTAAGTGTTTTCCTGATCCCTTGGCCGTTTTGCTTTTGCCTGTAGATTTTGCGGCTTTCTCGCGTGTAGCGGCTAGCTTTAGGACTTTGTCGCCTTCTTCACCTGGTGGGAGGCTATCGAAATAATTTTCCATAATTTTTGAGCCCCTCCCAGGCCAAACACGCCTGCATTTGTTCTGTTTGATCGCCGCCGATCAGTGTATCTGCAATTCTTTCAATATGCGGCCCATGTTTTATAGCCCATTGAGCTACTGGGCTATCCAACCGCTCAACGTCAACGATTGTCTTTCGAATGGAATATACCCACCGTTCGGCAGCGAAAACCTCAAGCCGGGTCACTTTAACCAGTTTAGCCAGGGCTTGCTCTACGTCTTGTTTCTTTTGCCGCTCCTGTTCGGCTTTTCGCCTGGCACGGTACGCTTCAATCGGAACCTTTTCATTTACAGAGATGCCGGCCCGCTCGGCTAGATACGCCTGGGCTTCCCGAAACGAGCATTTATCACGCAACATAACAAACTTATAAACGTCTCCGCCCACATGACAGCCATGACAGTAAAAGAGCTGTTTTTCTTTATCTACCGTAAGACTGCCTGTTTTTTCTTGGTGAAAACAACATAGGCCCCATCCTACATGCCCTCTCCAGGACAATTGAACAACCTCTGATATAATGTCCTCTATGCGAATGGCTTCTTTGATTTTCCGCGTAATTTCGGTATAATCAGTTATAAGAAGTGCATTATTCAAATAATAAATCACCGCCTTCACCCGACGGCCCACCCGCCGGGTTTTATTTTTCTCCTCCATGTTTCGGCCATAAAGAGGACTTTGTTTTCCAGACCTTCCCGGCTCCACGGTATCGACCTGGTATGCCTATCCTGGTCCCTATCGCTCGGACCGTGCGCCACTAATATTGGTGGTGGGGTGTTCAGTTTTTAAAGAACCGTCTATGGATGCTTTATAGCGACTAATTTGCCGCCTTAAAATAGGTTAATAGGGCCGGTTTTGACACAAGTAATTTTTTACCGTGTCTTAGCGATGGGAAATCTTTACGGCAAAATAACGAATACACCGCATTTTTCCCTCCCGGATAACCGGCCTCGGTAAGCTGCCTGGGGGTAATTAAATCCGGCAGCGCCTCAAATGAAAACTCGGATTTATCCATAGCCCGATATCTCCTTTCATGGACTTGTGAATCATTGTTTTTACCATGGTTTCATTGTATAATGGTAATGCGAACACTCCGAACAGAAAGGATGAGGCTGGTGGGTAAGAAACAAGTACTTGTTTCTTTTGAGAGGCCAGAACTGAAATCATGTATAGTTAGAGTTGAATACGAAGAAGCTCCCAAAGATATTCAGGCAAGGGTTAAGGCTTCCGCCGAAGCGTCCGGTTATCTCATTAAAGAAGGCGATCCAGTTAAATGGCCCATCTTAATAACCGAAGACGTGAAATCGGCAAACCAGGAATTAGATGATGAAAAAGCTTGGGAAGATTTAATATCAATAGCTCGAACCAATATTTTTAACGAGTTTGATGATCTCGCTTTAATCATGTCTGTCTCGGATTACTCCGAAAAATGGGGGCCATTATTTAGAAATAAAAGATTAACCGTTGATCAAATAAGGTTGAGGTTTTATCAACTATATATTTTTCTAACTTCTTATAGTGGTTCTACAAAAAAGAAACTTTTTGACTCCGATTATTGGCGCACTCTGCAACATAACCTTTATGAACCTTACAAGCGTGCAATAATGTTTTTCCCAAACCATTCAGGAAGCTTTTCTGTCAAATATTTATTATCCTCGCTAAGCCCTGAAGGGCTGCATTGGCTCGTTGGAAAGGCAAGCAAAGATGGTGAAGGGTTTTTATTGCCAAATAAAGGACCAGAAAAGCCATACAGAGAGGAAATCATTAAATGGTGCAAGGACGTAGCGCTATTAAATTTGAATTGGATTTTGGAAAATAGTTTTAAATATAAAGCTAGTTTTAGCGAAAAAAATGGGCTTTCATTAAAACTAATCCCCAAGGATTTATATACTTTCTTTATATTAAGTTATGTTATAGGGGATTTTGCTCCATATGATGCGAATAGGATCGTCCCATTTTCAGATATTCTTTCCCGGGACACTATGAGTTGGGCAATGTATCAACGGCAAGGTGCTCTTGCCGTAATCAGGAATTGGAAAAACCGCCCTTCAGCAAGAAATCATATAACGGATGCCGAGTACGAGGAATTGAAACAATTTAGTAAAGAACTGCTTCCTCAAAAGCTAGATAAAGATGAAATGCTAAATGCAATGGTCGCGCATCTGCAAGAAAGAAGAAAAAAGCGAGAGAAAAAAAGAAGTAAGTAAATTTTTTTGACCGCAGTTTTTGACCGCAGTTGGAAAAGGAATTTATGCGAAATGGCAGGAAAGTGATTTTGAGAATGGCATGAATGCCCTTAATTTTTAGGACAACAAATGAGGGGATAGGATTGGCAAAGAAAACGGAAGTCATACTCCGGAGCCGGGTGCGGAGGTTCGATTCCTCTCGGGCGTACCATCCGATAAATCGGCACTTTCAAGATTCTTGGAAGTGCTTTTTTTATTTTTTGACAGCAGTGGCGACAGCAGTAGCATTGATATTATGAGTTATTATCCGTTGTATTTAGGGATTTATCGGGCTTAACCATTGAATAAGCTTCACTAGTAATACCATCTAACTTTTCCGCCGTAGCTGCCTTCATTTCATCCAAGACATGGGCATAGGTTCCCAGGGTTGTCCTAATGTCTGAATGGCCCAGAAGCTCTTGAATGCTTTTTGTGCTTTCTCCGGCCTGAAGAAGTAAGGTGGCAACCGTATGCCTGAGATCATGAAATGCTATGTGCTTAATATTGGCCTTTACTAAGGTTTGGCAGTGAATATCGTATACCCTGCGTGGATCTAGCTTGGTTCCGATCGCCGTGCAGAATATCAGGTCTTCGTCCTTATACCCTTTGCCAGCTTCGGCTTTCTCCTGGCCCTGGCGTTCTTTATGGGCCATGAGTTCGTTGTAAGCAAGTAGCGGCAATTTGATTGTTCTTTGAGACTTCTGGGTTTTTAATCCTGTATAGCCTAGATAACTTCCCGGGCCGTCTACGTTCTGAACCCGTTGTATTTGCCTTTCTAACTTAATTTCGCGGTTTTCGTGGTCTATGTCAGCCCAATGTAGACCGAGCAACTCCCCGCGTCTCATGCCAGTGCATAGGTCTAATATAAATAGTGATGATAGCCTACGGTGTGAGACATTCTGGAGATACCTCCCCACTTCTTCAGCGTTTAGAGGTCTCGGGACTCGGGTCGGAACCAGCTTTAATATGCGTTTTTTATCAACTTTTGCAGCCGGGTTCCTCGTTATGTAGCCATTATCTGCTGCTTTTTCCAGGGCCGGGTTTATGATGTTGTGGATATGCATTACAGTTTGTTGAGCCAGGCCACCGATTGAAGTAATAGTTACATTACCGGATTCATCTTTTTTCTTGGCTTTTTTACCGTCCTTCTGCAGCTTTAGATATTAGCTTTCTAGGTCAATGGGAAGAATATCTTGAATAGCATCACTCCCTCTAAGAAGAGTGTAATCTGCTCCACCATTACTGCAAGTAAGGCCAATGAAGGTGTTTAGTAGCTCGCTCTCCTAACGCTGCATCTCTTATGTGCAGACGTATTATCAATCAGATTGCTAAGTCCAGGTATACGGCTTCATTATTCAATTGCTTAACAAAAGGGTATACTAGCTGCATAAATCAAGGCATTTATTCCAGCCGTTGGGGTTTTTGTTCCGTTTTAAATATGCGATCCTGCGCATCTTATCACCTATACATATGTTCTTTGTTAAATCAATGCCAAATCAGAGCATATGTTCTGGTTAAGTGAGAAATACTAGAAAAGGCTCAAGAATGGAGGTTAATATCCAGAGATTTGAAGTGGTTTTTTAGGAGCAAAAAAAAAGCAGAACATGATACTCGATAACTGTCCCCCTGCGCTGCATGGAAGCTTATGAAGATAAAGGATGAGCCAGGTTTATCAACCATGTTTTCGTAAACGTTTGATAGCCTTCAAAATCATAGGTCTAACCGGACGCAGCAGCAGCCACAAGTGCGATATAATTAAATAATCAATTCGCCTGCTTGATATCATTTTATTTTTTCGGATGAGCACCGTAGCAATTCCCAATACTTTGTCTGCAGGGACTGGCCCTTCAATCCAGACCTGAGCATCCCCCAGCATAAAATATGTGTTGTTCTTTATATGGTGAATGCGGTGCAGTACATGTGTTCCATCTTCCTGGACAAAAAGCACTATATCTCCACGCTTGAGCTTTCTACCAGAAACGCTCTCAAGCAATACTTCGTCTCTTCCGCCTACAAGCAAAGGATGCATACTTAAACCTGAAAATGGCATCTTCAAAGTGTGCCCTTGTTCCAGAATCGGCAATATGGCCGATGACCATTCTGAAGCTGGGATAAGACTTTTTTCTAATTTTGGTCCAAACATTTTTTCACCAACTCAACCGCATCATAATCAGGTAAGCATTTAAGTAAATAGCAGTCTATATTATTTACGATCTCTTGAACAGTATTTAGTGAATGATCCATCGCTTCAACATCCCAACGCAGCAGGAAGGATCTGGCAGCGAGTCTCATGAAGGCTTCGTACTGGTTCAGTTTTTCAATTTCGTTTTTTTCAGCCTGTTCTAAAAACACAATTGCACCAAGGGGAGCACTCTGATTCATAAACTCACCCGAGGTTCCACACCAAGGCAAACCATAAACAACAGGTATTCCTTCAATTATTCTACAAGCTGTAGCATCACCGTCTAAAATAGGCGTTTGATATCGCTGCTGCCATAGGTGGGCATGAGTAGATTTGCCAGTTCCAGAGGGGGCCGAAAAAACAACCCCTTTCGCATTCCATACAATTGTACTTGAGTGGATTATAAGGCCATATTTTCGAGCTAATACTGCAACTATTACTTCACGCAGAGCACAAAAAATACCGTCACTTACATTATGCACTATTGTTTCATCGACAGGTTCACTAAATTCCGGATCTACATACATTGTACAAAAGGACCTGTCTTTCGCTGCAATAATACCAGATGGAATGTCATATTCATATCCACAAACACTATATACAGATCCTTGAATGTCATAGATTGATTTGCCTGACGTTTTTACTATTAGCATAGCTTCATCCAATGGCAGCCGGGGAAGTTTTTCAAAGATAATTTGTATGCGAACATCGGGATCCCCGTTCGAACATGAAAATTCCAGAAGATTTTTATGCACTACCCATTCAGGCGCTTCAATCTCGACAATTAAATCTGAAAAACGGAATTTAGACAAATAATCTCCTCCAAGAAGTAAAAATGTATAGATGAAACAAAACAGGCACACTGTAAGTGTGCCTGTTTTGTTGTTTCACTCTAACGTTCTATGAGGTATAACTGTCAGCAAAATGTGCGCTCCACCTGGGCCCGGAATGCTCGGTAGCATATGTATTCGATTCGCATCCCTGCGGGCTGGCATTTCCTTTGTCACATGCAGTAAAAACATTTTCAAATTGGGCGTAAGCTTTAGCATTCAATTCTGGTTTTTCATAAACCTTTTTCATAATTTGCACCTCACCCTCTAGTCCTTGGTGTTATTGTACCATAGTCCCAAATTGTCTGCAAGACCTGATTTCACCGAGCTTTTGTCCTAGTACGCAAAGCCCGTTCTTTGGCGGTTTCACAGATATATCTTGATATTTTGTCAAAAGATCCCGATTCTGTCTGAAGTATGGCCGGGCAATTTGAACAGCTTCCGTTTGAATATTCGCATTGCCTGCATTCCTGAGGTAGCATAATATCTTCAAATAATGTAGGGAGACGGTCCCAGGCGGTCCTAAATCCCTCTTCCAGCGGCAGCGTGTAGGGGCTGGAAAATGAACCACAGGGGAGCATTTTCCCATCCCAGGTTATCCAATACATTGACTTAGCAGCTAGACAGGTAATTATTTTGGGGGGTAAATCAAAACCATAATACTTGACATCCGAAAAATTGTCCTTTTCCATACCGTATTCTATTGCATCTTCTGTTTTACTGTTGAGTTCCTTATAATAATTTTCATTAGCTTCATCAATGTCAAATATCTGTGATGGAGTTAAACGACAGCACTCAGCAGCAGATACAGCACCACGTACGGGTTTATTAACCATGGTATTGATTGCATACCGCTTTGTGTATTGATTGGCTATGGCCCGAATCGCATCAAGCTCCTGGGCATTGTCCTTGATAAAAGTAGTACGTACTTCCAATACTGTCGGGACCTTGGAAAGCATCTCCAAGCCGTCTATGGTTTTACCGAAGTCGTCAGGATTGCCGCAAATTTTTTCATAGGTCTGTGGAGACGCTCCATAAAGCGTAACATTGGTTGCTGTTGGCGGATATTTTTTAAACAGGTTTAATAAATCCGGTGTCATCAGAGTGGCATTTGTATTCAAAGTAATAATAAATCCTAATGTGGATAAAGCGGTATATATCTCTTCAAAATCCGCCCGTATAAGAGGCTCTCCTCCTGTTAGGAGAAGGTTTAATGTTCCGGCATCAGCAGCTGCTTCAGCTATAGTTATCCATTCCTTGGCTGTCATTTCCCGGCCTATCGAATTCATTTGCTGCCTATCAAGACGGACGTAACACATTTTGCATTTCAAATTGCATCGCGGTGTCAATTCGAAAGTACCGCCAAGCGGTATATGCCGTTGCGCTGCATAGGCCGCCATCGTCATTTCAGTATTCTGCCATTTTTGGGCCAGCTCATTGTTGCTTGTTTTCTTATCTTCAATGCTCATTCATCGAGCACCCCGTTTTCCCGAGCTGTATTAAGAAATTCATCCAGATCAGTCCGGGCTGTAGCTTCTTCAATTTCATATTCATCTAAAATTGAAGAGAGCAATTGCTCATAGGTGATGTTATCAGATAAGCATTTCCAGATAAAACAACCACTATCATTGAGTGTCATCATGCCTTTAAAATCAATAACCCGCTCGCCAACTGGAACAACAATATGAACACCTGCAATTTCTCGTAGTAAATAGTCTTTTTTAATTTTCATAAATTCCCCACCCTACTCAATACGCTTTTTTGTCTATTATATAAGAAATTTGCAACATAATGGTTTATTTATGACTTCGCCGCACTAATGTTTATCTTTCAATATACGGTTGTTGGCTGGGTTTTTCGCTGTCTATTCAGCTTGAATTGCTCATTGTGTCGTAGTCCAGAGCGACCGAACTGAAAAAGCTACTACCCTGTACAGCGCAGTAGCTTAACATATATATTGATCCTAAGTTGATTTTTACAACTAGTACCGGGCATGCTGCATTATGGAGAACATAGTTGGAAACGCTTCCCATAAAAAATAAACCCATGGATCCTCTGTTATGAGAACCAATAACGATAAGAGCGGCTTTGATATTCTCTGCAATCTGAGTCAATACTGCACCAGGCTGTCCTTCTTTAATAATTGCCTGTACAGGAATGTCTTCCTTGCGCAAACACCAGTAAGTCCCGTTACAAGGCGATGAACTCCCAAGATTACTATTTTGAACTCCATTTGCGGTAGTAAGAAAAGTAATTTGGGTCAATACTTCAACCCGGACTGGCGTAAGGCGTGACTAGCGGACGGGGTTGTTGACAACTTTTAGGCATTAAACACAACGCCTCTATTTATACCAGTCAACCTCGCTATTTGTCTAATGGATAAATGATGGTCTTCTTTGAGTGATTTTAAATAGCTGTTCCTAGTAGGCTTGTTTTTGCAGGTCCGTGGCATGTTCAACCCGACAAATCCGTTTGATCAAGTTTTGGGCTTCCGCCTCCGGAGGTTCGATTCCTCTCGGGCGTACCATGCCAGTTTAGGCACTCTCAACGAATCGCGAGAGTGCCTTTTTAGTGTGCCTTTCTTCTGCCAAATTGAGCAGTTTTAAAAAAACTGGGCAATGTTGTATTTATAAACACATTCTCTAATACTCCTGTACACCCAATTTTTGCAGCATATCTTTAGATTTTTGAACGGCTTGTTGCCAGCCAGGATTATTGTTGCCACGATTTTGGGCGGCTATTTCTAACGCCTTTTTAAATTCTTTTATCGCTGCTTCATTGTCTCCCAACTGCCAGTACAACATTCCCATATGAGTATGATTGGTTGGTACATTGGGATTTAGATCTAGGGCTGTTTTTAATTCGGGCAGCGCTTTATCAAACAACTGCATTTTTTCATAGACTCTGGCTCGAATTTCATAGGGATTATCGTCTTGGGGATTGAGCTGAATGGCTTGATCACACAATTCTAATATTTTGTCAGCATCCCTAGTAGACGGGGATACATCACTCTGCATTTCCAGATTATCCATTAATTGCTGTGCCTGTACTACAAGTTGATTGCTTTCTTGGACAGCCTGATAGTTGTATGTCGTTCCCGATTTTGCCAGGCTGTTTGTGGCTGTCGACGAAGACTTATGAATTGAGTAATAAATCAGCGATCCAGTTATCAAAACCGCTATAACTGCCACCATTACTGCGGGCATTTTAAAAAGCTGCTTCGCATAACTATAGATGTTATTCTTTTCTTTTTGGCTTAAGGTATTTGGCCCGACCTGTGCCTGTTCATTGTCAAATGATGCTGTCCCTCGCTTGTCCGAAAGGAGGAGAAGCACCGAATCTGTTAGTTCCTGCAAATGTTTTTCCAGGGGCGGTGTTAAAGCATCCAACCAATGCTGCGTGCTGACATAATATTCCATCGATTCAGAAAGAGCGATGTTCTCAATTCTAAAAGGAAGGATGAGGATTCCTTTACTGACCGCCCTCTCGACTTCTCTTAGCACCTGGGGAGAATTATTTGAACTGGCTGAGAGCACCAGGATTAAAATCCGGCTTTCACTAATAGCATTAATAAGCGCTTTTGCATATTCCATACCGGGTAGTACATCTCGCGGAGCGATCCAACATCGTATTAGGTTGGATTCAAGTTTTGCGCATAAAGCGTCCGCAATTTGCTTATCCTGCGAAGAATAACTGATGAAAACATCATGTGCCATCCTATATCGTACCCCCTGCCAAGATAATTTTTCAGCTTATGATTGCTTTGAGGCTCCTCCTGTACCCGGTTTTTCTAAAGACCCACCCCAAAAATAACTACCCTTACATATCCTGTCATTATATACAAAAGGTAGGCCGCCCCAAGAGTAGCTGGGTAAAGGCCAAGCATCAAGGTAATATGCGAAAATGCATGCGCATACAACTTGATGAAGAATAACGACCATATACTAAGGATAAACAGGCTGGTCATAGCCGGTTTTCTTTTGGTTGAAATCTCAAGGCCATAAACATCGACGGCGGCATATTGATCTCTAAGAGACAATAACTGGTGCGGCAAATTGTGAAGCTCATGCCCAGCAACTAAATATGATTTGCCCACTTCTATTTGTTCATTTTTGGCCGGGAAAAGGCCGAGCAGACTACGGTTAAATGAGGCTATATTGGCTAAAATCTAATGGTAGTATTCTTTTGCGTCGGCATCGTCTTTTCCCCTTTTCAGGAAAATATCTTTTCAAACTAAAAGCTATTCCCCCCGGTTAAGGATCGCCAATTCTGGAGGTGACGATATGAGATACAGGTCCTTGATCGCTACTATCCCGAATACTACGGGGACATTTTTCGCTGATTCCCTTAAGTTCAACTATTGGGAGCAAAGCTTTGTTAGGATGATCGTTTGGATTTTAAACTTTAGATATATTGTTTTTCCAAACTGGATTTCACCAATTGTTTATCCCAATCGTTACTTGTCATAGTCTACCTTAAAAGAGTTATTCCAGATATTTAACATAATAGTACCATTACTTACATTAAGTTTCAGTCCAAAATAAAAGATTAAAACAAATTATGAAGTTCGTGTAGCTAACCATGATTAATTAAGGCATTTTAAGAAATTTTGAATTCACTTGACAGGTTGAAGGTGGTTTTTGTGGGCGTATTACTCATAACTCCGGATGCACTTTGCAGTTTAAAGAGAATAGTCTCAATTGTGTTGTTTGACGGGGTGCCGGTTGACGGCATGCCTCTTTTATAGAAGTGTATGAAGCTTTGGTAATATTTACGGATTTCGTATTGGAATCGTAGCATATTTGAGCCGCGAGAGACTTTGGGATAAAGCTTTTTGGTACCAGTGTTCTACCATTGACAACCTGTGCTGGCACATCCAGAATCGTGCTTATAATAAGTAAAATCAGCATGATTGTTCATAGGTTATGTAGCACAGCCTCCCCTGAGAATAATCATCTTGACTTCTTCTTTAAGCACCTACCCTGCAAAAGTTTTCTATCAAAGATTGCCTTAAGCCCTTCGTTCACCGGATTCCCTTCTAGATCCCCGGTATACGGTCGGCAGGATAGTAAATTCTGGCTTTTTGATCTGTCTGGTCCCACCATATGTCACAGCCCAGTCGGTTAGATGTGATTCCCAGCGGGATATAGGTCCGCTGGTCAATAATTATCGGCGGGACTTGCAATTTATCTGCTTTTCCATTAACCATAGCATCGGTGCTCCCTAAGACCATTTGAAATTCGTTATTGCCGAGTTTTACCACAATAGTCTGGGTGGCTGGATCCCAGGTGCAGGTTCCGCCCAAAGCCTGAGCCAAGGCCGCCAGTGGAACATAATTGCGGTTGTCGACTAGTAATAAGGGGGCAACCATAGGGTAAGTCTGACCGTTCAGCCAATAGGTGTCCTGGTTCAAGTAAAAATAAACCACTCGGGTTGGCGCCGTAACCCTCCACCTTGCCGTAGGTGCAGAAGTACCTTGAGCGTTTACCGCCCTTACTTCATAGACGTATGTAGTATTGGGGATCAAACCTGAATCCCTGAAGTTGGTTACATTGGCACCGGTATTTCCGACTGGCTGTACCGGAAGAGTATCTTTTCCCTGGGCAACCGTTCTATATATGATAAAACCGGTTTCGTTATCGGAATTATCTAACCAATCGACGTCTACTTCAGTTGTGGAATAGGCAAAAACATGAATCTTATCGGGAGCGGCCGGAACTCCAGCAGTTGAAGCTATAGCTCCCGGGCCACCCCCCAAAACCATCATCATGACTATTACAATCGCCACCGTAATTCGCTTCTTCACCTGCTCTACCTCCTCATCCCATCTTGTTTATAAAAATTCTTGATAGGTATATTCGACAAAGCCTCTGGAGCCTTGAAGTTAGACTGTAAAAACTTAGTTCCCAGTAGGAGTGCCTCCGTTATATAGACTCTGTATTTCAACGGCGCTCAAAGTCCGGTTGTATATTCTCAGGTCATCCATTTTGCCTTTGAATAATAAATTCTTCTGGTTTACATCGCTTCCGTTTCCGATCCTCATGTTGCCGGTGGAAGGGTTTATGGACACATCGCTGCCAATTGCCTGTGTGGCTATTAAGCTGCCGTTATGGTAAAGGTAAAGGTTTTGACCGTCTCCCGAGAACACCAGTTGGGACCAGCCGCTGTTTAACTTGTAATCGGTAAATGGCTTGTTCTGAATCAACTTGTCACCGCGATTGGTTTTCAAATCCGCTCTCATACCATAGGTTCCTTTGGTATACCAGATATAGTTATTGTAACCGCCGGCATCGTTCAATTTAGAGATGATAGGTCCGCTTTTGTTGGTTGGATCTGCCATACTCGGATCAACCTGAATCCATAATGAGACGGTAAATTGACTCCCCAGGTTAAGCCCGGTACTGCTTTTCACATCAATATAGCCTCCGTTAAAAACGGCGCACTTACCCATCACGCTGTCATCGACGAACGAAACGTCGCCTACCACCGCCCCGTCGTTTCCGTTGCCGGTTCCATCTTTGCAATCGCCGTTAAATTTATATTCAGCCATGAGACCGGTAGTGTTATTTTCCGAACCAGCAGCTGGCGGATTAGTATTACTATTGCCGGTTTCCAGCGCAGTTCCATAATTAATCGTAACCCTTTGATTGGCCCCGTCCCAGTTAATTTGAGATCCGAGGTTTTGAGAAATAAATCCCAGTGGCAGCATGGTGCGCCCGGTTGAAGAAATATAAGGCGACACATCAAGACTGGCTTCCTGTCCATTAATCAGCGCCCGGTTCTGTCCTATCCACAAATTCAGCACCCGTCCGTTCAACGAAATGCTTACCTTTTGCTCGTCAGCAGCCCAGCTGGTGCTGCCTCCCATTGCTTTAATAACCGCGCCGATGGGAACAAACACGCGGTTCTCAACTATAACGGGCGTATCGTGGAATGAAGCGTCCACCGAACCGTTAACCAGCATTTGATCCTGACCGACTGTTAAAACTATGCTTCCCGAACTTTCCGCGGCAGTTGTTCCGCCACCGCCGGCCCCACCGCCCTGCGGCTGCTGAGAACCGGCTGGCGTTACGGCAAAACCGTTGCTTACTCCGACCAGAATATCATCTCCGGCATACATGCGGACCTGATAAAAGCCGGGCGGAGCATTGGTATGCAAATGATATTGAACATCTCCTTCGGGATCCAATCCAGCTGTAAATGCACCCCAGAGGGTGTCTGCATGGTATATATCCATGTGTCCGTCGGGATCGTGAGGCGGCCCCCCGGTCCAGGTTATTCTTATATTATCACCGGGGTGAACTTCTGTTGCATGAACCTGTATCATGGGTTCCTTGTATCTGAATTGTATATTGGTCTTTCCGTTCATGTAATAGTTGCTGGTGTTGTTTTTATAAAGCCTAAAGTCGTACACTCCTGGAGATACACCGGTGAAAGATGAAGGCAGTGTCCACTGGTTCCCGTTCAAAGAATTGATAAATACTCGTCTTATGGGATTGGAATCGGGGTCGCCTGATTTGAAAAACCCGATCCAGGCGTCGCCGTTCTGAGGGGCTTTGTCCCAGCTTACCGTAACGCTTTCCCCCGGGGCGGCCTGGTTGGGACAGGAGAGAGTCGATTCCACGTCAGCTACAATAAAACGGGCATCCGGGGTATAGTAATGATGATCTGGCTTAACGGTGTTGGAATACACATTGTTAAAATAGGTATATTCACAGCCGCCTGGACCGAAAATAGAGAATTCGTAATCCCCGTTGGGGATGTTCTTATTGTTTTTCGGATCCACCAGATCGGAAAGTTTGATGGTCCAGGAACCGGTTATCTTGTTGCCCACCCGCTCTGAATTCAGGTTTTTTATCAGGTTGGGAGCGACTTTTATATACCAGTCATATTTGTAATTGCCTACAAACACGATGTTGATTTCATAGTTTACGGTTATGGTCTGGCTCCAGGGGTCAGGTTGGAGATTGTGTTTATCCACCCAGGCCTTCACGTCATTATCCCAATAAGCTTTAATATCATAGCCCATACATTCGGCCTGGACCCGTGGTGCGCAGGGAGATAGCAAATTTGTGGTGAGCATGATCAACAAGAAAGTCAAAGCAGCCAGCAGGTTTTTCTTCTTCATCCGATCCCCTCCCAGGTTTATTCAAATTAGTCCTTAATTAAGCGATAAAGAAACATCTATTGGAGTTTGAAGGTTTAATAATTTTCCAGAAGTTTAATATGAAGGAAATTTAGAAAAATATTTTTATTCAACTATACCATAATTCTATCCGGGAAATCTCTTTCAATCTTGCAGACAAAATTGGAAGATTGCTCTGCCCTATGCAAATATGCACTATTGCGCCGCGATACGCACCTCGACCTGAACCTGACAGGGGCAAAGGATAGAATCAGTAATCTTATCCTTAAAAATCAGCTATATTCGTACTACATCAAAATAAATCAGACCGATATTTCAAAAATATCTGTGTTATAAACAACAAAAAGAGCCAGCGATAATACTGGCTTTTAACTATATTCTCTTATTCTTGATTTTTATAAAAGTGTGTAGTTTTTACCAAGCCCGGTTATTTTCTACAAAGCAAATCCCGCTATATTATGCAGATTTCTTCGCCAGAGCCATCAGTTCGTGAAGTTCTGGATTGGCTGCAATAACCAGTGACAATTCTTTTTTCAAATCAATTATCTCCCGGGTGGCAATTAACTGTAGTATCGGCCTTAACGGCAAATCGGGATTTAAGCCTATAACACAGCCAATATGCCCTGAATTCAACTTGACAAAGCTCCCTATGGGATAAGGATTTATACAAAGCAGGAAGGCCTTTAAGGTATCCATATTAAACATTACGTTGCCAGAGGCAAGCAGCATCTCATAAACTTCGTTTTGCGATAAGGCCTTTCTGTATATCCGGTCGGTCACCATTGCATTATAGACATCCGCAATGGAACATATGGCAGACATTTCGTCAATTTCGGCCCCTTTTAGTCCGCGTGGATAGCCGGTTCCGTCATAACGTTCGTGATGGTTTAATAGAATTATGGCTGCCCGCGCATCTACGTTAATATTTATTTCTTTACGCAGCATGCTGTATCCCCAGGCTGGATGGTTTTTTATTTGAGAAAACTCTTCAGAAGTAAGCTGGTCTGGTTTGTTCAAAATAATAGGATCAACCTTTAACTTTCCCAAATCGTGCAACAAACTGCCTATCCCCAGGAGAATCAGGCGTTTCCTGGGGTAGTTAAGCTTCATACCGCAATATACGGACAGGGCACAGACATCAACGGAATGAGTAAATGTATAGGTGTCGAACGAAGAAATCTCGCTTAAGTTTGAAAGGGGTAATTTGCCTGATAAAATTTCGTCCGCGATATCTTCTACAGAATCAACCATGGCTGAATACTGTTGGGACGTTTTTACCCTGGCGCTGGTCCATTGACGGATAGCTCCAACAGCGCATAACTTAACCTCATCTTCGAGGATGTTTCCGTCTTGAGGTAACATATCGTCAAGCGTGCTTTGAATATTAACTGCCAAAATATTATATTTTTTCAGAAAATAGATGTATTTTGCCGTCAGTGTGACTCCCCCGTGCAATAAGCGCTTTCCTTCAGGACCGTAGACATTTTGGGCGAGAACCATGCCGGGAGTTAAATTCGATACAAGTATTTTCATAATGTATAACGCCAATATTCATATTCCTGAAATATGGCGCTTCCTCCCTCCCTGCATTGTAGGCCGCTTAAATTGACTGAACCCATCCTCTGTAATCTTCGAATTCACTAATTTGCACCTTAAATATTGACCGTTCTCTTTCGAAGATTTGATAAAATAGGCCATATATCCCATATTAACTATATATATACTAACATAGTCCTATATTACCTTTCAACAATAAAAATATCAGCATATTCAGCTAGTTATAAACTCTTGTGATGTCTTACCCAAATGTTGTTAGTCTCGGCCACTTTAACCAGTTCATCACCGAAGTCGGGATGAGCAATGCTGATTAAAAGCTCCGCTTTTTCCCAGGTGGACTTGCCTTTGAGGCAGACTATGCCGAACTCGGTGGTCGAGAAGGGTAAATAATGATCATGGTATAAAGAAGATCACCAACTAAAACGTAGGTTCCTGCCCGGGTTTCTACGGCTATCGCCTGCTGCCGCTTGGTATGACCGGGTACTTTAAGCAGGGTTATATCGTCATTTTCCTGGAATCCGTTATCAACCAGCAGCAAATCACGGTTTTCCAGATCAGGTAAAATATTTGGTAAATAAACAGACCGTTGACCCGGAAGAGGCGCCTGGGCGTACAAAGATATTAAATGCCAGACTGAAGAAAAGCCAAAATGAAACAACAGGCCCTTTAAAGGACCTGTTGTCTGGAAGGTTATAGGAAGAGTCGTTACTGAAGCTGTTTCAGAGCCGTATTACAGTGGTTGATACAGTCGTTCAGGGCGTTGTAGGCCAAACCCAGTTCATCCTTGATTTTCTGATCCCTAGCACTTCTAGTGAAGCTTTCAATGTCAGATTTAGCGTTGTTAATGTGTGAAACGCAGGATTGAACCAGTCTCCGTTCGTCAACCATTCCATTAACCTCCTGGATAAGAAATTTTGGGCCCGCTTATATTCTTGCCCGGATCAAAGTATCCTATTAAAAAATTAAGCCTTGATAAAAAATGGTTTTAGGCCGAAATATCCTGAAAGTTTTATCGTTTATCCTTTGCGACGCTTTTCAGATTTAAAAACTTCTCTACCCGTTTGTGGGGTTCATCGTCCGTAAAACAACGGCCCCACAATTCGTTTTCCAGGGACAAACCGGCTTGATCGATGCAGGGTAATCCACGGGCAACGGCCTTTTTGGCGTACTTGATATTATTTAGACCGTTTTTTACGATTTTACCGGTAAATTCCGTTACTCGCTGGCGGAATTCGACAGCCGTGTATACGGCGCTAACCAGGCCGATGCGGTATGCTTCGGCGGCATTTATGGGATCTCCGGTCAGTATCATTTTCATTGCGTCGCTGCGCCCAATAAGCCGGGGTAGACGCTGGGTGCCGCCCCAGCCCGGAAAGCATCCCCAGAGCACCTCCTGTTGCCCAAACATGGCATTATCCGAAGCCAGGCGGATGTCACAGGCCAGGGCAAACTCCATCCCGCCGCCGAAAGCCAAACCGTTTACGGCAGCTATTACCGGCACCGAACAATTGGCAATCTGTTCGCATACCACCTGCCCCGCTTCAGATCCTGCCTGAGCCGTAGCCTGGTCAAGATTCAAGAACAGCTTTATGTCCGCGCCGGCTATGAAGGCCTTGCCGCCGGCCCCGGTTAAAACGGCAATACTCAGCGATGGTTCGGCGTTTATCTCATCAAACGCCCGGCTGATTTGCTGCAGCACTTCCATGTCCAAGGCGTTCATAAGTTCGGGCCTGTTAATAGTAACCGTTGCCACCCCGTTTTTTATGTCCAGCAAAACATCATTCATCTGCCTCTCTCCTTCCCTATCTTATGAGAAAAGCTTCTTCAGGAATTTCCATCGCAGAAGTGTCACCGTCCTTGACTACTGTTAAAAGAACCTGTACATCGGGGACGATATTGCGTACATAGAACCTGGCTGAGGCTATTTTACCCTCATAGTATGGGCAATCATAGTTGCCCGGTTCAAGGTCGGCCAGCTTCTTTTGGGCGATTAAGGCCTGCTCCAGAAGCAATTTGGCGCAGATCACCTTGGCAGTGGCATGCAGGATGCGGGTGGCGTAAAGTCCAACCATGCTTATTTTACCGTTTCGAACGTACATCCCGATTATTTTTTGCATATCCAGGTAATACTGTGCGGCTTGCAGGGCCAGTTCAAATTCCTTTTCTAAGCCTGGAGCGGAACGATGCTTCATCAGAAACCCCATGATATCCATAAACCACTGGCCGAAAACCTGGCCCTTGACCATGGTCCATTTGCGGGCCACCAGGTCCAATGCCTGAATGTAGTTGGTGCCTTCCCAAATGCCATATATACGCGAATCACGCATCAGCTGGGCAATGGGATATTCCTCGGAAAAGCCATAACCGCCATAGACCTGCATGGCTTCCGAAATGCACTGAAATCCTAGATCAGAGCAATATGCTTTTATAAGCGGCGTGTTAACTTCAATGAACCCTTTGGCACGTTTTACTTCACTGGCGTCAGAGCTGTTGGCGGCCAGATCAATGAGGTAGTTGGTCCAAACGATCAAAGCTCGGAAGGCTTCGGTGTGAGACTTCTGGAATATCAGCATGCGTCTGACATCTTCGTGTTTAATAATAGGCACCCGGCCCGCCTGGGGATTGCTGAGCGGACGGCCCTGAACCCGCTGGGAGGCATACTGGGCGGAATTATTATAGGCCAGGGTTGAAGCGGATAAGGCGGCCAGGCCGGTAGTTATCCGTTCTTCATTCATCATATCAAACATCTGGGCCATTCCCTGCCCGGCTCCGTCCTGGCCGGGAGGGTCTCCCAGTAGGTATCCCCGGCAGTTGCCTTCCTCCCCAAAGTTTATGACTGCGGTGACCGAACCCTTCAAGCCCATTTTGTGTTCAATTCCGGCGCACACCACATCATTGAACTCACCCTTTTCGCCCTTTTCATCCGGCCAGAATTTAGGCACCACAAAAAGGGAGATGCCCCTGGTACCGGGAGCAGCACCTTCAATTCGGGCCAGGGTCAAATGTATGATGTTTTCAGTTATATCTTGTTCTCCTCCGGTGATAAAGCACTTGGTCCCGGCAATACGGTACACCCCGCTCTGTTCGGTTGGATAAGCCCGGGTCAGGATGTCGCCAACGTCGGAACCTCCACCAGGCTCAGTTAAATCCATAGTTCCGGTCCACTGTCCGCTGAACATTTTGGGCAGAAAAAGGCGTTTAATTTCTTCGCTGCCATAGGACTGAACCAGGCCGGCCGCCCCGCTGGTGGCCATAAAATAAGGCCCCAGGGCGGCGTTGGCGGCAGCTAGAAACTCACAACAACAGGAATAGATGCTGCAGGGCAAGGCCGATTCATCCTCATGATTTTTATTACTCGATCCCAGGCCCTTTTCCTGAACTAAGAAATAGGGCTTTTTAAAGGATTCTGGAACCTGCACCCGACCTTCTGTGAATGTAGCATGCAGGGCGTCTCCGTCATCGTTGCAGGGAGCCAGGACCTCGCGGGCTATTTGCAGGGCATTGTTTAAAATAAAATCGATATCATCTACCCCATTGCTATCTTTATAGCGTTCAGTGTCAAAAACTCTTTCCATGTCCAGCCATTCTTTCAGAATAAACTGGTGATCTCTTATTGAATAAATATAATTGGTAGCCAAGTACTTCCCCCCCTCTTAACGGTCTACTTATAACAGCTCGAATATTCCGGCTGCGCCCTGTCCTCCTCCGATGCACATGCTGACTATACCGTATTTAACCTGGCGCCTCTCCATTTCATTCATCAAGGTTACGGTCAGCTTGGAACCGGTGCATCCCAGTGGATGGCCCAGGGCGATGGCTCCACCATTTACATTGACAATATCAGGATTAATCCCCATTTCTCTTATACAGTAAATAGCCTGGGCGGCAAAGGCTTCGTTTAATTCGATGAGGCCTATATTCTTAAGCTCCAAGCCGGCGCGTTTAAGGGCCTTGGGAAAGGCGTAAACCGGCCCTACGCCCATAATGTCGGGAGGGCATCCGTGCACGGCATAACCCACGAATTTAAGCCGGGGCTTTAAACCAAGTTCACGGGCTTTGTCGGCAGACATCAACAGCACCGCCGAAGCGCCGTCTGTGGTTTGGGATGAATTACCCGCGGTAACCGTTCCGCCTGGAACAAAGGCGGGTTTTAATTTGGCCAGTTTTTCCATGCTGGCATCAGTTATGATCCCTTCTTCATAGTCGTAGGAGATTTCTTTAGTTAACGGCTTGCGGTCCGGCCCGAGAGTGGTAAGTTTTACCGGCACCGGCACTATTTCATCTTTAAAGGCCCCCGACCTCATGGCGGCATGGGCTTTTTGATGGCTGGCCACTGCGAAATAATCCTGTTCTTCTCTGCTCACTCCAAAGCGCTGGGCTATGTTTTCAGCCGTCTGGCCCATATTGGTATAAATGTCGGCTATAGCCGGATCAGCTGCGATGTCGGCATTAGGCCTTATTATTCCACCCATGGGAACCAGGCTCATATGTTCGACCCCGCCGGCCAGTACAACGTCGCAGCGATTGCTGATGATGGCCTCAGCGGCGAAGGATATGGCCTGCAAACCGGATGAGCAAAAACGGTTGACAGTAACGGCTGGAACGCTGTCAGGAATGCCTGCGTAAAGGGCAGTGACCCGGGCGGTGTTTAAACCACAGGATTGTTCCGGCGTTGAACAGCCCCAGATCACGTCGTCGATCATTTCGGCTGAAAAGGCGGGTCCCAGCCTCTTTATGGCTTCTTCCATACATACTTTGCCCAGATACTCCGGCCTGGTATCTCTCAAGGTTCCCCGGGGAGACTTGCCTCCGGCGGTGCGGACTCCTGAAACGATTACGGCTTCTCTCATATTAAATACCTCCCTAATTTTGATGCTGTCCAGGTTTTAATTGCGCAGAGGCTTCCCGGTTTTCAGCATGTGCATGATCCGTTCCTGGGTCTTTGTCTGTTGGGCCAGGTCCAGGAATACTTCCCGCTCCAGATCGTCCAGGTATTCTTCGGGCATCATGGTGTCCCGGGTCAGATTCCCTCCGGACATTACGTCGCATATGCCACACGCGATCCTCCAATCATGTTCACTTATGACTCCCGACTGCAGCATCATCCTGGTGCCCACTTTCAAAAGGGCCATGTTGGTCTGGCCGAAAGCCGGAACGCTCTGAGGCCGTGGAGGTTGATAGCCTTCTTCGATCATATTTAAAACCCGGTTTTTGGCATCACTGAGCAGGTAGTCGTTGTTCAGGGTGATCCCGTCGGTAGCTTTCATATAGCCCAGCTTTACCGCTTCCTTGGCGCTGGTGGCTACTTTAGCCATGGCTATATTCTGGAAATAAGGCATGATCAGATCCACCGGAGAGGCTGTGGTTCCTTTTACCTTTTCATGGGTTTTAAGCACCGCTTCCCGGATGCCTCCCCCGGCCGGGATCAGGCCCACGCCGACTTCGACCAGCCCGATATAGCTCTCCCCGGCAGCCTGTATGGCCGAACCCTGGATCATCATCTCGCAGCCGCCGCCCAGCACCATGCCGTGTACAGCCATGACTACCGGCTTTTTTGAATATTTATTACGGCGGTAGACATTCTGGTTTTTGGCCAGAATATGATCCGCCAGGTCCCATTTCTGTTCACTGGCAATTTTAACCACCACGGAGAGATCAGCCCCGACACAGAAGTTATTGCCCGAGCCGGTTACCACCATACCGTCCCAATTGTTCTCCAGCTCATCCTGTGCTTCCTGGAAAAAATCGATAAGTTCAGGATTTATAGAAGACGTTTTGGTGTGCATCTCCAGACACAGGATGTTGTCGCCAATGTCGTAGAGGGTGGCTGCTGGGCTGTCCTTGACTACCTTGTTCTGCGCTCGCAGCTCTTTTAAGACAATTACTCCCGGTTTGTGCTCAATGGGGACGTATTTCTTTTCCGTTATAGAGTAGTAATAATCGATTCCGGCTACGCGCTTGTAGAAGGATTTGATCCCGGCTGACAGCATTTCCTTAATCCATCCAGGGATGCTCGCTCCTTCGGCTTCCATTCGAGACAGGTATTTTTCGAGATCTAATCCACTCCACAACTCAAAAGGGCCTTTGCTATGGTTATAGCCCCAGCATAACGCCCGGTCCATATTCAGAATGTCGTCGGACACTTCGGGGATTTTAGATGCGGCGTAGAGGAAGAGCCCGCTTATATGTCTCCAAATATACCGGGCGGCTTTATCGTCGCCCTCGAAGAAAGCCTCCAACTTTTGAGGGAGGCTTTTAGCCTTTTTGGCAGCAGCCAGGCTGGCAAATTGAGGCGTTTGAATTGGAACATACTCAAAGGTGTTGACGTCCAGGACCCTTTTTTCTTTACCGAACTTCTTGTAAAACCCGCCTTTAGTCTTGGCCCCCAGCATTTTATTGTCCAGCATGTGCTGGCAGAAGGGCGGCAGGGTGTACATGGCTTTCTCCTGGGGATCGCTTACGTTATGCTTAACTTCAGCAGTAGATAAAACAGCGATATCAACCCCGACCATATCAAACAGCCCGCAGGTGCCCATTCCGGGCCGTCCAATGGCGCTGCCGGTGATGGCATCTACTTCAGGAACCGTCATATCCAGTTCCAACATAAGGTTAAGGCAGGACGGACCGGCCCAGTTGCCTAGCCGATTAGCAATAAAGGCTGGAGTGTCTTTGGCGTAGACAATGCCTTTGCCCAGTATCCTCTCTCCGAAATCGGCCATAAAACTTACTACTTCAGGCAATGTATCCTTGCCCGGTATAAGTTCTAAAAGCTTCATGTACCTGACCGGATTAAAAAAGTGAGTGCCCATCCAGTATTGTTTAAACTCCAGCTGCATATCTTCCGCTATTCCATTAATGGAGATGCTGGATGTATTGCTGGTGACAATAGTTCCCGGTTTTATATGAGGCGCAATCTGGTTCAAAACGGTTTTTTTGATGGAGAGGTTTTCCGGCACAACTTCGACCACCCAGTCGCAGTCGGCCAGCCAGGCCAGATGGTCTTCCATGTTGCCCGCCGTAATAAGGGCAGCATCGTCCTTGCTCATCAAGGCGGCCGGTCTGGTTTTCAAAAGAGCGGCCTTGTTGGCTTCGGCTATCTTGTTTCTAAAGGCCGGACTATCGCTAGTAAGGCCCAGGGCTTTCTCCTGATCGGAAAGCTCACGGGGAACTATGTCCAGCAGGCAGCTTGGAATGCCGGCATTGGCCAGGTGTGCTGCAATTCCACTTCCCATGGTTCCGGAACCTAAAATTGCGACTTTACTTATTTTTTTCTTCACAAACAGAACCCCCAATCATCAAAAATAAAATGATTAAACAATACAATTTAAAAAAGAAACGTTTTAGTCGATGTATTTAAACTGCTTGGCCTGGAAGCATAATTCATCGCGGAAGTTGGGATGGGCAATGGCGATGAGGCTCTTGGCACGCTCTTTTACGTTTTTGCCCTTGAGCAGGGCTACGCCATATTCAGTCACTATATATTCAACCTGGCATCTATTACCGGTGACTACCGCTCCCGGGTAGAGGGTGTTGACAATGCGCGATCTTAAAGTTCCTTCCTTATCTTTATAAGCGGAACGCATGGCAATAAAGGATTTGCCCCCTTTGGAACGCCAGGCTCCTTCAATGAAGTCAATAAAGCCACCCATCCCCGAATACTGCCTGCGACGGATCGCTTCAGCATTGACCTGGCCGCTTAGATCGGCTTCCATGGCCGTATTGATCGATACTACTTTCTGGTTTAAACCAATAACCGTGGGATCATTGACCCACTCGCTGGAATGCAGTTCAGTCATGGGATTGTCATTGATAAATTGGTATAGTTTGTTGGTGCCCATGGCGAAACAACCGATCCATTTTCCCGGCTTGAGGGTTTTCTGTCTTCCGGTGACCACACCGGCTTCATAAAGGTCCAACATGGCGTCGGAGAACATCTCAGTATGGATGCCCAGGTCCTTTTTCCCGGCCAGGAAGGTGCCAACCGCGTTGGGAATGCCGCCAATGCCCAACTGCAGTGTGGAGCCGTCTTCGATCATGTCTGCTATGGCATAAGCAATGACTTCATCTTCCTTGCTCATGGGGAAATCGGGAAGCTCGACCAGAGGCTGGGTGAATTCCACAACCGCTGACACTTCGCTGATGTGAATGTGGTTATCGCCCCAGGTGCGGGGCATGGCTTCACTGACCTGCACAATGATATGACGGGTGGTGGGCATTTTAGTTACTGAATAACAATAATCAGGATTGGTTCCCATGCTGAAAAAGCCGTGTTCATCCATTGGCGAAACTACCGCCATCATCACATCCATGGGCAGGTGCCTCCGAAGGATCTCCGGGCATTGGGCCAGGCGACCCGGTACCTTGGAAATCCAGCCTCGTTCAACCCCCGCCCTCACAGCCGGGCCCAGGAATACACTATTTACATTGATACCCTTGTTGTGATCCGGCTTGTAGAGCTCCAGGGGAAAAAGTTCAATGCCGCTGTATACGCTGACGTCTTCCAGATCAGGCCTGGCATTCAGCGCCTTGAGTAATGCGATAGGTATTCCGTTTGAAAGTGGGGTGATTACCCGGTCCCCCTTTTTAACCAGGTGGACTGCTTCCATCGGATTTTTAAGTTTCTTTTTATACTCCTCCTTGACATTCATCTATAGCTACCCCCTTTCTTTGTCGATATATAATCGCAATAAGAGTGCCAAAAAGGCTTTGCTTGATAAACAATCATGTATATTTTTGTCTTAGGCCCTAAATACCGGTAAATTACTACCCAATGATTTTGGGCGTGATCACTTTGGGCATGAAGTGAAGTACGACCCTAATGCCCCACCAAAAGTTAAAAATGTCCCACCTGAGGCATTTTTGGCTCACAACAATTTATTAATAACAGGTAAAATAAATCCGGTATATTGATGTTTGAAGCTTATAGCAGGGAAGTAAATGGCATAGCATTTGTAAGAAAGGTGAGTTTTGGAATAGAATAAATAATATACAACAGTTTTAATACTCACTTCTAAATATCAGATTTCTCTATACAGCATTTCCACCAGAATTACCTTCACCAGTTTAGCCACCGCTAGAAAAAGAATCTTAACAATGTATTTGCCGTTATCAACTATTATCAATTGAATATGCTTACGGACATCTAGTACAATGGCCAGAATTTAACGGGCATTGGGGGGTGTGCATATGAATGGTTTTATTGACTACCTGGAGAAAGAACAGAATATTAGGAATTGTGATGAGATAACCTACCGGAGTTTTATGGAAAACATGCCACTTTATATGTTCTCTATTCAAGGGAGGCGTTTTACCTACGCAAATCCTGCCACATTAGCCACTTTGGGCTATACCATAACCGAGCTACGCAGTATGAACTGGTGGGATGTGGTTCATCCGGAATATCAGAATATGATGATTGAAAGGAATAGGCTGCGTATTCAAAAGGAAGCGGTTCCCGATCGCTACGAAATAATAGTTATAGATAAAGGCGGACGGCAGCATTGGATAGAGATATTGAATACCAACATCGAAGCCGGCGGTGTCTGCTCCACCATTTCGGCGGCTTTGGATATCGGTGAACGCAAGCGGATTGAAGAAGAATTGCATCAATCGCAAAGGGAAATGGAAGACCGGGTGATGCTTCGAACTGCGCAGCTTAACCAGATTAACCAGGAGATCTCTATAACCAACAACATTCTGCGCAATATCATAATAAACATGTCTGATGGCATCCTGATCGTCGATGTAAATGGCAATGTAGAGGATATGAATCCGATGGCCCGGGAGATATTAAAAGAAAGCCTGGAATTTCTGCATTTCTGTGCCAACAATAAAGACAAATCGGTTTTATGGCGAATGCTTAACCTGGGGCAGCCCTTTCGCGACGAAGAATATATGATCACCACAAAAAAAGGCAACGTTCATTTCCTGGCATCCGGCTCTCCTATTCATAATGAACAGGGAGAAATTCAGCGAGGCGTAATCATCGTTCGCCCCATAAAAGAAGTTCACCGCTTGATAAATCGCTTTACCGGGGCTGCCGCCAAGTTTCACTTTGAGGATATTGCCTATCAGAGCTCGGTTATGGCCCGGGTAATAGAACTCGCTCAGATGGCGGCCTCCAAAGACAGCAATGTGCTGTTGGAGGGGGAAAGCGGAACAGGCAAGGAGCTGTTTGCCCAGGCCATACACAACAAAAGCCGGGTGGCCAGGGGGCCGTTTGTAGCCTTAAACTGCGGGGCTATACCCCGTGAGCTGATCGCTAGTGAGCTGTTTGGCTACGCCGAAGGTGCTTTTACCGGGGCCAAGAAGGGCGGAAATCCCGGTAAATTTGAACTGGCAGCCGGTGGGACTATTTTCCTCGACGAAATTGGCGATATGCCACTGGAAGAACAGAGCGCTCTGCTGAGGGTAATTCAGGAGAAAAGTATTACCCGGGTAGGAGGCAACCGCTTGATCCCGGTTGATGTACGCATAATCTGCGCCAGTAATAAGAATCTCTATGAGGAAGTTAAGAAAGGCAATTTCCGTCAGGATTTATACTACCGCCTGCATGTGCTGGCCATCCAAATACCTCCTTTGAGAGAACGTCCCCAAGATATACCGGTTCTTTTCAGGCATTTCCTGAAAAGCACTTTTGGATTTGACCAAGAAAGTATTGGTCAGATAGATCCCCGCATTTATTTAGTTTTCGAAAAATATCTATGGCCGGGCAATGTTCGCGAACTACAAAACGTCACTGAACGCATGGTCCATATGGCTGACGGAAGAAATCTACAGTACCATCACCTTCCTGCTGAATTTGCCCAACACGACGCGGAACCGGTTTATGTGGAGATTTCCAACCAAGAGGATAATTATAATAAAAACAACACCAGAACAAGAGACCTTCTGGCCCAGGTGGAACGCCGTGAGATCATTCGGCTGCTCGATAAACACAAAGGCAATATCTCGCAGGTTGCGCGGGATATGGGCTTCAACCGGAGAACCATTCACAGGAAGATCAAGACATACGGGATTAAAAGCTAAAAACGAATGTTTTTATGCAAAGCGGCCCCCTGTTTTGAACAGAGGGCCGCTTAAATATAGCATCATTTAGAATTCAAATGATTCAACCGCAACGTCCAGCACCGATTTGTCGCCGGAGGCAATGATGTCGGCGGCGATGCATACGTTGGGAACTACGTTCATCAAGTAGTAGCGAGCGGCTGCCACTTTGCCGGCATAGAAGTTGTAGTCAAAGTGATCGGCACCAACTTCCGCAGCTTTCTTTTGTGCGAGCAGAGCCTGATCGAGTATCAATCGGCCGCAGTAAAGCTGTGAGGTGGCAGTCAATATGCGCCGGGCATGGACGGGCATCATGCTGATCTGTTTTTCGCCCATGTAGGCAAACATAGTCTTTTGAATTTTTGCATAGGCGTCCAGAGCCGCATTCAAGCTGGCGAACTCGTTCTTAAATTCGGCATTGCTGGCATTGGCCGATACGAAATCCCTCATCTCCTGAATGAAGCCGGCAAAGGCGGCGCCCTTCTTCATCCCCCATTTGCGACCTACCAGGTCCATGGACTGGATAAAGTTGGTTCCTTCCCAGATGGAGTAGATCTTGACATCGCGGGCAATCTGAGCTACCGGGTATTCTTCACAGTAGCCGTAACCGCCGTAGACCTGAATTGCTTCACCGATCAGCCACCAGGCTTCGTCAGAGGGATAAGCCTTGCATAAGGGAGTTGTGATTTCGATAAGCTCATTGGCCTTGGCCCGTTTTTCCGGATCTGGATCGTGATGGCGGACGTCAAAGGCAAAATAGGTTTTATAGAGCATGGCCCGCATGGCCTCTACGTGCGCTTTGCCCATAAGCAGGGTGCGCTTGATGTCTTCATGGTTAATAATGGTTGTACGGCCAGCCTTGGGGTTGGTCATCAGTCTCCCCTGAATCCTCTCCTTGGCATAGTCGCGGGCATTGTAATAAGCGTTGGCAATGCAAGATAGAGCGCAGTGGCCGGTTTCCATGCGGGCCATGTTCATCATCTGGAACATCTGGGCCATGCCTTCCCCTACCCCTTCGTTGTCCAGCGGGTTCTTGCCCAGCAGCCAGCCGCGGCAATTGTTGTTTTCACCCATGGCCAGAGCGGCGGTGCAGGAGCCATGCTGGCCCAGCTTGTGCTCGACAGCGGTGGTCACAACGTCGTTGTCTTCCAGGCTGCCGTCTTCGTTAACCCACAGCTTGGGCACGACAAACAACGAGATTCCGGAGGTACCCGGCTTGGCGCCTTCCACCCGGGCCAGATAGAGATGGATGACATTGTCGGTGAAATCGTTGTCACCGCCGGTAATGAAGATCTTACTGCCTTTGATTTTGAAGATGCGGGGATCGTCAGTGGGATAGGCCTTCGAGAGTATGTCGCCTACGTCGGAACCAGCCGTGGCCTCAGTCAGGCACATGCTGCCGGTCCAGGTCCCGTCCATCATCTTGGGAAGGAACATATCTTTGACTTCCTCGGAGCCAAAGCTTTGAACCAGCCCGGCTGCTCCGCTGGTCAGAATGATGTAGGGAGCAAAAGTCGGGTTGGCCGCCTGCAGCAGTTCCCAAACCATGGAATGGAGAAGATGGGGCAGAACCATAGCGTCTTCTGATTCGTCGATATTGCTGGTGCCCCAGCCTTCGGTCTGCAGCTGTTTAAACAGGGTCCCTACGCTGGGAGGCAGGGTGACTTTGCCGTTTTCCAGTTTGACCGGATGGCTATCGCAGTCTTCGTTGGTGGCTTCGACAACTTCCTTGCACATCTTTAAGATAGGGCCTAAAACTGATTTTATATCGTCCTTGGTATAGTAATCGGAAAACTGAGGATAGGCAAAAATCTGTTCGGAGGGCAGCCATTCCTGGACGATAAATTCAAAGTCCCTTATATTGGTATAGGCAAAATTGGACGCCATCTTATATCACTCCTTATTTCTATAAAAATGAAGCTCCCTTGCTGCAATCTGCCTCAAAGGGAGCTTCCCGATAACAGCACCAGTTGTTTATATGGTGTGTTTTGACAGGTCAAAAAGGTGGCCCCAAGGAGATGGCAGTCCATCTCCTTTAGGCAGAATATATAGAGCTTAATATAAAGGGGTACAAATTAAAATCTAGACGTCGCGGGTCCAGATGCAAGCCATAGCCGGTCCGCCGCCCACGCAAGTGGAGGCGCCGCCGATGGTGGCTCCGATTCTTTCCATTTCATGAATGAGGCTGACCTGGAGGCGTGCACCGGTGCAGCCTACCGGATGGCCCAGAGCAATACCGGAACCGTTGTGGTTGATGTTGCCCTGAGTGTTCAGGTCGCCGGAATTCATCTCAATGCCAAATTCTTCTTTCATAATCATGCCGACACCGATAAACTGAGCGGCAAAGGCTTCATTTATTTCCCAGTAATCAACATTGTCGTATTTCAATCCCGCCATCTTAAGGGCTTTGGGAATAGCATAGGCCGGGCCAATACCCATATAGTAGGGATCTACGCCATAGGTGCAAATGCTGAGCAGCTTGGCTAAAGGCTTAATTCCCAATTCTTTAGCTTTTTTCGCGGTCATCAGCACCATGGCGGCGGAACCGTCATTGATGCCAGAAGCGTTGGCGGCGGTGGTTACACCGTCTTTGCCAAAAGCCGGGGGCAGTTTGGCCATAGCTTCCATGCTGGCGCCGGGAATGAAATGCTCGTCTTTGTCAAAGAACTTGGAACCCTTTTTGGACTTAAGTTCTACCGGAACATATTCCCGGTCGAAAATGCCGTCGCCAACAGCTTTTGCAGCCCGGATGTGGCTGATCAATGCTAGCTGATCGCATTGCTCCCTGGTAATGCCCCACTTCTTGGCAACATTGTCAGCCGTGCCGCCCATGTGGCTCCCGGCCAGTTTATCGATAAGTCCATCTGACAGCAGGGCATCCTGCAACTTGGCATCGCCCAGTCTGGCTCCGGATCTGGTATTTTGAGAGATGTACGGGATGTTGCTCATGCTCTCGGTGCCTACTACTAGAGCGATCTCGGTCTTGCCCAGGGCCAAACTCATGGCAGCAATCTCGGTGGCTCTCATACTGGCCGCACAGTTCTGGGTTACCTGGGATGCTGCGCTTTCCTGACTCATGCCGATCCCCATGGCTACCTGACGTGGGGGCAGGGAGCCATTGCCATGATGCATGCACATGCCCAGGACCAGTTCATCGACTTGTTTGGGATCCAAACCCGCTCTTTTTATAGCTTCGGCAGCGGTTGTCATGGACAGATCGTTGGCTCTGACATCTTTTAAACTGCCTAAAAATCTACCTATCGGAGTTCTACAGCCGCTGACCATTACGACTTCATTAAATTCCATTAAAAAAACCTCCCTATATTAATCTTCTTTAATTAAATGGCGTCTGTTAATGCGCCTATTGCCCCTTGAATTGGGGTTTTCTCTTTTCCACAAATGCCTGGGTACCTTCTTTCATATCTTCGGTAGCCACGCACAGTCCAAAGAAGTTGGATTCGATTCTCATACCGCTGTCCAGATCTCCCTGCAATCCCTGCCCGATGGCAAGCTTGGCATAGCCCACGGACAGAGGGGCATTTTTCATTATCTTCTTGGCCAGTTTCTTAGCCTCGACCATCAAGTCCGCCAACGGATAGACATGGTTGACCAGTCCTACCCGGTAGGCTTCGGCTGCGTCGATAACTCCAGCGGTAAAGGTCAATTCTTTGGCGCGACCTTCGCCTATTAACCGGGGCAGTCGCTGGGTGCCGCCGTAGCCGGGTATAACCCCCAGGCTTACTTCGGGCAGACCAAAGACGGCGCCTTCAGAGGCCAGACGGATGTCGCAGGCCATGGCCAGTTCACAGCCGCCGCCCAGGGCAAATCCATTAACGGCTGCGATAACTGGTTTGCTCAGAGCATCAAGTTTGCGAAAAATCTGTTCTCCTTCATCGGTATAATACCGGGTCTGTTCTGGCGACAAACCCATGAAACCGATAATGTCAGCTCCGGCTACAAAGGCCTTATCCCCTGCTCCAGTAACAATTAGAACCTTTATTTCATTGTCCATTTTGACTTCATCTACTGCCTGACCTATTTCCTGAATAGTTGCTATATTCAATGCGTTCATGGCTTTAGGCCGGTTGATATAGAGTATGCCGATATTATCTGCTTTTTCTAAAATGATATTTTTGTATTCCATCTGTTCACCCCGCCTTTATCAAGGCACGTATTAGCGTGCAGCCCAAGTCTACTTCTTGTAGTCAAAAAATCCCTTGCCGGTCTTCATGCCCAGCCAGCCGGCTCTTTCATACTGTTTTAAAGGAGGAGCGGGCCGATATTTAGGATCTCCGGTTTCTTCATAGAGGGTGTTGCAGACTTCCAGAGCTATATCGATGCCTACCAGGTCGGCCAACTGTAACGGGCCCATAGGCCAGCCGGCGCCCAGCTTCATAGCTGTGTCGATGTCAGCGGCATTGGCCAGGCCTTCGTAGAAGATGAAGGCTGCTTCATTGATGCCCGGTACCAGGATTCTGTTGACCACAAATCCAGGGCCTTCTTTTACCTGAATGGGCTTTTTGCCAATGGCTTTGGAAAGAGCGAATACTTCGTCAACCGTTTCCTGGGAGGTCTGTGCTGCAGCTATAACTTCGATCAGTTTCATAACTTGAGCCGGATTGAAGAAATGCATTCCGACCACCTTGTCGGGGCGTTTGTAGATGTTGGCAATTTCAGTAATGGATAGTGCGGAGGTGTTGGTTGCTACAATAACATCGTCTTTAATGATGGTGGATAGTTTGCCATAAACATCCTTCTTGATGGGCATCTTCTCTAATACGGTTTCCAGAACGAAGTCGACATCGGCGATGTCTTCCAGTACGGTGGTACCTTTGATATTGGCCATAGCTGCATCTGTGCTGCCGGCCGGAATCTGACCCTTCTCCTCTGCCTTGGCTAGGCCTTTTTTAATGGTGGCCAGACATTTGTCAACCGCAGGCTGGAAAATATCGAATACAAGCACCTGTTTGCCGGCAGTGGCAAAAGTCCAGACGATGCCGGTTCCCATTGTTCCTGCGCCCAAAACCGCAACTTTTTTAATTTCCATAAATTGTAACCCCCTTAAAATTGTTTCTTTTTCTTACAAATCTACAATTCTCTTAACTTGATAGTAATTTCCCTAATAACACCCCCTGTAAGCTTTAATATTTAAGCATCGTTATTATCTATTGTTGCAACCTTCGTGCCAAGTCTAATAATGCACTAAGAATAGGCTTAGAATGCCGTTTTATAGAGGTTGGTAAGATTGGGAGCGCATGTTGGTGCTTCGCAAAAGCGAAGGATAAACGGAAATGAACTAGATTCGGCGGGACGATAACTTCGTCTAATATTCCCTAAAGAATGGGCTATTCGCAAAACCGGAGGGTTTTTCGCAATAGCAAAAAGGTTATCAAGACATGCAGAAATAGCAAAACCCCGGTCATTTATCGGACCGGGGTTGAATTAACCTGGGTATAACGGGCTTATCAGGCCATATCGTATTTGCCCATTTTGCGATAAAGAGCGGATATGTGGATACCCAGTAGTTTGGCCGCCTGGTTCTTATTGCCGCCGGCTTTACCGAGGGCTTTTATAATAAGCTCCTTTTCGAGGTTTTCCAGAGTCTCGGGCAGACTGAGATCAGAGTTATCCATCAAGGCCGATTCTTTTAGGCTGTGATTCAGCAGGGATGGGAAATGAGAAATTCCAAGGCCGCGTTCCCCGTTCATAAAAGCCAGATTTATGGCGCGCTCCAGCAGATTTTCCAGTTCCCTTACATTGCCCGGCCAGTTATGCTGTGCAAGTAGCTCAAGGGCCGGCGGGGATATACTTTCGATATCAGTGCTTAGTTTCAGGTTTATCCTTTTTATCAGATTATTGACCAAAAGGGGCAGGTCATCCATGCGGTCGCGCAGAGGCGGGATATCCAGACGCACTACATTTAAGCGATAATAGAGATCTTCTCGAAACTGACCGTCGGTTACCATCTGCTCAAGGTTGCGGTTGGTGGCCGCTATTATCCTAACATCTACTGGAATGGGTTTGGTTCCTCCGATGCGCTCAATGACCTTTTCTTGCAAAACAGCCAGGAGCTTGGTCTGCATGGCCATTGGCATGTCGCCGATTTCATCAAGGAATATGGTTCCACCCGCCGCCAGTTCAAATTTACCAGGTTTGCCGCCCTTTTTAGCCCCGGTAAAAGCACCTTCTTCATAACCGAACAGTTCTGATTCTAGGAGGTTTTCAGGTAAAGCAACGCAGTTAATGCGGATAAACGGCCCCGATTTCCGGTTGCTGGAATTGTGTATGGCCTGGGCGAAAAGTTCCTTACCGGTGCCGCTTTCCCCCATTATGAGGACAGTCGACGTTGTAAAGGACATGCGTTCAACAACCGACCTTATCCAGGAAAATGCGCGGCTTTCACCAATAAGGTTGGTGAGCTCCCATTTGGCCTGGTATATCTCACTTATTTCATCTTTGTAATGCTTTAATTCCTTTTCCATCTCCTGCAGCCTCTTGCCAAGGATTTTAGCCCCGGTCATATCCAGGAACAGGCTGTAGCCGATTGCCCCGATTATCTCCCCCTCTTTTTTGATGGGCATTCGGCAGACAATGGTTTCATGGCCGTTTATGGTCCAAAACTCGGCCCGATCGGTGCGGCCGCTTTCAATTATCTCCAGGAGCTGGGAGTTGGGTACGATATCGAGAATATATTTGCCCATGGCGTCTTTTTTCTCGATTTCTATCCTTTCCAGAGTGGCCTGGTTGATGGCTGTAATATAGCCGTTTTGATCTACAATAATATAAGCCAGGTAGGGGTTTTCTAAAAGGCCCTGCAGGAAGTCGTTGAATTCTTTTTCCCTTTCCTGAAGCTTTTGCATAAACATCAGTGGCTCCGACATGTCCAAAAAGAGGCTATAACCTATGGCGCCGATAGTCTCGCCATTCTTGGTAAGGGGAACCCGGTTGACAATGGTGCTGTGCCCGTTTATGGGCCAGAATTCAGCCTTGTCGGTCCGTCCGGTAGCCACTATTTCCTGCAGTTGAGAATTGGGTATTACATCCAGTATATACTGGCCCAAGGCATCTTCCAGTTTTAAATCTATACGGTCCAGGGTGCTGTCATTGATGGCCCTGATACGGCCGTCTTTGTCGACTATTATATAGGCCAGGTAAGGATTTTCCAAAAGGCCCTGGCGAATAATATCTGGTTCAATATTCTCAGGATGACCGCTTTTAAAAGCCCCCATCATTTCCTGCCAGAGCTGGGTCTGACTGGTGCCAATAAATTTGGCCACATTGTCGGGGGGAAGAACGCCTTTGCCCACTAAAAGGCTTATTATACTGCGGCGTAGATTTTCGATGAGGGGGGTGGATGTACGAACCTCCATGGTTTCTGTGACCTGGTAAGTACAGGACTCAACCAGTCTGGTACCCTGGGCATCGGTTATTTCAACAATACATATCCGGCACAGCCCATTGCCTCCACAGACATTTTTAAAACCGCAGAGATTGGGAATAAGTATTCCAGCTTTGCGAGCTGCAGCTAGAATTGTCTCGCCGTTTTTAGCCGTTACGTCTCTTTTGTCGATTGTGATCCTCATTAGCTGCCACCCCTCTGCTTTAGGAAACAGGTTTAAGGCTTTAAATCCAAGGTGCTCAAAGGCTGCAGGGTTCTATCTAATTCTACATTTCTTGCTGTCTTTCATCAACCTGTGCTTCTGTTAGATAAACAAATTCCGGCATTCCCAAATCATCCCAAAATAAAAATGGAGCCACCATCCAGGGAATGACTCCATCACTGCTTTTTGATATGTTTGGTTCAATCCCTTTTTTCTAATTTTTGACTGCCCATCAGCATTATATTGGTTGTAGCTGTAGCAATCAGGCGCTCCTTGCCGTCGTAAGACTCCCCCAGTATGTGAACAACAGTCCGTCCTTTTGATTTAAGGAGGGCTTTCACATATAAATAGTCACCGACAAAAATGGGCCGGTGGTAATTTATATACATGTCTATGGAGGCCATTTCCAGCTTGCCGGTTAATAAATAAACCAGGCCCCCAAAAGTATTGTCAAAGGCAGCTCCGATAAAACCGCCCTGCATAGAATTGCGGGGATTGGCATACATCTCCAATACCGGAAACCTGTAGGTGAGGCTCTCCCCCTCTACATATTCCACAAATTCTGGCTGCATTACTTCACGGCATTGAGGATGTTTGACGCTGGGAAAGTGGTACTTTTGTGCCATCTGTTCAAGGCTGGTATACCTTGCCACTAAACTCACTCCTTCAGATTGCATTTACGTTTGCAACTTTTCTAGCAGGTGACATTTATTTATATCTATATACATCTAAAATTCCCTGCCCGTATTATTTTCCCTCTTTGTCTTTAATTTGTAATGAAGCATTTCTTGATTTGAGTTCCAGGGCCTGGCCGGCTACACAAAGGTATACCTCATCGGCCCTGCGCGAGACTATCTGGTTGGCCCGGCCGAGGGCATCGCGATATGCTCGGGATAGTGGATCAGCCGGCACAATCCCGCCTCCCACCTCATTGCTGACGATTATTACGGTGGCCTCGGATGCAGAACTGGTTTCTGCCAGATCCTCAATTTGATTGAGAATGCTTTCCTCGCCTGGCGGCGATTCGCCGGAGAACATCAAGTTATTGACCAGCATGGTCAAACAGTCGATCAGGAAAACGGCTCCTATTTGATCATACGCTTTTATTACCCGGGCCGGGTTGCAGTCCTCCTCAATGGTTATCCAGGAATCCGGCCGGCGTTTCTGATGCTCTACCACCCTAGCCTGCATTTCCTCATCACCGGGAATCAAGGTGGCAATATAGTATACCTTTCCACCGGCGGAATCGGCAATTTTCTGTGCGTAGCTGCTCTTTCCGCTGCGCACTCCGCCGGTTATGAAAATCAGTTTAGCTTGGGACTGCATCATCGGCTTCTCCTTCTATAATGTCAAGGGCCTCCTTTTCGCTGGCTGCCCGGCGGTAGGCATGCCTTAAGAGACTCTTGTACAGGTTTGTAGCACATCCTCCGGTATAGTCTCTGTCCTCTATGGCCTGGTTGTCTATTACAATAACCCGGCGTCCTTCCCTGGCCAGGTCCATAAGCGCCTGCAGGTTAGCCAAATTGCCTGAGCCAAATGGTATCCCGGGGAGGATAACAAAATCGGCCTCCTGCATTAGCCTCCTATTGCATTCCGCGCTTTCCGGGCTTATATCACTGAAAGGGGCCGTTTCGGCTATTTTAATGCCCAGGCGCCCTGCATCATGCCAATCGGAATCGCCGATGTTTAGTACACCGGTAGACACCTTCCATCCCCTATCATTTAAATCATTATATAAGCGCCCGCACGAGCCGCCCCCGCCGACTACGTGAACCGTTCTCAACTCAGCCCGGGAAAACCGCTTCCGGTTGGGGTTGAATACAATAGTGGGTCGGGCGTCAGGACTGCGATATTCAACCTGCACCTGGCAGCCGTATACTTCTTGAATCAGATCGGGCGACAGCACTTGAGCAGGATGTCCGGCCGCATAGACAGCCCCTTCCTTTAACACCAGAATACAGTCACAGTAATGGGAAGCCAGATTCAGGTCGTGCACCACCATTATCACGGTCAGGCCTTGATCCCGGCGCAGTTTGTTCAACAATTCCATTATCTCAATTTGATAGTTAATATCCAGGAAGGAAGTGGGTTCATCAAGGAACAAAACCCGGGGCTCCTGCGCCAGGGCCCGGGCAATGATGACCCTCTGCTTTTCCCCGCCGCTCAGCTCAGTGATCAAGCGCCCTGTAAGATGATAAGCATCGGTCAGATGAAGCGCTTTATCCACTACCTCCTGATCTCTTACCCCTTCCCTCTGAAACCGTTTTAGATGAGGAATGCGCCCCATCATAACGGTGTCTTCCACCGTGAATGGGAACTCATTTCCGCTTTCCTGAGCCACAAAGGCAAGCTGCCCCGCCACCTGCCGGGCTTCTATTTTATAGAGGTCCTGATCTTGAAGCATAACCGTGCCCTGGCGGGGAGGGAGAACCCGGCTCATGGTTCGGAGCAAGGTGGATTTGCCGGAACCGTTGGGCCCGACAATACCCATTATCTCCCCCTGCCCTACCGCGAAATTGATGCCTTTTAGCACGGGCCAGGAGCCGTAGGAACAGCTGACATCCAATAACTTGAGCAGCAAGCACACCCCTCCTTTATAAAACGGAGTATTCTGTTGGCGGTAAATTACTCAACTATCAATACAACGCCCTTTTTTGCCGCCTTAAAAGGTAGATAAAAAAGGGCGCCCCCACTATAGCAGTAACGATACCTACCGGCAGCTCTTCTGGAGCTATCAACACCCGAGCCGCGATATCCGCTGCCACCATAAAAACCGCTCCGGTTAGTACAACCAGCGGCAAAAGAACGCGATGGTCGGGCCCGCTAATTAGGCGGACCATGTGAGGTATTATTAAACCTACGAATCCTATCAATCCGCTGACCGAGACACAGGCTCCGGTCAGCAGAGCGGCGGCAATCAGCAAACGGAATTTTACCTTTTCAACATCAATACCCAGGTGCTGGGCGGGTTCTTCCCCCATCAACATGGCGTTTAACTCCCGGGTATATATCCATATAATGACTGCGCCGATTATAGCATAGGGTAAAAACATTGCTATATAATACCAGCCCCGGCCTGAGAATCCGCCCATAAGCCAGAAGACCAACTGGTGCATCTGACTTCCGCTGTAATACATGCATAGGGAAACCAGGGCCGAAAGCAGAGAATTAATTGCAATACCGGCCAGCAAAAGGGTCATAACCGGCACTTTGCCGCCGCTTTGCGCCAACCGGTATACTATTACAATAGTGAGAACAGCCATAAGAAAAGCCAATCCGGGAACTCCATAGGTAAGGCTTAATCCTGATATCTGCTGGGCCAGGATAGCAAGAACCGCCCCCAATGCTGCGCCAGAGGAAACCCCTATAACATAGGGATCGGCCATAGGATTGCGGAACAGCCCCTGGAAAACCGCTCCTGCCAGCGCCAATCCGGCTCCCACCAGAGCGGCCATTAGCACCCGGGGTAGGCGGATAGTAAATATAATAAGGTCATGGGTATAGAAGCCCCCTGTCAATGCAGAAGGATCGCTCCAATGAAGGTAAAGAATATTCAATATTTCACCAGGCTTTATCCATACCGCACCCAGAGCCACGCCCAGAAGCATAATAACTCCCAGGATAATGGCCATGACCAGCATGGTAAACGGGTAATTTATCTTTCTTGCTCCCGACATATGATCACATCGCTTAAATCAAAAATATTATTGGAATCGGTCTGGATAAAAACCCCGGGCCAGCTGTTCAATAGCATCAACCAGTCTGGGCCCGGGCCGGGTGATGAGATTGGAATCGACGCCCATTATACGTTGGTTCTTTATGAAATTGACTCCCTGCCATCCTTTACGGCCCAGGATTACTTCCCGGGTGGGAGTGTTGTTCATGCCCGTTCCATAAGAATGAACCATAATGTCCGGATTCTTTTCGATAATAAATTCGTCACTAATCGTGGGATAGTCTTCCCTACCGGTTGCGGTCAGGCACCGCCCCCCGGCCTGGCTTATTATATCGCTGATAAGAGTATTGGGGCCGACGGTCATAAGCGGTTCATGCCATACTTCATAGAAGACCAGGGGTCGGTTTTCCGAAGGTAAGTCGGCAAGTTTGGCTTTAACGGCATCGAGCCTTTGCATAAGGCTGGCATTTAGAGCCCGGGCTTGATCATGCTCTCCGCAGGCGATACCTATGGAGGTGATGGTTGCCATTAGACCATCCATATTATGAGGGCTGTAAACCAGAACCTTAAAATTCATGGCTTCGAGTTGTTCCACCAACTGGCTGTGCATACCGGTAGCCAAAACCAGGTCGGGCTTAGCTTCTACGATTTTTTCCAGGCTGGGATTGGAGAATCCGCCAATTTTAGGCTTCGCCTGGGCTTCGGACGGGTAGTCGCAGTAGGCGGTCACACCAACCAGTCTATCTCCCAGGCCCATGGCAAAAAGGGTTTCGGTAAAGCCGGGAACCAGCGATACCAGGCGCAGTGGTTTGGCAGCGATGTCAACCTGCCGCCCCCTATCATCAGTTACTTTGACCGGGAAAGAATTGTTATTTGAGGCTGCTGGGGCCTGCGTTTGACCTGCTCCCCCTCTACAGCCGCTGATCAGACCAAACAGGCAAAGTGCAATAATTACCAACAGGGCTGGCCTTTTTCTCATCAAGTTTTTCACTCCTCCATAATCTCTTCTCTAGATGAATAATGAAGAAACCAGAGTCTTAATTCGTTTAAATATTCTGGGTGCAAACTTGGTAAGGAGAATGCCGCAGACAATAGATCAAGCAGGCAAAAGGCGATGTCAAGACGGGTAAATTAAAAAGCCTTGCACTATAATGGGGTGTACAAGGCCAGCAAGTGAATTCCAATTCATACACCGTGAATTATTAACGAACTCTGATATACGAGAGGTCTCCTGACTCAGGTTCATCACCGTCTTGCGCCTTCCCAATTGCTCAGTGGCTTTTGCAAGCGGCTTCCCATTACAGTGGCGGGACCGTGATGGATTTACACCATCTTCCCTTCCGTATATTCATCACTATTCAATTAAAAATATTATACCATCCAGAATATTAAAAATCACTCGAGATCACCTGTATGTCATTTCCTTCAATCCGGAGTCTTATCATAAAACCGGGCTCCAGACCGTCTTTCCAAAGCTCTCTGGGATCCTGGCCAAGTATGCTGAAAAGGAATGAGCGTATTACTCCGCCATGGGTAAGAAGCAATACTGTGCCCCGGTGCCGGTAAGATACATCCTTTAGGAAGGCCTGAAAGCGTTCCAACAGGAGGTTGACGCTTTCACCCCCGGGTACTACAAAATCACTGGTGTGCCTGAACCATTCATCAAACTCATCCGGATAATCCCGAAATATCTCAGTAAAGGTCTGACCCTCCCATAACCCGAAAGACATTTCCCGCAAGCGCGAGTCAAGGTTTATGGAGAGGGAATGTGGTGCGGCAATGATCTCGGCGGTTTCCCTGGCCCGGACCAGATCGCTGCTGTATATGGCCTCAATGGGCTCATGCTGAAGCATCAACGCCAGATCCCGGGCCTGCTTCCTACCGACTTCGTTTAAAGGAATATCCCGGTGACCCTGGTACCTCTTTTCAAAATTCCAGTCAGTCTGGCCATGGCGGACCATTATGATAATCAAACAAAGACCTCCTCCAGGGCTTTTATTAGTCTCATATTTTCCGAATGGGTTTTCACGGCTATGCGGAAATGATAGGGAGTAAGATTTACGAAGTTGTCGCAAAGGCGAATTAGTATACCCCTGGGTCCCAGCGCTTGCTGAAGCCTCCCGGCAGTAATCCCCTTACCCTCATCGGCCTTAAGGAGCAGAAAGTTCGCCGCCGCAGGGTAAACGGTAAAACCGAGAACAGGCATTTTCTGTTCCAGGAACTCCCTCTCTGTTCTTACCGTCGCTACGGTTTCTTCAATATACTTGAGATCAGACAGTGAAGCCCGGGCCGCAGCCAAAGCCAGAGAATTGATCCGCCATGAAGGCAGCAGTCTTTCCATGGCGGCAGCTGTACCGGGAGCAGCCACGGCATAGCCTAAACGCAAGCCCGGAATGGCAAATATTTTTGTCAATGAGCTAACTATGATCAAATTGGAGTGTAATAAAACTCGGTCCCTCAGTGACCTTAATGGCTGACCAGTAAAGTCCAGGAAGGCTTCGTCAACGACCACCACGGCATCCTGGCGGGCCGCTTGTTTCACTATCTCGACCAGGCTGTCCGGTTCAAAAAGATTGCCGGTGGGGTTGTTGGGATTTCCTATAAAAATCAGGTCATTGCGTTCGATACGAGAGCAAATGGATTCGACCGGGAGTCTGAAAGATTCTTGTTCTTCAAGGTAGAAATGCTCTATCAGCGCATTGATAAGACCCTTTCCATATTCGGAGAAACAAGGAGCAAGCAGCAGAACCCTTCCTTTATAAAACATACGGGCGATTAGATAGATGAGCTCTGAACCGCCGTTCCCCAAAACCAGCTGCTCTACGTCAACACCCAACCAGCGGGCCAGTTCTTTTACTAGGCTCCTGGCTCCGGGCTCGGGATAATGGCAAATCAGGGGCAAATGCTTTTCAATCGCTTTTACGGCCAGCGGTGAAGGGCCTAATGGATTTATATTGGCGCTGAAATCGAGGAGCGATTCCAAAGCGATCCCCCACTCGTTGCTGGCATTCCATACATTGCCGCCATGCTCCGGTGATTTTTGGTGACTCGACATAGCATTATCCACCCTTTTAAAAATGAAGGCCTATCCCCATGATAATCAGGAAAACAGCTTCAGAAAACTCGCAAAGCGCTCCGTAGGTATCTCCGGTATGACCACCCAGGGATCTGGAGATCAAATAGGCGGCCCCTAATGATATAAAAACGGTAATCGCAGCTCCAACCAGAAGCAAGAAGCGGCTGCTCCCAAGGCAGGCTGCAATGGACAAAAAAAGTAAGGCGATCGGGAACGCCGCCCGGCTGGCCTGGTTCCCGAAAGCCCTGCCCAAACCGGGTTTCTGCCTGGCGTAAGGGTAATAGGCGATAGGCAGCAGCATCATACTTCTTCCCACCGCTGGAGCCAGGAGTAAGACCCAGTACTTGAAGGGATATGGAAGTAAACCCAGAAAGGAAATTTTAAGCATAAGCAAAGCAGCCACGGTTATGACCGCCATAGACCCAACCCGGCTGTCCTTCATAATCTCCAACTTGCGCTCCCGGTTTCGGCCGCTAAACAAACCGTCGGCGCTGTCCATGAGGCCGTCAAGATGCAGTCCACCAGTGAGAATGATCCATAATACTACGATCAACACATCACCAGCCCTGGCGAGTGAAAGACGCATCCCCGCATATGATGTCAGAGCCAGCAAGGAGCCCAGCAAAAACCCGACCAGAGGGTAGCAATACAACGAAGCCGCCATTTTTTTTTCGTCTGCCACCTTCTGGTAGACCGGGAAAATGGTTAAAAAGCTGATCGCAAGGCGCAAAGCATTCATTTAAAGCCCCTCCCTAAGGATTCAATATTCTATCCCCCGGCGGGAGTCTATCCCAAAGTCATAGGGATGCTTTATCTTTTTTATTTCGCTGACTAAATGAGCTCTTTCGATAAGCTCCCGGGGCGCATCGCGCCCGGTCAGGACCAGTTCCATCCCTTCCGGAAGCCCCCGGGTTAAAGCAAGCACATCCTGCAGGGAAAGGAGATTATACTTGATGGCATTCATTATTTCATCCAGGATAAGTAGTTGATAATCCTGGTCCAGGGTTTCTTTCGCCAATTGCCAGGCCAGTTTGATTTTATGCCGGTCCAGATCATTGATTTCTTTCTTGCCGATCCAGCACTCGTTGCATTTCTGACATTGCATGAACCCGTTCTTTATCACTGCCGCGTGCGGGCAGGTACGCCCAAACTGGTACACTTCAACCCCCAGTTTGGAGAGCGAGAGCAGTTCACCGCTATAGGTGCTGCCTTTCATAAACTGAATTATTCTAACCTTGAAACCGTGCCCGGCGGAGCGCAAGGCCAGGCCCAGGGCAGCGGTGGTTTTGCCTTTCCCGTCACCGGTATAGATCTGGATCATGTTATGATGCACCTCAATTCTAGTACTCTGTATATCAAAACTCCCAGAGCAGTTCCCAACATTGATACCGCTATCATCAGGAAGAGACTCTGCCCGATGTGCTGCTGCCCCAAGACGGTAAGCGGCCGACCTATAAGGGGGCGCTCCGAGCGGACACCTTCGTAGTAATTGCAGCCCCCCAGTTGAACCTGCAAGGCGCCAGCCGTAGCTGCTTCCGGAATACCGCTGTTGGGGCTGGGGTGCAGTGATGAATCCCGCCAGACGGTCAGCCATACCCCCTTTACCCCTCCCGGTGTAAACGGAGCCAGCAGCAAGAACAAACAGGCGCTCAACCGGGCTGGAATAAAATTGGCCAGGTCATCCAAACGGGCTCCCGCCCATCCCAGGTACAGATACTTTTCGTTTTTGTATCCTATCATCGAGTCCAGTGTATTTACGGCTTTGTAAGCCATTGCCAGGGGAGGGCCTCCGATGAATCCATAAAACAAGGGAGCGATAATTCCGTCCACCGTGTTTTCCGCGACTGTCTCCACTGTTCCTCGAACGATTTCCTTTTCATCCAAACCAGATGTATCCCGACCTACGATCATACTCAGGGCCGCCCGGGCTTCCTCCAGCCGGCCTTGCTTTAAAGGTATGGAAACAGAACGGGCGTGTTTGTAGAGGCTGTTTATGGCCAGGGCCTGGCTCATTATAAAAATGCTCAAAGCCCAGCCCAGGTAATTATTTATATAAAAAGCGCCCTTGAGCAAAGCCCAGAAGAAGCCGTAGCAGCCCAGGACGATTACCAGGGAAAGAAGCAATCCTCCCAGCCTCAGTCCCCGGGAGCTTTTAGCAAAACGGCGGACAAGCTTTTCGCTTTTTTGGACAAGCCTACCTATAGCCACTACCGGGTGGGGCATCCAGCGTGGATCTCCAAGGACAATGTCCAGTCCCACTCCGGCCAGAATAATCCATTCCATATAAATCTCCTTACAGCCCCATAATTTGATAAAGCTGGTTCATATTTAAAGACTCCCGAACCGTCTGAGCCAGGATATCATATTTATGCTGCTTATGGTAAAGGGGCAGATCCTCGCTTGTCAAAGCCGGCAGATCTTTGGCCTGGCGAAGGTCATTGACTAAAGCCAGCATAAGGTTTGGATTATCGAATATTCCATGCAGGTAGGTCCCAAAAATCCGTCCGCCAGGGGCTGCCGCTCCATCCATCACATTTTCCGGCTGGCTTGAACGAGATTTAATTACTATTAAGGAGGCGGCGTCCTGCCGCACCTCGGATCGGCCCATGTGGATTTCGTAGCCGGACACCGACTGGCCTTGAATACTTTCCCAAAAGCCTTCTTGCTCCTGGATTTCTCCTTCCACCCGGTGGGTGCTCTTCTGGTTTTCAAAAGTAGTTGTAACCGGCAGGAGGCCAAGTCCGTCCAAGGAGCCCACTCCCGCTTCGATCCCCAGGGGGTCGAGCAGCTTTTCACCCAGCATCTGGTATCCTCCGCATATCCCCGCTATAATTGCTCCTTCTCGGGCCAGTTTTAAAATTTCCCGTTCATATCCCTCGTCTTTTAAGTAAAGCAGGTCCAAAATGGAGTTCTTGGTTCCAGGAATAATCAGCATATCAACTTTTCCAATCGCTTCGCCCTTTTTTATATAGCGAATTCTGGTATCGGGCAGGCCAATAAACGCATCGATATCAGTAAAATTGGATATGCGCGGCAGCTGCAAGACCGCTATCTGGATGGGAGCATTAGCCTCTCCCCATAACTTGTGGTCGGACAGGGATACCGAATCTTCCTCGTCGATTCCGTGGTCATGGAGATAAGGTATGACGCCCAATATGGGGATGCCTGTTTTCTCGGTCAGGAAATCCAGGCCGGGCTTAAGGAGTTCCAGATCGCCCCGGAATTTATTGATTATAAAGCCCTTGACCCGTTCCCTTTCATCCGCGTCGAGCAGTTCCAGGGTTCCTATCAGGGAGGCGAAAACTCCGCCCCGGTCTATGTCGGCAACCAGGAGCACCGGAGAATCTGCCAGCTCGGCGGTTTTCATATTGACTATATCCCGGTCTTTCAGGTTCACTTCGGCCGGGCTTCCCGCGCCTTCTATGACCAAGATTTCATATTGCTTTTTTAATCGCTCTATACAGTCCTGCACTATGGAAACCGCCCCGGGCAGGAAATTACTCCTGTAGTCCCGGGCCGACATGTCGGCTACCGGGCTGCCCAGAACCATCACCTGGCTTTGCATGTCCTGTTTGGGTTTTAGTAATATGGGGTTCATTAAGACGCTGGCCGACACCCCGGCGGCTTGCGCCTGGACGCCCTGAGCCCTGCCGATCTCGCCCCCATCCGGGGTAACTGTGGAATTCAAGGCCATGTTTTGAGCTTTAAAAGGCGCTGTGCGGTATCCATCCTGGTGAAATATGCGGCATAAAGCAGTACACAGCAGGCTCTTGCCAACGTGAGACGATGTCCCCTGCAGCATTATACACCGGGTTTTTCTCATGCTGATATCCCGCCTTTCACAAATACCGGGGTTCCCGAAGTGACAAAAACCAGATCAGTACTGGCTTCGGCTAGAATTTGATTGGCAAGGCCATTTAATTCCATGAACACCCTGCCCAGTTCATAAACCGGGAACAGGTCCCAGCCCACTTCATCAGCTACTATGACAATTGCGCCATCGATTCCTTTTAAGGCTTCAATAAAGTCGTATACTTTTTGGAGGCAGCCAAGCTCTGCCCGGGCATCCCAGGCCTTATCAGGCTCGAGGCTTTCAATTAATATATTACTTATCCAGGTGCCCACCCCATCCACCAGGCATATCAAGGGCTGATACGCCAGGCTGCACAGCACTGCTGCCAGGTTCAGGGGTTCTTCGATAGTACTCCAGGAGGATGGTCTTCTCAAGCGGTGCCGTTCAACTCGACCAGCCAACTCTTCATCGATTACCCGGGCGGTGGCCAGGTAGTAAACCGGGCAGTCGAGCCGCGCTTCCAGAGACGCGGTTAGGTATTCGGCATATTCGCTTTTGCCGCTGCTGCTGCCTCCCAAAGCCATGATAACTCTGGCCATATTTAATCCCCTTTTTGTTAAATACACTCCCCGATACGATCCAGTACAATATCAACCAGACCAGGATGCATACCCAGATGCCGGGCAACCATAAACTTTATATCGGGATGCTTTTCCTGTTCATCTTTAATTAAACCCATAATATCAATACTCAAGTGATTGCCGGTGACCAGGAAATACGGCATAACTACAATAGTTTGTACTCCGGTTGACAGCAACTGATCCACAGCTGCGCCCAGAGCGGGCTGTTCAAATTGCAGAAAGGCCGTCTGGTAAAGGTTGGCCAAATCACGCTCCCGTATCATATTAACCAGTGAACGCATTTCATCGTTGGCTTCTTTCCTTTTGCTGCCATGGGTAATGATGACCACCCCTATTGGCATATCTATACACCTCACAATCTATTCGCCTTGGACGGCTCTCGCCTCTCCGGTCTGGTGAGTATCCTGCTCCTTCATTAAGCGGTAGCTTTGGCAGGATTGGATAAAGCGCTCTACCGCTTCCGGGTGGGAACGCATTTGAATGTGCAAATAAGAAGCAATCAGGTTTCCTTTAGCATAGCCTTCCTGACGGTGGTCAGCATTCAAACCTCCGTAAAAGGCAAAAGCGTTAGGGCCTTTGTCCATTTCTTCTATTCGTGAATAATGAAATTCGTGCCCGCGCAATATTTGTCCGGCTGCAGCCATTGGGGAATCTGTAAGAGCCCGGGCTTCAATATAGCCCAAAGCCTGGAGATTACGTGTCATCTTAACCCGGGCGGGAACCAAACCGGCTCCGTTCCAAACCCGGCCTGACCAATCCTCAAGTTCGCGGCAGAGGTACATATATCCTCCACATTCTGCGTATATGGGCATACCATTCTGGTAAGCCCTGATAACTGAACTTATCATTGATTCGTTGCGGCTTAAATGTTCAATGAACATTTCCGGGAATCCACCGCCGAAATACAGGCCATCCAAAGCAGGCAGAGCTTCATCCTCCATGGGGCTGAAAAAGACTAGCTGGACGCCTTTTTCTTCGAGAAAATCAAGGCTGTCCTGGTAGTAAAAACTGAATGCTTTATCACGAGCAACACCCAGGTGAACCTGGCTTTTCTCCATATTCTTTGCAGCAGCTATATCAATTTCAGGTGCTGTTTGAGCGATTTTAAGCAGCCGGTCCAGATCGAGATGCTTTTCGACCATGTCGGCCATTTTCTGTATGAGATTTGTTAATTCCCGGTTTTCATCGGCAGGCAGCAGCCCCAGATGGCGCTCCGGCATATGGATCTCTTTATTGGGTTTAAAACATCCCAAAACCGGAATACCCAATTCTTGTTCCATAACCGGCTGAATATAGGTGCGGTGATAGGCGGACGCCCGGTTTAGGATAACCCCTCCGAGCTTTACCCGGGGATGATAATCGCGATAGCCTTTGACCAGTGCTATAGCGCTCCCGGCCATTGCTTCCACGTTGACCACCAGGATGACCGGTGCATCCAATAATAATGCAATATCGGCACTGCTCCCCTGTATGTCGCCTACCCGGGCCCCATCGAATAGACCCATAACGCCTTCAATGATCGAAACGTCTGCCTGGGAGGCATTGGCTGCGAAAACCTGTCTGACCATATCCGGGGGGCACATCCAGGTATCCAGATTGTATGAGGGGCGCTCAGCCGCCCAGAAATGCAGGCCGCTATCGATGTAGTCCGGACCCACTTTGAATGGCTGGACTTTTTGACCACGCCGATGCAAAGCTGCAATTGTGCCCAGAGTTAATGTCGTCTTACCTACACCGCTCTGTACACCGGCAATAATAAGCCGGGGATATTGCATAACGACATCTCCTTTTAATAGGGAAAATTATCGCGCACCGGCAAAATAAAAAGCTTCTCTCCCTTAAGGTAGAAGCTTCTTTGGTGCGGCTAATCACCGCGAAAACCGGCCTTCCTCGAGGGGTGTTTCGCAAAGCGACGGCAGTGTCCTGGCTCCCAGATCATCCTCACCACATCCCTTCCCGGAAAATCCAGTGGATATAATGTGGTTTGTAGCTGGTTACAGTGGCGGGACCGCTTGGGATTTTCACCCACTTCCCTTTAACCCCCAAAGGAGACCGTTCGCTTTTTATATGAACTTAAAGTTAGCAGTAATGCTGGCCTAAATGAACTGTGGACGTTATTGTGATGGGTAGTGTCTATATTATAATTTATCTTTAAAAAATAACCTAATTTTTATTGCTGACCCCGGCTTCTTCAAAGGTGGCCATCTCATGAATTATTTTGACAGCGGCGTCAAACAGGTTGAAAGCCAGAACCGCCCCGGTTCCTTCTCCCAGGCGCAGATCAAGATGCAGCATCGGTGAAAGCTCCATCAGTTCCAGGATCACCCGGTGCCCTGGCTCTTGGGAAAGGTGGGATGCGAACATGTAATTGACACTGTCTTCGTTCAATTTGTAAGCTACCAGGGCTGCCGCGCTGGAAATAAAGCCGTCAATTACCACCGGGACTCTGTGGGCAGCGGCGCCCAGGACCACTCCGGTAAGGGCGGCTATTTCCAAACCTCCCACTTTGGCCAGCACATCCAGGGGATCACCCGGATCAGGGCGGTTTATTTCCAGAGCCTTTTTTATAACCTGTTTTTTCTTTGCCAGGCTGTTTTCATTTACCCCGGTTCCCTTTCCCGTCAATAGCTCTACATCCATGCCGCTGAAGGCGGCCAATATGGCGCTGCTTGGAGTGGTATTGCCGATCCCCATTTCGCCTGTGCCGATGAGGGTCGCTCCCTGCTTTATCTCCTCCTTTACCAGTTCGATGCCCGCTTCAATAGCAGCCACCGTTTCCTCCCTGGTCATGGCTGCTTCACGGGCCATATTCCTGGTGCCCTGGCGGATCTTCCTGACCTTCAGGTTGGTGTGCTGGATGGGTTCTCCCATAACCCCAACATCAGTAACCACTACCTTGGCTCCAGCCAGTTTAGATAATACGTTTATGGCGGCTCCTTCGTAAAGAAAGTTTAAGACCATTTGGGGAGTGACTTCCTGCGGGAAAGCGCTGACCCCTTCCTCAACCACTCCATGATCGCCAGCCATAACCATAACGACCTTTTGAGACAACTCAGGCAGGGGCTTGCACTGGATAGCTGCCAGTTTTATGGCGATCTTCTCCAGGACCCCCAGGCTGCCAGGCGGCTTGGTGAGGCTGTCCAGCCTCATTGAAGCCATTTCAGCTGATAAATGATCCGGTTTGCCGATGCTGCACATGGTTTTCTCTAACAACTCCATAATATTCTCCTCCTTATAAATGAGCTAAAAAATAAAGTTCCCAAGCTGTTAAGCTTGAGAACTTTGCCATCACTCTCAATATGCGCATTGCCTCAGGCAGGTTTCCTGGCTCGCGAATCAAACGCTCCTTATAGGCCGCCTTCCCGGTTCAACCAGTGGCTTTATCGGCCTGGAACTCTTCGCTTACAGTGGCGGGTCCGCTCAGGTCTTGCACCTGCTTCCCTTTTACCCCTTTCGGGCACCAGAGGAATGAACTATTAATTTATGGTTTAATTATATAAGTCTATAGATGGTCAGTAAATACCCTGACAATATACAACAATTAAAGCAGGCGGCCAACGTGGAATTTAATTCTCACCCACTGCAGCTTAAGAGACTCCCAGTAGGTCACCTTGCGCGGCTGAACTAGATTTTTAAAAGCATTCATATCCATATCCGGGAAAACCACCAGGCGGTTGGCTTCATCGACATTGATTACTGGATTGCTATAGGCCACCCTCGATACCATATAAGGGAAGCCGGCCTTTTTGGCTGCTTTCATGGCCTTCTTATCGTAGGAGCCAAACGGCCAGGATAGGATATCGGGTTTTGTTCCAAGATGGCTTTCAATATACTGGTTGGATTTAACCAGGTCGTTTTCGATTCGCTGGTAATGCTCGGTTTCACTTTCTCGGGCTCCTGAGGGAGTGGTATAGTTCATTAAAATCGAAGTCTGATTTCCACTGACATCAGTGATCATCTCATGCAATGCATAGGTATGCGACTGGATGTCAACCAGGCCTGAATCAGTCATCTCTTTCATATCGCTCCAACGTAGGGCCGGGTAGTCTGCAACCTGGCCCTTTTCTATATAATCGCCCACAACAAATATTGTGACAGGCACCTTATACTGCTTTATTATTGGAAAGGCTAACAGGTAATTGCTGCGATATCCGTCATCAAAGGTTATAACGACAGTATTTTCAGCGATTTCTTTATCCTGTTCAACTTCCTGCAAAAAGGTCTTTAAGGAGACCACTCGGCAGTTCTGACTTAAATAGGCCATTTGCTCTCGAAAAGCGTTTTGGGAAACGGTCCAGGGATCGTCCATGCCCACCGCAACTTCGCTGAAGTTGTGATACTCCAGAACTGCCACGGCATGATTTTGCTTATACATGGTAAAAGCGGTCAAGGTAAGAAATCCGACCAGACCGAGGACGGCCAACAGTATGCATAGCTGAATTAATCTTTGCTTTTTCATTTGATAAGTCCTTTACAAAAAACGGCTTTATAAAATGTCAGGAAGGTACTCCCAGACCATTCAATATGTTAGCATGGGATGTTTTTATTGTCAAAGCATGGAATTATGGTTTTTACTCCTTTTCCATTCGACGAATGGGAATCCTTTTACGTAAATAAGCTGTTCCCAGGGCGACCACAATAATAATCAAGCCTACTGCGGCAATAGTACCTTTGAGATTGTAAGTTGTGATGAAATATTGTCCCAGGAAAACGTAAACTGTCGCCCAGAGAATTTTTCCTATCGCGGAAGACAGAAAAAAGGTTGTAAAAGGTACTCCACTGACTGCTGCGCCGACGTTGATGACCGGAGTTGGAATTACCGGTATAAAACGGGCAGCCAACAAGACGGCAAACAACTTGCGCTGGTCCAAACCCTTAAGATCGAACTGGTATTTCTCAATAATAATATCTGATATACGATTTCCCGAAAGCCTGCGGGACAATAGAAACAGGGCGACGGCCCCGCTTACAGCCCCTAGATAGGCAAGACAGAATCCCCCTAACCTGCCATAGAGTATACCGGCCGCGCCGGCGACAATTGGATACGGTATTACCGGAACAGCCGCCTGAAAAAAGAAGAGAAGGAAGGCCGCCAGGGGACCATAGAAACCATAGCTGCGGATTATAGCCGCAGCACTGTCTACACTGGAAAAGTCTATTCCCCTTCACCCCTCTTTAACACTTCCCGCTCGATCCACTTAATTGTCTCATTTTCACGCCAGGTGGTGTGCGCTGTAAAGCGGTGATCAGCTTCCGGGAGTAACAACAGGCTGCTGCCCGGCAAAAATGATTCTAACAATTTACCGTTTATTACCGGTACAATTTGATCCGACTCACCTTGTATTATCAAGACCGGCCTTTTGCCAATGCGTGCCGTATACTCTTCAAAGTTGTGGCGGCTAAAATCGGCGGCCAGGCCGGGGCCAATCTGAAATGTTCCACCATCATCCTGGGCTGTAATTGGCTGTCCGTTAAGCAGGAGATCGTAGTCGTTTTGCAGCATGCCCCGAAAAGTCTGCTCAAGCTGAACCGGGGTCGACCAAAAGATAAAAGCTGCCACCCTTGGGTCTGTGCTGCCTCCGGCCAGTACGGTAGAACCGCCAAAACTCCGGCCCAATAATATAAGCGGCCGGGAAAAGCGCTTCGCTGCATGTTCAATAACCAGTTCCAGATCCTTTGCCTGGTTGGATAAAGTGTTATCGACAAAAGCTCCGCTGCTCTGGCCGCTGCCGCTGAAATCGAAGGCGATGGCGGCCAGCCCTATCCGGTTGAGGCGTTCGGCAAACGAGTATATACGTCCTCCGTTTTCCCGCGTGCCGCGAAAACCATGACATATTATTACGACGTGGGTGAACTCTTCAGGTATAAAGAAGAAGGACGCCAGTTGGCGGCCTTCTGCAACAATTAACTCTTCTTGCACTCGGGTTCATCCTCCTACATCGGCTTCTTGGGCTTGTTCTGCTCTTCGGATTCATGCCTGACCCGGTTATTACAAAAGTCGCATATGAATACGGCTTCGGTTTTGTTCTGGTCTTTGAGCTTTTTAAAATCCTTGTGGTCTTCGGGAACATCGTAGCCTTTGCCGCACATTAAACAACGGGCTGCAACTGTATCCATAATAAAACCTCCCCGACTTCACTTTGTTAACCTTATACTAACAGAACTTTCTTTAAATCTGAAGATAATACATTTTCCAGAAGGATCTCGGCATAGGTGCTTTTGCCGCTGAAGCAGTTTACCGGCCAGTCGTTCAGGCTGACGTTTTTAGTATTTCCCTGTCTAACGGGCAGGGTTTTACCCTCTTTTTTAAATCGCAGGATGGCCAGTCGGACCAGTTCATCCATACCTTGATTGACTACCTGGCTGCGCAGTTCTTCCACCCCTTCATGCATGTGGCAGCAGATATAAGTCTGGCATAAGAAGGGGCGGTCATTATATATGCGGCAGCGCCCCTGTTTATTCAGAAAAATACAGTCACCGTTTCTCCTCTTTAAGGTTATATCAATAACATTGCCGTCTACGTCCAGGTTCAGGTATTTAAAAGCATCGATAAAATCTATTTGGAAAGCCCGGCAGATACTTGCCAGATCAATACTGGTAACCGGCAGCGGCTCATGGCAGCAAAGGTGGCAGCCTGCGCATTGCTTTACGGTTTCGGGCCACAAACGGGGAAGTCCGCCCGCTTCTATAAAATGATTAATCTGGTCCAAAAGCTCCTGTAGACTGACATTAAACTCCTTAAGACCCAGTCCAAAACCTGGACCGTTTCTTTCCTGGATTTTTTTTAATACGATAGCTCCCATTTTTTCTCCTTGATTATAATAAAAAACGCAAAGCCCACCGCTTAAATAATGAGCTTTGCGTCATTATATCATTTTGTTGAATGGCGGGTTTAAATCTTAAATACGGCCACGGCTTTCTCAAGCTCGGCAACTATGCCATTGAGGTATTCAACTGAGGCAGTAACTTCTTCAATTCCAGCCATCTGCTCCTGGGCCAGTTGGCTGACTGCGGCGGATGCTTTGGAGTTGTCGTCGGCTTTGGAAGTGGCCTGTTGAATAGACTGCACAGCCGATTCCATGCTGGCCGCCATTTCTTCGCTGGCAGCCGTCATCTGCTGGATCTGTTCGCTGACCAGGCTGATCGCTTCGATTATCTTGCGGAAGGCATGGCCGGCATTGGAAACAACTTCGGTTCCATGATTAACCTCGCGGGTCCCGTCTTGCATGGCTTTTATACTGTGGTCGGCTTCCAGCTGGATCTCTTTTATCAAATCAGCGATGCGTTGAGCGGCTTCTCCTGATTCTTCGGCCAGTTTCCGAACTTCTTCGGCCACCACTGCAAAGCCTTTGCCCTGCTCACCGGCATGAGCCGCCTCTATAGCAGCGTTTAAGGCCAGCAGGTTGGTCTGGTTGGCAATGCCGCCAATAAGATCAACAATTTGTCCTATAGCTGTAGACTTGGCGCCAAGGCCCTCCACTAATTTGGAGGAGGAATTTACAGTTCGGCTGATAACATTCATCTGCTCAATAGCCCGCTCAATCTGGTTCTCGCCTTCCCGGGCCTTGCTGGTGGCGGTCATGGCGGAATTCAAGACCTCTTCGGCACTTCCTGCCACTTGTTTGATGGCCTGCGACATTTCACTCATACCCATCCGGGAGCGCTCACTTAGCTGGGCCTGCTGACTCGCGGTCTCCCTCATCTCCATGGCTTTCATGGTCATGTCCTCCATCAAGCCGGTGCTCATCTCGCAGCGTTTGGCAAGATTGACGCTTGATTCGCTGACATTGGATGTAAGGCTTTTGGTCTTTGATACCAGCCCGGATATCTTATCAATCATGACATTGACATTATCTGCCAGCTGTCCTGGTTCGTCTTTTGCCTTATGAGGAATCTTGTAGCTCAAATCACCGTCACTTACTTTTTCAACTGCAACATTCAACCGCTCAAGCGGTTTATATACCGTGTAGGCTATCAAGAAAGCGAATAACAAGCCTAAAACGACGGCTATTCCCGAATAAGCATACATACTGGTTCGGAAGTTATTCACCAGGGTGTCATAGGGAGCGCAGGGAACGCCCACAAACACCATACCCACGATTTTACCGGCTTCGTCTTTTACCGGTTCATAGCAGGTGTAGTTGTCGACATTGGCCACCTGCACCCGGCTGACAAATGATTTCCCGTCTTTCAAAACAGTCTGGATCACCTCGGCTGCCGCCTGGGTGCCAACCGCCCGCTTATTGTCTTTCATAACATTGGTGGACACCCGGGTGTCGCCGCGGAAGATAGTTACATTGCTTCCGGTCATTTTACCGATCGAGTCAACCACCGCAAAGTTGTCGTCAATTGTTACGTCTCCTTTGCGAAGCTTCCCATCTACAACCTTCCAGTTGCCAGGATAGTTCAAGTCAATTATTGCTTTGCTCAACGCCAACTGAGCCTGTAGTGATTGCTCGGCTGTGGTTTGGATTTTGCTGGACATTACCGAGGTCGCGTAGTACCCCATAGCGCCAGTCACGGCAGCCAACAGCAGAGTAAAGATGATGATTAGCCGCATCCGAACAGATATTTTTCGCGCAAACAACTCGTAACTTTCCAGAAGCTTCACGGTAAATCCTCCTCTTATTGATATCCTCATAACAATTCTACACGAATATGGTAATTACCTTTGCTCTTCAGGCAAAATATTTATGTATTCGACACGCATATAATTATAGGACCCTACAATATTGCCCTGCTGGTCATAAAGGTAGTTTAAAGATGCTCCGCCCACGTAAACCTTGGCGTCTTCTTGAACGCCGAGGCTTTTAATGTACCCCACTACCTTTTCGTTTTCCCCAAAATGTATTTCGGCTCTAAATAGCTTCTCCTCAGCCTTTTTATCCCTACTAAACATTTGCTTGTAATTGACATTGCAGCCTGCCGTCAGGATTAATGCCGCCATCAATGCGACAGTCAGTATTCTAATTCTTTTCAATGCTCCCTCCTCCTCACAAGCCTCTTGACGCGGTGATCCCCATTCTTTTCATCCAGTCGCCTCCTGCCCAGTTTGTTCCATTCCTCTAATTTCTTGTCCACCAAATAGTGCATGCTGCTGGCGGGAAAACGTCCGTCCTTATTCCTTTTGCCAGCCTCTTTGCCGCTTAATATTTCTATGCCTTGATCAATGTGATCGACCGCCCAGACGTTGAACTGTTTGGCCAGGATAGCCGACACAACCTCCTCATCCAGCATTAACTGAGATACGTTTTGCCTGGGTATAATGACTCCTTGTTTACCGTTAAGGCCGCGGTGACGACAGACTTCAAAAAAGCCTTCAATCTTTTGATTCACTCCGCCCACCGCCTGAACTTCACCATTCTGATTAACCGATCCGGTTACGGCGATGCCCTGGTCAAGTTCAACACCTGATATAGCGGACAGCAATGCGTAGAGCTCCGCGCTTGACGCGCTGTCGCCCTCCACCCCCGAATAGCTCTGTTCGAAGGTCAGGCTGGCCGAAAGTGATAGGGGTTTATTCTGAGCGTATTGCGCTCCCAGGTAGCCTGACAGAGTCAGAACCCCCTTGCTATGTATACTGCCGCTCAATTGTATCTCACGTTCAATGTTGGTAAGTCCTTTTTCACCCATAAAGGCCTTGGCGGTTATTCGAACCGGTTTGCCAAAAGAATAACCACCCATTTCGTATACGGCCAGTCCATTGAGTTCCCCAACCTTGGAACCGGTCGTATTGATTATTAAAATGTCGCGGTTGATGTATTCCTGAAGCTTCTCTTCATAAAGAGACTCGCGATAGCGCTTTTCTTTGAGTGCTTTCTTGATCTGTTCAGCTTCCACCAGAGGCGTCTGTTCCCGAGCAGCCAGGTTGTTAGCTTCACTGATCAACTCCAGCAGTTTATTGAACTGGGTGGAGAGCTTCTCCTGGTCCCCGGCCATGCGGCTGCCGTACTCGATGAGCTGCGCCACTGCTTCCGGGGTAAGGTGGCGCAGTTTATGATGTTCGCAAACCGAAGCAATAAACCGGGCATATTCGGTCATACTCTTCCGGGTGCGCGGCATTTGGGCATCGAAATCAGCCCTCAATTTAAATATTTTGGGGAAATCTTCGTCTATGGAATAAAGCAGGTAATAATAGAGGGCCTCGCCCACCATGATTATCTTTATATCAATGGGAATGGGCTCAGGCTGCAAGGTTTCAGAATTGCTTATCCCGTACATGCGGCTTACGCTCTCCACCCTGGCTTCCCGGGTCTTCAAGACTCTTTTGAGGGTATCCCAAACATAATAATTTCTCAAAACGTCCAGCACATTTAAGACCAGGTATCCGCCGTTGGCCTTATGAATCGATCCCGCTTTTATCTTGCTGAAATCAGTGGCCAGTACGCCAAATTCACCTTCATATTCTATCTGCCCGAAGAGATTGGAGTAGGTGGGATTGTTTTCAAAGACCACCGGGGCTTGCTGCAGATGAGAATTGTCCACAAACAGATTAACTTGATAACGTCGCAGTGCGTTGCGGCGGCTGAAGCTGCGGAAAAATCCAGTAGCCGGGTTTTCATCCTGTTTGACAAATAATTCGCTGTTGTCAAGCAGGTCTTGCTGCATGGCCTCCAGGTGTTTTACGATTTCTTCAAAGAGGCGATATTTTTCAAAAAGGTGGGATAGGAAGCTGCTGGCTACCGAACGGATGGTTTCCTGTTCCAGGGCCTTGATCCTGAATTTAGTTCCCCTTTCCATCTCCTTATACATGCGGAAAGCATCATTCAGTCTCTCCTGCACCAGAAAGCTGCGGCGCTGTAAATCCTGCCTTTCTTCCTCGCTCATGGCCATGTAGTCTTCCTGACTCAAGACTTCCCCGTCCTTGAGAGGAACGCTGCTGACCCCGGTCTGGCTATGGGATATTGTAAATCCATTGGCACGGGCTTCTTCTTCCAGGGCCAGGTACATGGCGCTGGTTTCTTCCGAAAAAGTGGTCAGGATGCGGGATTTCTTGTTCTCGAAATCCTCTCCTTCCAGGGCTTTGACAATACTCTTGATCATCTTCTCCACCTGGATGGTCATATCCCGGGCGAATTCGCGTCCTTTTCCGGGGGGCAGCATGAGCTTCCTGGGGCTGTCGGGAAAAGCAAAGTTGTAGACATAGCACCAATCAGGTGGAACAGGTTTGCCGGCCGCTTTTTCATCGAGCATATTTTTAGCCAGGGTGGTTTTGCCGGTTCCCAGCGGGCCTGATAAATAGATATTATAGCCGGGTATCTCCATATCCAGCCCAAAATCGAGAGAACGCACCGCTCTTTCCTGGCCGATGATCCTTTTTAGCGGTTTCAATTCATTTGTGCTGGCAAATTTAAACATTGAAGGCTGGCATATTTTCCTCAGTTGACCGGTTCGCAAGCGATATTTATTGACGTTCAAGCAATGGCCCTCCCATTTATACAAAGGTAAATTTGATACCTGCTTCGCCCTTAACCAGGCTCTCACCCAGTTCCTGTCGAAGGTAGGCTGCCGCGTCAAAGCCGGTGCAATGTGCGACGATAAGTTTTTCCACTTTTATCTCTTTCAGGGCTTCGGCCGTCTTTTGCAGCCGGCCAGGGGCGGCTCCTATCAGATGGGTTCCTCCGATATAAGCCAGCACCCGGGAATCAAGCTTTTCGCGCGCGTAATTGATGGTGTTTATCACTCCGGCATGGGCACAACCGCTTAAAATTATGGTTCCGCGCGGGTGGCTGATATACAATGCCATGTCGTCTTCAATCGGATCATCCTTGATCTGACCATCGATTTCGATCTTAAAAGTGCCGAATCCTCCCACATCTTCATAATCAGTATGACGGGGTATGGACCCGCTTAAAAATATACCGGGCAGTATCTCAGTAAAACTGTCTACAAATTCAAACTGTGCGCCTGCTTTGCTCAAGTCCTCTTCACTGCAGGGGCAGCCGATTTCCTCATAACCATGCCTGGTTTTCCGGGGTCGCCGGGCGAAGGCACCGGAATGGACATATACTTTTTTAGGGCCATAGATCTCGAGATATTTCTGTAAAGCCCCACTGTGATCAAAATGCCCATGGCTGAGAACAACAGCCTCAACTGCATTTAGATCCACATGCAATTGCCGGGCATTTTCAAAAATTGCTCCGGCATTTCCAGTGTCAAATAGCAAACAGCGGCCGTTTATCTCCAAAAGGGCTGAAAATCCATATTCCCCAACTATTCCGGGTGTAGGCGAGGTGTTTTCGACCAGGATGAGTACACTTGCCTTCATAATATCACTCCTTGTCGACTGGTATAATATTCAGCTTTTTTCTGGATATTTCCTTCTAGTTTAATGCAAACGTCAAGAAAAATATACGATGAGGAAAGGTTTTAGATGGAAGTGCGATAGGGGGACAGAGTAACCGGGGGACGGAGGCTTTGTTACACGGGGACGTTCCCGAAGTTAATTCTGGGTACGAGCGGCCCGGTTTATATCGATGCGTTTGCCTTCCACCATGTAAACAACCATTTCTGCCATGTTGGTAGCATGATCGCCTACACGTTCTAGGTTTCCCGCAACCAGCAAAAGCCTGGTGGCCTGGGGTATGGTTTTGGGGTCCTGCATCATATAGGAAAGGAGTTCTCTAAAGATCTGGTTATATAAACCATCCATCTCCTGTTCCAGAGGTATTATGCTCATGGCCAGGCTGGTGTCTTCATTGATCAGGGCGTTCATGGCCAGCTCAACCATCTGTTGGGCCAACCCTCCCATGCGGGGGATGTCAATAAGCTTCTTTATATAAGGCTGATCATACAGGTCTATGGTGGTGCGGGCGATGTCCTCGCAGTGATCAGCCATTCGCTCAATGTCAACAATGATTCGGAGTATGGTCGCTATGAGGCGCAGGTCTTTGGCCATAGGCTGATGAAGAGCCAGGACATTCAGACACTTTCTTTCGATAGCCAATTCCATCTGATCGACGATATCGTCATTTTTAACCACCTCGTTGGCAAGATCCTGGTTTTTTTCGGCCAGGGATTTCACCGATTTGTAAACCTGCTCCTCCAGGAGGCGTCCCATCTTTAAAACCTCTTCTTTGATTTTACCCAGCTCCGAGGCGGTGTTGGTGTCCTTTTCCATAACGCTCCTCCTATTAGCCGAAACGGCCGGTAATATAGTCTTCGGTTCTCTTGTCAGCGGGATTAATAAATATTTCTTCGGTGCGGTTAAACTCCACCAGGCAGCCATTCAGAAAAAAACCGGTGAAGTCGGAGATGCGCGCCGCCTGCTGCATGTTGTGGGTGACGATCACTATGGTGTAGCGCTGTTTCAATTCCCTTATAAGTTCTTCCAACTTAGCGGTGGATATCGGATCAAGAGCCGAAGCCGGCTCATCCATAAGTATCACTTCTGGATCCACCGCTAGAACCCGGGCTATAACCAGCCGCTGCTGCTGTCCCCCGGAGAGCCTGTTAGCCGGAGATTTCAGGCGGTCATGCACCTCGTCCCACAGGTTGGCTGCCTTGAGGCTTTTTTCGACCACATCATCCAGATTGGCCTTGTTTTTCATCCCGTGCACTCGGGGACCATAAGCTACATTGTCATATATAGACATGGGAAAAGCCGAAGGCTTCTGAAACACCATACCGACATCCCGGCGAAGGGCGATAACATCCCGGGTTTTGTCGTAAATCGGCCTTTCGTCTAAATACACCTGACCTTTAATTACCGTTCCCTCGATTAGTTCATTCAACCGGTTGAGGGTGCGAAGAAAAGTTGATTTTCCACATCCGGAAGGACCGATCAAAGCAGTCACCAGATTCTTTTGAATGTCCATGTTGATGTCGTACAGGGCATGAAAGTCCTTGTAAAAAACGTTTATGTTCTCAGCTACCATTTTTATTGTATTCATAAAATCACCTCATTTATATCGACCGCTTCGAGATAGTCTGCGCATGCTCCAACCGGCCAGGTAGTTTATCATCAAGATCATAATTACAATTGCCAGGGCTGTTCCAAAGGCGCGGGGCATGGAGATTCCCTCCATTGCCAAAATATATAGGTGCACTGACAGGGTTCGGGCCGGGTCAACCAGGCTTTCCGGCATACCCAGAGAACTTCCTGCGGTAAGAATAAGAGCCGCCGTCTCCCCCACCGCGCGGCCGATTGACAATATTATTCCGGTCATGATGCCGGGAAGGGCGGATGGCAATACTATTTTGCTGATGGTCTGACAGCTACTGGCTCCTAGGGCCAGGCTGTTTTCCCGGTATTCACGGGGCACTGCCAGGATGGCTTCCTGGGTCGTCCTGGTTATGGTGGGCAGGATCATTATAGCCAGAGTCAAACTAGCGGAGATTATCGACCAGCCAAGGTCCAGGTACAGGACGAAGAAAACAAAACCAAACAGACCGTAGACGATAGAGGGAATACCTGCCAGAGTCTCGGAGGTCAGGTTTACAAGATAGGCAAAGAGGTTTTGCCGCCGGGCATATTCTTCGAGGTAGATAGCGGTTCCAATGCCAATAGGCACAGCAGTGAGTAGAGCTCCCAGTGTTGTATACATGGTTCCCAGCATCGGGGTCAGAATGCCCCCGATTTTTCCACCCGCGCCGGGTTTGCTGGTGATAAAATCGAGGTTCATAACTCCAATACCCCGGAAAAAGATATAGCCTATGATAGCCAGAAGAATTATCACTATTAGCGAAGCAGCCAGCCAGTACAGTGCCGTCAAACCCTTTTCTTCAATATCATTATTCATATCATTCAGCCCCCCTGTTCCGGGCGATGTTTACTGACAGGTTTAACAAAACAATGAAAATAAACAGAACCACCCCGGTGGCAAAGAGAGCCGCCTGGTGGTCTCCGGTGGCATAACCCATTTCCAAAACTATATTGCTGGTCATGGTTCGCACCGGGCTCAGAATACTGTCAGGGAATATGGTTGAATTACCCGTAACCATTACCACCGCCATGGTCTCGCCTACCGCCCTCCCCATACCCAGTACGATAGCGGTAATAATCCCGGAGCAGGCCGCCGGTAAAACAACTCTTCCGATGGTCTGGTGGTGACTGGCTCCCAGAGCCAGGGAGTTGATCTTGTAGTCCTCTGGCACGGCCAGGATGGCATCGCGGGATATATTTATTATGGTAGGCAGGATCATGATCCCCAGGATAATGGCCCCGGCCAGAATGCTGAGTCCATTTCCACCCAGGTGCTCCCGTATATATGGAACAATCACTAACAAACCGAGAAAGCCATATACCACTGATGGGATGCCCGCCAGCAGGCTGACCAGTTCTGCCATCACCTGCCCCGCTTTGCGGGGGGCTATTTCAGCTATAAATATAGCGGTCAGAAGGCCGAGCGGAACCGCCCAGAGCAATGCAGTCAAAGTTACGGCCAGGGTTCCTATGAACATCGCTCCTATTCCGAAACTTCCCCGGGTGGGAAGCCAGTTCAGGTTAAATATGAATTCTCCCAGGCCTACTTTGTTTATTAAGGGGATCCCCCTGGCAAATATAAACAGGCTGATGATGATGATGGCAATGATAAATACGGCTGCGCATATCATCAACGCTTTTTCAATATATTTTTCAGCCACCCGGTGCTTTTTTTTATTCATAAACAGTCACCTGCGATACCTATAACGTAAATATTTGTTCCAAGGGAATTTTGTTCTGTGATCATCGTAACATTGTATTGTTAACAACCCGGGATGGCTTTATTAAGGGTTTGTATCAAGAAGGTAAATATACTGTAAAAGCCCCTGCTTAAACTTATGGAGCATAAAAAAACGGATCTGCCTTTGGCTCGGCAGATCCGCCCTGAATATATTTTGTCTATCCCATGACACCGGTTCCTTCAACTCCCATTTCCGAATAGCCGTAGGCGTCCTCTCCGTGCAGGGATGCGTCAAGTCCTATCTCTTCTTCTTCCTTGTTAACCCTCAGAGAAGTTACCAAAGAAATCCCCTTGAGAATAAGGAAGGTCATCAATCCGGCATAAGACCAGCTTATCAGTACTGATACGAACTGCACCCAGAGCTGGTGCGGGTTGCCGTAAAACAAGCCGTTTGCGGCAGTAGAGTTGATAATCGTGGTAGCAAATAAACCGGTTGCCAGCGCGCCGATAGTACCACCTACGCCATGGATTCCGAAAGCGTCCAAGGCATCGTCGTAGCCCAGCTTTTCTTTGACCCGGCTGACGGCCAGGTAGCAGATTGGACCTACCAGCAGGCCGATTATTATGGAGGCCAGAGGAGTAACATATCCTGATGCCGGAGTAACTGCTACCAACCCGGCAACAGCGCCTGAAACTGCGCCAAATATGGTTGGTTTACCGTGATCCAGCCATTCCGCCAGGACCCAGGATATGGCTCCGGATGCGGCGGCGGTGTTGGTTACCAGGAAGGCCATACCCGCCAAACCGTTGGCTGCCAGGGCACTGCCGGCGTTGAAACCGAACCACCCGAACCAGAGCAAAGCAGCTCCGGTCACCGTCATCGGAAGGTTGTGCGGAAGAATCGCTTCCCGGTCCTTGCTAAAGCGCCTGCCAAGTATCAAAGCGGCAACCAGACCGGATACACCCGAACTGATGTGAACAACCGTACCTCCCGCGAAATCAAGTGCACCCAGTTTCGCCAGGAAACCTCCGCCCCAGACCCAGTGAGCCAGCGGATCGTAAACCAGAGTAGTCCATAACAAGGTGAAAATTACGAAAACCGAAAATTTCATGCGCTCTGCAAAAGCACCGGTGATTAAACCAGCCGTGATAATGGCAAACATACCCTGAAACATTATAAAGACCGTATGAGGAATGGTTGTTGCATATGTTGCGCTGGGCTCCAGACCCACTCCACTCATGCCCCAGAAATCAAGCCCCCCGATAATGCCTTTAACATCCGGTCCAAAGGACAGGGTGTAGCCCAGAAGCACCCACTGTACTGATACCAGAGCTATAACCGTAAAACACTGCATGAGAATACTCAAAACATTCTTTTTGCGGACCATGCCTCCGTAAAATAGTGCCAACCCCGGAGTCATAATCATGACTAAAGCAGTAGCTATCATTATCCAGGCTGTATCACCTGTATTAATAGCCGAAGCATCGGCAGCCAGTGCTGGTAAAGGAGTTAGAATTCCCACCAGTGCTGCCGCCAGTGAACCATTTTTAATCGACCTTAAATTGATATTCATAAATTTATCCCTCCCTAGCAATAAATCGAGCGATCCCAAAATCATTTTTCCCTGGTGAGCGCCTTTGCTCGGAAAAGGATCGGGTAGTTCTATAAAGCCGCGTCTCCTCTTTCTCCCGTACTTATTCGGATGATATCTTCGATCGGGTAGACAAAAATCTTGCCATCACCTATCTGACCAGACGAACACTCTTCCAATATGACATCAATGATTCTATCCAACCAGTGATCACGACAAATAATTTCCACTTTGACCTTGGGGAACAGATCTATCGATATCTCCTGGCCGCGATAGAACTGTTTGACATCTTTTTGTAGGCCCCGGCCCATAACGTTGTAAACAGTCATACCCCGCACTTCCAGAGCATTCAGAGCCGCTTTGAGTGTTTCCAGATTCGATGGACGAATGATCGCTTCGATCTTTTTCATAACTGCACCTCCCCTGTTCGTTTTTAAACATAAAAAGCGCCTGGCTATTCAATGCTGAATATGCCTGGCGCCTATGCCCGAAATTTATGAAATTGTAAAGTCCACCTTTCCCTGTTCGAAAAGTGGACTTCTTTGCCCCAAAGTTTTGTCATTTATATTTAAATTATAAGCCCCTATGCATTTAGGTCAATGCTATAAGCGCGGGTATACAGTATTTCCGGAAGTTGGTCCTAAAATCGCCCTGAAATATCGGCGGCAAAAAGCCGGTTTATTGCGCCATGGAGCTTATGGGTCTGACGCAAACCGGCTCAAGTTGGAAGACAAGGTTGTTTATTTAACAGGAATGGCCCCCTGCTGGCTCATAATCTGCTGCCCTTCACTGCTCATTACAAAATCGATGAAAGCTTTGCTTGCGCCTTCCGGCTGGCCTTTGGTCAGATAAATGAAGGGCCGCGATGCTTTGTAGCTGCCATTCTTAACATTGGCGGCACTGGCATCGACACCATCTATTTTGAGGGCTTTTATTGTGGCATCTACAGCTGCCAGTGAGTCGTATCCGATGGAATTCTTGTCGCCGGCGATGGTCGTCTTGACTGCTCCGGTAGAAGCCTGAACAATGGCGGTTTTTACTACCGGCTGTTTGGACAAGAGTAATTCTTCAAAAGCACTTCTGGTTCCCGAGCCTTCTTCCCTGCTTACGACAGTTATAACAGTATCAGGTCCGCCCACTTCCTTCCAGTTCTTAATATTGCCGAGAAAGATATTTCTAATCTGATCAGCAGTTAAGTTTTCAACCTGGTTGGAGGGATTCACTACAACGGCAATTCCATCCATGGCGATTTTGGTTTCAACCAGTTGGGCTTTCTCCTGGGCGGTCAGGTCCCGGGAGCTCGAACCAATCTGGGCAGCGCCACTGGTTGCGGCCGTAATTCCCTGTCCGGAGCCGCCGCCTTGAACATTCACCTTGACCTTGGGATTCTTCTCCATGAACTTTTCGGCCAGAACTTCACTGAAAGGCTGCACCGAGGTAGAACCGGCTATAGTGATAGTACCCTGCAATTCCGCTGAGCCTTGAGGCGTGGTTTGTGAATTTTGGCCGCATCCTACGACAAATACGCTGACCGCCAGGACGGCTGCCAGGGCCAAATAAACGCCTTGTTTTCCTCTTCTCTTTATCATTTTTACCTTTTCCTCCTTCGTTAATTTGTGATGCGCACCTGTTACCTTTTGTTCAGATTATCATCTAAATGTTAATGTCAATTCTTTACTTTCTTTATTTATGGTAGTTTGAATGTTAAGAATTAGTAAATAAAAAAGGAGCCCGTTTGGGGCTCCTTTCAGACCGTCGACAAAAGCGAATAGCTGCGTTGCTCAACAGTCCTGCTCAATCAACGTACTTAGGTACGCCTCAATCGCAGGACTATTTCGCGCCTTGCTCTTCGCTTCCGTCGCTCGCTCTGGGCAGCTTGACGACTTTGTCGACAAGCTGAAAGGAGCCCGTTTGGGGCTCCTTTCCTCGCGTTGTTTTTATTTTGCATATTGTTAAAACTAGTCGGATTTGAGAGTGAAGAAGAAGGTTGAACCGCTGCCGGGGCTGCTCTTTACCCCGACCTGGCCTCCGTTATTTTCGATCAGGTGCTTGACAATGGCCAGACCCAGCCCGGTTCCACCAGTCTTGCGAGAGCGGGCTTTATCGACTCGATAGAAGCGTTCAAAAATGCGTGATTGGTCTTTTTCCGGGATGCCCTCACCCTGGTCGATAACGTTTACCTTGATATCATCCCGTCGTTTTTCTATTTTTACCAGTACCGGAGCGCCTTCCGGGCTGTGGTTGATAGCGTTTTCCAGAAGGTTGATTACCGCCTGGACTATCATATCGCGGTCGGCCAGGATAGTAAGATCGGCAAGTTCTGGAGCGGCATCAATCGTAATGTTCCCACCCTGCGCTCTTTTTCGAACTATAGTCACCGCAGTATTTACGATATCCAGGAGTTTGAAATTCTCCTGGTTTAACTCCTGATAACCGCTTTCTAAACGGGATAATTCCAACATTGCGGCAATCATCTTGCTGAGGCGCTGGGCCTCGTCATAGATAATTTGAGAGAATTCTTTTACAGTTTCAGGGTTGCCCTTGTTATCGGAAACCAGAGTTTCGGCAAAACCGCTTATGGTTGCCACCGGGGTTTTCAATTCATGGGAAACGTTGGCTACGAAATCCTGGCGAACCTGCTGCAGGCGTTTCAATTCACTTATATCATTCAACACCACCAGCACATCCGGTTGGTAGATCCTATCCGGTGTCAAGACCGGAACCAGGTTGACTTCCAATATCTTTTCTCCCTGGGCAGACCTTAAGACTATCTCCTGCCGTTTGGGTCTTCTTTCTTTAAGCACTGTATCTATCAAATCCAGCAGGCTGTAATTATTGACGACCTCAACAATCTTTTTCCCAATCTGCTTGCTGTCGATAGACAGCAGATGAACAGCATTGGTGTTTATCCAGCTGAGGCGTCCTTCATTGTCAACCAGGAAAAGGGCGTTGACAGTGTTCTCCAGCACTGCTTCAAGGCGGTTTTTCACCGTACTGATCTCCTCCATATTGGTTTGCAGTCTCTGAGCCATATCGTTAAAGGAGTTTACTAAGGAACCCAGTTCATCATCTACCTGGACGGTAACTTTCTGGTTGAAATTGCCCTGGGCGATCTGCTCCACCGCCCTGGTCACATCTTTTAAAGGAGTAGAGAATCTTCTGGCCAGGAACAGGCTTAAAATTAAAGCCCCCATTCCTATGCCTAAAACCGTATAAAGGATTAACATCAAGATATGATTATAAAGGGTTTGTATTTGATCCAAAGGCTTGGCCAACCGCACTGACCCGCTGCTTATTCCATTTTGGAAAGGAATGGCTACATACAGAGTATTAATTTTGGCGGTATCACTTAAACGGATTGAAACACCTCTCTGGCCTTGCAGGGCTTGATATATTTCCGGACGGCTTTTGTGAATTTCCATAGTTGCCGGATCGAATTGAGAATCCCCCAGCACTTTTCCGTCTTTATCGACGATGGTAACCCGGGTGTCGGTATCCGTGGCTGATAAGACGGCGATTTGTTGATAGGAAGTGTTGGCGGCCTGGCCTATGTTTATCATATGGCTTACCAGTGACGCTTCGTAGGCCAGGTTATTCTCAACGTTGCTCATGTAGAAATTCTTCATATAAAGACTGCTGGCCAGGCCGCTCCCCGCCGAAACCAGGATGATTAATAACATAAAGGTTATACTGAGACGTCCACTAAAGCTCTTAAGCATTGTCACCCTCCTCAAATTTATAACCCAGGCCGCGGACTGTTTTTATATGGCGGGGGTTTTTGGCATCTTCTTCAATTTTGTCCCGCAGCTTGCTTATATGTACATCCAAAACCCGTGTATTGGCACTGTCAGCATAGTCCCATAAAACCTGCAGGAGGTAATCGCGCTTCAAGACCCGGCCTTTGTTGCGCAATAATATATCCAACAGTTCATATTCCTTTAGGGTCAGATCAAGCAGTTTGCCTTTAAAGTGTATTTCATAACGCTCCGGGTAAATAGCAAATTGGCCGCTCTGAAGAGGTTGGCTGGGCTCCAGGCTTTCATCATTTTGCAGGTTGCGCCTTAAAATGGCTTTAACCCGGGCAATGAGTTCCCTGACGCTGAAGGGTTTGGTAACATAATCATCCGCCCCCATTTCCAAGCCCAATACTTTATCGATTTCATCATCGCGGGCAGTGAGCATGATAATCGGTGTTTTGATATTGGCCTTTCTCATGTCCCGGCACAACTCCAGACCGTCCCGGCCGGGCAGCATCAGGTCCAAAATAATGAGATCAGGACGCTGGAGGCGCACCAGATTCATTACTTCACTGCCATCAAGAACTGACGTAGTGGCAAAGCCTTCTTTTTCAAGGTTATATGTTATCAGGCGGTTGAGCTTTTCCTCATCATCCACCACCATAATTCTACCCTTAATATGTCTCACTTCCTAAAACAAAATATCTCTAACATAATCCTAACCTTAGAAGACCGTAAATAAAATAGACAAATAGCTAATTTACATGATTACTACTATTTATTTACAATCACTTTATAAACAAGAACCGGGTCTGTTGACCCGGCCTTTGAGCATGTCTTTTATGATTTAACCCGTTTTCAGACCTTAAAGCAGCTGCCGCCGATAAACTCGCGCAAGATTGAGTTTTGCGGGACCAGTTCCGGTGGAATCGATTTGAAGTACTTGAAGCCTCCCAGTATCCGGCGGGCATGAATGTGCTCGGGATACTCCGGCCCTATGGCTGCTAACTCCGGCTCTATCTGGTCTTTTAACACAGCCAGTTCGTAAACTAGCGCAGAGTTAAACATCACGTCGGCGTTCTCCTGGAAGGGAAAGATATTACGGTCTTCGCCCCGCCTGACCGATGGCCAGCGCTCAATGGTCTGCCTGGCCCCATAAGCCCTGGTGCGGCCGTCGCGCAGGGAACGTCGTATCAGGCGCGCGTCGGTGGTCGGCACCCGGTTGACGTTGTCTATATTCAACTGGGTAAGGGCGCTGACGTATATTTTAAACTTCTGGATCCGTGGTATGCGCCAGGTAAGCTGCTCGTTCAGACCATGAATGCCTTCAATTATTATTAACTCCCCGTGGGGAACCTGCAGGAATTCGCCTTCCGGCTCACAGCAGCCGTTTTTAAAGTTATAAATGGGCATTTCCACTTCTTCCCCGGCTATCAAACGGTTCAAATGGTCATTGAACAGGTCTATCTTCAAGGCGTTTATATTCTCAAAATCGAAGTCGCCATTGGCGTCCCTCGGGGTGGAATCCCGGTTGACGAAATAATTATCCATTGAGATCGATACCGGCCGCCGTCCGTTTACCCGGAGCTGGATGAGCAAGCGCTGGGCAAAGGTGGTCTTCCCAGAGGAGGAGGGACCGGCAATCAGTATCAGGCGCAGCCGGGGATTGGAACAGATCTGGTCGGCAATCCAGGCTATCTTTTTCTCGTGCAGGGCTTCATTGACTCTGACCAGGTCGGCGGCATTGCCTTTTTCAATGATATGGTTTAGGTTGGAAACATTCTGGGTGTCCAGCATGTCCGCCCAATCTTTGGCTTCATCATAAATAGTAAAGAGTTTGGGCAGTTCCACCCAGGGCAGTATCTGATCCGGGGAATCGGGTTCCAGTGTCTGCAGGATCAGACCGGGCGGATAATTGAAAACCTTGAATTGCCCCAGGGCGCCGGTATTGGGAAGCAAGTGGCCGTAAAAATAGTCATAGAGACCATCGATCTCATGAATTATTACATCATCTTTATCCCAGTAGGAAAAAAGCTCGATCTTCTCTGGCTGGAGCTGCTGGCGGAATATTACATTGGCTTCTTCTTTGCTCATGCGCATCCGGTTGATAGGAAAATCCCGGGCCACGATAGTCTTCATATGGCGTTCGATATCTTCAACCTCTTTGGCATTGGTCTCCTCGCCTTGAAATTCGCAAAATAAACCGTTGGAAAGGGAATGTTTTATAATCAGCTTACGTTCCGGAAAGAGCTCCCGGCAGGCCTTGATCATTACAAATATACCGGTGCGCCGGTAAATACGCATACCCATTTCAACCGATACGTCCACCAGTTCCAGTGAACAGGAACTCTCCAAAACGTGGTGAAGGTCTTTGAGTTCGTTGTCTTTTATAACTCCCACCACCTTGTGGGGTACGTTTTCCAGGCGGGATACCAGTTCCGACACACTGGTGCCATATTCTACTTGATAGGTTCCATAGCCTTTTACCCTGACTTCAAGAGCCTCGGCCGTTAAACCGTTCTCCAGAATAGACATTTTAAAACCTCCAACTCCCCTTATACTTTGCATCTAATAATAGATATCGAATGTCATGTTCATTTCCTAAACGCGGTTGTTAATAAGGAGGGGAAAAACCCCTCCTTATTATTTAGCAACTTGCAGTTGCTTTCTTTATTGTAATTGTAAACCCGGGCATCTTTACTTGGCCAGTGGTAAATTCTTAGACCAGCACCGTTTCTTAGCGCTGGCTGGCCTGGTGTTCCGCTTTGAGCTTTTCCAGAACGGCTTCCATCAGATCGCTCACCTCGTTGTCGGTCAGGGTTTTCTGATTGGACTGCCAGGTAAGCCGGAAAGCCATACTCTTCTTGCCTTCAGGGACCTGCCCACCGGAATAGAGGTCAAAAACAACCACCTGTCTCAACAATTCGCCCCCCGTATTACGTATACTGGCCAGCAGGTCCTGAGCGTTCACTTCCGAAGGAATAAGCAGGGCAATGTCCCGCTCTACTGCTGGATATCGAACAATTTCATCATTCATGGTCCGCTTGCGGCTCAATTCGAACAGGCATTGCATATCCAGTTCAAAAGCGCTGGCCCTCTGGCGGATGTTATAGTTCTCCAGAACCAGAGGATGAATTTCTCCGATTATGCCGATTTCGCGTCCCTCTGCTTCTATCAGCGCTGTCCTGCCCGGGTGGTACGAGGGGTGGTTGGTTGCTACAAAACGCACATCGTTTACACTGAGCTGCTGCAGCAAGTCCTCAAGGAGCCCTTTGAGATAAAAGAAGTCCATGGCCATGTTCTTCTGCAGCCAGAAGGTCTCCCGTTCCCCGCATACTACAGTACCCAGTTTGAGGACTTCTCCGGCCCGGCCTCGATCTTGCGGATAAAACACCGGCCCCATTTCGAAAAAGGCCAGGTTTTGATTCTTGCGGGCCAGATTGCCGGCTATGCTATCAAGTAATCCAGGCAGCAGGACGGTGCGCATCACGCTCTGGTCTTCCGATAGGGGATTGGCGATTTTAATGAAGTTACGCAAGGGACTATCCTCAGGAATTCTTACCTTATCCAGCGTAGACGGGTTTACAAAGTTGTAATTGACCAGCTCGAAAAAGCTTCTGCTCATTAATTCCTTTACTGTGCTCCGGTATTTCTGGTCTTTCTCCAACCCGCCCGGACTGGAGTCTCCTTCCGGAAGGCGGGGTGAAATTCTATCATAGCCATAAAGACGGGCCACCTCCTCGATCAGATCAACTTCAATCATCAGATCGGGACGGTAGCTGGGCGCGTACACCTTAAACTGCCCGCGGTTTTTGGTGAATTTGAGTCCCAGGCGTTTGAGACAATCACCTATTTCTTCAATGCTGATTTGGGTTCCCAGCACATGATTGACCCTTTCCGAGCGCAGGATAATCTCATCCGCCTTCCAGGGCCGCGGGTAGTTGTCAAAAACCCCCTTAACCACTTCGCCTCCGGCCAGTTCCTGGATCAAAGTAGCAGCCCGGTTCACAGCGTAAATAACTCCTTCTATATCGGTCCCTTTCTCAAAGCGCATTGAGGAATCGCTGCGCAGGGCCAGCTTGCGCCCTGTTTTTCTTATGTTGGTTCCCAAAAACCAGGCTGATTCCAGCAGTACATCGGTGGTGTCGTCGTTGATTTCGGTGTTCTCTCCGCCCATCACTCCAGCCAGGGCCACTCCCCGGGTTCCGTCGGTTATGAGGAGCATTTCGTCGTCCAGGGTTCTCTCTACTCCGTCCAGAGTGGTAATGTTTTCACCCGGTCTGGCGCAGCGCACCAAAATACGGTGATCTTCACCCAGCAGGCGGTAGTCAAAGGCATGAAGAGGCTGGTTGCTTTCCAACATCACGTAATTGGTTACATCAACTATGTTGTTAATAGGCCTGATGCCGGCTCTGATCAGGCGGTCCTGCATCCATTCCGGAGAGGGAGCCACCCGGCAGTTTCTTACCACCCGCGCCGCATAGCGGCGGCACAAATCGGGTTCAGCAATCTCGACCGTGATGTAATCCTCAACCTTCTCATTGTTCTCTTTCAAGCTGATCTTGGGTATAAGCACCGGGTTACCGGAAAGGGCCGCTACTTCACGGGCCATATTGATGAGGCCCAGGCAGTCGCCCCGGTTTGGAGTAAGGTCCAGTTCCAGAGCGGCATCATCTTCACTATCGCCGACCGGATCAACCGCTATACCGGCCATGGTCAGGCGATGGGCCAGCTCCTCCGGGCTCCAATCGATTTTTATATATTCTTTCAGCCATTTAATCGGTACTGACATATCAAACACCTCTTTTATATGCTTTATCCTGTGCGGCGCAAGTCTTTAGAATTGGCGAAGGAAGCGAATATCGTTATCGAAAAACAGCCGCAGATCGTTTATGCCGTACTTGAGCATAGATATCCTTTCTACGCCCATTCCAAAGGCAAATCCGGTGACCTCTTCCGGATCATAACCACCGTACTGCAGAACCCGGGGGTGCACCATTCCAGCCCCCAAAATCTCCAGCCATCCGGTATGGGAGCATACCCGGCATCCTTTCCCTCCACATTCAACACAGGATATGTCCATTTCCGCGCTGGGTTCCGTGAAGGGGAAGAAGCTGGGACGATAGCGAACCCTGACATCGCTGCCAAAGATTTTTTGGGCAAAAAGCATAAGGGTTCCTTTTAAATTGGCAAAGGTTATATGCTTATCGATCATCAAGCCCTCCACCTGGTGGAACATGGGAGAATGGGTGGCGTCGTCGTCCTTGCGGTATACGGTTCCGGGAACCACTATTTTTATAGGAAGCTGGGGACACATCTTTTCCATGGTTCTTACCTGAACCGGAGAAGTATGGGTTCTCAGCAGTATATCGTTGTTGATGTAAAACGTATCCTGCATATCCCGGGCCGGGTGGTCTTTGGGAACATTGAGCGCCTCGAAATTATAGTAATCGCTTTCTATTTCCGGCCCTTCCGCTACTGAAAAGCCCATCGATATGAATATTTCCAGTATTTCATCTTGCACCCTGGTCAGGGGATGTTTTGATCCCCTGTGGGCAGGCATTCCGGGAAGAGTAACATCGACTTTCTCTTCAGCCAGGCGCAGCTCCAGTTCACGGGCTTTGAATACTTCCAACTGACGGTTTAACAGGGCTTCCAGATTGTCTTTCAACTCATTGGCCAGCCGCCCCGCTTCAGCCCTCTCCTCGGCGGCCAGGTCTTTCAAGCCTCTTAACATCTGGGTCAATTCCCCTTTACGCCCCAGCACCTTGACCCGAAATTCGTTTATTTCCTCGATGGAAAGCAATTGGGGAATCCTTTCCTCAGCCTTTTGTTTCAGGTCTTGCATCTTGTTAAGCATGGACGTTCTTTCCTCCTTACAGGTAAAAATAAAAACACCCCGTCCCAAGGGACGAAGTGTTTCCGCGGTACCACCCTAATTAACCGGCCGTTTATACGGCACAGTTCTCTTTTTGTTCGGATAACGGCGACGCCGGCAGAGCCTACTGCTAATTCAGCCCCCTGCTCCCAGGTGAATTGACCTGCTAAAACCCCTGGCTGCACTTCCAGTCCATGATACAGCCTCCCTGAAGAGGTTTTCATTAAGCAAGCTACTTATCCTGTTCACTGCATTTAAATATGATTACTGGGTTATCATCGCTTTATAGAGAAGATAATAGATTATACAGCCGGAGGTTTCAAAAAGGTGCCACAGGTTTTTAGCCTCGTTTTTCATTCAAGGTCCACCCTTCGAAGATTTATAAGGCTGAACTGGGCTGTGCAGCACGGCGGCTTTCTATTAAATAATGCCGTCGTTTCGCTGCTTATAGGCCTCACTAAGTATTATAGCACAAGCCGAGGCGGCATTTAAAGAATTTACTCCAGCATTCATAGGTATATTCATTATTTGATCGCACAAGGGTATAATCTCCCGGTCCATACCCTGGGCTTCGCCACCTAGAACCACCAGCAGGTTGCCTCTAAGATTCGCTTTAAAATATGGTACGCCCTGTGTGACCTGGGTTCCCAATATTCGCATACCTGAATCCTTTAGGCAGGTAATGTCGGAGAAGCTTACCGGCCCTAAAACTGGAAGGGTGAGGATGCTGCCCATGCTCGCTCGCACAGCCTTGGGATTGTAGGGGTCAACCGAAGAATGAGTGTAAATAAGGCCGGCTGCTCCCAGGGCCCGGGCTGTCCTTATCATGGTTCCCATATTACCGGGATCGGAAATCCCGTTCAAAACGAGCCATAGCCCTCTTATCTGAAGAACCTTCGAAATATCCCAATCGGGCTTTGACACCACTGCCGCTATTCCCTGGGGGTGCTCGGTATCACATATGGTTTTTATTATTTTGTCGGTTGTCAGGTAAAGCCTTTCCTCACCGAGTACTTGGACAATATACTGATATTTCGACAGCAGTTCTTCTTGAACGAAGCAGCATAACACCCGCTCCGGGCACGCTCTTAATTCTCCCACCGACCTCTCGCCTTCCAGTAGAAACGCCTTTTGCTGACTGCGGTGTTTGCTCTGTTTTAACCCGACCGCGTTCTTAACGATCGGATTGTCACGGGAAGATATCTGCTTCATACTCCCAAACCCTTCTGCTGTCATGGGAAAAGTCCTACCATGTGGACATTCCTCTCCCAAAGGGGAGGTGTGTCCCCGTTCCTTAGTTGGGGAGGTGTGTCCCCTTTCCTAACGAAGGTATGTCCATTTTTCTCATAAACTAAGTATGGCCCTCTTGGGCCACACTTTATAATTGCTATTTATTTGCACTCTGCTTGGCCAGCTCGGCCAGTTTGGTGAACCCCTGCGGGTCGTTGACCGCTAGATCGGCTAGCACCTTGCGGTTAATGTCCACCCCGGCTTCTTTGAGGCCATGAACCATCCTGCTGTAGGTGGTGCCGTTATTCCTGGCTGCGGCATTGATCCTGGCTATCCACAGCTTGCGGAAATCTCTCTTCTTAATGCGGCGGTGCATATATGCATACTGGCCGGATTTCATCACCTGTTCTTTGGCTACCCGGAAGAGTTTGTGTTTACTACCCCGGTAGCCCTTGGCCAGCTTTAAAATCTTTTTATGTCTCTGATGGGCAGTCACTCCACGTTTGACTCTCGGCATCTGTTATTACCTCCTGACGACTCTAAGTAAATCGGCTTAGTAAGGAATGAGCTTTGAGATCCGGTTGTTCTCACTCGCACTTACCAGGCCTGCCTTGCGAAGTTTACGTTTTCTTTTCGGGGTCTTGTCGCCCAACAGATGACTGGCAAAGGCTTTGGATCTTTTTATTTTGCCGCTTCCGGTCTTCTTGAATCTCTTGGCAGCCCCCCTGTGGGTCTTAACTTTAGGCATCAGGCTTCCTCCTTCTTTTCGTTCTTGTGCGACTTATCCGCATCCAGCCGGGGAGTCAAAATCATCACCATGTTTTTTCCCTCTACTTTGGGGTTTTTCTCCACCGCTGAAATATCCGAGAGCTGCTCGGCTAATTTTACGGAAAGCTTCTCACCCAAATCGGGATGAGTTATCTCCCTGCCGCGAAACATGATGGTCACCTTGACCTTGTCTCCTGCAGACAAAAACCGCCGGGCATTCTTGGCTTTGGTTTCAAAGTCATGATCTTCGATATTAGGACGCAGTTTAACTTCTTTAACAGAGATGATCTTCTGTTTCTTGCGAGCTTCTTTTTCCCGTTTGCTCTGCTCGAACCTGAATCTTCCGAAGTCCATCAAACGGCACACCGGAGGTTTGGCAGACGGCGCCACCTCCACCAGATCCAATCCCTTTTCTATGGCAATAGCCATAGCGTCACGAATGGGGACTATCCCTAACTGCTCCCCTTCCTCACTGACCAGCCTGACTTCCTTTACCCTGATGTCTTCGTTAATTCTCCAATCTTTACTGATAAGAAGTTCACCTCCAGAAAAATGTAAAGCGGGCTACAAGAACCCGCTCATCAATACCCATATGCCCGCTAAACCCCGGTATGGTTAATTGAACTACCTTAACAGCCAGTACTGCAAGGTGAGAAGCGAAGCTCCTGCTTAACATCAAAAATTAGTATAACACAAGCAGTTGTGGCTGGCAATGCTTAACCCGGGTAAAATCCAGGTTTTATTTATGAATTACAGCGAACGTTTCTGCTCTATCTCCTGCTGAATCTGTTTTAGGAAGTCCTCCAATGCGGCCGCTCCTTTGTCGCCTTCTTTGCGGTGGCGCACAGAAACGGTCCCTTCTTCGGCTTCGCGGTCCCCTACTATTAACAAGTAGGGGATCTTCTGCATCTGGCCGTCTCTTATCTTGTAGCCTACTTTTTCGCTGCGGTAGTCGGATTCAACCCTGATGCCGGCCTCTTCCAGGCGAGCGTATACCTTTTTTGCATAGTCGTGATGGCGCTCGGTGATGGGTATCACCCTGGCCTGCACCGGAGCCAGCCAGGTGGGAAAAGCCCCGCCGAAGTGTTCGGTCAAAATGCCAATGAAGCGCTCTATGCTGCCATAGATAACCCGGTGTATCATTACCGGGCGGTGCTTTTCCCCGTCCTCTCCAATATAGCTCAGGTCAAAACGTTCCGGCATCTGAAAATCGAGCTGAATGGTGCCGCACTGCCAGGTGCGGTCCAGCGAATCCTGCAGGTGGAAGTCGATCTTGGGACCGTAAAACGCCCCATCTCCTTCATTTATTTTATAAGGCAGTCCCTTTTCATCCAGAGCCTGTTTTAACGCATTGGTGGCCATTTCCCAGGTTTCGGCCGAACCCATTGATTTTTCGGGTCGGGTGGAGAGTTCCACATGATAGGGAAAGCCGAACAGGCTGTAGAACTTGTCTATCAAATCGATAACGCCTTTTATTTCGTTTATAATCTGGTCCGGGAGCATAAAGATATGGGCGTCGTCCTGGGTAAAGGCGCGAACCCTCATCAAGCCGTGCAAGACTCCGGATTTTTCATGACGATGCACCAGCCCCATCTCACCCACCCTCATAGGCAGTTCCCGGTAGCTGTGTAAAGACTGCTTGTACACCAGCATTCCCCCCGGGCAATTCATGGGTTTAACACAGAAGTTTTCTTCGTCTATTACTGTAAAATACATATTTTCTTTGTAGTTGTCCCAATGGCCAGATCGGTGCCAGAGCTCTTCATCCAGGATGATAGGGGTGCGAATTTCTGAATAACCGGCTTTGCGGTGCTCTTCGCGCCAGAACTTCTCCAATTCATTTCTCAGGATCATGCCCTTGGGCATAAAGAAAGGAAATCCCGGACCTTCGTCGAGAACTACAAAGAGGCCCAGTTCACGGCCCAGGCGGCGGTGGTCCCGCTTTTTGGCTTCTTCCAGTTTATGCAGGTAATCGTCCAGTAAAGCCTTTTTGGGGAAGGAAGTGGCGTATATTCTCTGCAGCATCTGGTTTTCTTCACTGCCCCGCCAATAGGCCCCGGCAAGGCTCATGAGCTTGAAGGACTTGACTTTTCCGGTGGACGGGATGTGCGGCCCCATGCAGAGGTCGATAAACTCACCCTGCTGGTATATGCTGATCTGGGCGTCAAGCGGCAGATCATTGATAAGCTCCACTTTGTAGCTTTCCCCGTGCTCGGCAAACAGCTTGAGGGCTTCCTCGCGGCTCAATTCACGCCTTACTATGGGATAGTCGGCGCCAATTATGCGCTGCATTTCTTCCTCAATTAACGAAAAATCTTCTGGAGTAATGGTATGACTGCTTTCAATATCGTAGTAAAATCCCTTATCAATGGCTGGTCCGATGGCCAGTCGGGTATCCGGCCAGAGCCGTTTTATGGCCTGGGCCATTATATGGGATGAAGAATGGCGGTAAACAGTTAAAGCCCTTTCATCATCAAAGCCTATAAACTCTACGGTTCCGTCTTCTTGGATTTCTCTATTCAAATCAGTCAGCTGGTCGTTAAATAGAGCTACAACCGCAGTTTTGACCAACTGAGGCTTAATTTCTTTGGCTATTTGGAGCAGGCTCATTCCCTCCGTAAACTCACGGCGTTCTCCACCTGGCAGGGTAACATTGATCATCGATAAAACCTCCTGACATTTAACTCCTAAATAAAGGCCTTTAGCCCCTAAATACCCTTTTAAGTCTATCACACTGAGCTAATAACTGAAGAGCTGAAGTGTTATATGACTGCAGCAAATAGCAGACCGCCTTAATATTATAAGAAAATATAGCAGATTTCGGCGACAACCGCAAACAAGCCGCCGCTCAAAATGCATATAACATCGGCAGTCAAATATATTGTATTATAAAGACATTGGTGTAATATTTTGGTGCTTTCGGGAGAGGAATTAGTGATAAGTAAACATCAAAAGAGGGCTTCGCTCTTTAGCTTTTTAACGGCATTCGCCTTATTGTTTTCTCAGCTTTTAAAGGGAAGCTTTGAGTACGCGCCTCTGATCGGGTTCGCAGCAGGACTTCTCTTTTCCTGCCTGGCCCTTATTATGGCCATAAAAGCGTGCGTTCAGAAGAAAGATAATTGAGTTAAACGTACAACTCACGGGCCGTTTATTTATGCTGTTCACAGAAACCTGGCCGGCATTTCGGGCAGCCCGTACATTCGCTGATGCGCTCTTTGAACACATTGCGGATCATCAAAACCGGTTCACTGGCTCCTTGCTCCCCGGTATTATGCATAATTATATGTCGCGGCGATATAGTGATTAGGATGCTGACCAGAACATCGTCCAGACTGACCTCATTGGACAGCATTTCGTCTAAGTAGTAGTTTATATACTGTTCATCAACCTTGGTTCCGCTGTCATCCCACAGGTAAAAGCGCCCATTCCCCATAACCATCAAATTGACTTCATTTATTTTAGGCTTCTGGGAATCCACAAAATAGCGGAGTAAGCTAACAAACTCACTGTACTCCCTTTCGTTCTTTAATTCTTCCAGGGCTAGTTCGGCGGCGTATTTTATTTCCGTCAAATAGTCCTGCAGGCAAAAGGTTACAAACCCATCCACCAGTATGCGCCGGTTTTGTCTAAGATGCTCCAAAACTCTCTGACTGATGCGGTTTTTCCGGCCGAAGCGCAGAAGCACGTTGAGGCTTTCCGTACTGCGGCAATTGTTGAGAATGTCGCGGGCTTTTACATAGACCGCATCCTTTTCCAGATTTAGATACTTTTTAATGGAACGGTTGATTTCTTTTTTTAAAACATGATCCTCGCAATATTGCATAATATGTTCGGCCAGGGCCTCGCTCAACTGGTGGCGAAATACATCACAGATGTCATCTTCCTTGAAAACAGAATCATGGTTGCTTCCTTCCAAAACGAAAGTTATCCATTCAAGACCCGACTCCGGCTGAGGTTCAAGTTCCCAATTAAGGACAAATCCCTTCTGGTTAATCCATTGCAGACGGCTTTTAACCCCGCCTATAAGTTCATTGCCTGCGTCTACCGTTCCCACCTGGAATTCGTAAAGCATGGTTATCCTCCCAAACTAAGAAAGATACTTTATTATATGTGGGGGTGTTAATCGTTATTCAGTTCGCAGTATTCGTACCTGAGAAGCATCTAAAATTTTCAGCTATGACGTCTAATTTGAGATACGGACAAAAATACCGGGATCGTTATAATCCCGGTATATAAGACAGCGAATTTACCGTTTAAGTATATTCCCTTCCTTAACAGGTTATTTTTTCCTGACCATGACCTTTTGAATGAGCACTTCGGATACCATAGTTGATTCATATTTTACCGTAGCTACAGCATAACTTATCCCTGTCGAGGGATCTGTCTCTATAAAAGGTGGGTGATTCAGCACAAGGTCGCCTTGAACTACATTAAATTCCGGTACACCAACAAACTCATATCCTTTTTCCAAGGTATAAGTTATTCTAGTCCCTGGCTTTATAGGGGTGCCTACACCGCTCTCTATAACCCGTCTGTCATTTAGTTGCATCACATTCCCAGACGTCTGGGCGCAACTAATAAAGACTGTCTGAGTGGGTGAGTCCCATGAAGTTGTACCTCCAAAGCCTTCCACAACCAGGCTGACCGGCAAAAACATGCGGCCCATCTTTATTTCAGGAGCTACACCCATAGCTACCGGGAAACCGTTAAAAATTAGATCCGGGCTGTCAACCGTTAACTTTACCACGGACTGCCCCCTGGTCAAGGTTACGGTCCGGTTGACTTCATCCCACTGAATGTCAGTAATACCTAACGCTTGGGCCACATAAGCAATGGGTAAATAAGTCCGTCCGTTATTTATATAAGGAGCTACATCCATCCACTTCATAACATCATCAACGTAATAATGTGTGTAGCCAATGATGAAAACGGTTTCCACATCTTTGGCCTGGGCTTTATTTACAGGGACCAGGACGGATGATAAAAGAACCAAGATGATTGCTACAAATAAACAAAAGCGTCTCTTTATCAACATTTATTCCTCCTAATCTAAATATCCTAGAGCATTCAGATTCGCACCTACAAAGCTTAAAATAGCGCCCTACTGAATTTGTACTCCTGGTTGAGAGCCATCCGGATTTACAACGGTAACACCACCATCCGGAATATGCTCATTGTTTTCAGGATTCGCTCCCCAACCTGAAGGTTTTCCTGAACCGGGCTGAGGTGTCGTGTTTTGATCTGAACCTGGTTGAGGTGCAGTATTTGAGTCTGATGTTTCGGGTTCAGTGCTTCCGTTGGGTTCTGAGTTGTTTGAAGAGCTTTCAGATCCCTGATTTGAATTTGATCCTGCGGGCTTTTTGTCTCCATCACTTTTTTGGACCTCCGCACTTGCTACCGCACCAGTTTTCAGTTTTTCAGTGGGAGTCACACTAGTGTTCGATGTGGTTTGACCTTCTTCAGTCGAATAGAGGGCTTTGGGGCTTTCACCTCCTTCATGGGTAAGGGAATAATTAATCCCATATCCTCCCAGACCTAACGCTAGAATAACCCCGGCGATTAAGGTCTTGCTTTTTTTATTATTGCCTTGAGATGAAGCCTTTGGTTTGTTACCTTCTGTCTTTTTCTTAAGGGGCAGATTCTTATGATCTTTGTTTATCTCAAGAATGGGTGTTCCCGGGATTTCACTTACCGCTTCAGAAGATGTATTATTGATGCTTGATTTTTTCATCTTATCGCTCTGCTCGGGATTTCGAAGTGTCTGGGTTTTACCAGCAACATCGATTCGTATAGGAGTTTCGTGATTATTGGGGTGTACTTCAAGGGCCACCGTTCTATTTGTAGATTCTTCATAAATAGGTTTTACATGGGAATAGGCCGCTTTTTCCCCTTCAGAATTGTTAACCCGCGTTTCTTCACGAGCAAAACGGCTATTGGGCGGCGTCTTTAGTTTTATTGAAGCCGGTTTGTACTCTTCTGATTTAGATAAGGAATTATCATCGAGAAAGGCAGTTTGTTCAGTATTTACGTTATTATGTGCTGCCAACAGCTCTAGAGATGTTAAACTTGCGTCTTTTTTTTCAAAATCAATGTCAGAAGCATTCTGTACTAACCCGCTATCATCAAAATAGGGGGCAGAATCCAATGCTGGTTCAGATGTCAGTAAAGATTTTTCCCACGACTTTCCGGTGGCCATTTCCCACCATTGGCGAACACTTTGAGGACGGTTAGCAATTTTTAAGTCCAGAGCCATCATTATAGCTGCATTCAATTTATTCGAGATATTCCTATGGTTAATGGGTTCATCGAAAACAAAGGGATTGTTTTTAGGATCCAAACCGGTCAATAGATAGTGCAGGGTTGCACCTAACGCATAAATATCTGAACATACCGTAGTTTGACCGGCTCCATATTGTTCGGGAGGAGCAAACCCGGTGGATCCATAAGCAACTGTATCTGAACTCCCCCCTGGCTGGAAGTGTCGCGCAATACCAAAGTCAACCAGTTTAATTTTCCCTTCGGGAGTAAGCATAATATTGGAGGGTTTTAAATCGCGGAATATAATAGGGGGTTTTTGTCTATGTAAAAAGTCAAGTATTTCGCAAAGCTGCCGACCCCAGTCAAGGACTTCGGTCTCCGTAATATTTCCACGATCATCTAGAATTTTAGCTAGATTACTGCCTTCGATAAAGTCCATTACCAGGTACCACCGATCCGCTCCCCGGTAAAAGAAATCTATAACACGCGGGAGAGCGGGATGTTTGAGGGCAATAAGTAAGGCTGCTTCTTTTTTAAAAGCTGCAACAGCGGCCTGTAGATTGCCGGGGCCGATAGCATTAGTGCTCATTTCCTTGATAGCCACCCTCATATTGTTGAGGCGTAGATCAAGTGCTAAATAGACGGCACCCATCCCCCCCCGTCCAATGGTTTTAACAATTCGATATCGGCTCTCTAACAAGCTATCTGTGCTTAATCGTCCAGTTGCATTTTCACCAAGGTTAAAGCCGCATTCTCCGCAAAACTTTTTATTTTCATCATTTTCACTAGTACAAACCGGACATATAATCACAATAAAACTCCTTCTCAATATTAACTACAGAATTGGTTTCGCTATTTTTAATTAATAATTATATTTGATTTTAGCAACTGCGCCTAACCTAAATTTTCCTCTGAAATACTACTCAATGACTATTAGTTTACACCGTCTTGATATCTTAAGCCATGATATTACCATGATATTACCATGATAAATTATGATTTATATGAAAAGTCGCCTTCCTCTTCATCCTGAGTATTTTCTTGGGATCCCACTCCTGGTCTAATACATAGATACAAAAGAACTTGATGGCCGAAATATAGTTGTTTGTGGTGCCTACCGAAGAGCCTTTAACCTTTTTAAGGTAAAGGATGTATTGCTAGATATCTCCCGGGTTTAGCTCTTCCATGATTTGGCCCTCAAAATTATCGCCGGGAAAAAACAACGAAGAACCAGAAAGATAAAAGGCCTATATATTGGCCTTTTTGTATTTCGCGCGATCATTGCTGACACCAAATTTGACATCAACTCATATTTTCGCCTTTTAAATGAGAAAACCGGGGTTTGATAACCCCGGTGTTTCGGTCTTTTATGGTGGGCCGTATAAGATTCGAACTTATGACTTCTTCCGCGTCAAGGAAGCACTCTCCCACTGAGTTAACGGCCCTAACGTAGTATGATTATAAACCGAAGTTTGTGCAAAATCAATATCTCGGGCTTTTTTTTGCCAGCGTATCAATTGCAGCCTCGCTGCAATGTATTTACGGTATTCATAGGAGGCCGGGTCAATATATATATACATGAGTCTGTTAAGCTGGAGGACTGTCTTGATAATAAGTGTAAAGAGAAATCACTTAATTCAGGTTGTAAGTGCTATATTGTTTGTCAGCCTGTCTTTAGGTTACTTACAGTTGGCTGCCCATCCTATGATGGAAAAATGGGAGCAAGAAAAGATCCTGGTGCGGCGGGTCAATACCAGCCTACCTATGGTGGCTCTTACTTTTGATGATGGTCCAGTAGCGGAAACAACTACCGCAGTCTTAGACGCTCTCCAAAGGAATCAGGCCCACGGCACGTTTTTTTTGCTCGGGCAAAGGGCTGAGAATCTACCCGAACTGGTCAATCGCATGACCCGTGAAGGTCACGAAATCGGCAACCACAGTTATTCCCATGCCAATTACAACCGCCTGAAAACCTCAACTCAGATGGAAGATATTTTTCGCAGCAATGAGATAATCGAAAGGATCAGCGGGCAGCCGGTTCGCCTTTTCCGCCCGCCGGGAGGTTATCTGTCCGTAGCTATGGTTGAAAAATGCCGGGCAGCTGATCTAACAATCGCCTATTGGACCTACAAGCAGGATCCCAAGGATTGGCGCAACGGCACCAAAGCAGCCGTTATTGCCCGCAGCATCTTGGACCACCTGGAGCCTGGCCAAATAATCATCCTTCACGATGGGGCTCCTAATGCCAACGAAACAGCTAAAGCCTTGGACATTTTAATTCCCGAATTAAACAAACGGGGCTATTCCTGCGTAACTTTAAGCGATTTATTGGCTATGGAAAATATGTAAGTAATATTCAAGCCTCCCGGACAATAAAGATGTATAAAATGCCGAAGGGGGTTTTTCCTCTATGCCCAAATTGTTTGGCTTTTACCAGCTTCCAACCAGAGCCAAAGCGGCACTTACCGGTATTTTGGTCATGGTTTTACTGGCCAGCAGCGTGCTCTATGTTCAAGCTTACCACCGTTTAAAGCCGATTTATGAAGTTAAAACTGATAAAAAGATGGTTGCCCTGACTTTTGACATCAGTTGGGGAAATAAAACCCCCGGTCCAGTTCTCGATATTCTAAAAGAAAATAATCTGAAGTGCACTTTTTTCCTCTCCGGACCCTGGGTTAAACAATACCCGGAAATAGCCCAGCGCATTCAGCAGGATGGGCATGAAATCGCAAGCCATGGCTATCGTCACATCAACCTGAGCAACTTGAGCAAAAGCGAGATCATAGACGAGATCAACAAGGCCCATACGAATATTAAAGAAGTTACCGGGGTGGAGGCCAGTTTGATAAGAACTCCCAACGGCGATTACAACGATACGGTAATCCAGGGAGTCCATGAAGCCAACTATGAAGCCATTCAATGGAGCTGTGATTCACTGGACTGGATGAACCCCGGCATTAACACCATAATAGAACGGGTCAGCACCAGGGCCAAAGGCGGCGACATAATCCTCATGCATGCCAGTGATACCTGCAAGCAGACACCGGACGCCCTTCCCGCAGTTCTCAAAAACCTTAAAGAACAGGGATTTGAATTTGTAACCGTATCCGAATTGCTGCAAGCGCAGCAAAAATAGGAATGGAATAAAAGCAGACAGAAAAGGTGAGAAGCCATGCACGGGGTTCCGTCATGGCTTCTGGTTACTCTTCTTCTTCGTAGTCTTCGATGTGTTCCAGACCAATATCCTTCAGGATTTGATCTATCAAGTTCTTATCCATTTTTTTATTCTTCTCCTTTCTCCTTCATTAAGCGCTAATTATACGCCTTTCATAAAAATAATACCAGTAAAACGTTAATATCTTTCACTATAATTGATATATCGTTGTAAAGCTTATGTAAATTTAATGTTTTTAGGACTAAAAACCCATTTTGTTAAAAATAAAACCAATAGTAGTGAGTATTGACCTCTGCCGCCTTGCCGCAAATGCGTTTTGTGGCAAGGCCTAACCAGGCTTGAGTATAAAAAAATGGGCTTTTCCTTAAAGCTATAGTCAGCTAACCATTTAATTCAACTTATTGCCGGAGTTGATCATTTTGCTCGGTACTGCCGCTGTAAAGGCTCATTATCTTTTATCGTTAGCTTTCTTTTTAGCTTCAGGGACGCAAATGGCGACTGGAATTTGGGCCGCTTTCTGCGGTATAGCAGGATGTGCCATGCTCTGCAGCGCACTGATATGCTATTCTCCGTTCGTAGATTTATTTATAAAAGACAACAGTTCACCAGATAAATAGACGGTCAACTCTAATTCTATATATTATCATCGGTTAAATTTACGTATGACTGCGTTGTCGTCAATCGAAATATGTCCATTATTACTCATTCCTGACGCCCATGGACGGGCTAATGCGGCGGTGCCAGGACGGCAAGGAGCCGCGAGACGCCCACGGACGGGTTAATGCAGCGACGTTTATGGATGAACTAGTGTGGCGGTGGCAGGATGCCAAGGAGCCACCGGTACCAGGACGGCAAGGCGTTGCGAGCCCGCCTTGTCCTACGTAAATTTTCCTCGATGATTAATACACAGAAATAGAATTGACCGTCTACTAGACTTTTTGCCAGATCCCTTCCTCGACTTCCCTGGCCAATCCATTACTGATTAGATGAACGAGGTGATTCAGAAACATTACCTTGTTCCAAAAGACTATCAATGGCACGTCAGGCAAGGCCAATCTTTCAACTTCTTTTTTCACCATATCATCAAGTCCGCAGGGCTGTTTAATATATGAAAGGACTCTTTCTTCCCGTTTAAGCACCACGTCCAGATAGCGGTTGAACAACAGCGGGATATCGTCCTCGTTTTGCCTAAAAACCCGCCGGTGAGATGTCAACAGGACGGCAGGTTTTATATCGATAAGGCGGCGGATTGAGTCCACCAGCTGCCCCACATGGCAATAGGGGGCGCCATACCAGGGGCCGTTGCTAGCCAGGTCGAGATCACTGGAAAATAGGATGCCTTCTTTTTCAATATGAAAAGCATAATGTCCGGGAGAATGGCCCGGCAGGTGCAGGGCCCTTAACTGGATGTGTCCGCAGTCAATGAGTCTGTCTTCCCACAGGTGGTCGGTAATGTTGTAATCCCGAAAATCGGGCATATTTACATCATCACGGCTGGCGACCGCCTGAGATAAACGGTCGTCGCGGGGAACATCCATCAGCTCGTTCCACAGACTGTTTCCCATAAACGCATCATAGCTTTGCCGGCTTTGGTAGGCCTGGGCCTCTTCTCTGCCCACGATCATTTCCGATTGCTTGAAATGCCCGACTCCATGAATATGATCAAAATGAATGTGGCTGAAAATCAAGCGTTGTATTCCACCTCTGTCAATTTCTGCATAGGCATTTCCCCCGGCGCCGGCATCGATCATGGTTTTTATATCATCATCAATAAACAATGAATTGCTGTAGGGAAAAATTGACTTGGCTTGAGGCCTTACAAGTTTGATTCTATCCGCCACCGGTATGATCATGAAAGACTCCCCCCCTGTATCTCTATATGTCTAAATACCTATCCTAAATTTCTACAAGCTTAAAGCCCGGGTTAAACCCGGGCTTTAATATTTGCTGAGCTTGGTTTAATCAAGTTTATCAATCATTTCGGCAATCATATCGAAAAAGTAATTTATGTCCTCTTTATCGTTGATTCCGGCTTTGAACCCTATCTCCGGGAACCTTCCCCGGCTGGTTATCCTGATATTGACTACGTACTGACCTTGAGAGATGCTGTCTTCCAGGTTTTCCAACTCGATGTCGGTCCATTCTTCCTCATTGGTGAGTTCATTTTCTTCATCGTCCAGGAGTTTATCAAAATTGGGTGTTTCTCCGTCGCTGTTATCTATAATCTGGTTTACTATCCACATGAGATCATTGGTGGTCATGTTTAATTCTTCGCTGAGCTGCATCATTTCATTGGCAATTGGTGTTATTTTGAGTAAATCAGAAAGATTGACCGGATCTCCTTTTCCCCACCTGTTTTTCATGCTATCACCTCCGCATCAATTGGCACGATAACTATGGAAAACCCTATCAGGTGATTCCTGGAGCTTTTCTCCACATTACTATTTTGCCATTCAATTGTCCACAGTAAATTCTACTCTTCCAAACGTGAATATATGAGAAAGTCCAGGGAAAAAACGCATCATTTAATCTGGTAAACGCTGCCGGGTCTAAAGACCTCCTTATCCGCAAAATCAAGCTATTGACAATGCATGAAAACCCTGATTGCCGTTTGACCAGATACTAGTTAGTATAACCCATCAGGGCGCGTCGCTCAGCTCTAACACGCTCTATATCGGGCTTAACTAACGATTTGATATGTACCCGGTGTTCAAACACCATATCGTCCATTTCCTTGACAGTGCAGTTTCCGGCCAGGATCTTCCCGACCCGGATGCTCACGCAATAGTCGGCCTGAAGGTAGAATATCCAAAGGGATTTAACCTCTTGGCCATCTAAAACCACATCCACTTCGGCACTGGCTTTGTTGCGATCGATGAGCTTGAAATCCTGTACTGATTTAATTTCCATCTCATTCTCCTAAATAAATATTATTCTTTAATTCCATATGCAAATGTAATTTCCTTCATGAAGATAATGTATATAGATCAATCATTTGCATCATTATTTTAGGATAACCGGCCGTATTTAGCCGATGAATACAGGTATTCGTGTATTCTGGTATGCTCAAACGCTCCGATAGACCATCTCAAAAAAAATCCAGGAGGTATTTCCGTCAATAGAAATCCCCCTGCGATATTAGCTTTACATAAATTTAGCGTCAAGTCAAGGAAACTACCAATAAATTAAGATTATTTCCATTAAAATTAGATAAGCAGGTATAATCACCTTTGGGTTTGCAGGGTGCCTTTCACCGGGCCTTTTGGAGATTTTGAATTTTTGGGGCTTCTAGTCTAATATCTTGTTATGACCTTATGTCTAACCAATGCTTCTGCGGTGTAATCTCCGCCGCAGTCTTCCCAGCCCTAGAAAACCAAGCGTTTTCGGCATTATCTGGCCTCGGGTAATAGGGTTATGTTTTTGTGAGCAAAATTACTGTTTTCTAGAGGTATAAGGAGGGGGTAAAACGCCAATAATTAGAGCTATTCCAAAGAGACCTTTCGGGAAGATTTTACTTCCCTAATATCTATTAAGAAAGAAGGTTGATAGTCGGTGACATTTAACTCGGGAAAACTCTTAACCAGGTCCCTGCTGGGCGGTGCTTTAAGCGTTCCGCTTGTGCTGGCGGCTCCGGCTCTGGCCCTGGCCAGCGAAGCCAATCTAATTATTCCTGAACTCAGTAAAAGCCAGAACAGCCTGCTTACTTACGGTATTTTAGTATGTGTTCTGGGCTTTCTTTTCGGTTTATACCAGTTCACCAAAGTCAAAAAGTTGGAAGCCCACCAATCAATGCTCGATGTGGCTGCCACCATTTACGAAACCTGTAAAACCTATCTGCTCCAACAAGGTAGACTGCTGTTAATCTTATTTGCATTTATAGGCTTTTGTATCGCTTTCTACTTTGGCTTTTTACAGCACACACCGGTAAGCGGCGTTCTCCTTATCCTCGGTTGGACCGTTATCGGTATCCTCGGTTCCTACAGCGTAGCCTGGTACGGAATCAGAATGAACACTCTGGCTAACAGCCGCACCGCATTCGTATCACTGGAAACCAAACCCCTCAAACTATTGAACATAGCGCTTGACGCAGGTATGAGCATAGGCGTACTTCTGGTCTGTGTTGAGCTTATTATGATGCTCATCATACTACTCTGGGTCCCCAGAGATCTGGCCGGAGCCAGCTTCATAGGGTTTGCGGTAGGTGAATCACTGGGCGCCAGTGCCCTTCGTATAGCCGGAGGTATCTTCACCAAGATCGCCGACATCGGCTCCGACTTGATGAAGATCGTTTTCGGCATCAAGGAAGACGACCCGCGCAATCCCGGTGTTATTGCCGACTGCACCGGCGACAATGCCGGGGACAGCGTCGGGCCCACCGCCGATGGATTTGAAACCTACGGTGTTACCGGCGTAGCCCTGGTTTCTTTCATCGTTCTGGCCGTAGGCTTTGTTCCTGGAATAAGCGAAGCTTTGAAAATATCACTGCAAAGCACTATGCTTACCTGGATCTTTGTCATGAGAGTCCTGATGATAATCACTTCTATTGCTTCTTTCTATATCAATAGATCTTTCAGCCAGGCCAGATTTGGGAAGAAAGATGACTTCGATTTCGAACAGCCCCTGACCAGCCTGGTATGGATCACCTCCCTGCTGTCCATAGCAGTAACCTTCGCGGTAAGCTACTATATGCTGGGACCGAACTCAAGTGCACCCGCTCAATTGCAAGGCCTATGGGCAGTACTTGCGACCATTATTAGCGTAGGAACTCTTGGAGCGGCAGTTATTCCTGAATTCACCAAGATATTTACCAGCCCCAATTCACTGCATGTAGCTGAAGTTGTGAAAGCATCCCGTGAAGGCGGCCCTTCCCTGAACATCCTATCTGGCCTGGTAGCTGGCAACTTCAGTGCCTTCTGGATTGGAATGGTCTTCTTTGGCCTTATGTTCGTTGCTTATTATGCCAGCGGCTTCGGTTTGAGCACAATAATGATTTACCCGTCAATTTTTGCTTTCGGCTTGGTAGCCTTCGGTATGCTGGGTATGGGCCCAGTCACCATCGCGGTTGACAGCTATGGCCCGGTCACTGATAACGCCCAGTCTATCTATGAACTTTCCTTGATCGAAGAGATTCCCAATGTTGATAAGGAAATCAAGAGCAAGTTTGGCTTTAAACCTGATTTTGAAAAGGCCAAACACTACCTGGAAGCAAACGACGGGGCCGGAAATACATTTAAGGCAACCGCCAAGCCGGTTTTGATCGGCACCGCCGTAGTTGGGGCGACTACCATGATCTTCTCCTTGATCCTGGTTATTAAAAATGTTCTTGGTGTTCAGCCCGAGCAGATCTTGACTCTTTTAAATCCTTACACCATTTTCGGGTTTATCGCCGGCGGTTGTATAATTTACTGGTTTACCGGCGCCTCCACCCAGGCGGTAACCACCGGTGCGTACCGGGCGGTCGAATACATCAAGAAAAATATCTCTTTAGATGAAAACGCCAGCCAAAAAGCAGCTACCGAAAAGTCAAAGGAAGTGGTGAAGATATGCACCCAGTATGCGCAACAGGGCATGTTTAATATATTCATCGCCATATTTTCCTTTACCCTGGCCTTCTCCTGTTTAGCTGCACCACGGGCGGGTGCCAATGGAGAGCTTTCGGTATCCCTGTTCGTTTCTTATTTAATTTCAATTGCCGTTTTCGGCCTCTTCCAGGCCGTATTTATGGCCAATGCCGGCGGCTGCTGGGACAACGGCAAAAAAGTGGTCGAGGTCGATCTGCAGGAAAAAGGCACTCCCCTGCATGAAGCGACCGTTGTCGGCGATACGGTCGGCGACCCCTTCAAGGATACCTCTTCAGTGGCCATGAACCCAATCATCAAGTTCACCACCCTTTTCGGCCTGCTGGCCATGGAGATCGCAATTTCTGCGGCCTTTAGAAGCATCGCCCCGGTGGTTGGAGGAGTATTCCTGGTTATCGGTTTATTCTTCGTATGGCGCTCTTTCTACGGAATGAGAATACCCACCGAGAAATAAGTTTAAAATACCAAAGCAACCTTTAGAGCACCTTCCACTATGTGGGAGGTGCTCTCAGCTTGTCGACAAAGTCGTCAAGCTGCCCAGAGCGACCGACGGAAGCGAAGAGCAAGGCGCGAAATAGTCCTGCGATTGAAGCGTACATAAGTACGTTGATTGAGCAGGACTGTTGAGCAACGCAGCTATTCGCTTTTGTCGACGGTCTGAGAGCACCTTACACTATGTGGGAGGTGCTCTATTTTATTCAGTTGCTGCGCAAACCACCTGATTTAATACAGAATTCATACAATTCTCTCATCGATCTCACCCACCTGCTTTCTAAAATGAAGTCATCAAATATTGAAGGGAGTAGATACTGATGAGAAGAAAATCCTTGATAGCTGTATTAACCGCGATGCTCTTGATGTTAAACGTAGGAATGGCTATGGCCGCACCCCCGGTTTCGGGACCCAGCGCCGCACCACGTCTGGGAGCCGATGACATGATGATTGTGGACTTCTTTATGGAGCCGCAAAACGTAACCCAGGCTTGTGAAGACAAACTGCATGAAGTATTCGCACTGGAGACCACCACCCTTGAGCTGCGACTGGAAGAGATGGAACTGCGGGACAGCATTCTAAGCAAACTGGTATCCGCCTATGACAATGATTACGAAGGCTGCATAGAAAATGCCCGCGAGTTGCAGAGAGACGCTGCAACCATCACCAGGGAAATCCGGGATTTAAATGCCCAGATTGTGACTGAATGGCAGGGCTTCCATGAAGACGCAATCGCCGAAGACAGTGCCAGTGCCCAAACCCACCTGGATAACATCATCAGCTTGAAAACCCAGGTGAACGACAAACTTGAGGATAAACTCGACATCCTGGAAGACATCAAGACGGCTTTGACTCCGCTATAAAAACTAATCCAGGGCGGCTTGTGCCGCCCTGCACCGTAAACCATTGTAATTCATTCATATAGAAAAAATTAGAAGGAGTGATAAAAATGCATAAGTCTAAAAAACTCTGGATATCGCTTCTGGTTGCCGTATTTTTAATCTGCGGTTCGGGGTTTGCCGTGGCCCTGGGAAGTGAGTCTATAGGCCAAACCTTCGGTCCTGGCAGTCAACCTTTAAATGCCGTCCAGCTCCTGGGAGGAACCCCCTCTGAAGCAAGCGCTCCCGGGGGTCAGGCCGTGAACACCGGAGGCCAGCCCAATGCCGGCAGCCATGACAAGGGCAAAAAGGCTGCTATTTTAAACCAGTTTGACGGCGAATTGCAGAAAGTTGACCAGCTGGAAATCGATTTTTTATCCCTACGACAGTATGAGATTCAGAAGCAGGGCCAGATCCGCGGTTTGATGTTCACGGCCTTGACCAACAATAATGTCGAGGCACTTAAGCATGCCCGTGAGCTGCAAAAGAAAATAAAGCCGATTGATAAGGCCATGAAAGACCTGCGCAAACAGATAATTACCGAGACCAAAGAGTTTCGCAAGGACTGCAACAACGGCGAGGTTGAGGCCGCACGGACCCATATCAATCAAGTGATTAATTTAATGGGCCAGAACAACGCAAAGTTTAAAGAAAAACTGGCTATTCAAGATCAAACTATACAAATCCTTTCATAGTATCGTTAATGCCAAGGGGGGCGGTTAGGCCGCCCTCCCGGCATTACTAAGCGATGAAAACTTTAGAAAAAGCCTGATATATACGATCATTTAATAAACACCTGTTTTGCAATACTGCAAAACAGGTAGTAATCCCTTTTTATATCTGTTGTTGGAGGTTGACAGATACATGAAGCATATCGCAGTTGTGGAGGACGAGCGAAATATCAGGGATTTGATAAAGCTCTACCTGCAGAAGGAAGGCTATCAAGTAAGTCTCTTTGAGGACGGTCAGAACTTCCTGGAATGGGTTGATATCAACAAGCCCCATCTCATCATTCTGGATATCATGCTGCCTGGAGCGGATGGATTTGAATTGTGCCGGGAGCTGCGCAGAAGGGCAGATATACCGATAATATTCGTATCTGCCCGTGATGAGGAATTGGACCGGATTGTCGGGTTGGAGCTGGGAGCCGATGACTACCTTACCAAGCCGTTTTCCCCCCGGGAAATGGTGGTCCGCATCAAAAACATCCTGCGCCGCCTGGATAAAG
>JBEHWI010000011.1:0-95724 GCA_040217815.1 Syntrophomonadaceae bacterium | reverse complement strand
ATTTAATCAAAATTGCTGCCTTTTTACTATCAAGAAAACTGGGGGACTTTATTTTTGTTGGCATTGCAATCCCAAAAAAAAGAACGTCCCCCTGTTTGCCCCTGTTTGCATTAACTTATATAAACCATTTGGCCTTGTCTTGATTCTTGCGGAATATATCTTCAAACTGGGGCGCGATGCGCAGGAAGGCCTCCAATAGCTTGGGATCAAACGCGCTGGGGGTTGTTCTCTCATCCCCGTTGAGGAGGATATCCAGCGCCTGGTGATGGCTTAATGCCCTTTTATAAGGCCTTCTCATTCTCAAAGCGTCATAGTGGTCGCAAACACTCACAATTCTTCCTTCAATGGGTATTTCTTCACCTTTCAACCCTTTTGGGTAGCCGGTTCCATCCCATTTTTCATGGTGGGTCAGGGCAATCGTCTCGGTCATCTGAATCCGGGCGTGGTGGGAGCCGGCCAGAATGTTGGCTCCGATCATGGTGTGGGATTTCATGATCTCTTCTTCTTCCCTGGTCAACGGCCCAGGTTTAAGTAAGATGCTATCGACTATGCCGATTTTTCCGATATCATGAAGGGGTGCGGCAAAGGCTATAGCCTCTATGAAGTCCTGAGGCATGCCGATTTCCTTGGCCAGAGCCGGAGCATAGTAGCCCAACCTGCGATTGTGCAGACCGGTATCTGAATCCCTGAGCTCCGCCGCGTTAGTCAATCGCTGTACCAACTCGGTGGAAAGCTCCTCAACTATAACCAGGGCCTGGGATAGCTGCTCAGTGCGCTTCTCGACTGTGGCTTCCAGGGTCCTGGTGTATTCTTCTTCCCGGCGGGCGTATTTAATCAGTTTGATGGATTTATCCAGCATATCCAGCAGAAGCTCCACATCCACCGGTTTGAGGACGAATGAATCCACCCCCAGATTTATAAGTTCCAGGAGGTAGGTAGCTTCATCATGGGCGGAAATCACGATTATCAATTGTTTGCGGTTGATTGCCTTGATTTCCCGGGCCATCTTTACGCCATTCATTACGGGCATATTGATATCAGTTATAACCAGATCATAATTATAGTCCTGGTATTTGCTAAGCCCTTCGATGCCATTTTCCGCAGTGTCGATGCGGGCAAAAAAGTTTCTCAAAAGCCTGACCGTGTTCTCCATGAGTTCTCGATCATCTTCAACATACAAGACGCTGATATCCCTGGCGATTTCTTTCAAGTACTTGACATCGATCATGGCCCGACGCTCCTATCTATTGCAGAGGTAATTCCACGGTGAAACAGGCTCCCTGCTCTAAATTGGATGCCCGGATTCGCCCCTGGCAATGTTCTTCTATAATAGTTTTTGACATGTAAAGGCCTAAACCGGTGCCCTTGGCGGAACCCTTGGTGGAAAAATAGGGATCATATATTCTGTCGATTACCTCTTCGGGAATGCCCCCGGCGTTGTCGATGACTTCAACAACCTGATAACCGTCTTTTTCATAGCCCCTTATAACCACCTGGGGACGTTCAACGCTTTTATCAATCAGGATATCGGTGGCGTTCTTCAAGAGATTCAAGAAAACCTGCATCAATTCACGGGGGTAAGTCGAAATGGATTGTTCAAACTCGCATTCCTTAATAATAGTAATGTTTTTATATTCCATCGATCTTCCGATGATGCCCAGAGTACTGTCAATGATGTGATCCATCATCACCATCTCTTTGGGATTGTCAGGCTTGAAGAAATGGCGGAAATCATTGATGGTTTTGGACAGGTATTGGGCATGATTGTTTATTTCCTGAAGCTGTTTGACGAAGTCTTCTTTTTCATACATTTCTAAATCCAGCAGGACCTTGAGGTTGCCGGAAATCGTGCTGATGGATGAGAGAGGCTGCCGCCATTGGTGGGCAATCATACCTATCATCTCGCCCATGGCCGCCAGCTTGGAGTTCTGCACCAGGAGCTGTTCCTGCTGTTTGCGTTCGGCTATTTCCTGTTCCAGCTGCAGATTAAGTTCTATCGATTCTTCCACCAATTCACTCAGAATCTGCTGCTCTTTGCGCAGCTCCTTTTCCTGGTAGAGGTGGCAGTTTTCAACCTTGTTTAAACCGTTGAATATAGCCACCGCCATGCTGTGGCAGGAATTGTACCCGCAGGCGGCACAGTTGCGGAAATCCTTTTCCTCGATCTTGTACATGTCTTCGTATATTTTGTTAAGCTCCTGGTCGCTGGGTATCTTCATATGGTTCTTATGGGAAAGGTCCTGATAATAGGTGTAAGAAAAATCACAGCTATCCAAAACATCGGCCAGGAACTCCTGCAGCCGCTCCTCGTTCCCGTCATCGGCAGCGCCCCGCTCGGAGCGCAGAGCCACCGACCGTTCTATTTCATCAATGGTCTTTTCGTGGTTTATGCAACCGGCCCCCATATTGCAGCCCTTTTCACAGCTCAACACGTCCACCAGCAAAGGCAGATTCGAACGGCCTTCTTTAATGGCCAGGGCCAGGTCGTCCAGGTATCTCTGATACACTATGGGACCTTCAATCTTGCTTATGGAACTGGGACTGGCCTCCGGGGCCCGGTGCAGGTAGGATTCTTTTAACCCCCCCGGGGTGGAAAAATTGGAAGCGATTCCGGCTGCCACCATACCGTCAAAAGAGCTGCCCGCCAAAGCCTGTGGATCGATGTCTCGTTCGGCCAGCAGCCGGCTCAGCGAGTGAAAGGTAACATTATATTTTACAGCCCGGCTTTTTTGGAACTCCCGTCGCTTGGCCAGACAAGGAGATATAAAAGCCAGCTCGGCATCCGGGTGCAGAGTCTTTACATAGACGGCCAGATTGTGAACCGGACTGCCAATGGGCGCCAAATAATCGATAAGCTCAGGGTGATGCAGTTCTATGTAGGTTACAACCGCGGGACAGGGCTGGGCAATTACCGGAGTTTTAAGCCTACCTTCGGCTATCGCTTTCCGATACGCGGCAACTGTAATTTCAGCCCCCAGTGAAACGTCATAAACCGCTTTAACCCCCAGGCTTTTCAGGGAGCTTATAAGTTGATCGATTTTATAATTACTCTGGGCCGAAGGGGCAATCAAGGCAACGATCTCCTTGCCGCCCAGGGCTTCGCCAAAGCTGCTGGCGTCATCGATGGGATAACGGGCGCTTTTAGCGGCATCCCCCCCATGGCTCCTGATACAGGCTTCAATGCATCTTCCGCAGCCAATGCAAAGGCTGTTGTCGAATTTCACGACCTCACCACTGCCGTCACTGCAAACTTTTACCGGGCATACCGCTATGCATTGATGGCAATTTACACAGTACTTTTCATCAATGCCTATTACTTGAACACATTCCGCCATCCTGATTCGGGCCCACCGGGAGATAAAAATCTGAATTTGCCACTCAAATTTATTTCTTTACCGCTCGGGATTCCGCTCCACCTTATAAAACTTTAAATTTGCCGTCCGTGGCGGGCCCATTCCCCCCTCTCCATAGATTTATCGTACTAACGACATAAAACATTGAGGTTTTTGGGAGCTTGAGAAAATTTTATTTAAGTACCTTTTTATCCCTGCTTATTAAAAAATCTCGATTAACTGTGTTTTTTAACGAAGCGTTGTGGTGAATGCAAAAATAGAATCATTATGAAGCCGGGTAGGTGTCATATCAAGCTGGTTTTTCGTCAGGTTGGTGAGATGATATCGACGGGCGGAAGGGTTAACCGTATCAGTTTTTTAAACCTTTGCCGGTTGAGCGCTTGCTTACCAGGCAGGCCAGACCCATAGTTGTTTCTTTCAAGGATTCCTGTTCAACCACCATATTGACCAGACCTATTCTCAGAGCTTCCCGGGCATTTATAATTCGGCTGCGGGGGGCCAAAGAGGCTCCGTAGCCAGCCGCCTGGGCCTGGCGGTAGGACCCCCATTCTTCCGACATTTCAAAACAGGCACTGGGGGAGGCCACCCTCATATCGCAGGCCATTGCCTGCTGTACTGCTCCACCCAGGCAATAACCGGAGATCATGGCGATCTTAGGCTTGCTGTGAAAGCCCCGGTAAGAATACAGTTCATATTTGTTCATCACGGTTGAGGCCACACCTTCACCGCAATTGAAATTGCCGCCCACGCAGTAGACTTTGTCATTCCCGGTAATGATCAATGCCTTGACCTTCGAATCCTTGTTGGCCTGCTCAACAGCTTGATGGTATTCATCAACCATCTGCCGGTTGGCGGCGTTCATGGAATCCGAGCGATTAAACTGGATTATTGCTATATGGTTTTCATAGACTACCTTGATATGCAGAAACTCTTGCTCCCCAAACCCCACTTATAAGCGCCTTCCCTCACATCACCTGAAAGCCAGGCAGCTTCCGGTAATTGCTTCTCTATATATTATTATTGCAAATACCATGCCAACATTCAAAGACAAGAATTGGTATTTTGCGGGAAAAGAGTCAAATTCAAAGGAAGCCCCCCTGTTGTAATATTTTACCGGTTTTATAGACCGCCTGGTGCCAGGCCACCCACACCAGCTTGACAATGATTTTTAACCCATGTATATTGATATTAGACTCTTTTGGGGTAATTGTGGTTTTGATTAAGGAAGGTAACTATGGCATTAACCAGGCGCAAGATGGATTTTTTAAAAACAATCAAGAAGCTCTACGAGTCTACCCGGCTGCCGGTGCATTATGTACAAGTCGCTCAATTCCTGGGGATAAGCAAATGGAGTGCCTATGAAATGCTGAAGAAGCTGGAAAAAGACGGTCTGGTATCCAGCCAGTACGAAGTAAACCAGGGGGAAAAGTATCCCGGTCGGGCTATGGTCCTTTTTGCTCCCACCCATCTGCTGGACAAGATCCTGTCAGGCAAAATTTTAGAGGAGCCAGCCAGGGAGTGGCGTCAGCTCAAAGAAAACCTTTTGACCATGTGTGAAGGGCTTAAAAAAGACAACGCCAAAGAACTTATCAAGCAGCTCCTGGCGGAGCTTCCCGGTATAGGCAATCCCATGTTTTTCAGCGCCTACGTACTGACCATACTGGTAGCACAGCTGCATACTCTGAGCGACAACAGTGTACGCTTGATCAAAAACCTTATTGAAAACGCAGTGAATCCGGAATCGGGCCTGGCCATGTTCACAGGCGCGGTTGTTGCCAGTGTACCCAAAATAGCATCACGGGTAAATCCGCTGTCTCAGTTGCTGGGCTACATTCCAGGATTTCAAAAAAACCTGGCTCTCCTCAACCATTCCCAACATCGGCAGCTGATGGACTTTTTGGGTGATGCTCTGGCCAAAACCGGTTAATTTTTTTCTTATATTTTTGGGTTAATTGGGGAAATATATTTTAGGTTATATTCCCCTTTGAACGTTTTTACCTCTGCTATTCTAATAAATTTTTAGAGAAAAGACGAATAGTGAGGAAATAAATGTGTTATTTTTTTGGGGAATTTGTGGATTGCGAAAATAGTAATTAGTTTTGGAGTGGGCATGATGAATAAGCCTCTGGTAGACTTGATATGGTATTTTACATTCTATGCCTGGCTGGGATGGATTTTGGAATCGGGTTATAAGACCGTGAGAGACCGCCGGCCGGTAAACAGCGGTTTTCTGTCCGGGCCTTTGGTGCCGATTTATGGCTTCGGGGCTATAGGCGTAATACAGCTGCTCAATGCAGTCGATCCGATGGTAAGCAGTCTAAACCCGGCCTTGAAAATAATCATTGAACTCGGTGCAACCACTGCCCTGGCCAGTATGTTGGAACTCGGTACCGGTGTTTTACTGGAAATCCTTTTCCATAGGCGTTGGTGGGACTACAGCGATGAACGCTTCAACCTGTTGGGCCTGGTATCCTTAAAATATTCATTACTGTGGGGAGGGTTGAGCTTTTTGGCGTTGAACATAATTCAACCCCATTTGGATACGATAGTCTATACAATTCCTATGAATATTAAAATCGTGGCCACGGTCTTTTTAGTCGTTTACCTGGCTCTGGACCTTGCCCAGCGTTGTATTTATCACACAAAATTGAATTGGAGAAACCTTACTCTTAATTGGAGGATAAAAATGAATCAGAACTGGAAGTTCTTTAGAAGACTCACAGATGAGGAGCAGTACCAACTGTATATCGAATATGCCACCTTCATGGATGAACTGGTGTTTCATCCCAAGGTTCAAATGATGAAGCAGTTCAGGCACCATCAAAACGTATCCTGCTTCGAACACAGCTTGAACGTATCCTTTGCTAGTTATCTGCTCTGCAAGAAGCTGGGCTGGGACTGTAAATCAGCTGCTAGGGGCGGTCTTTTACACGATCTGTTCCTATATGACTGGAGAACCACCGACCTTGAGGAAGGCAGACACGGTTTTGTTCATCCCCGGATCGCCTATGACAATGCGACTGGCGAATTTACTTTGAACCACAGGGAAAAGGATATCATATTGAAGCACATGTTCCCTTTGACCTGGCGGCCACCCTCATGTAAAGAATCTTTATTGGTATGCGCGGTAGATAAATTGTGCGCCCTTCAGGAACTGCTGGGTCTGAGCACGGCAGCCGACGTATCCATGGGCTTCGAAGGGCTATAGGGACACAGCAGAACCGTCCCCTTGTGTCCTATTTGATTATTATTCTGGCATCCAGCCATCCATAGGCGGTGATTTCGTTTTCAAAACCATCCATAGCCAGCAGTTTGGATTCCAGGGGGATCCCGCCGCGGCGTTCGTAGAACCTTCGATAGGGGTTGTCGGAAAGGACCCATACTATAACGGAATTGAGACCTGAAGCCAGCATCTTTCGCGCCACCGAGCGAAACAGCAGGGTTCCGATTCCCTGGTCCTGGTAAGCCTCATCGATATACATGGCATATACTTCTCCCTGGTATACACTGCCAGCCTCCCGGTGCAGACCACCGGCAGCAAAACCTATAATGCCCACTTCGTCATTTTCGGCAACATAAACCCAGGAATCCTGAAAGGGGAATTCTCTCCACCCTTTTTCCCGGTCCTTGTATTTGAGCTGCTGGAGGTATTCATCAGCAACAATGCCGCGGTATGCAGTCTTCCAGGTGTCAACCGTAACCCTGGCGATAGCTGGCGCGTCATTTACATCAGCCCGCCGAATGTTCAACATTTTAATGGCCTCCTTCGTCATTTTCCACTCGTGCCATTATCAGATGATCATGCTTACATGCATAATAATGAAACCAAGTATACTCTTTATCCCCTATTAAATCATATGCAGGCCCGTCGCGGAAGATCCATGGTTCATCTTTCAAAACATGATAAGCACGATAACAGGCGGCCTTGATTACGATTTGGCTCAGCTTATTGTCTCCATAATAATCCTTTGGTAAATTTTAAAACTCGATCACCTTCTCAACAAACGGCTTAAAGCCTGAATTTCAATGTATACAATATCCTAAGCAACTGCCGAATTGACCGGAAATTGATAAAAAGGTATCATTATACCGAGTAATTGAAGATAAAAGGTTATTGGCCTTATAAGTTTTTGATTTAAGGTTTTTAAGCAAGAACATTTTGAGCTTACTTTTATCCGGATTGAGTTGACTTTCAAAGACGGGAGGAACAATATGCCGAAACGTACCGACATCAACAAGATTCTCATTATCGGATCAGGACCCATTGTGATTGGGCAGGCGTGTGAATTTGACTATTCAGGGACCCAGGCCTGTAAGGCCTTAAGAAGCCTTGGCTATCAAATTGTATTAGTCAATTCCAATCCGGCGACTATAATGACTGATCCAGGGATCGCTGATGTAACCTACATTGAACCCCTGAACGTCAAGAGCCTGACTGATATCATTGCCAAAGAACGGCCCGACGCCCTCCTGCCCAACCTGGGCGGTCAGTCCGGTCTGAACTTGAGTTCAGAACTGCATAAGGCCGGCGTCCTGGAGAAATACGGGGTGAAGGTAATCGGGGTGCAGACCGACGCCATCGAACGCGGTGAAGACCGTATCGCCTTTAAAGAAACCATGAACCGGCTGGGCATAGAAATGCCCCGCAGCAGACCGGCCTACAGCATCGAAGAAGCTGAAGCTATCGCCTCTGAGCTGGGCTATCCGGTGGTTATCCGCCCCGCCTACACCATGGGGGGCACCGGCGGCGGATTGGTATACAACGTTGAAGAACTGAGAGTCATTGCCAACCGCGGTATTGCCGCCAGCCTGGTGGGTCAGATCCTGGTTGAGGAATCAGTCCTGGGCTGGGAGGAACTCGAGCTGGAAGTGGTCCGCGACTCCAAGAACCAGAAGATAACCGTCTGCTTTATTGAAAATATCGACGCCATGGGAGTTCACACCGGGGATTCCTTCTGTTCGGCGCCCATGCTGACCATCAGCCAGGAGCTGCAGGAACGGCTGCAAAAATACTCCTACGATGTAGTGGACGCCATTGAGGTTGTAGGCGGAACCAACATTCAATTCGCCCATGATCCCAAGACCGGCCGGGTGGTTATTATTGAAATAAATCCGCGCACCTCGCGCTCTTCAGCCCTGGCTTCCAAGGCCACCGGCTTCCCGATTGCCCTGGTTTCCACCATGCTGGCCGCCGGTTTGACCCTGGATGAAATCCCCTACTGGAGAGATGGAACCCTGGAAAAATACACCCCTTCCGGCGAATATGTGGTTATTAAGTTTGCCCGCTGGGCCTTCGAAAAATTCCCCGGCTCCATAGACAAGCTGGGAACCCAGATGCGCGCCGTAGGCGAAGTTATGAGCATCGGCAAAACCTATAAGGAAGCCTTCCAAAAATCGATTCGTTCCCTGGAAATAAATCGCTGCGGACTGGGATTTGCCAAAGATTTCAACCAGCGCACTCTGGAAGAACTCCTGTCCATGCTGGCTGAACCCAGCAGCGAGCGCCAGTTCATTATGTATGAGGCCCTGCGCAAGGGGGCTGATATAGATTATCTCTACAACCTGACTCATATAAAGCCCTACTTTTTACAGCAGATGAAAGAACTGGTTGAACTGGAAGAACGGATTCTCAAACATAAGGGCAAAAAACTGCCCGACCAGCTGCTAACCCAGGCCAAGCAAGACGGCTTTGCCGACCGCTACCTGGCCCAGCTGCTCGGCGTGCCGGAAGCCGACATCCGGCAGCAGCGCACCACCCTGGGCGTAGTGGAAGGCTGGGAAGCGGTTCCCGTCAGCGGGGTGGAGAACGCCTCATACTACTTCTCCACCTACAATCAGCCCGACCAGACTACTGCCAGCGACAAGCCCAAAGTGATGATCCTGGGCGGCGGCCCCAACCGCATCGGACAGGGCATCGAATTCGACTACTGCTGTGTGCATACCGCCTTCGCCTTGAGGGATCTGGGCTTCGAGACGGTTATTGTCAACTGCAACCCGGAAACAGTATCCACCGACTACGATACTTCCGACAAGCTCTATTTCGAGCCACTGACCGTGGAGGATGTCCTATCTATTTATCAGAAGGAAAAACCGCTGGGGGTCATCGTCCAATTCGGCGGGCAAACTCCACTCAATATCGCTGCCGAGCTGGCTAAAAACGGGGTGAACATCCTGGGAACCACCCCGGAGACTATCGACCTGGCCGAAGACCGTGACCGGTTCCGGCAAATCATGGATAAACTCGACATTCCCATGCCGGAATCGGGCATGGCCGTAAATATGGAAGAGGCCCTGGCCATCGCCAATCGCATTGGCTATCCCCTGATGGTCCGGCCTTCTTACGTCCTGGGCGGACGGGGTATGGAAGTGGTTCATGACGAAGAAATGCTGCGCCAATATGTATCCGCAGCAGTCGGGGTGACTCCGGAAAGGCCCATTCTGATTGACCGGTTCCTGAGCAATGCCATAGAAGCTGAGTCAGACGCCATTGCCGATGGCACTGACGCCTTTGTACCGACCGTTATGGAGCACATTGAGCTGGCCGGAATTCACTCCGGAGACTCGGCCTGCGTGATTCCGCCCATAAACATACCGTCCCAGCACATTGCCACTATTGAAGAATACACCCGAAAGATCGCCAAAGAATTGAACGTTATCGGCCTGATGAATATGCAGTACGCCATTGCCGATGACAAGGTCTACGTCCTGGAGGCCAACCCCCGAGCCTCTAGAACCGTTCCCCTGGTGTCTAAGGTCTGCAATGTTTCCATGGCCCGCATTGCCACGGAAATAATGATGTCCGAATATACAGGCAAGAAGGTTTTAGTCAAGGACATGACCGCCAAAAACATCCCCCATTACGGAGTCAAAGAAGCGGTCTTCCCCTTTAATATGTTCCCGGAAGTGGACCCCGTCCTGGGGCCGGAAATGCGCTCCACCGGTGAGGTTCTGGGCATTGCCGACTCCTTCGGCCTGGCTTACTACAAAGCCCAGGAAGCCACCCAGTCGCGGCTGCCCCTGTCTGGCACGGTGCTCATCAGCGTAAACGACCAGGATAAGTTTGAGGCCCTGGAAGCGGCCCAGTTATTTTCCAAGATTGGCTTTAAGATCAAAGCCACCGGCGGAACCTGCACATTCCTGCAGAAAAACGGTATCGCCTGCGATTATATCAAAAAGCTGTTCGAGGGCCGGCCCAATATAATGGACGGTATAACCAATGGAGAGATTCAGCTGGTTATCAATACCCCTTCCAGCAGGCGCAGTCAGTACGACGACTCCTATATCCGCAAAACCTCAATAAAGTACAAGGTTCCTTATCTGACCACGATGGCCGCCGCCCTGGCCAGTGCCCGGGGTATTGCCGCCTACCTGGAAGATGAACAGCCCGAAGCCCATTTGAAGTCGCTGCAGGAATACCACGCGGATATCAAAAAATCGAACTAGCTGATAGGGAGAAAATATAAACCCTGGCAAAAGCCCATTTGGCTGAAAAACCAAATGGGCTTTTGTATGTTGTGGGCAGCTTCCTACTGCAGCATCTCGGTATTAAATACCCAAACCATATAATCAGCATTGTTATGCCCTTTCTGGATAAGTTTTACCTCTGGAGCAAACAATGTAATAGATATTTCTTATCTTATGAAATAACAGGAGTAAGGCAAATTGAATTCATCAGCTAATAATACGAGCCGCCGTCCCAAAGCCATTATAACACCCTTTAATACAAACAGTGTCCATCTGAGAAATCCCTGGACGCTGGCTTGTTGGTCTCTGCTTTATCCAGGCTTTGGCCATATCAACAACGGCAGCATAAGCAAGGGCTTTTTACTTTTCACCGGCGAGCTGCTGATCAATTATAAATCACACCTCAATCTGGCTATCCTATACAGCTTCAACGGTGCCTTCAGCGCGGCCAAACAGGTTCTGGACACCCAATGGCTTATCATATACTGCTCGGTTTTGCTTTTTGCCATATGGGACAGCTACCGGCTTACCGTGGAATGCAACAAACTATCGGTTCTGGCCGACCGGGAACATTCCCCAATAACCCCTACCGCGGTGAGTGGGATCAGCATAAACTCCCTCGACAAGCGCAATCCCTGGGTTGGTTTCGCCTGGTCCATGTTCTTGCCCGGTTTGGGGCACATGTATGCCGGTTTAAACGTTCTCTCTACACTTATCTTTATATTTGGAACCGGCATCCTGGTTGTCTCCCACAGCCTTCAAGCGATTATGTACACTATTTGGGGTGATTTTAGCGGGGCCAGGAACATATTGGACTGGCAATGGTTTATGAACCTACCTTCACTTTACGGCTTCGCCGCCTGGGATGCCTATCTGAAAACGGTTGAATTAAACAAGTTATTCAATATTGAGCAGTCCCGGTATTTCAAAAGAACCTATCAGGGTATTTCGTTGAGACTGCCCTTTCCGGTTAGAGGAGGCTGAACCATGCTGGTCGTAGCATCATTTGATTACTGCATTCACACCGAGTTAGCCATCAGTGAGCTTGTTGAAAAAGGCGTTGACAAAGAGCATGTACTGGCTGTGCCCCTGGAGGTAAGGGGCGAAACCCGGGAATTGTTGGACAGCATCCACCACTCCGACGGGGTGAGCATGATCGACGGCGGCTTTCTCGTAGGCACTACCTGCATGACCATGGGGGTTATCTACGGCTTCAACTTAGATTGGGGACCGATTATCTGGGGACTGATCGCACTATTGGGAGGGGTTATGGTTGGATGCCTCTTTGATTATTTACTGGGTTCGAAACGGCATTCCCGAAACCGAAGCCGTGGCGCATCAGGACCACTGGTTTTTTTAATTGAATGCCGCGCTGACCAGACGGAAATAGTAAAGAAAGTGCTCTGGGGACACAAGGCTCTGGGTGTGTCTACTGTGGCCGTAGGAGAGTAGGATAATGCAACAAGCGACAGGATTATCCAATCAAGATTTGATATCGTCTATTGAACAACAGTTAACCCACTTGCGAATTCAGAACTGGCTGCACCACGACCTTTTTACCTGGCAGTGGTGGCTGCTGCTGGCGGTCCTGACCATCCCCTGGTATTTTTGGTGGAAGAGGGTTGATCGTACCCGACTGCTGGAAATAACACTTATAGGAATGCTGGTTTTTATCATCTCATCATATCTCGATGCAGTACTCAGTGAACTGGGTTTGTGGGAATATCATTATTGGGTCATTCCTCTATGGCCACGCTTGATCCCTGCTGATTGGTCCGTTCTTCCCATAACTTATATGTTCGTTTACCAAAAGTACAGTTCTTCCTGGAAGCGCTTCATCATCGCCATGACTGTCACCTCCGCTTTGTATTCGTTTGGCGGCGAATCTTTCCTGGTATGGATCGATGTTTACGAACTGCATAGTTGGAGGCACTACTATTCCTTTCCCATCTACCTGGCTATAGGCATTCTGATAAAGTGGGTGGTGGCAGTCTTTATGGCCCGGCAGGAGCAAGCCAGGGCTGGGTAGTGAGCTGTGCCAGCCAGATCTTTTGTCCGGCTTTAAATTATGTATTCATAGCAATCTTCCTTCGGGAATGCTAATATTATATAGATTTACGAGCAGTAACGAATGGAGATGAAGCTTTTGAAAACCATGGCTGTAATGCAGAGGGAATTGCAGGAAAACCAGCGCAATTACAAAACCGTTTTCTTGCTTATGTTTATCTTTGGCGGCATCCTGATGGCCTTGTATACCGAGGTGGGCCCCACGGCCAATTCCAAGAATGTTCTCGATCCCTTTTTTGAGCTATTCGCCGTCCTTTGCCCCTTAATCGGCATTTTCGCAGCTATGGACGCAGTGGTGGGCGAAAAAGAAAAGGGCACTATGGAATTAATCCTGTCCAAGCCCCTGCCCCGCCGCTCCCTGCTCCTGGGCAAGTTCTGGGCTTATATATTACTGATCGTTCCTCTGCTGGTGGTGGAACTGATCGCCGCTTATTTCTGGGCTCAAATTTCGGGAATTTCCCAGTACCGCTGGCAGCTGCCCATGCCCCCCTTCAGCCAGTGGCTGACCCTGGTGGCCATTGTCAGTTGTGTGTCTCTCTTCTTTGTAGCCCTCACCACTTTAATATCCATGTTTGCCCCCAGCACGGCTACAACCGGATTGTGCGCCCTGGTTTTCATGGCCCCGGCCCACCCCCTGGGCGGCGAATTCCTGCGTCAGGTTTTCCTCCGGTTGAATGTTTCGGGTTTCGAAGAGCTGCCTATCGCCGTTAAATTTTTCTTGAGCTTATTTTCCAAATATCAAAAATATGCCCTGGGAATACCCGGCGAAGCTTTGCTTTGCTGTATATCGCTTTTAGTTATGACAGTCGTAGTGCTGCTCCTTTCCAGCTGGCTGTTCGAGCGGCAGAATGTCGCCTTTAAAAATTAGGGAGGTGTCGGTATGTACGACGTGGATGTACGCGGTTTAAATAAATGGTATGGGAGCCTGAAGGCGGTTGATAATGTCAGTTTCAAGGTACAGTCCGGGACCTCTTTCGGATTGCTGGGCCTAAACGGGGCGGGCAAGACAACCACTTTTAAGATGATGGTGAGCCTGATCCGGCCTGACAGCGGAACCGCACTGATAGCCGGACGTGACGTGGTAAAAGAACCTATGCTGGTGCGCCGCAACATCGGTTATGTCGCGGAGAACCCGGCGTTTTATACCCGCATGACCACCCTGGAGATCCTGCGTTATATCTGCCGTTTGCTGGATGTACCAGTCAATGAGCAGGTGCGTCGTATCGACTATGCCCTGGAACTGGTTGGTTTGATGAACAAGAAGAATGCACTGGTAGGGACCTATTCCCGAGGCATGCGCCACCGGCTGGGTTTGGCCCAGGCCCTCCTGTCAGAGCCCCGGGTCTTGTTTCTGGACGAGCCCACACTGGGCCTTGATCCACTGGGAGCCAGGAATATGCGGGAATTGATCCTGCGCCTGCGGGTTGAAAAACAGCTGACCGTCTTGATGTCATCCCACGTGCTGCCCGAGGTGGAAAGCATCTGCGATGTTGTGGGCATTTTTGACCACGGCCGCCTGGTGGCAGTCGATACCATCGAAAACCTGCGCAGCACAGCCGGCGACAGCGTCAACCTGGAAATGCTGCTGACCAGTCCGGCTGAAGCAGTTGTCCCGGCTTTAAAGAGCATCCCGGGAGTAAATTTTGCTGAGAGCAGCGGTCCTCGGATCTATATAAACACGGCCCAAGATCAGGAAATACGTACCGGCATTCTGCAGGAAGCTATAAAAAATGGGGCGCAGATACTTTCATTCGGCCCCCGGGAAAGCAGCCTGGAAGACATACTGCTGCGCCTGGTTCAGACCGACGTCAGCGATCTTCCGGAGCCGAAAAAAAGCCTGTTGCCTGATTTCATCACCTCTCCTTTCAGGAGTGGGAATCGCAGCTAAGCTGAGGCAGCTAAATAAAGAGTTGATCGGGATTAGTTTTTAACGGCGATGCAAATAAAATGATAGGCCTCTAATGGTGTGGTTTGTTTATTAATTCACGGCGATCGACAGTTCTAAACGGCTCTTCATACCAGCCGTTTTCAATCATGACATTGGTGCCGTCTTCAAGATAATTGGCCACTTCAGCAATCGCTTTGAAGTAGTTGACCATTAAATCGTGCCGGGGGCTGGTGGCCATGGAAGCCGAGTAGTTTAATATGCCGGCGGAAGCGACCATGACGGTGTGAAACATCATCAACTTATCCGAGAAAATCGGGGTGGTTGAATCGGTAACCATAAAGTCCCAGGGGATCGGATCAGGAACGTTTTCCCGGGTCAGCGAGTAGCTTAAAGTGTTTATCAGGTTGTTGGCTATATTAACTCCACGGGCCATATATTTACGCACCTGATTGGAACTGGCGGTCTGGCTGAACCCCAACAGCAGCCTTTTGCCAACGTTGTTGGTAATTATGCCGTAAAAAAGAGCCGATATCTCCTGGGCTAAAAGACTCCTTTTTTCGCCCCAAAACCCGTCTAAAAAATCTTGTTTCTTTAACATAGGAAGGAATTTTCACAACTGATACTATAGGAGGTCTGATATACAGACCTTTGGAAAGCATAACATCGATTGTATTATTAAAAAGATGCATGCTTGAATCCACACAGTGCCTGAAAAAATCACGCACGTCAGCGCGTCCCGCAGTGACCAGAGAAAGGCCGTTTATACCGACTGCTATCTTATTGGCGTTAATAAGGTAGTAGAGGAAATAAGCATCGCTAAAAAGCCGGGGAGCTTCCAATTCACATCGTCGTCGGAAAACCCGAAAGGTATGGGCAGGCCTTCCTTATTTAAGATTTCTGCTACCTTGTTGATTCTTTGGCTGCAAATATTGACCGTGTCTTCCATTATGGGCCTGACATCGTTGTCCTCGGCAATTTGGCTGAATCTTTTAAAAACACATAAAAACATCGTGTCTTACATGTAAGAATTCCAAAGCGCAGCTATTTCGGTAGCGTTTAAGGCATCGTTGGCAATGACGGTGAAGGCTTTTTCCTGCATCTTGTCAGGATCGTATTGAGTTCGCTTCATCTTCAGCTCTCCAAAAATAATAGCTAGGCTTATCTTTTTCCTACAGCCCCTGCTATATTCATCACTTTTTGCTAACAAATTGTCGAGCGCCTTCCTTCAAAAAATGCTTGGCATTGAAATCATGCTCCTTGCCATTGCCCGACGATGAAGATATATTTATAGAATATTGACAATAAGCTGTATGGAATTTATTCGAAATACACTATTTTGAAGGTGAGAACTATGAGTGAGATTAACAAGCCTCTGATCTTTGACGGGGCTATGGGAACCTATTATGCCAGTGTGGCCCCAAATCCGGTAAGCCCGTGCGAGCTGGCCAATCTGTACGATCGCGGCACGGTGCTTAATATTCACCATGAATATATAACCGCCGGCTGCCAGGCGATCAAAACCAACACCTTTGGCGCCAATCGAGCCGGGTTGGCTGGTGATGGGGATGCTGTACAAAAGGTGATCGAAGAAGGTTACAAAATAGCCATGGAAGCAGCCCGGGGAACCGATGTGCGGGTCTTTGCCGACATTGGCCCCCTAGCTGACGACGATAGCACCGATTTGACTGGCCAATACCGGGAAATTATCGATATATTCCTGTCCTTGGGAGCATCCCATTTTCTATTTGAAACCTTCAGCAGCGATGAACATCTGGCAGACTTATCTCGGTATATAAAGGAGAAAAACCCCCGGGCCTATATAATAGCTGAGTTCGCCGTATCTCCCGAGGGCTTCACCCGCCTGGGCAAATCCGGCCACCAGCTGATCGAGAACATACAAAGGGTGCCCGCCATTGACGCCTGTGGTTTTAACTGCTTTTCCGGTCCTTATCACCTGCTGGAATATATAAAGGGCGTTGACACCAGGGGCAAGACCATCTCCGTCATGCCCAACGCAGGATATCCCACTATTGTCAACAATAGAACCTTTTTTGAGAACAATAAGGATTACTTCGCCGCCCAGATGCTGCAGATCGCCAGGCAGGGTGTGGCCATCCTGGGCGGCTGCTGCGGCACTACGCCTGATTATATCAGGGAGATGGCGGTCCGGGTAAAAGGGCTTTCCCCGGGAGACATGGCACCCCCGTTCAAGCCTGGAAAGGCACCGGTAAAGAAGAGCCCTGCCCGCAACCTGCTTTTAGAGAAATTGGGGTCTGGGCAAAAAATCATTGCGGTAGAACTGGACCCTCCGGTGGACACCGATATAGACTTTTTCATGGACAGCGCCCGGAGGCTCAAGGAGCTGGGAGTTGATGCCATAACTATTGCCGACTGCCCAATTGCCCGGGCCCGGGTGGATTCCAGCCTCATGGCCTGCAAGCTGAAAAGAGAGCTGGGCGTTACTCCTATTCCGCACATGACCTGCCGGGACCGGAACATCAACGCCACTAAAGCCCTGTTGCTGGGCCTGAATATCGAGGATATAAACAACGTCCTGGTGGTGACCGGGGACCCCATACCCACCGCCCAGCGGGACGAGATAAAGGGCGTTTTCAACTTCAATTCCGCCGTCCTGGCCGGCTACATCAGCAGCCTCAATGATACCGTGTTTTCATCACCGTTTAATATCTGCGCGGCCCTGAATGTAAACGCCCGTAATTTCAACAGCCAGTTGCAGCGCGCCCACAAAAAAATAGACAGCGGGGTTAGCATGTTTTTGACTCAGCCGGTGTTAAGCCAGCAGGCTGTCGAGAATTTGCGAACAGCCAGGCAAGAACTGCCGGTCCGGATCCTGGGCGGCATTCTACCCCTGGTGAGCCATAGAAATGCCTGTTTTGTAGACAATGAAATATCAGGAATTAATGTTGCCGCGGAGATTATCGAACGCTATCGGGACCTGTCCAAGGAAGAGACCGGCCGACTGGCGGTTGAAATTTCAACAGAAATGGCCATTGCAATTTCTTCTTATGTTGACGGGTACTACCTTATAACGCCGTTTAAGAGAATTGATATCATTGCAGAAATCATCGGCCATATTAAAGCTATTAAATAAGGAGCTCACAAATAGCCGTTGAAACAGTTTTGCCTTTTATGCTATTTTAAGGGAACAATTAGAAGGTTTGACTCATATTATAAAGAGGATGGCACTATGTTCCAAGTAAAAGAGCACCAACTGGTCTTTGAGCCTAAAGATAATAAGCTGGACGAAAACGTCAAAGTGATCCTGGTTCAAGAGCCCTATCCGGAAAGGAAGGTCGGCCGACGCGCGGGACAGGGCCTATATGTGGGAAGGATCCAGCCGGACAGCGACCAAGAAGAGCTGCGCCGGCATGTTCGTTCGGTTCTGGCCCGAATCCCGGAAAACGCGGACATGGGAATATTATCCGAACATCCCGGCAATATTGTGTCATCGGATCTTTTTCAGAAGCAGGCCGATCGCTGTCGGCAGATCATCATTGCCCGCCTGGGGCACTACCGCCATGAAGACCGGAGCGAAACCACCAATACTGTAGCCGTGTTTAGCCCGTATAATGATCCGGTGTTCATTGAACAGCTTTCTTTTTCCGAGGAGGATCATAAATACTACACCCAGGGAAAGCTTCATCCCGGGAAAGAAGCTCACGTTTTCCACACCCCGATAGGCAGAATGGGCGTCATCAGCTGCCATGATTATACCAACGCCGATCTGATAAAAAAGATGTCCGAGTATGACATAGAGATTCTGGTAGTCTCCTCTTTCAACCCGGCGACCCGGCTGTTCATGCAGTACGCCCTGGCGGACATTCACCGTTTTTCCTGCTTCGTGATCATCTCCAATATCGCCAACTATGGGGGCAGCGGGGTTTTTGCCCCCTTTCGCTACAACGGGCCTAAAAAACGGTCCATGACCCTGGGTGGGGCTATTGCCTATACCCAGGGAGAAACCAGTGCCTTTTTAGAGGTCGATCTGCCCCTGGCCGACTTGAGGCTCCTACGCCACCAGGAAAGACAGGAGGGCGACTTGCTGGAAGACCGCTGCCCATGGACGCCCATCCAACCCAGTGAAGAGTTCTTGAGCACCGGCCAGCCCGACTATAAAAAGAGCCTGGACAAACCGGAGTACCTTCAGGAAATCGATCTGGCAGCCTGCGGCTACCGCTGTGCCCGGGCAGATAAATTAAACATGGGGGTTGCCCAGTTAAAATGCATGGACGAAGAAGACTATATAAACCATTACTACTGCATCTCCTGTTCGCCGGACGCCCCCCGCTTCGTGCGGGAGCTTCAGGAGCACTTGCAATACTTGAGCCAGAAACTGCTTTTGTCAGGTCAGAAACTCGATTTTTTAGTGTTTCCCGAAGTCTTTCTCCCCCTTACCATGGATGAAGAACTGCGCGACTTTTCCCGCCGCTTCAATACCATAATAATCGCCGGGGTGGAGTACGACCCCCAGCCGGAAACGCTTGAGAGCCCGGAACTGGCTCATGGCTCAAACCGCTGCTTTATATACGTCCCCACTGCAGACGGTGAAGTCAAGCGCTTTCAATATGACAAGATGACCCGCTCCCAGTACGACGCCCGCCTTCCGGGGAGCGCAGACGGTGAACCAGCCAACTTTATCATGGACAAGGGCAGCCGGCTGCTGCGTTTCTCGTATGGTGAAGAGTGGGCCTTCGGGGTCTTGATATGCTACGACTACAGCCACTTTGACATCATCCACCGCATCAACCGGGATGAGAACCACCAGATGCCGCTGGATATGCTATTCATCGTGGCCAACAACCCGGACAGCCAGTTGTACGGGCGCTGCTGCATAGCCGATAGCCACCGCTTTTATCAATATATAGTGATGTCCAATGTCGCTCAGTTCGGGGGCAGCGGAGTCTTTGGCCCCATAAAGACGCCGGGCTTGAGGCAGACCCTGCTGGACGCGGGGGTGGGGACGGAAGCTATTGCTATTGCAACTGTAGATATAAAGGCTTTGCAGGAAGCAAGAAAAGCCGCCCATATTGATATTAAGAGCAGCTTTCAACACAAACCGGGTATATTTCAAATGATGCTTGAAAAAGCCCAGGGTTAGAGAGTCCGTTTCAACTCAGTCGAGATAATCAACGTGACGGCAGATCTCCTCCACGACCAGGTCCTTTTTGCGGTTGAATTCAATTTTGTTGTTCTCAAAAAGGTTGTTGCCCTGAGTGTCGATGGAGACGATTAAGGGTCCGAATTCCTTAACCCGCATCACCCACATGGCTTCCGGCATTCCCAAGTCCAGCCATTCCACCCGCTCAACCTCTTCCACGCAATTAGCGGCCAGGACCGCACAGCCTCCGGGAAAAACGGTGTGAATCGCTTTGTGCTGCCGGCAGCCTTCAAGCGTAGCCGGGCCCATGCCGCCCTTGCCGATAATCAGCTTTACCCCCGTCGCGGCTATAAATTCCTTTTCATATTTCTCCATGCGCATGCTGGTGGTCGGGCCAATAGAGATGACCCGGTATTTACCCGGCTGTTCCTCTATTTCCTGCATGATCGGTCCGGCGTGAAATATGGCCAGTCCGTTCAAATCAACCGGCAACTCCCGATGTTGTTTGATCAGGCGCTGGTGTACGTCGTCCCGGGCGGTTATAAGATAGCCATTTAAATAGATGATGTCCCCCACTATCAGGGACTCCAGGTCTTCATTCTTTATCGGTGTTGTCAGTATCTTTTTCATAGTACGGCTCCTTGGTGTGAGATAGTCTCATATTCCATATTGGCGTTTATTTTGATGACTGCCCGGCGGTGCGCCCAGCAGCCGGTGGAAAGCCCCACCGCGATGGTGGCCGGATGGCGGGCGGCCTGTTCTATGTGCACACCCATTACCGAGTTTTCTCCGCCCAGTCCACCGGGGCCGATCTTTATATCATTCAAGCCCTTTTCGATCATAGCTTCCAACTGGGCCCCGCGCGGATTGCTGTTGTGCGATCCTACGGGACGCAGCAAGGCCTTCTTGGACAGCTTGGCCGCCACCTCAACCGAACCCGCGATGCCTATGCCTATGAGCAGGGGCGGGCAGGCATTTATTCCATAGGAAGTAACCTGGTCAAACACAAATTTGACCACCCCTTCGTAACCCTCCAGGGGCATTAAAACCTTGGCAGTTCCCGGCAGGCTGCAGCCGCCCCCGGCCATGTAGGCATAAATAGTCACTTCATCGCTGCCCGGTACGACTTCCCAGTCAATCCAGGGAACCCGGGTGCCTACATTGTTGCCGGTGTTCTTCTCGTCGAATACCTCGACCGCGTTGTGCCGAAGTGGTCCCATCACTGTGGCCCGTTTCACGGCTTCACGCAGGCAGTCTTCAATCTCATCGATCAAGGGAAATTTGGTCCCCACCTGCACAAAATACTGGATCACCCCGGTGTCCTGGCAGCAGGGCCGGTTCAGCTGGTCGGCCATCTTCAGGTCGTCAAACATGGCGTCATAGATTATACGGCCCAAAGGGGTGTCTTCGGTTTCTCTCAATTCCTGCAAGCGGTGGTAGACATCATCCGGGAGATGCTTGCCGATGTAGGCGGTGAATTTGGCCATGATATCAATAAATCGTTCGCGCATTTCATCTTTGTTCATTTCAAGCTCCCTCTAACTGGTACTATGCCTCGTTATGCCTTTATACACAGTTTTCATTCTAGTATAAGGAAAAATTTTGGTCAATCAGGCCCGGGACGAAACGTTATGCTCTCTAATATTGTTTTTAACCCATTTGGCCTTATGAGGGGTAAATCGGCCTGGCCGGTGTGCAGTCAAAGACCAGTTTAGATTTGAAATATTTCTAAAGCTTTTTCAACTGATTCAACAAAAACGATTTGCTTAACCCGGTTGGATTCGTAAATAAAATCCGCCAGAGCTTTGCTGGCAAAATTTGAAAAATCACCTACGATTGCCATCCTGATTCGGTAGTTGGAGGCTTTCTGCAATATCTCGCCCGCCACCCCGGTAGACAGGTTAAAAAAACTTTCATCAAAATCTTCCTGGCGTAGAATATAGACATCGTAAATTGAACCTGCTATAAGCTCCAGAAAGTCACCACTGCTGCACAATTTCTTATCGAGTTTTACTTCAACCGCTTTATCATTATGAATTATAGTCTCCATCGCAACCTCCATATCCCATATACTCTTTTACGTTAGGTTACATATAACATAGGTTATATGTAACCTTTCAAAATGTCAAGTCAACTCACTAAAAAGCAGCAGAGCGCGCGAAAAGGCAGACCTGCAAAGTCCGCCAGTCCTCGAAAAGGACGCAATAAATGTCCTTTTAATACAAATGTAAAAAAGTCGTTTTGCAAACAGGCTTCTGCAGCACATCAAACCCCACCACGACCAAAACATGATCCTGGTGCAAAACTTCATTGGCCTGGGCAAGAGGTATAGTCTCATTATAAACTGGAATCGCGTTTGGATGAAAACCTGCCAACTCCTTGAATATCGACTCTTTGCTAACCCAATTGCCCATGCTCTGGGGGGTAAGATTTGCCCATTGCTCCAAGCGGTACATTAAATCGCAGGCATCAAGAACCGCTGTTTTATTAGGGTAATAAACACCCGCCACACCGGCATCGAAATCAATTCCCGGGTCGATCCGGTACAAACGGATAGAGTTAATGCCCGGGGTATTTTTTATCCCATTAAAATCGTTTTCCTGCAAACCCAAAACTCTGCAATCCCCCAGGTCTTTCAGGCTGTTTTCCGGACTTCCCCAAAGTTCTCTTTGCTTCGTGCTGGACAGTGCTCCAATCTCGTTTAAATAACCCAGGGTTTCCCCGGTGCCGTCCAGGTCGGCGTTGGCGGCTCCGGGATAATAGCTGAAGGCGCCCTGCGCCGGAATAAAGGTTGTCTCATATTTACTGCGAACAATCTTTTCCATCAAGTCCCGGGCGGCAGCTTTTTGCTCAGGAGTTGCACCGCCCCATAAATACCTGGTCAAGAGCCGGGTGCCCCGGTTCATTACCAGAGTCCATTCGTGTACTTCATCCAGGTCCTGGGGCATAGGCTGTGACAGCTTCTGCAGAGTAGAGGCAAACAACTGCTCTTTGTAGCGTAAAGGGAATTCGGGGTAGCGGTTATTACCTTTCATATCAACAAACAGTTTTAGAATCTTTTCGCTGGAATTTAGATCGCCTCCGTCCAGCAATGCCCCGCTGCTTCTGGACTTCACCCCCCAGTAGCCTGTTTGGGGGTCTTGATTACTATAAAACCACTGCAGTAAAGCCTGCTTCCACTCGGGAGAAAAGGAATAAAGGTTAAACTCCTCCATTCCCGTAGCAGACTCCGCCAATTCGGCTGCTGCCACGTAGGGGGTTCTGAATTTGGCGCCCAGCCAGCCAACGGTAGATAAATCATCCAGGAAAGCTTTTAGTTCTTCCGGTGTATCTATTTCATCCAGGAATTTTATAGGATATTTGAGCTTCAGAGGTTCGCCCACTTCCTGAGATAGTGACTGCATCTTTTCCGTCACGTTCAGGGTTGGACCGATATAGGTAAAAAGGGGATAAGAATCGTCCATAAAGGCTCCAGTCCGGGGATTTTGCAGACAGCGATAAAACTCCAATTCTTCTTTTTTATCTTTAAACTGTGGGATTTTCACCAGACCCTCTCTGGACTTCAATTGGTGGTTCATCTGACCAAGCCTGAAAAGGGCAGTAACATACTGTCCCTTATCGAGATAATAGGCGCAGCCCAACATCTTAAACTCAAAGTCGGCCATATAATACCCTTCCGACTTGAGCTCTTCATTCAGCTTAAACATTTTGGGAACTGATTTTATAACGCTGTATGCGTAAACCCCGGCTCCCAATGCAATAATCAGAATCAAGACCAATACTTTACTAAACCACTGTCTTCCTATCATACCCGCCATCCTTTCCGCTGCAGAAAAGCAAAGAGCCCCTCCTCTTTTAAATACTAAAGAAGAGGGATTTCTTATACATCCAACCACGGGCATGATTTTCTTATGTCTCAAGTCATGCTTTTCGGGCCAGCAGGGCCAACCGGGTCCGGTCTCTGACCTGCAGTTTGGCCAGGAGGCTGCTTACATGGTTTTTAACAGTCCCTTCACTTATAAATAGTGCGGAAGCGATCTCGGCATTCGACAAACCCCGGCCCACCAATTGCCATACTTCCTTTTCCCTCCTGGTCAGCTGCTCCAGCTCGCCAGGCGGCAAATCATCGAACGTGGATTCCGAACTTGGACTTGCTATTCTTTGCATTACCCGGGCGGCAACTTCGGGGTGCAAAACTGCTCCTCCCTTATATACTTCTCTTATATTTCGGCACAGGTCTTCGGCGGGAAGGTCCTTTAATAAAAAGCCTTTTACTCCGCTTCGTATTCCTTCAATTATGAGAGCGTCTTCATTAAATACGGTGAGCATCAATACTTTCATTTCCGGAAAGCGGCTTATTATCTCCCGGGTCGCTTCAGCACCGCCTGCCACCGGCATCCGGGCATCCATTAGGACCACATCCGGCCTGGTGGAGACGCACAGATCCAGGGCCTCCTGACCGTTGCAGCCGGTTCCCACTATTTCAAAATCTTCTTCCAATTGAAGGATGGTTTTGAGCCCTTCACGGACGATCAACTGGTCATCGACAATGAGAATCCTAATCCTCTTCATGAATTCCCGCCTGGCTTTTCAATAAGACCGTGCATCCTAAAACCGCCTCCTATCGATGATTCAAAACTGATCGCGCCATGTATTTCAGCCACCCGGGCCGCTATACCTTCAAGGCCGTTTCCCGCTCTGATCTCAGCCACACCCGAGCCGTTGTCCCAGTAATTGAAACGCAGCCGGCTTCCTTCCCCTAAAATAGATATGCCAGCCCGGTCGGCATTGGCGTGCTTCATGGTGTTGGTTACAGCCTCCTGAAACACCCGGTAAATGTTAAACTGCTCTATCTCGGACAACTCAATATCATCCGCTTCAATATCCAGCTCTATCCTTAAAAGATTTAGTTCTTCCATCACGCTGGCCATCTTGTGTAAACTGGCAATCAACTCAAAACCTGAATTGGACTCCTTAGTACTGGAAACCAGTTCCCGCACTGAAGTTATAGCCCCCCGGGCCAGCTCCAGGGATTTATCCCAATACCCCATCGAGGCTTCACGGTCCCGCTGCATCAGTTTTCTTCCGGCCTCCAGGGTTAGGATCAGAGCGGTAAGATCATGCCCCAGGCTGTCATGCATCTCGGCAGCTATACGCCTGCGCTCCGCCTGGGAGGCAAGCTTGTCACTCCAGGCTATGCTTTCCTTAAGCTGCATATTGGTATAGAGAAGCTCCTGGCTAAGTTTTTTATAGGCCCGGCTTTGCTCCCGCTGCCTTCTCTCGCTCCATACAAGAAGGAAAAACAAGCAGTAAAGCAGGACTTGTGCTGCTTCCGGCGCTTGAACCAGTCCGTCGGTGCGCCAGTCATACAGAGCTAAAGCTGAGCCATTGACAGCCAGGTTAAAGGCCAGATAAATGATCCACTGCGGCCTGGGCAGCACTGCTATCCCTTCCAGCATGAACATGATAAACAGTTTATCAAAACTGCCATTATGAACAATTAGGGAGAACAAAAAGGCCAGCAGCAAATCCAGGTTCAGGGTGAAGGTATTTATTTTAAGGCGGTCATAGTTGTAATAGCTGCGCCAAAAACCGCTCACCAACAAAGCCAGGGCCAGGATTATAAGCTCGAAGCTGAGCGGCGTATGCTTAAAAACCCGGTAGTAAACCAGGATGTATATAACGACCTTGGCTGCAGTCAACACTCTAAACATTTATCCATTCACCTTTTTAACTTAATTAAACGTGGTTTGAAAAGAGCCCTGATAAATAAATTGATATCGTCATATCATCAGCAATATAATGATCCCCAAACTTGTTAAAGACCATGTTATTATCCATCAATCCAACTGCTCCTTTCCAATTGGAGTTGTGCTGCCTCATACCTTAACCATTAATTGTATAATAAAGCCAAATCTTTGAAAGGGGAATATTATTGCATGTATAAATGAGATAGGAGTGTTATACCCGCTCTAAGACGGCAACATTATCATTGTGAATAATAGTCTTCATCAAAACCTTCGTTATTGTAATATCTTGCTCAGCCGACAGGTTTGAAAAATGTCAGTTCTTTAAAGGCAATTAAACCCTCCGGGTAGAAAACATTATGATTATATAAACCCATCCAACTTTGTATCAGGCAGGTGAAGGCAGTGTCTTCGGGCAGCTATTACCGGGAGTTCGGTAAATTCATGTTTATGAGTGAAGTGGAAAAAGCCTTTAACACCCTGGAAGGCCTTTTAAAAGGAATAGCCATTGACGGAGTTATCAGCCCGGAAGAGATCAATGAGTTAAACCACTGGTTTAATCTGTACCGGGACAGCTTATCCTTTCATTCTTTCTCGGAAATGGTAGACGTAATTAGCACCGCCCTTTCCGACCAGTATATAGATGAGGAGGAGAAGGCGGATATATTGTGGCTATGCAGTAAATACACCTCCGGCGACAATCCTTACTACGACCTGGTGGCCAGCGATGTTCAACGCTTGCAGGGAATATTGCATGGCATTATGGCCGACAACAAAATTGAAACCAGGGAAATCGAACTATTAGAAGCCTGGCTGGACCAAAACCTTCATTTGACCGGAGTCTATCCCTACGATGAACTGTGCAGCCTCATTGGGAATTTTATGAAAGACGGGCTTCTTTCTGCGGAGGAAATAAATTTTCTAAAAGTGTTCTTTGCTGAATTTATTGATTTAAAAACATCTTATAATCTCAACCCGGCAGAGCTTTCCGAATTAAGAGACGCCATGAATATTTCGGGTGTATGTGCTATAGACCCGGTGATTTCGTTCACCAACAAGACTTTTTCTTTTAGCGGTAAATCACCCCTGGCCTCCCGCTTTGAAATTAAAAATAAGATCGAATCTCTGGGAGGCCGGTATGAAACCCGGGTTACCGGAGAGACCGATTTTCTGGTGGTGGCAAATGAGGGCAGCGCCTGCTGGGCTTTTTCCTGCTATGGACGCAAGGTGGAACAAGCCATGAAGATGCGCAAGGCCGGACATCTGATAATCATCGTCCAAGAAAACGACTTCTGGAACGCTGCGTCCGGCAAGGCGCTCCGTTAATAAAGGCTATGGAAATTCCAAAAGCGAAAAAAATCCGGAGCGAGCTACCCTTTCATCAGTTCTGCCAGGGACTCATAGAGTTGAGGTATCTTATGAGATTTGCACTACGCTGGTGAAGGCAAAGGGCAAGTAGTTCAAAAAGGTAGAACATGCAGGTGCTACGACGTAGTAACATTGCCTTAAATAAGGAGAAGATCAAGCTGGGTATGACCTATGATGAGGTTAAGAAAATTATAGGCGAAGGCCGAATGACGGACCTGGGCAGCGGCAGCAAACTGTATAGTTGGGACGACATACCCAGAGAGATCACCGTGCAAACGAGTGAGGGCAAGGTCGAACAGAAATCCCACACCATGCTCAGTAAGACAACTGCGAAGGTTACTGAGGATCAATTCAACAAGATAACCAAAGGAATGACCTTTGAGCAGGTAGTTTCTATACTAGGGCCGGATTATCAAGAGGGAAGCCTGAAGAAATCCGTAGACACGACAAGGCGTTTTGTCAACTGGGTCCGTGAGGACAAGAAATATATCAAAATAACCTCTGAAGGGGATTAGGTAATCGATTGTATGAATGGGCTGAAATAGCATAATAGCCCCAGTTAGCTAATCAAGGAAGAAAGTTTCTATGCAATTACTTGCAGGATGTGTTATAATAATATGCAGTTAAGAGTTATCCAATTGCTAAGAGGCAATCGGGATCAGGGGGACGTACGTAATGTTGTTTGACTGATGCAAAAACCCGAGTGCTTAAACCAAAAACCTCGGATTAAAAACCGGGGCTTTTGTATTTTCTGAGCATTACAAAAGCATACATCTTGTACGGGGCTAAGCCCCCTGCCCCACTACTGTTTCTTCTTTAGTTTATTTTCCTGTCTGGATGGGGATTTGGATTTCGGTTACAAGTTGTTCCGGTGGTGTTACAACCGGATCATTAATGTAAACTTCCCGGGTAGTAACTTTAACCTGATAGCCGTTATTATTTATCCAGGCGAAAACAGCCCCATAAGCTTTTTCCAACCCGTCATAGGGACCGGCATAGGTGCAAGTGGCGACCCGGACAGCTGGCAGGGTTTTATTGGCCAGATGGGGGTCGGCAACCGGCCAGGCTGCTTCCATATCCACCTTTTGGGGGGCAAAACTTTTCTAGATATCTTCCTGCCGTCATTCTATACTACCAACAACTCCTCCGCCATTTCTCTCAGTCCATACATGTCCATGATCTTGATCAAATCTCTGGCGTAATTGGGATCGGCGGCGTAACCGCAGGCATAAAGCTGCCTGGCATATTCATCGGGATCGCCGCCGGCCGCCCGGCAGGGAGCATAACGTTCTTGGGACATTAACCGAACATAGTCATCATAACTTTCATCAAAGTCGTGATACGCTCTAAATCGAGCCAGCACCCGTTTCTTAACCCCCCGATGATACTCGGTGTCTATCACCAAAACACTTCCCGCCGGCCCCTCTCCCTTGATATTAAACAGGTTGTAGCTGTATTGACCGGTATGTATATCGGTGCAGACCTTCTCCCCATACCCGGTTTCCAGGCAGGCCTGGGCGGTGATGGCCGCCGCCGGCAGGTTGTGCTGCAGCTGAATATTCACCGCCTTTTTCATTACTTCACTTATAAATTCTTTACCCAATTTTCTCACCCCTTATAGAGATATTGCTTTTCAGGGGAAGCCATGAATAGAATCTATGGTGATCAAGATCGGGGGTGGTGTAGCTAGACTGGTCAGAAACCAGACCTGAATTAAAATTAGAAGCCCCCCTAAAAGACGCTCCCTTTAGGAGGGCTTAAATTCCTTGCAGTATTACTATTAAACGACCAGGCCTTTCGATATTAGAATTATGAGCTGTGCTGCTGGTGATACCCTTTTAAATGACAGATAATTGTAAAGACTTCAGCCCGTTTAATAAAGGCATCAGGTTTAAACGTTCCATCCGGGTAGCCGCCAACCAGTTTGTTGGCAGCCGCCAGTTCAATATATGCCAGTGCCCATTCCGGTATGGAGTCCCGATCAGTGAAAGCCAGGGTAAATCGGGGCTGCATGACCTGGGGATAGGCTTGAATCAGGGCTGCGCACATTTCTGCCCGGGTTATATGCTGATCCGGCTTAAAGCTTCCATCCGGGTAGCCTTTCATCAGGCCCTTTTCCGTACAAATGAGGATGGCCCTTTCAGCCCAAGCCGGCAGTTGATCAGTGTAGGGGCTCTGCGAGTTTTGCAACTGGTAGTCCTGCAGGCCCAGTGATTGCACCAGCAGGCTGGCCGCTTCCGCCCGGGTTATCTCCTGCTCAGGTCGAATGGTTAAATCCAGATAGCCCTTTATGATGCCGTTGGCAATCAAGGCCATAATACAGTCATGCGCCCAGTGACCGGTAAGGTCAGACGGTTCGTCCGCAGGCCTTTTCACCTCGGATTCAAGTGGGGTCTGCACTTGTTCAGCCTTCGGTGTATTTATGGGCTCCGTACTATTGGAAGCGGAGCCGCCGCCGCCGCCGGATGAAGCAACGGTAATATTAACAGTATCCTGTTTTTCTTGATAGGTGGCGGTAAGCACAACCATGCCAGGGCTGTTGGCAGTGAGCAGACCGGCGGATGATATGGAAGCTATACTACTGCCGGAGAATGAGTAGTTTGAGCCACTGGTCACATCCACACTGGACTGATCGGAATAAAAAGCAGTAACCTTCATTTCCTTAGATTGACCGGTGGTCAGGCTGACGGTTTCCGGTGTGAGGCTGATTCTAAGCAATGTCGGCGGGTTTACGGTTACGATACATTCGGCATAGGCCTCCGGGTTGACGGCGCTGGTGGCTCGTACCCTGGCTGTCCCCTGTTTCTGGGCGCTTATCAGTCCATCCACCACGGTCAAAACACCCGCTTCGGATTCGCTGGCAATTGTCCAAAGAACGCGCTTATCACCGGCATTTTCGGGCAATACTGTGGCGATTAGCAGTTCCTGCAGGCCGGCGCTAAGAGCAGTCTCATTTTTGTTTAGAGTAATCCGACTTACTCCTACCGTGGAAGTCTCGCTCGTGAATGTCTTGTCTTCCCCATATCTGGTTCCCACGTTGTTGGTGGCAAAAGCGCGCACGTGATAGGTGCTTCCGGGCGTCAGTCCGGTAAGGTTCACGGAGAACTCCCCAATCCCAGCTGCGGCCGCCGTCACTTTGGTTCCGTTTTCTATAGTCGGGTCAGCGCTGGTGGAATAGACCACTCCCCGCTCGGTTACTGTGCTGCCCCCGTCATATGCTACATTCCCCGCCACCGATGCTGAAGTGTCCGAAACACCTGATACGGTGCCGGTAGTTACAGTGGGAGCATTTATAACCGCTTCCCCAGATGTACCGTATTTCAAAAACGTGCCATCGTTGCCCAGGGCATAGCCACAAGTGGGGCTGATTGCTTTTACCGATGTCATCATACGGTTGGTCATGCCTGGGGCTTCCATATTCCAGGACATACCGCCGTCAACTGTATGCAGTACTACACCTTTTGATCCTACTGCCCATCCCTCCTGGTTGTTAAGAAAGTCAACATCCATCAGGGTACGGTGGAGCCCGTAGTCGTTGATACCTATTTTGTATACATCGGGGCTGGCCTGGATGGTCCACTCCAGTCCATTGGCTGTATGCAGAATGAAACCACCGTCCATTACACACCAGCCTTCCTTATTGTCAACCATACATATGCCGTTGTGCGAACCACCGCTTCCATTCACAAGAACATCCGAACTGGGATAAGTGCCGTCTGCCCTCCACTCAGTACCGGTCCAGTGAATGATGGCCTCAACCCCTCCGGCCCAACCCTCCCAGCTATTACCGGAAGGGACAAAGGAGATGCAGTTCAGGTTTTCGGACCAACCCTCAATCCCTGTTTCTCTGGGCATAGATTCCAGGCCGGTCTCATTGCCGGTGACCGGATCAACTGGTCTGACCCGGCTCAAGCGCATCCAGTACCCGCAGGCATAGCCACTGTCCGATTCTTTGGGATACGTAACCGCATAGTAGGGTCTAACGCCTGAACCAGCGTTTCTCCAGGTCAGGCCTCCGTCCAGGGTCCGGTAGATCCGGCCGTCATTTCCCGCGGCCAATCCCTCGGAAGCACTCTTGAAGCTGATCGAATAGAATTCTGCCGGAGCGGGCACCACCTGGAAGGTCGCGCCGCCGTCGTGAGTGATAAGAAGTTCATTGACCGGCTGGTTGTTGGCATACCTGGTCAGGGCCAGCCAACCGTTGTTTGCATCGACGAAATCCATAGCCATCATGGTTGTGGCTCCCTGGGCATTATCAGGCAGGTCTGGATCCAGCCGGGCATTAGCCGGGAGGTTAACGGACAGATCCGTCCAGCCATAGGTGCCTGCTGCGCTGGTAAATACTTTATCCTCTCCATAAACGGCTATGTTTTGGGAGTCAATAGCATATGCCCGAACATGGTAAGTAGTATTGGGATTCAGATAGGTCAGGTTGACCAGGATCGGCCCCTCCAGGGCGTCAGCCGTGTAGGGCACCTTGAAATCGTTGAAAGTGGGGTTGGCATTCGTGGAATAAACCACGCCCCGCTCTATGATCCCGGCTAAATTACCAGGAATAGCGTATCCGGTCACCCTGGCTCCCTTGCTGCTTATATCGGTGATGTCACCCGTAGTGACAGTAAGTCCGTTAGCCGTCGCGGTAGTAAATGACACATCTTCACCGTAGCTGGTCCCCTTACTATTTGTGGCATAGGCCCTGGCATGCGCAATAGTCCCACTCATCAAGTTGGTGATGTTCACGCTGAACTGGCCGGTCCCGGCCGTGGCAACCACGGCTTTCCTCCCACTATCCAGAGTAGGGTTGGCCAGCCCGGAGTATACTATACCTCTTTCGGTCACCGCGCTGCCGCCGTCGGAGGTCACGTTGCCGGCCACGGTGGCTCCCCTGGTAATAATATTGCTGACTGCTCCGGTAGCAACGGTCGGTGCGGATATGGTCGGAGCGGCTGCGCCGGTAAAACGTAGGATGGTGCCATCGCTGCCCACCGCATAGCCCAGGTTGGAAGCTACAAAATATATGTCCAAAAGCGATTTATCGGTTCCTGATTCCTGCGGAGTCCAACTGGCACCACCATCGGTGCTGTGAAGAATGACCCCACCCTGGCCGCTGATCCAGCCTTCGTTCTGGTTCAGGAAAAAGACGCTTTCCAGACCGTGTTGATCTGCATAGGGGCTGTCCTTTTCATACCACGCTCCGTTTTCATAGCGGAAGATTTTATTTATACCTACTGCCCAGCCATGGTTGGCATCTAAAAAGAACACGTCTGTTGTGCAATAAGGGTCTGTTACGTCAGTGCTGTACCAGGTTTTACCGCCATCGGTGGTCTTTCTCAGTTCAGAATCCGAGATGCATGCATAGCCGGTATTTTCGTCCACGAAGCAAAGTGCACTTACCGTACTGTAAGACAGCGGGTGCTGCGGGTCTACCTGCACCACACTCCAGTTCTGCCCGCCGTCGGTTGTCTTAATAAGTACTTTAGCGGTACCACTGGCGTATCCCACATTTGCGCTGGGGAAATCGACGGCACAGAGGGTTCCTCCGCCCAGCATCTGCATGTTTTCCCAGGCCGTACCGGACAAATCGGTGGTGTGGGCACCGGTGGTGCCGTATCCTACCACCCAACCCCTGGTGACATTGCCGCTCTGGAAAAAGCTCATGTCATAGGGCGGAAGGCCGTCCCTGCTATACTGTTCTGAAAGTGGAACTAGCGGGTAGTTCTCACTATAAAACACCTTATTACCCCCTATCGTCCATACCCGGTTACCTTCGCCATAGATACGCCGATAAGTGCCGGACTCGGGTGCTGTCATAATGCTCCAGCCGTTGACCGTCGGGGCGTTGTTTATCACAAAGTCTAAAGTACCTGCGCTAGTACCGCTGTTAAAGGTCGTTGCATCTTGAAAATCTGTTTCACCCGATTTGTGAATTTTATAACCGGCCACCGCTACCTGGTAGTCGGTATTGTTTTTTAGATAAAAAGAACCAAAGAGCCCATCACTGCCGGTTGCTCCGCTTATGCAATCTCCCCCCGCGCCGGTCTTCAAGGTCACGGTCTGCACCCCGGCACTGGTTCCGGTGGTGTTCAGGATTCTTATGGTATAGGGTCCGCTGGAGCCGGTGGCGGCAATCACGTCATCAGCGATTATTACCGCCCAGCCGTTCACCGTCAGCGATCCGGCCGAACCGTCTACACCACCGCCTATGTCCTGAGCGTTGGGGCCGCCTATAGCTTCAATCCTGCCCCCACTGACTACCGTGTCAGCTCCACCGCCTTTTTTACCGCTGCCGATACCAGCACCGTTTTCCCCTCCGCTGGCTTTGATGCTGCCACCGCTAATAATCAGAGCCATTGATCCCGCCTTATACCCACTGCCAATACCGGCACTATTATAACCCCCTTGAGCCTGGATAGTACCACCGTAAATGGTTAACCCCCCGGTTCCTCCCTTGCAAGCACCGCCAATTCCTGCGCCGCCGCTTTGAACCGTTATGTCATTTCCGTTGTCATCTCCATCAATAGTCGTACCACTACCGCCTACGGCGTTAATCGTTCCGTCATAAATGGTGATCTGGACGGCACCACTTTTATCACCACCGCCAATTCCTGCCGCGTTGGCTGAACCGGTGGCCTGAATGTTACCGCCGTTAATCGTTATTGTAGTATTTCCGCAACCATAGCCGTCACCTATCCCGGCGCCTCCGTCCTTGCCCGTGGTGGTAACATTACCGGCGTTTATAACAATACTGCCTCCGGAGCCATTTCCATCGCCGGCTCCTATCCCGGCTGCCCTCGACCCGCCGGTGGCAATTATCGTACTCCCGTTAATAGTGATAGTGCCATAATCCCCAGTGCCCTTTCCTCCGCCGATACCGGCTCCACCATCGTCGCCGCTTCCGTCATCACCGCCGGTGGCGGTTATATTTCCACCTGATATAATTACATCTGCACCCCGGGCCGGCCCGCTGCCACCGCCAATTCCAGCACCGCCCTGACCTCCCCGGGCTTCAATAGTCCCCCCAAGAATAGTGATGGATCCGCCGTTATAGCCGCCGGCACCGCCGATACCCGCGCCTCCCAAACCGCTGCCGCCACTGGCAGTCAACGAACCGCCACCGTCGATAGTGAGCGAACATCCTGCCGGCACCTGTACCCCGGCACAGGAAGATCCGGCTTGAATAACATTGCTTTCTACTATGATTAAGGTGCAAGCTCCGGCAGCATTGCCGAAATCAATGCCGGCTTTGTTATCGTGCGCGGCAAGGTTAAGATTCTGTATGGTTAAAGTAAGCCCGGGATGCCCCGCTGCCAGTTCTATATTTAACCCGTAATACGTATTGCTCCCCTGAATAATCAGGGCAGTTATTCCGGCTGGAATGACCAGGCTGGTATTTGCCGCCCCGTCGCCCGGCAGCACTATGGTATCCCCGCTGTTTACTCCCGGCATGCCGCTCCCCAGCATCGGGTCGCCCCAGGTTCCAAGAGAATGAATATTGCTCGGAGATCTTAATAAAACCGGAGCTAGAAGCGCTCTGTTTTCAGCAACCGTTTGCGGTTCAACTGGAAGAATACTATTATTCAAGCTGTCAGACTCTTTACCAGCTGGTTCTTTGGCCTCTCCAGAAACCTCCACCTTCATATCGGAGAATGAATCAAGCAGGCCCCCTTCGACCGATGCCAGGCTGCCCGCCGTGTACGAAACTACAACTGTCTGTCCCCCGGTTAGGGGAACCTGCAGGTTCAGATCAATTTTGCTATTATCCATGTTCAAGCTTGCCATAGCGACCTGATCTCTGATGCCGTCAGCCATAACGCAGAAGTTGGACTCATTTCCGCCCGGTTCTTTCATTACCCGGTCAAAACTCAAGGTAATTACAGCACCGTCTCCGCTGGCTTCAGCCGCTACAACCAACGGTGCTGCTGTGGGCTGTTCAAGAGGTTTATCCGTGTTTGTCAAATTAGCAGCCGGTTCTTCTGGTTGGGGATTTTCTGAGCCGGCCGGTGGAGTTCTGGCACCGGCTTCAGCAATATTTTCTATATCCGCCTTTACTTTGGGCATGATAAAAAACCCGCTTGACGAAAACAACAAAGCCAGGCACATAAAAACAATCAGACACCTTTTACGCATCAAAAAACCTCCCCGGAAAATTATCGGCAACCCAGGCCAGGGTTTCTTTACTTATTAACCCAAATATTTATCCTGTTTTTTGCCCCGTGAAAAACCATTCATCATCACCTGCTGACAGAGACCAACCATACCAGTTCTCCTCTAGAAATAACCTCCTGTTTTTTCGTACGGGGCAGGACTTTGGCACCCTGTCCTATCAGGCCGTTTAGCTGAATAAGCAGTATATTATTAACATAATGCCTGCCTTTTCCCAATCCACCCAAAGTATATTTTTATATCAGTCCCGTAATATCGGGATTCTTTTAAAGTCAAAAACGGTTATATTTACCAGCTTTAGTTCAGTCTGATATAATACCAGTGTCTCCTCGCGAGCATTGTGATCAGTAAATAAAGTAAGCAGGGTTGATTGATGAGAGACTACCTGAGTATAAATCGCGTTCAACTGGCCTACATTGTTCCAGCCTGCCTGTACACTCTCTGGCAGGCCAGTATAGGCTGGCTAAATCATTACTGGACCTTCATCACCCTGGGACGCGAACCTGCTGCTCTGCTTTATATTTCCTTTTTCCTGGCCCATGCGATTGGAATTGCCGCGTTTGCCTGGTGGCTGGATCATTCACCAGATATCAAACAGGTAAAAAAAGCCGTCCTCATATCATCTTTATTTACCGCTTTTCTCACTGCGGCTATGGCCTACGGCGCAAGAGAAATGCTGCCCCTCATCTGCCTGCTGTCAGGTCTGATCTCCGGTGTGTTCATGGCTTATCTGTCTTATTTTGTATTCAATAAAATACCAGCCAACCAGCGCGGTATAACCATCGGTTTGAGTGCCGCCCTGGGAGTTGCTCTGCACTTCGTCGTTTTTGTCCTGCTGGCTCCTCAACAGGATGGAAGTATTTTATATGGAAAGACTTACTTTACTGCCCTGGTAGTGCTGCTGTTGGGGGTCAGTGCGCTTTATCTACCTGTCTGTCGTGATTATTTGTGGCCGGATTATGAGAGAAATGGTAACCCCACCATCAAACCGGAAGTATTAAGGCCGGGACTGGTCATCCTTTTGCTGCTTATCCTTACCGGCTTCTTCCTGTCTTTCGGAATGCAGGATTATGCCGCCTCCGCCTTTTGGCTGGGGGGAGAGGACTACCTGGTATACACCAGGTTATTTTTAATAGCCGGTCTGATTGGGGGGGGAATACTATGCGATCAAAGCGGAAAGCACATGGTGCTAAACGCATCCTTCAGCCTTCTGGCCATGGGTTTTATATCCATGGCTTTCCAGTATAAAGGAGCCTATTCATTTATCGGATACTCGTGTGTGCAAACGGCCGGTGCAGTTTTTTCGGTGGGAAGCAGGCTCTTGTTTATGGATGCAGCACAATTTTACAAAAGACCAGCCCTGATCTGCTCGCTGGGGCTGGTGTTTCCTCTAGTATTGAAACAAGTCGGCATTATTTCAGCCGAAATACTATATAAGACCTTCGGCAATGTGTCCATTTTCATTGTCTCGTTGCTGGCCATTTTAGCAGCCCTGCCCCTGGTGTCCATACTATTTGAAAAATTCAGAGATACCATTTTTGTCAGCCTTCGGATGCATACACCAGCACTTGAGCTGAGTTCGAGCTCGGATTATTCCCCTGATGAACACTCCATTCCAGCTGACTGCCCGGAGCCAACCAAAACGGAAGCAGTCCTGGTTGAAATTCAGCCCGAAGCAGTTTCCGACCAGGTTAGCTGGGCTGATACGGCCCAAACCTTCGCCGAGAAATATCATTTTAATCCCAGGGAAACCCAGGTGCTGGAATTAACCCTGCACGGCCTTTCCATCGCCGACATGGCCCAGTCGCTCATGATTGCAGAATCCACAGTAAAGCAATATATTCGCCAGATGCTAAGAAAAACCGAAACCAAAAACCGCCGAGAGTTGTTATCCATGTTGATTAAAGAGCAAAGTGCCAACCTGTAACGTGTCAGGGGGACGGCCGACTACGCGATACGCTCTTATTCCAAATAATTTAATTTTCCCCAGCCTGTTCCTTATTCTTTCGCCCCACTCCCTTTTACGCCTCACCTGGATTTTCAAGCACCTGCTGACAATTATTAATCGATATCCTTAAACGATTCAAATTCTGCATTTTCCCTATATTACAAGCTCATCTGCTACAATGTAGTGGGTAAATAAATCGATTTCGGCAAAATATTTATATCTTTTGTCGACAATGTAGTTACGTTAAATTGGATATAAGTTACAATTACTTTAACAAGCCGAATGAGGAGACTACCTTGATGTACGAGGACCTGGGCCGCGAAGAGCTGATCGCTGAACTTAATAAAGCCCACCGGCAGATTCAAGAAATGAAATCCCAGCTTCATTTGAACGAAGAGCGATTCCGGCTGGCCATAAGCAATTCCCCTACCCTGGTCTTTACTCAGGACACAGATCTCCGCTACACCTGGATTCTCAACCGGGGTAGCGGGTGTTGGGAAAGCCACGTTTTGGGTAAAACTGATCAAGAAATCCTACCCCCTGAATACAGCAGCCCCTTGATTAAAATAAAAAACCAGGTCCTGACCACCGGAACCAGCGCCCGGGAAGTGATGGAAGTAGGGTATGGCGATAAGGTCTTCTATTATGATCTTTTTATCAACCCCGATTTGGATTCCCACCGAAATGTAGTCAGCATTACCTGCATAGCCAACGATATCACCGAGCGCAAAAAGGCCGAGGAAGAACTGCGCCAGTCGGAAGACAGATTCGCCACCGTATTTTATGCCAGCCCGGCCATGATGACCGTTACCAGGCTCCGTGATCTGGTGCATATCGCTGTAAACGACGCCTGGCTGACAACTCTGGGCTATGAAAAGGAAGACATACTGGGACACAAAGTATATGAAGGCGATTACCTGGTGAATCCGGAAGACGCCGCCGAGGTGCTGGAGGCGGTATCCAGGCTGGGCCTGCAAACCGGGTTTGAAATCAAGGTTCGCACCAGGGAAAATCAGATCAAAACCTGTTTCAGCAACTGGCAGCAAATCCAAATAGACGGCGAACCCTGCATTCTGGGTGCAGCGGTTGATATTACCGAACGCAAGCGGGTGGAAGAAGCCTTAAGCCAGTCGGAAGAGAGGTTTAACAAGGCTTTTCGATCAAGCCCGATAATGATGGCTATAGCGAGCCGCGAAGAAAACCGTTATATCGACGTAAACGATTCATGGTTGTCCACTTTTGGACGAACCCGGGATGAAGTTCTGGGACGTACCGCTGTAGAGCTTAACCTCTGGCTGGACCTGGCCGACATTATTGAAAAACGGGCCTTAATGGATAAAAACGGTAACCTCAGAAATTATGAGATATCATTCCGCGGCGTGAATGGAGAGACATTAACCGGTTTGGCCTCCTCAGAAACTATCCAGGTTAACGGCCAGAATTGCTTTTTACATACCATGATCGACATTACTAAAGAAAAGATACTGGAGAAGGAATTAGCCCGCCTGGACCGCTTGAACCTGGTGGGAGAAATGGCGGCCAGCCTCGGCCACGAGATCAGGAATCCTATGACCTCGGTGAGGGGGTTCCTGCAGCTCCTTCAGGAAAACAAAGAATATGAGGCTGACGCTGATTATTTTAACCTCATGATCGAAGAACTGGATCGGGCCAACGACATCATCACCGAATACCTGCGCATGGCCAAAGATAAAAAGGTCGACCTTAAGCCCGGCGACCTGGATTCCCTGGTCCGTTCCATCTATCCTATTGTTCAATCGGATGCCAACCGCAATGAAATCAATGTAGAGCTGGATCTGAACGCACCCTTTTCGGTTTCCATGGATGAAAACGAGATCAGACAGCTAATCCTCAACATGACCAGGAATAGTATTGAAGCCATGTCCAGCGGAGGGACCCTGACCATAGGCACCAAAATAGATGGCGAACAAGTTGTTCTGTTTGTGAAAGACGATGGACACGGCCTGCCTGACTACATCCAGGAGAAGCTCGGCACCCCTTTCCTGACCACCAAGGACCGAGGCACCGGGCTGGGATTGGCGGTTTGCTACAGCATAGCCGCCCGGCATGGAGCGAGCATCGACTGTTTGACCGGACCGGCGGGGACCACCTTTAGCGTCAGATTCCCTGCTATTTGACTACAGCACGAGCCAAATGGACGTGTTCACTGGCCGAGTACCCCCCGCCGCATGAGCTCAAATATTTCTGCTTTATCTCATCCGGCCCCAGGTTTTCAATAAGCCACAGCCCCAGATCGGACAGTTCGGCTTCCAGTGCCCCGGAATCTAAACCCGTGATGATCGGTTCGCCTATGCTTCGCGTACTGGCTATTAAGGATTTAACCCGGTTCGAAGCTTTTTCTGGGTCGAAAGCCGATTTATCCCAGTAATCAAACACGACTTCGCTGCCGCTGACTGACATGCCGGCAATACTTCTTAAAGTGTTATGTATGGCTTCCACTGGCAGGTAATGGGTGACTCCGGTCCAACTGAAAAACGTCTTGCGCCCGGGATCATAATCTGAGCCGGCCAGGGCCTGTACAAGACTTACCTCGCCAAGATCCACCGGCACAAAGGTCAAGTAATCCGGTTGAAAAAGGCCTGCCCGGGCCAGCAGCATTATTTTCGTATCCTGCATAACGGGAAGATCCAGCTCGAATACCCGCACCCGGTCCGCCAAATCGCGGCGGCGAAAGGCAAAAGTGTCGAGCCCGGCGCCCAATATAACGTACTGGCTTACTCCTTTGCCTACCGCTTCCTCCAACCGGTCTTCCACATATCGTGCCCGGGCCAGAATAGGCCCGGCCATCACGCGCACTCCCAAGCCTAAAGCAGCATCAAAATCGCTGGTTTTTTCAACATCTCCCGATGCCATTTGGGACGATGTTCCGGCCAGGTGCCTTTCAATTCCCTGCCGCACCTCATCGGGGAGCAGCTTGAAGGCCAGAGCGTCGTCCAATATTTTGGGGTCATCGTGCAGGGAGTGAAAGCCGCGCAGATATGCAGTCATAAAAGCGGTTTTGCCACGGTTTTGCAATTAGAACACCTCCCTAAAAGCCTGTTATTCTGCTTCAGGCTGGTTTTTGCCCACCCTTGACGATGTCGTAGGTATCGCGCGCAATAACCAGTTCTTCATTAGTTGGAATTATAAAAAGGTTGACTTTGGAATCATCTGCAGCTATATTGATCTCTTTGCCCCGCACCTGGTTTTTTTCATTGTTCAGTTTGATCCCCAGGTAATCCATGTCCTGGCAGATCATCTCCCGTATATTAACCGCATTCTCTCCCAGCCCAGCTGTAAAAACGATGCCATCACACCCGTTGAGCATCGCCATATAGGCTCCGATGTAGGCCTTTACTTTATTGACATAGACCTGCAGGGTCAATTGGGCGCGCGGGTTGCCGCCCCGGGCCGCTTCGCTTATATCGCGAAAGTCATTGCTAACCCCCGATAACCCCAATGCCCCGCTTTTCTTGTTTAAATAGTCATTGGCCTGGGAAGAAGTTAAGTTTAACTTTTCCATGATCAGAATAACAATATAGGGATCGATATCGCCGCAACGAGTGCCCATAACCAGGCCTTCCAAAGGGGTATAGCCCATCGACGTTTCAACAACTTCTCCCCCTTTAACGGCTGCAACACTTGCTCCATTGCCCAGGTGAAGGGTGATCATTTTAGTGTCTTCAACCGGTTTACCCAGCATAACGGCGGCGCGCTGGCTTACATAATAGTGAGAGGTGCCATGAAAGCCATAACGGCGGACTTTATACTTCTCAAACAATTCGTAGGGCAGAGCGTACATGTAGTGATCGGGCTTCATAGTCTGATGAAAAGCCGTATCGAATACTGCCACCTGAGGCACCCGGGGCATTATGCCCTGGCAGGCCTCAATACCCATCATGTTGGGAGGGTTATGTAAAGGCGCTATATCGTAGCAATCAGAGATGGCCCGTTTGACTTCATCGCTAATAAGCACTGATTCCGCAAAGTAATCAGCCCCGTGCACCACCCGATGGCCAACCGCTTTGATTTCCGCCAGGTCTTTTATCACCCCGTACTCCGCATTGGTTATCGTTTCGATAACCAGTTTCATGCCTTCGGTATGATCCGCTATATCTTTCCGGATAACTACCTTATCATCTCTACCTTCAGGTTCATGAGTTAGCACCGTGTTGGGAATGCCTACTCTATCCATCAACCCGCGCGCCAGTACCCGCTCCTCATCCATATCGAAAACCTGGTACTTGATAGAAGAACTCCCGCAGTTGACTACTAAAACATTAAAACTCATGTTCAATCCCCCTATCGATGGTTGTTATTACTATTTACCTGGATGCAGGATAATTCTATTCCTCATCTTCCTTTAATACTTGAATAGTCTCCTCGCACCATCCTATGGTAGCATCAGATATGGTCTTACCCCATTTGATAACCGACAGCCATGACTTGCGTTTTCTCTCCGTCTTAATCAGTTCTTTTATCTCTTCTTCTGCGTTATCCAAATAATTCCTGATCCGCTTCTGTTCCTCAACTTTGTTTTCCAGCTTTTCTACCATGTTGTCAACCGGTATATTGTTGGAAAACAGTAATTTAAGCAAAATTTCTGCCCGTAGAATATTAGGTTCCACGGGAAGCATCAGCCATTTTACGAACTCTTCTCTTCCCTCCGGGGTAATGGAGAAAACGTTTCGAGGCGGCCTTCCCTCAGTTTGTTCAGTTTTTTTGGTAACCAGCCCCTCCTCCTCCATCTGTTTGAGGACCGGGTAGATGTGGCTGTAGTTTTCGTTCCAGAAATACGCTATATTGTCACAGAATTTTTTAACATCATACCCGGATGCCGGTCTTTCATTTAAAACGCCTAGAATTGCATATTTCGTTCTATTCATCTTGGCCACTATATCACCGCCGCCTATAATAATATATTTAATACTTATATATATACTACATGCATAGTGCTTAGTTCAAGTAAAAATTCCCAAATCTATTAGTAGTCACTGTACCGCAAATAAAAGTACCGTGCAGAAAATTTCCGCCGGTCCAATATAAGCGCAAGCCCTATGCTATATAAAACCCTTCCCATTATCATTTAAAGTCATTATATATTTACACCCGGTCTATGTTTCGTTACATATTGTAATGTAATATGACCGCACACTGGCCTTTATTTTTTAAGGATATGGTCTTGTCCCTCTGGATAGCAAGCGACTCTGTACTCGGGGGCTCCTCCTGCTGGCGGCTACTTTGCCTGATGCACCTGCTCCCTGAACCCGCATCGGCTGCAGAAGTAATAGTCAATTTGAGCTGCATTCCGGTCAAGGTGGGGAAACATCTCATGCCCCAACAGCCAGCACATTAAGCGCCTGAACATTACCTGTCACCACCTGTCTGCCTCAACCAGATGATTCCTACTACTAGATTATTCAGGTGTTTTCAAATTTGCCACCAGGGTCGTCTTTCTAAAACAAGTTTGTTGCAGTTCCGCAGCAAGATGCGAAGTTCTGCAACAAACTCCATCTGTATAATCACTTAAATACCCCAGGGTGATTGAACGTCGTTTTTTATGATCGGAATGCAAAAAAGTGGCGAAATATAGGTAATACTATTCGAGGCGATTTTGTTGAGAAATCTCAACAACTGCTGTACTATTGCAACAAACATTATAATAACGGAACAAAGCTTCTCAACAAACTGAACCGATGACATCCGTTTAAGGTCTGTGTATCTGTAAATTGCGTCTTTCGTTAAATCCTGGCACAAAAGTTGCGTGTATTTAATAGTAAGGACCACAATGAATCTCTACCAGATCGGCATGTAATCTATGAACAGAGCCGTCCCACTCATTTGATAGTTCTATTCTGCAGCCCATCGTTATTCCACACGGCGTCTTTACTTACCATTTGAACCTCAAATGACCTGTAACAGGATCGGCATGGCATTGGAAGTGTGTTGTTCCCATTGCTAATAGATAGGGAGTGAGGCAATGAAAATACGAGAGATCATGACTCTGGAGCCGGCAACCTTAAATCCACGGCAAGCTATACACGAGGCCATCACCATTTTTATGGAGCAAAACGTTGACGCCGCGCCAGTCATTGATGAAAACGGCCATCTGGTAGGGTTGTTTACCAATAATCACATTTACCAGTACCTTACTGAGGGAAAGGACCTGAATGCTCCCATCGGTGAGTTAATGAACCGGGATATTGCACCCAGTCATCCCGACGACGAGTTCGGACAGGCTACCGCTTCAACCCTGCGGGCGCTTCCCGTAATCGACGACAGCGGCCGGCTGGTGGGTATGGTCACCCGCGAGGACATTGCCAAAGCCTTTTTCAACTCCTACAACGCCATTTCCCTGGAACTGGACACCATCATTAATTCCACCCACAATATGATCGTCTCCATCGATGAAACGGGGATGATAAAGGTTTTTAACCGGGCGGCTGAACAGGTCTTTTGTGAGAAGGCGGAGGATGTCATGGGGCGCAACATCAGAGACGTCTTCCCGGAAAGCAACATGATCGACGTGGTCAAAACCGGCGAAGCCGAACCCATGCAGAAGGTAATATTGAGGGGCTCCTGGTATGTATCCAACCGCTCCCCCATTAAAAAGGACGGCAAGATCACCGGTGCGGTAGCCGTGTTTCAGGATATATCGGACCTTGACAAGATATCCCGGGAGCTGCAATACGTCAAAGAGTTGAATGAAGAGCTCCACGCCATAGTCAATTCATCCTTTGACGGTTTGTTCATCTCTGATGGGAAAGGCGTAGTTTTGAGATACAACAAGGCCTTTGAACAGTTGACCGGCATCAACGCCCACGAGTACCTGGGACGGACTGTGGAAGACATAAGACGGGACGGAATTATCTCCGAACCGGTCACCTTTCATGTCCTGGAGGAAAAGAAGCCCATCACCCTGGTTCAGGAAAGCAAGACCGGCAAGATCACCCTGACCACCGGAAACCCTATATTTGACACCAATGGCGAGATCATTCGGGTGGTATGCAATGTCAGGGATTTGACCGAACTGAACATGTTGAGGCAGAAGCTGGAACAGGTCCAGGGCTTGAGCCAGCACTATGAAAGCCAACTCCGCTCCTTGAAAATGACCAGCAGCGAAAAGATGGTGGTCAGCTCCGCCCAGATGAGGAAAATGGTCGACACGGTCATCCGCCTGGCGTCGGTCGATTCCACCATATTGATAACCGGTGAATCGGGAACCGGCAAAGAACTGATCGCGGAAATCATGCACAGCAACAGCGAACGGCAGGATAAGCCGCTTATAAAGGTCAACTGCGGAGCCATCCCCGAGAATCTCATGGAGTCAGAGCTGTTCGGCTACGACCGGGGCGCCTTCACCGGAGCGAGAAAAGAAGGCAAAGTAGGCTACATTGAACTGGCCAGCGAGGGAACCCTCTTCCTGGACGAGATCGGTGAAATGCCATTGAATTTGCAGGTAAAGCTCCTCCGCTTTTTGCAGAGCAAGGAATTTATCCGGGTGGGTGGAGAAGGCTACAAAAGCGTCGATGTCCGCATTATTGCCGCAACCAACCGGGACCTTATGGAAATGGTCCGAAACAAACAATTCCGGGAAGACCTGTATTACCGGTTGAACGTGGTTCCCATCCACACTCCCCCCCTGCGGGAAAGGAAGGAAGACATCCCCGCCCTGGTCGCTCATTTCATACAGATTTTCAATAAGAAATACCGCATGAGCAAGACAATAAGCCCGGGGGTGGTGGACCTGTTTATGGAGTACAACTGGCCGGGCAACATCCGGGAGCTGGAAAACCTGGTGGAAAGGCTGATCGTCATAACCCCGCACGACAGCATTACCGAGGAAGAACTGCCAGTACACATCCGCAGCGCGGTGGGCAACAACTCGGCCTACGTGCTGGTTTCGGGCATTATACCGCTGAAGACAGCGGTGGAAAGCGTGGAAAAACAGCTCATCGAAAAAGCCTTTGCCAAATACCGCACCACCCGGCAGATGGCCGGAGAACTGAAGGTTGACGCGGCTACGATAGTGAGAAAAGCAGCCAAATACAACGTCACCAGGCTGGCCCAGGATTAAATTCAAATCTCCAAGCAACCCCAAATCTTGTTGAGAAACTGCATCAAAACCGTATGAAACAAACCCTGTCCGGGAGGCACTATTCCCCTTTTTTCTAAGATAATTTTAAGTTTGCAAAAGACGGTAGTAAAAAACCATCATCATAACTTGCTGCAAAGTCTCAACAAGTTTTTAATCAGTCTTATTTATACTGTCTAAAGCCAAACGGTAAAATGCCGTAAAATAGGCCTCGATTTTAAAAAGCCATCCCCCTGGTGCGGTTGGCATGATAATTGCTCTATTAAATAGATAATCCTACAGGTTTTTAAAAACAGGGCTTCATTCTCAAACAGTCGTGAAATCCATAGGTTAGAGAGACAGATTTTAGTGATGCCTGAGGAGGTGTCGCTAAATAGGGGGGAGGAGTATCATTATGTTTCAGTGCCGATGCCCGAGATGCAACAGACTGGTTGGGCTGTTGCATGGAATTGCTGAGATAAAATGTCCCCGCTGCGGCCAGGTTCATCTGTATAATTTCAGCAGCGAAATCCAGGAAGAAGATGGGAGCCCCCACCATAATATCCGGGCCTCCACCAAGGAGTTGCCCCTGGTCAATTCAAAGGCCTGAATAACCGGCCCCAGGTTCCGTATAACCTTCTAGAAGTCCCCATATAATTTGGAGCATCTTCCACGCCTGGAAGATGCTCTTTCCTTGAGCTGCCCACACTCAATCCCCTGGCGGAAAAGTATTGGCCATATGGCTGCGAGCATGATACTATATTTATACATCATTACGTATTTTTATGCATTTAGGCAGGTGGTTTGGGTATGCAATTGGTATGTGAATCTCATAACCTTCAGGATTATCTGCTCGAACTGGATCTGGTTGATTACAGTCATCCTTTGATTGTGGAAAAGGTGAATGAGCTATTCTCTGCGCCATCAAATGAAATAGAAACCGTGCAGACAGCCTTTGAGTTCGTGCGCGACAAAATCGCCCATTCCTTTGATATTCAGAGCTCCCGGGTTACCTGCCGAGCATCGGAAGTTCTTTACCATGCGCATGGCATTTGTTATGCAAAGTCGAACTTGCTGGCCGCCATTTTAAGAAGCAGGGGCATACCCACCGGCTTCTGTTATCAGCTGCTTACCCTGGGCGATACGCCCGATACCGGCTACTGCATTCATGCCTTAAATGCGGTTTACCTGCAAACGCTAAAGCGCTGGATAAGGCTGGATGCCCGGGGAAATAAGGAGGGCGTCAATGCTCAGTTTTCGATATATGAGGAAAAGCTGGCTTTCCCCATTAGGAAGGAATATAACGAAAAGAACTTTCCGGTCATCTATAAAGAGCCCAACGCCCAAACCATAAATGCCTTAAAGCAGAGTTCGGATTGCGCAGCTCTTTACTGCAATTTGCCGGACGGATTGTAACATCCGCCATGCATCTTAGGGGGGGCGCCCCCGGGCAGGCGTATAGTATAATTTAACATATTGCGTTTCCTAATTTAATTGAAAGAGGTGAATAATGCCTGGTTCTAACATCAGGTATGGCTTATGTTGGTTCAATCCAGAAAAATCGTGATTATCGGCGCCGGCCACGTGGGCTCTCACTGTGCCTTTAGTTTATTGACCCGGGGAGACGCCAGTGAGATTGTGTTCATTGACATAGATGAACCAAAAGCGGCTGCGCAGGCCGCTGATATAGCCGATGCGGCCTGCTTTATGCCTCACCCCGCCATCATAAGGACTGGTGATTATACGGACTGCAGGGATGCGGCGATCGTTGTTTTATCAGCAGGAGTTCCTAGAAAACCCGGACAGACCAGGCTTGACACCATGGGTGATTCCATCCGGGTAATGAAGGAGATCATTGACCCTTTAAAAAACTCGGGGTTTGAAGGAATATTGATCTGCATTTCCAACCCGGCCGACGTCATCGCCGATTATATGCGAAGGCATACCGGATGGCCCCAAAACCGGGTTTTTGGCACCAGCACCTCACTGGATACTGCCCGGCTACGAAGGGTGTTGCAGGAAGAAACCGGGATAGACGCCCGCAGCATTCAGTGTTTCTCCCTTGGAGAGCACGGCGACTCCAGCATGATTCCATTTTCTCAGGCCAGTATCGGCGGCAAGCCCTTACGGGAGTTAATGGAGGAAAAGCCGGCTACTTACGGCAAGCTGGATTTGGTTCATGTTTTAGAGCGCACCCACCTGATAGGTATGGATATCATAAACGGAAAAGGCTCCACCGAATTCGGCATCGGCTCCGTCCTGGCTGATATGGTAAAAGCCATTTTCCATGATGAACACCGGGTTATGCCGGTATCGGCCTTGCTGGAAGGAGAATACGGGCAAAGCGGTCTGCATGCCGGAGTACCGGCTGTTATCGGAAAAAACGGCCTGGAAGAGATAGTCGAACTGCATTTAAGCGTAGAAGAACAGAAGCTGTTTGGTGAATCCTGTGATGTGATTCGCAGGCATATTGTTTTAGCAGAACAAATTTAGGGAAGCCGGTTTAGCCGCCTCATAATAAACCTCTCTTAGGGGAAAATATTGAAGAATAATAAAAGGAGGTATTATTATGTGCTTCTTATGGATAGCCATAGATGATAAACCCTGGGATGAATACACAGGCCAGTTTAGAAAAAATAAACGAAACCCTTCTACTGCAAAACCAGGAGCCCGTAAATAGCTGCTTAAAATCTCACCTCATAGCGTACAAAACCAGGGGGCGAAACAAGCGCCCCCTTTTACTGTTTAATCCCGAACCCAGGCTCAACATTATTTTTTATCAGAGACTGCCAGCTGATAAATCACCAGCAAGCTGCTGATACTTCACAAGGCCCTCTACCCACCTGCACATCCCAGAAAAACAGTTCTTGGCCCAATCAAATTTTATTATTAGAATAGAACTTTCACCGAGCCACAAGGAGACCTCTGACAAAAGGCAGCTATACAAAATAAATACTCTTTTAGTTTTCTATTCCTTGTCTTGTATTTAATGGTATAATATAAATTATCATATTATAGGAGGCTTTAGTCCCATGAAAATATACAAATTAAATTTAAAAAGATTAACCTGTCTTTTATTCGTTCTCTATTCTACATCACTCTTTTTGGTTAACGCCGCAGATAAGACTACTCTAAACTCTATAAACGTAGTCCGCAACGGCAGCGATATCTCTGTTACGGTAAATGACCAGCCGGTGCAATTTTCCGGACAAAAGCCCATCTTTGAGAATGGACTGGTCCTGGTTCCATTAAACTCTTTCGCTCAAGCCCTCGATTTCGAAGTTCAATATAATGATCCCAATACAGTAATTAAGAGTCTTGGGCGTACCATAGTACTAACTAATGGGAGTGAGTACGGAACATTGGAGGATGAACAATGCCATCTTCTCAACGCACCTGCCCAAAATATGAACGGGTATACCATGGTACCGCTGAATTTTTTAGCCCATTACATGTCGTCGACAGTACGTTTGAGTTTAGCGAAGGGTTCAGCAGACCAGACAGGGTCTACTTCCAATAACATAACTGCTCAAAACGACCAGCAGCTTTGGGCTCTGGCTACGTCGGCAATTGTAAAAGAAGCTAATGGAATGAGTCTGACCCTTTTAGGCGGAGGGCAATTCACCCCCGAATATGCTGCTGCTGTGAAATCTATGTTGTCCCAGGGGTGGGGCATAAAAACCCGTGAAGATGCTCTGAAAAGTATTGCCTGGATTAAAAAGGACGGGCATAGATCTTATTATAACGAGATATTGGAGGTTTTATCTGGTACAACATCTACAGAGTATCAAAAGATGCTGGATGACTGCCAAGACAACCCTCAACTACTGAATGATTTGATGTTTGTTAAAGAGAATAGTGAAATCTTAGGGACAAAAACTCTAATAGGTTGGGACTATAGCCGATTGGTGTGTTTAACCGAATGGTCTTATACCGCAGGATATCTCTCCCAGCAAGAAGCCTGGAATGAAATTATGTCAGCAGCCAAATTGCTGCAATCCACTTTTACCTCCTGGCAGGATTTAGCCGACAACTACCTCCTGGGGCGCAAATTTTGGAGCGGCGCTGATAATCCTGACCTGAAAACTGTGGTAAAGAAATTGCTTGATGACCCGAAAAGCCCCTGGGTGACACTGCCGTGGAATTTATCTCTTGACATCAGCACCAGCATAAATACGGCCAAAAACGGCCAGTCCTTAAGCACGACCCGCTCCCATGCCCCATGGGGAGGATCGGTGATCTACGTATGGCCCTATCCCCCCAGCCAGATTGTTGAGGAATGCATTTATGAATGGCCTAACGGAGAGTATTTCTGTGGTACTTTTAAAAACGGAAAAATGAACGGAAGAGGCTTTTATTGGTGGCCAGATGGTACGAATTACAGCGGAGATTTTAAAGACGATGAAAGAGAAGGCAAAGGCTATATGGATTATTCCGATGGTTCCGAATACAATGGGGAATTTAAACATTCCGAGAAAAACGGTAAGGGGCGATATACATGGGCTGACCATAGCTATTATGAAGGGGACTTTAAGAATGGTGTAAGAGACGGTGCAGGTGTAATGGTATTGCCCGATAGAACCAAGCAGCAAGGCAAATGGGTAAATGATCAATATGTCGGTCCATAAGTACTCGGTCTGGCGGGAGAACCAGAGACGGTTCTCCCTTTTCTATTCTTCGTGACAAGGGGACGGTCGTGACAAGGGCGTCCCCTTGTCACGTCTTTACGCTTGCTGGACCATTTCAGCAAGCTTTTTTATGGTCTTCCAATTGCGCACTGTCGATGGCACACCCAGTTTATGAAGATTGCCGGCTAGTTTGGATAGCCTGATACTATGGTGAAGCAGCAGGTATACATCCCGGCCTGTAATTAGGTATTCATCGGTGGCGCTCCGGTAGGCGTCTAATTGCTCCATGCCCGCTTGCGAAGGCGCCTGGAGCAGAAGGGCTACGTACACACTCTCAACTTTTGCAAGGGCCTCTGCCTTTGCCACTTCTTCATCCGAAAAGGGAAAGCTTCTAATGATCTCTTCCCACTCGCTGGCGTTTCGCAAAACAACCGGCACCGGAAAACCAAACACCTTCTCGATCTGGTCTTCCATTCGCTTGCGCAGGGACTCCTCGTCCTCTTCCGATCTGAATATCACATTACCGCTCTGGATATAGGTTCGTACATCAAGAAGCCCCATGGCCTCCAGGGTGGATTTTAAATCAGCCATTTTAATGACATTCTTACCGCCCACATTGATCCCCCTGAGCAAAGCAATATAAACCATCAATAACTGCTCCTTTACCTTGTTTTGATCTATTTATCCCCTGCTGCCATAGATAACAAAAAAGGCCCCCGCCTGAAAACAGGCGAAAACCTTTTTGCGATTACGCCAGCAACATCCGGTCATCGGTCAATTGTTTCTTTCTTTCCTTATAATAATAGGCCAGCAGTTCGTCTATGGTCATATTGCTGCGCTGCTCGCCCTTGATATCCAGAATAATCTCCCCTTCATCCATCATGATGGTTCGATTGCCCAGGGCCAGGGCAGCTTTGATATCGTGGGTGATCATCATGGTGGTGATGTGAGCCTCTTTCACTATATCCACGGTTATTTTCAATATCTTTTCCGCGGTGGCCGGGTCGAGCGCCGCGGTGTGCTCATCCAGAAGCAGGAGCTTGGGCCGGGAGATGGTGCACATCAGCAGGGTAACCGCCTGCCTTTGACCCCCGGACAGATTTCCCACTCTGGTTTTCATACGGTCTTCCAAACCCAGGTCCAGCCGGGCCAAAAGCTCCCGGAAGTGCGCCGCATCCCTCTTGTTGAGCGCAAAAAAACTCTTATGCGCTTTGCGGCCGAAAGCCAGAGCCAGGTTCTCTTCAATGGTCATGGAAGGGGCGGTGCCTTTCATGGGATCCTGCATGAGCCGGCCGATGTCATAAGCCCTTTTGTAGTCCGGCAAGGTGGTAATATTGCGATTTTCCAGCAGGATCGCTCCGCTATCGATAAAGAATACGCCGGCTATGGCATTGAACAGCGAGGACTTCCCGGCCCCATTGGAGCCGATGATGGTCACAAAATCCCCCGTATCCAGATGGAGGTTTAGGGAGTTCAAAGCCTTTTTTTCATTTACTGTTCCAGGATAAAAGGTTTTGCTGACCTTGATTAAATCTAGCATATTGTTCCAGCCTATTTATCGCTTAAATGGCTGTTTACCTCCCTCCTGAACTTGTTCTGCTGCAGGGTGGCTTTTATGGATGGCCCGGAAAGAGCAATTATTACGATCAGGGCTGAAATCAATTTCAAGGCATAAGGAGGGAACATATCTATTTTCAGAGCAAAAGCCAGAATAATCCGGTATAGAATGGAGCCAAAGGCCGCTGCCAACAGGCCGATGGTGACCGAGCGCCGGCCGAATATCGTTTCGCCTATAATGACCGAGGCCAGGCCGATGATGACCATTCCGACTCCCGAGCCCACATCGGAAAAATTCTGGTACTGACAGATTAAAGCACCTGATAGAGCGACACAGGCGTTGCCCATAGCCAGGGCTATACATTTAGTAAAATTGGCATTTATCGAGGATGAACGAACCATGTCCTCATTGTCACCGGTGGCGCGGATAGCCAGGCCCAACCGGGTTTTAAAGAACATGGCCAGAATGGCGATTATGGTTAAGCATATGACCAGAGCGAGAAGGGTTATCCCCATCTCGCCCCGGGTCGAAAACAGCGATTCTATCATAGAAAAAGCCGTATCGTTGCCAACGACGGAAAGATTGGCTTTTCCTCCCATAAGGCCCAGGTTGACTGTGTACAAGCCGGTCATAACCAGAATCCCGGCCAGTATGGGATGAATGTTCAACCTGGTATGCAGCAAACCGGTGGTCAGCCCGGCCAGGGCTCCGGCTAAAATGGCGATGAACAGGGCCAGCAAGGGATGACCGCTTATAGTAGCTACGGCCGCACAGGCCATGCCCAGGGAGAAGCTGCCGTCAACCGTCAGGTCCGGCAGGTTCAATATGCGAAAGGTTATATAGATGCCCAGGGCCATGACGGCGTATAGCAAACCGAGCTGTATAGAACCGATTAAAAGTGTCATATAATATCCCTTACCCTGTCATGCCGGTCCAAATCTATTGACCGAGAATCACGAACTTCTGCTTCAATTCGTCGGAAATACTTAAACCCAGCTTGTTGGCCGTTCCCATATTGATCATATTGGCATACTCGGCAACCTGCTCAACATGGTTGTCTTTGATGGTTCCGCCATTGACGATGCGGATAATCATGGCCGCGGTCTGTTTGCCCAGCTTGGTATAGTCAATACCCACGGTGGCCAGGGCTCCATCTTTAACCATTGAATCAGCGCCCGCATAAATGGGCAGTTTGGCATCGGTGGCTACCTTGACATAAACGGCCATAGCTGAAGCAACCGTATTGTCATTGGGGGTGAAGAAGGCGTCAATCGAGCCGACCAGCGAAGAGGCAGCCTGCTGCACATCTGCTGTGCCGGTGATGGTGGCTTCCTTGTATTTGATCCCGTTCTTGTCGCAATATTCCTTGGCTTTCTTGATGCCGCTGGTGGAATTTATTTCACTGCTGTTGTACACGAAACCGAAAGTTTTGGCATTGGGGGTTACGGTAGCAGCCAGCTTGAAGATATCTTCTATGGGAATGGAGTTGGAGACACCGGTGATATTGCCGGTGGTTGCGTCAAACGAAGTAACCAGGCCCGCCTCCACCGGATTGCTTACCGCGGAAAACACGATCGGCACCGTTTTGGTGGTGCCCTTGGCAGCCTGGGCGGCCGGGGTGGCGATGGGAACTATCATGTCGACATTGCTGTTGATCAGTTCCTGCATGATTGAGGGTAAAAGGTTCATGTCGCCATTGGCGTTTTTGGTGACGATTTCAACTTTGTCTCCCATTCCCTGGGCTTTTAATTCCGCTATGATGGTCTCCCGGATCTGGTTCAGGGAAGGATGATCCATGGGTTGCACAATGCCGATTTTGTAGACCTTTTTGGTCTGGGCAGTCTTGTTGGAGCATCCGCTCAAGGCAGCCATTCCCAATATTAAAACGAGCAGTAATGCCAGTAATTTTTTCATAATACACTCTCCTTTAATGATTTGTAATAGTTGTAAGAGGCCGCAATGCCCCGGGGGCGAAAGCCGGCAGACATCAAACCTGCCCCGGTAGAGTCAGGCACTGCCTGCGATACCACCTTAATAATTTGGATGGTTAAAGTGTAAACAGGTATGAAGGCTTAAAGACGCCACTTACGTCTTAAAGGCGTGAAATGAAAAAAACATCTCTACTCACCTCTCCTCAACTCCGCTCAACCCCGGGCGGACATCAGGTGTATAACCCCCCAAGGGTTTTAACTAAACTCCGCTCCACACAGGTACAAAAAAACGATATTATCCCTATGTTTAGACTATATTTCATTATAATTTACCTGTTAAATAATGATCAAGTGCCGGTCAAAATCCTTTCCTGATAATAGATTAGGCCTGCCTAATCTATCAAAACAAGCCCAAACCGGTTTTGAGTATCTTCATGCCCGGCCAGAACTTCACAGGGCAGACCCAGTTTCCGGGCGGTTGCGAAAATGTCCATCCCGAAGGACTGATCGCAGGGCCGGACTTTCTCCGGGAATTGACAGACCCCAGTCGATTCCACCGAGCAGGTCTCACAAAAATTGCAGAACCTCATAGCAAAAGCAAAATAGTAACCGTCATTAAACGCCTCCCGCTCGATTTTGAGAGCGGCAATACTTATATCCCTGGCGTTGTGGGAGTGCAGAAGCAAAATGCTCCGATATTTCTTGATCATTGCCATTCTTTCCTGGAGAGAGGTGTTGCGGCTGTGGCACCGGACATCTTCTTTAAAGAAATCATTGCAGCCCCAACGGCATTTTAAAATGGCCCGGATATCAAAAACGATGTCATCCGGGGTGATTATTTGGGCATTGACCATTTTGTACTTTTTAGCCAGCTCTATGTACTTCGCAAAACGGTTTTCCATATATGTATCCCCCCGCCTTCCGTGTCGACCCGTCGAGTTTGCCTTCGGTATCTCCTTGCCGTGCTCATGACTGTCCAGACATAACGGCCGCCCCCGGTTGTACTTTTCATCCCGGCCCATGTTTTTGGTTTTGTAGCCGATAAAAATGCCTACAAACGGCACCGTAAGCACAAAGAGAATTGTTAAAATATCACCATTCAAAGCCCATTCATCCCAGCATACATCTTTTATGTAAAATTAAGGCTCACTATAGCCTTATTATATCGCAATCCATCTACTATTTTTAAACAGACCCCTTGACGGCTTTAACCCTTTAATAAATATGGAGGTTTTTGGCATCAGGTGTGGTAGTCTAGTAAATAGCGTTAAATCATAAAGTAGGTGAGGGGGTGGAGTGCCTTGCCTGAGGAAAGCCAGGTCAGACCGTGGGTGCGCTTTTGGGCTAAAATTATTGACCTGTATCTCTGGTGGATGTTTTGCTGTTTGGTAATATATGGCCTCATAAACATAACCGGAACTTCACCTTATATTATTAAAGATAAAGAGCTTGCCATAGGTTTGGCGATCATGACCCTGTGGATATTCTACGAAGCAGCCCTCCTTCACCGGTTTAGCACTACTCCCGGCAAATGGCTGTTGAACACCCGGGTTGTGCCGGTAAAAACAAAAGCTTCTACCTACCGGACTGCAGTGTTCAGGTCGTTTAGAAGTACTACTGAGGGTCTAGCCGTAACGATTCCCTTAATATCTATATTAACTGCCTTGATGGCCATGAAAAAACTGATCAATCAGGGCAGCACCACCTGGGATCGTCGCTATGGATTCCGAGTGGTCCACCAAAAGCTTAGTATATTAAAATTATTAATAGCGGTCATTCTATTTTTTGCCTTCCTATTTATTGCTGCCTTTGTCTTATCACTATGTAAGATTTATGTTCCATCATAGAACAAACCTGAAATCTTATTCAATTTTTTATCAATAGGGGTGCATTCCATATCTGGTCAAGCCAGTTTTCTCATCCAGCCCCAATAAGATGTTTAAATTCTGCACCCCGGCATGGGCGCCGCCTTTGCCCAGGCTGTCGAGAACGCTGAAAACCACAATGCGCTTTCTTTCATTATCAATGTCCAGGCCTATATGGCAGAAATTGGTTCCCGAAACAGCGGACACCCAGGGATAAGGCCGGTACTGCCATGAAGCCCGGGCATCCGCGGGCATGTCAAAGACTTTTATAAAGAACTCATCCTGATAGAAGTCGTTGTAAACCTCCAAAAGCTCCTGCCTGGTGACCGTCTCACGCGGAAAGCAATGACAAATAGCTAAAATCCCCCTGGTTATAGGGACATAGGTGGTTGTAAAATGAACCGTCACTCCGGCGTTCCCGACCAATTGGAGTTCCTGTTCTATTTCATGGGTGTGCCGGTGGCCAACCACATTATACGGCACCAGGTTGTTCCCTATCTCCGGATGGTGCATGGTAATGTCGAAATCCGTTCCTGCTCCCGACGTCCCTGAAAGCCCATCAACAACGATCTTGTCCCTGTCTATCAGGTTTGCTTTGATCAAAGGCGCCAATCCAAAAATACTTGCCGAAGAATAGCATCCCGGGTTGGCTATGATCCTCGATTTCTTGATGCTTTCCCGGTGCAGCTCGGGAATTCCATATACAGCCTCTTTGACCAGATCAGGGCATGCATGCTTCATGCCGTATACCGCTTCCCATTGCTTTACATCCTTCAACCTGAAATCAGCCCCCAAATCTATGATTTTCGCTCCGGTGTCTGACATTTCCAGGGCTGTATTCATGGCATGGCCGGTTGGCAGGGCCACAAAAATGGCGTCACAGGGGGTTATATCCTCCGGACTAATAAACTTGATATTTGAACCGAAGAAATTGCGGTGATAATACTCAGCCGGATTCTGGCTGCGGCTGGTGGCCCAGACCACTTCAACCTGCGGATGCTCGGACAATACCCGCAGAGCTTCTCCCCCCATATAACCTGAAGCCCCCAGTATACCAACTTTTATCACGTCCTAAGCCCTCCTTAAAATGTTAGCAGTTATACTTAATCACACCAAATGGGAATTGGAACAGGAAATTCAAGATTCATTTTTGGTTTTAGCAAAAACAATAAGCTAATTTTAGCATACTGTTATTTTTGGGAAAATCATACTTCCTGGAGAAGTATCTCGTCAATATCAAATCATCGTTATATATATAAGCCCTTCCGATCCCCTCCTGAATTTTGAATTCCACTAATAACTTGAAGCCATACTATTACAAACTCAACCCAGGAGGGATGGATTTGCCGATTATGCTTGTAGTGCTTCTCCGGGCTACCCTGGCTTTTTTTACTCTTTTGATTATGGCCCGTCTTATGGGAAAAACCCAGATATCACAGCTCACCTTTTTTGATTATGCGACCGGAATCACCATTGGCTCCATCGCGGCCTCCATGTCAATAGATACAAATATTCAAACAGTGCATGCCATTGCCGGTATTTTAGTATGGACCGGACTGGCGATTGCCATGGATGCACTGGTTTTAAAGAACATTCCCGCCCTAAAAATCATTCAGGGCGAACCGACCGTAATCATACGCAATGGCAAATTGATGGAGGATGCCATGAAGCGGACCCATTACAATATTGAAGAACTCATGGCTCAATTAAGGGGGCACCGAATATTTGATCTGGCGATGGTCCAGGAAGCGGTTTTAGAAACCAACGGAAAATTAAGCGTACTTACCAAACCCGAAGAAAGCGCTCCTACCAGAAAAGACCTCCATATTGGAACCGAGACTATGGGCAGATATCCGGTAGTCCTGATGGTCGACGGTAATATTGCCCACCATCGTTTAGATAGCCTGGGGCTAAACGAAGACTGGTTGAGAGAAGCATTAAAAAAGCAGGGTATTGAAGACTTACATAATGTTATGGTTGCTCAATTGGGTACATCAGGCGAGCTTTATGTTGACGTGAGAAAGGACTGGGAGGTGGAACAAAGTGGAGTGGTATAACCCCCAACTCCACGGCTCCTTCGTATGCTTGAGCTTTTCACAGGCTCTGTTGTCTGCTTATAAAAACTAATATTCAACCCTCGCCCTGGGGAGTTCTTTGGCATCATTTATCAAATATTTTATGTCTTTTAGTCCAATGGCTCCTCGGTAATATCTATTTTCTTCATTCGCTTTTTTAATGTCTTTATATAATTTATCAGGATCGGCCCTGGATACTTTTTCGACGCAATCATATCCGGCTTTAACCAGCAAGGTTGCGAAGGCTTGATTTACATAACGCAGTCTGCTTACATCCACTAACCTGGTCAGTTCCAGTACCGGCTCCATGCCCACGCCTATCTTATCAGCCAAAGCGGTTCGATCTGCGGCGGTGAAAACTTCATTAAAATATTGCTGGGTATCTTTAATATTCATCGCTTCAAGTTGGTTTATAAATTGTTCGTCTAAAGTAGGAAATTCATTGATTTTTCGCTTTTTAGAAACATAGCCATTTACTTCACGGCGCAGTACGGTTAAGAATTCTTCTGTGATTCCAGTTTTCCCAGCCAACTTCGCAAGCCCCGCTTTAGTTTTTAGAAGGGACTGCAATTGGTCCAAATTTTTAATGCCTTCTTTCTCAATGGCATTGAAACTGGCATCCAGCCCGTCTTTTAATATCTGTTGACTGGGAAGCAATTCAGCTTTTTGCAAAAGATTTCTGAATTTATTAATCGTAATATTTTCTAGTTGTATGTAATATTGGCTCACAATTGTATCCTCCTCATGGCGCATCAGACATGGAAACCTGGATTCCGTAATTTACTGATCAAAAAGTTGTGCTTGGGACCGGTTGGGTATCCAGTTATACTTACCGGTACTTTGCCACAAAACAGAGAGTAGGTAAAAAATGCGTAGTAATCAGAACTATCAATTCATTCTGACGTCTCCCATGCTCATCCACTTTCTTGAGTATAGTTACATACTACTTTATAAAAAATATATACCATTAACTACCAGGGCACAGTACAACTTTCTGGCCAATTCCTCCTTTGACTTCGTTATAATCAGCTGGGTTATCCATAACAACGAAATATTGCAGGACGTATTAACCCGTTTGAAGCAAACGAATTTTAAAGTGTACCCCATCACTTTGATGTGCAACGAAAAAGAACTGTCCTCCCCGCTCGGCATTTAGTATTCATTATATTTTCAGGGCAGGAAGCTCGTTTTTTAGAATATACTTAAAATGGGTATTAAAGATTAGTGAAACCCGGATATCAGTAATTGGGTGCGGAGGAATCGTAATGGATAATAGTAATGCCGTTTTAGAACAAGATATTCTCTTTGATGTGATTGTAAGGTATAATGTAGCGGACAACCGCCAGGAAGTCCTTCAAATAGATATTCCAGCTGAAATATCTTCCTTGATGTACCAGTACGCCAATAACCTCACCAACGACATTTTAAATTCAGCCGGCCCCAACGTCTCTTCTCCAATTATAAGAAACGCTTTTTCTTATTTTTTTGTAAAGGCAGTGGACGCCGTTTTGATCATTCACAACGAAGAAATCCTGTCTTTTAACGGGAACGCATTATATAATTTTGATGACGTTCTGAATGACCGCTGCAGCGTATCGAATTACTTTGGGATCTACAACGCCGATCCGAAATATTATTACATAATCGCTGAAAAATATTACAACGAATTTTATGAGATCGCCGCCAATTATAAAAACGCTTTTCTCATTTCACCCGAGCTGGCCTTGAAGATCACCTTCCTGTCCATGACTGCACTTACTCCCTTTGCAGTAGAAATGGCCAAGCAGCTGATTGCCCCGGTTAATTGATTGTGTTCAACGGAGATACTCAAGAAATCCAGGATGTACGCAAGGCTGCCATCTGTAAAACGAGCGCAACGTTCATTAAAGCTATAGCCCAGAACATAACCGTCTGCCAGCTTGCTTTATCACACAGCCAGCCATTGATAAACCGGGAATATATTTGTGAACAGGTTCCCTCCCTGCTCCTAAAAAGCACGGGGTGCGGCACCGAATAGCAAAGACCAAGTAAACAAGATTTACGGACTTTTCCAAATTGAGTAGGTTAGATTATATTAGGATAGAGTACTCTCCCTCTAACTCTCTGCATGTCCTGTGTTTCCAACCCAGATATAATAATTTAGGCATATTAATAATTAATTCCATGGGAACCAAACCGAAACAGCTAAATATTACTAATATTAGTATAATTAGTAATTTTCTAATGGTCAACAGACCCTATTTAACGGCTGCGGTAGTCTTTAGCCAGATTCTAATTAACCATGTTTATAGTTCTCTCTGGCAATGACCATTAATCTGTTTAATTTTGAATATGTCTGGCTAACTAAAATCTGCGTTGGTTCTTCATTGACGGAATAATATAATTGAGGTAGAAAGGGTGTTCTACAATGGAAGTGTCTGAGAAAATGGATTTGCAGAAATTTGCCGGGTGGCTGCAGGACAACCTGCCGGGAGAAAGACGCCTGGTTATGAACCGGGTTGAAACCGTCTTCCCGGCTGATATACTTCAACCCGGCTCATTCGCGGCTCTTTTGGCCTACATGAACGGCGATGAATTGATGGTCTGCGAACTGGCCTCTACCTTCTTAACTGCCGAAGAAGCCTGGGCGGCCCTTTCTTCAGAAGAAGTTTATACCTTCAGAGCAGTGCCATTTTATCAATGGGCCCCCAACCAATATTGGACAGCAAAAAAGGTACAGACTGAATCGTTTATCTCGTAAACCCGAAATCGGGCCATTTTAAACTCATGTTGAACCAGCCAAAACTTTTTCGTGCAAGCGTGATTGCATGCTTACTGTATTTCCCCATGATCATTTTTTCTGGTCCAACCGTGTCGTATGAACTCATGCCGGTAACACTTCAGAAAATTGCCGATATTATGCCGATGACGCAGGGCATCAAACTTCTAAAAGCCGCTTCACTGGGACTGTCAATGGATAGCGTATTGCTGACGATTATTGTAATGATAGTTCTGGCTGGCATTTGCAACTCTAGTTCTATCAAGTTTTTCAAGTGGGGGTAATTTATACCGGCATAGTTCGGCGCTATAGACTGCGGTTTATAGCGCCTCCTTTTTTAGGGCAGTTTTTACTTAAAATAAAACAAGACAGGGGATCACCAGGCATCTGGTTTTCCCCTTTATAGTAATTGGTTATTGTTAAATTATATTGTTCTCGCCAGATGCGGTTTGCTGTAATGACTGGTTCCACCACCGCCTACCATTACTTTCCCGCCTTTATTGAAAACCAGTTGTTTTCTCTGGCCGTTGGCAAGTAAAACTACCGCTTTGGCTTGATTCGACCTGGCTACATACACCACGTAACCGCTGTTGGAAAGCGATGTTCTCCAGTTTCGGTCAAATTCAGATCTCAGTACTCGACTGGAATAGACCTGGTTTTCTACCCTTCCTCTGCGTCTTGGTTTCAATATATAACCCTCCTTTTTTTCCAGATAGTTATTTCTGGAGATAATGGATTTGATTTCATTTTATTCACAAGAAGGGTCATAGGTGAGTTTTTTATAGACCGGGTTGTTATTTTATCATGGACCGGTAGCCAACTGGCTGATTTTACCCTGACCATTAACAGACTTCACAAACACCCAGCGGGTGTTGAGGCCATCCATCCACATGGTCTCCGGAGCGCCGTTCTTTAACTGCAGGGCAAACTCCACTTTGAAAGCTTGCTGGTCCAGAGTCCATTCACCGGGATTCCAGTCAGTAATGTTTTTCACTTGAAGCGTGTCAAAGGAACTGAAAAGGCTCCTCCAAGCGGCCGTGGCGGCATCATCACCCAATAGTTCAGCATCCATCAGGGACATAGCATCGTCTACCTCGCGGCTGCCCAGGCTGCTGAAAAACATATCGACCACCTGCTTGCCATTAAACGTAAGCTCGGAAGTCCCTGAGCTCTCCTGGTTTATATTAATGGTTCGGGTGTTTCCGTCCCATTTTACGTCAGCCTGCAGAGCCTGGGCTACAAAGGCAAGGGGAACCATGGTGCGTCCGCCTATGATTTGCGCCGGCTGGCTGAGGGCGGTTTCATTCCCATTAACCCGGGCGGTATCCTCTCCAATAATCAGTATAACAACGATACTGCCTTTGGCGGAAGTAACCATCTGCTCCGCGGCATTCCATTGTACCGAGGCTCCCAGGGCGTTAAAAAGCGTCCCCATGGGGACCAGGGTCCTGCCGCCGATTATGACCGGCGGTTGGTCAAAGGACAACAGCTTGCTGTTATAATAAACCTTTATAGCATCGGACTGGGTGGCGCCCGACTGCCCGGAAGAATTTTGATTCTGCTGGGCCGAACTGGCCGCCGATGCCTGGGTGCTGGAATTGAGCGGCAGGAGTCCTAAATTGCCGTCATTTTCGTTGTAAAAGAAGACGCCGGCCTTGCTGTAACGGCTGCAGGTTATAAAGCCGGGAGTGTAGTGCTTCAAGGAAAGAACCTGGGGATTCGCTTTGAAGGCTTCCTGGCTCCAGCCGTTTACCTCCCACTGCCAGCAGGTATTGTCAAACGCAAACTGGGAAACTTCCACCGGGTCGCTTCCCGTACCGTTGATTTTTATATTGGTACTTCCGGCATTGCTTATTTCGCAAAGACCGGACACACTTTCGGCTCCCAAAAGGCTTGAACCAGAAAAACAAACCGTCCCCAGGTGCCCGTCGTTCAAGTTGCCCATGACCAGGCCCAGTTTACCGTAGCGGGCAATGGTCAGCATAAACATACCGTATTTGGGTATGGGGTAGGTTTTATCATTGGCCTGGTAGCTTTCCCTGGCCCAACCAGTAACTTCATCATGCTGGTAGGTGCCTTTGTCCCAGATGCCCACTTCTACGGCTCCTCCCTCGGAGTGAATCTGGAACTGGTCGCCGCTGCGGGTTACCTGACCCAGACCGGGAACATTCAAGCCATTAAAGGCTCCACCTTTGAAGACCTGGTAGCTCAGTTGACCGTCATTTTCACGGATAAATACTGCGTAGATCTTTTCATAGCGGGCCAGCATCATCACACAGGTGCGGTAATGCGGCAGCGCAAAACTCTGCGGGTTTTTCGCATATTCGGGCATAGCCCAGCCCCCTACTTCGCTATGGCTGTAGGTTTGACCCGAAGCGCTCCAGGCATTGTCAGACTCGGTGAGCTTGCTGGTCTTTATTCCCGTAGAAGGATTGTCCGGTGAACTTGACGTGCTGAGGGTCAGATAGGAGACCTCAACCGGAGTTGATGAATTATTGGCCTGTACCTGAAGTTTATAGAGCGAATCGCTCCCTCCCCCGGGATTGGGAACCGCTTTTAACGTTACAAAAGAGGAATCATTAATAATCGTAGTCTCCGCCAGGTTGGATTGCCCGGTGGTTTGACTGCCGGCAGGATTCTGGTTTTGATTTGACTGCTGACCGGACGCCTGATGGGTTACGCTGAATGTCGGGCTAAAGGCCTCAACCCGGTTAGTGGTGCTGGGGGTGAAGATCCTTATCGTGTAACTGCTGCCCTCGGGAACATAAACAGAGTTTACTTTCCAGGTGTATGATCCGCTTCCCCCCGAGCCCACCGGAACGTTTGAGGCAATACGATAGGAGCTTTTGCCTTCTTTGTAAAGGGTCAGGTTAACCTGGTCTCCCGGATTTCCGGTATAAGTCCAGGTAATAGTGTAGTCGGTTCCGGCCGCTAGAACATCTCCGGCCGCGGGCGCTGTGATTGTGAAAGTGGCGTCAGTAGAGGCTGACAGGTAGCCGATGGGGTAGATAAAGCAAGACACGGCAAATAACAAAGCAAAAATAAGGCATGTTGATCGGGCTTTCTTTCTACTCAACATGATCAAATCAATCCTCCTTTTCCCTGATTATATTAACCAGGTTGAGATGAATAATTATATCACGCAATATCTGCAGCTTGTCTTTGCTCCTCCCCTCTTCTAAATCTGAATTTTCTGAAAATAGCCATGTTTAAATATATTATACCAAAAATTACCTTGGGTATTTAAAATGAGAGAAGCATGCCCGCCCTCCAATGACAGCTTTTTTAGCCCGAAATTAACAATATTTTTATAAATCGGATAATGGTTCTTGAAAGGGGAACCGTGTGGGAATATACCGAAGGAAAAGCAGCATAAGTAAAAAGCATCGTTTTTATCTATGCTGCAAAAGTTGTTTATGCAAGCATCGATGTTACCGTTTAATTTCGTCAATAAATTTTTCTATATCATTAACAATGCTTTTCATCTCATCATTTACATCAAAGTTAGTCCGGCTTAAATGTGAAACCGGGCAATGGAGATTATAATCCAGTATCTTTCTGGAAATTTCGTTCAGGCGCTCCCAGCTCCCGGCATAGAAATCATTCTTTTTGAGCTCGTATCGGCGCAGGGCGGCGCGGCTTCGTTTCTCGCTGAAAACCATACGGGTATACTGCTTGAAGCTGTCAACTTCTCTATTCAGCCTGGCTTTTAGTCCATCGATTTCTTTGCCCAGTTCTATCCAATAGGGTGCGTAGCCATTGTCCTTGAGGATTTTATGAACCATGTGCAATTCATCCGGCTCAAAGGGGTCCCCTTCCAGATCGAGCGGCTTTCCCGCTCCCTCCAGATTGTCAAATTCCCCCTGCTGCATAGCTTTTTTCAGCATCGTCCCCACTAAATCGTGCTGCTTTATAAGGTGCAGAGTCCGGTGCATTTGGGCCGGAAAATCTTCCTTTTCAGTTTTTTGGGCAATTTTGTCTGCTATATCCTGCATATGCTCCTTTTCATATTTCTGCTTGTTCATAGTATAGTTCCTCCTTTCGGACCCTTACCAAATTAACGGAATCAAGCGATAACGGGTTTTTGTCAGATAATTTGCATACCCCGGCAGATCGCGCGTCAGGGTTGCTTCTTCTTTTCTGATCCTGTAGATATTCGTGGGTATGGAAAGGGCTGCAAATAGCAATGCCCAATAAGAGCCAAGGGCTAAAGGAGTGAACAAAAACATTATTAACAACCCGGTATACATCGGATGGCGTACCATGGCATAAGGACCGGTTGAAATAACCTGTTGTTCTTTCTCGACCTGGATAACGGTTGAAGCATAGCTGTTTTCCTTAAAAACTCTGATGATCAAAACGTAGCCTATAAAAACCATAACATTAGCCGCAATAACCAACCAAACCGGCACTGCAGACCAGTGAAACCGAAAATCAAAGCCGGGAATTACGTAGGTGAACATAGATAAGAATGATATGACCTTCATGATGCCTGGCTGCGGTTCTTTCTCTTTTACCTGCATGCGCCTTGCTAAAAGCCCGGGGTCCCTTTTTACAAAATAGACAGTGATAAAAAGGGTCAGAACGGATAATATCGACCACCAGATCCATCCCTGCCAGTACTTTAGCGACCCGGCCGGTAGAAATAATATTAAGGCCGCCAAGATCATAATAATTACCGGCATTAGAAAAGCTTTAGATGTTGATAGATTAGTATTGTCTCCCATCGTACTACCTCCTTTGACTTTAAGAATGAGACACCTGCCATTTAATCATCAGACTGAAGAAATTTTTTAAAATACTCTCGATACTTTATTTGGGCTGGCGTTAACACACCGGTGACCATCTCTTGAAACAGGCCTTCGAAAGGATTTTGTTTTCCTTTATCAGTTCGGTATAATTCTTTAACCGGAGCCATGTTTTTTACAAGAGCAGCCGATTCTCGAGCAAAAGCTTCAATCCGGGGATCGTCTTCACTGACATGGGAAAGCTCCTGCCAGCGCGCTCCCAATTCCAAAGCCAGTTGATATTGTTCGGGATGGGTTTGAAAATACTCGGCTAAAATACGAAAGCTATTCTTGTACTCCTTACCCCACTGAAAATCATCCATGATGCCGTACAATTTGCGGTGTTGTTCGTAAATTTCCGGGCTGGTGCGAGCGTATTTATCAATTTGCTCCCCCCCCAATATATCGGTCATCATTTGAAAAGAAGGTGAATCGAAAATGTCCTTATCCAGATGCAGCGAGTTTTCACTCAGAAGCGAATCAATTTTTGCCAGTCGTTCTTCAAGATTTTTCATCTCGTTTAGTAGTTCAAGACGCAATGATTCCAAGACTTCCCTTGATGTTCTGGGATTGGGCAGTTCCCCTACTATCTCTTTAATTTGTTTGAGATCCATTCCCAGGGCTTTCAGGCGTTTAATCAAACGCAGGCGGTTCAAGTCAGCCGGCCCGTATAAACGATAACCCCCGGCTGAACGCTGCGGCTCTGGCAGCAGACCGATTTTATGGTAATAGTTTATAGCTTTTAGCGTGCATCCAGTCAGTTTTACGAAATCGCCGATCTTTATGCGGTTTTCCACTACCCTCACCACCTTACAGGATCAGTATAAACCAGGCCCCAAGGGTCTGGTCAATATTATTGACGAAAAGCTTTTCAAATAATCTGTACCTAATCTGGGGAGATAAGGAGGGGAGCTGTCTTGGATGAAGCATTGGCATTACAAGCCCATTGGAAATAGAAAGAGCGCGGAAATCCGCGCTCTCAGACCGTCGACAAAAGCGAATATCTGCGTCATTGTAAAAAGCCCGCTCAATCAACGTACTATTGTACGCCTCAATCGCGGGCTTTTTACATTCCTTGATCTTCGCTTCCGTCGCTCGCTCTGGCAGCTTGACGACTTTGTCGACAAGCTGAGAGCGCGGAAATCCGCGCTCTCTTCTATGATTAATCTACGGGATCAAACATATCTTTAGAAGCGCCGCATACCGGGCACTCATCCGGAGGCTCGGGGCCTTCGTGTATATAGCCGCAGACCCGGCACTTCCAGTGATTGGAGCGCTTGTTTCCTCCGCTGTCTCGGCCCAAACTCTTCATGGATTGAGTGGTATCCACCTTGGGAGCAATAATGATTTCCCCCACCAGTACACCATCTTTAAAATAGCTGCGTTTAAAGAAGTTCTCGGTCGGGTCGTTAACCTCCACCACCCGGCATTGTTCCAGGGGCAGATTTACTTCTCCGATTGAGAATACCTCCATATCAAAAGCAACCAGCATGGTGGACAACAAAGGAGTCTGGTATTCCACCCAGTCCCCGGCCGCAGCCGCTCCAGCCACCCTCCCCATCTCCAGGGAAACCGGCCACAGGCCCACCAGTCGCTCTCCGAACTGAGCGCCATCCCCGGCGGCATAGATATTGGGCAGGCTGGTGCGCATGCTGCTGTCTACCACCACTCCCTGAGCTACTTCCATCCCGGCCTCGTTGGCCAATTCTATATTGGGCTTGACCCCGGTGGACAGCAGAACCAGGTCCGCCTCCAGGAACTCTCCGTTGCTGAGCCGCACGCCCCGCACCTGGCCGTCTCCAACGATTTCCTCAGTATCCAGGCCCAGACACAGCTTTACGCCTTGACCTTCCATCAGCATCTGCAGGCGTAGGGAGGCTGGTTCGTCCAGCTGGCGGGGCATTATGCGCTGGTTGTGCTCGACAACCGCCACTTCTACACCGCTCCCGACCATTTCCCATACCGCTTCCAGACCCAGAACCCCGCCGCCGATAACCACCGCTTTTTTCGCCTTCTTGATGGCTTCCTTTAACTCCAGGGCGTCCTTTAAGCTGCGCAGGGCATACACGCCCCGGTTTTCCAGCCCCTTGAAAGGCGGAATGTTGCTGCGGGCTCCTGTTGCTACGACAAGTTTGGTGTAGGGGATGCTCTCTCCCGCTTCTGTTACCACTACTTGCTTATCCGGTTCAATCTTTACTACCCGGACTCCGGTCCTCAAGTCCACCCGGATGTCCGCATACCAGGCCGAATCGAAAACATACAGCCGGTTGTCGGGGAGATCCTCGCTCAAAAGATCGGATAATGCCGGCCGGTAATAAGGACGATATTGCTCTTCGCTCAGCATAACGATCTCAGCGCTGCGGTTGCGCTTGCGAATTGATTGGGCGGCCGACAGGGCGGCAATACCTCCGCCGATAATGACGAATTTATCCTGAGTATCGTTTACAAATTCATCCTCCATGGACTCGCGCACAAAGTTTTCCTTCCCCACTCCGCAGGCCGGACATACGAGAGGCGGCTCCTCCCCGGTGTGAATATGCCCGCATACCAGGCAGCGCCAGCGCCGCACGGATTTATCCTGTTTTTTCTCCAGGATGGCCCGGCCGAAATCCATACCCATCTTGAAGGCATCCTCCAGATTGCCTTCACCGGGTTTAAATTTGACCCGCAGCCCCGGCATAACCTGCATACGCAAGGCCCGCAGACGGTTTTCAATGCCGGGCACGGCTTCACCGCTCCACCCATAGGCGCCAAAGGCCATGGCTACCTTATCTCCGTGGCTTATCGGGGACAGTCGGCTGAGCAGCTTCCAGACCTGGGGCAGAGCATCCCCATTGACGGTATTTGACCCGATTAAGAAACCGCTGGCATCTAAAAGATCCTCCGCTATCCGGTCCAACAGGTCCGGGTCATCCAGTTTGTCTTTTATCAACCGGTATCTCCTGATGTCAAAATCACCTATAGTGGAAACACCTTCGACCAAGCTGTCGGCCAACTTTTCCGTAAAACCGTAGATGCTCAAGTAGGCCAGAATTATTTTGGGTTTGTCGCTTTGAGTAACGGAAGTCCGGGTGGACCATTGCCGGTAAAGATCAATATAGCGGTCAATATCCTTGCGCAAAACCGGTCCGTGTCCCGGGGCCACCATAGCCAGCGGGAGGTCCTTGATCTTGTCCAGGGCTTCTAAAACATAGGGTTTGAAAGGCCCGATGATGGCGTCAAAGTACTCTTTATACGGGGTTAAGAAATTGCTCTCCATGAGATCGTTAAAAAGGCGCTCATCCGGGTAATGCGCTCCGAATGAATCACAGGTGAAAAGGATTTGCTCCTCTTCCAAATAAGTATAGATGGTGTCCGGCCAGTGCAGGAAAGGAACACTTATGAAACGCAGGGTTTTCCCGCCCAGCTCCAGGAGGTCGCCCTCATTTACTTCCCGCGCCTTGAACTTCTTGTTGGTGATGTCGCGCAGAAAGGAGAGAGCCGTCTGACTGCCCAGTATGGTCAGGTTGGGCACCAGGTCGATCATTTTGGCAACCGCCTCGGAATGGTCGGGTTCAGTATGATTCATGATAAGATAATCGATGTCAGCAAGGTCGACAACACTCTTGACATTGTCCAGGTACTGGTCAAAAAACTTGTCCTCGCACACCTCTATAAGCGCCGTTTTTTCGCTGCCTTTAATCACGTAGGCATTATAGCTGGTGCCGACGTCGGTGGTCATGACCGCATCAAAAATCCGGAGTTCGGGATCGCGCACGCCCACCCAGTAGACATTCTCCTTCATTAATATTGCTGTCATTCTCTTATCCCTCCTTTTATACAAATTTTAACCTTTCAGCAAAATACTGCCCATCCTCATTTAAAAATTGTTTAAGCTTTCCACAACCCATGCAGATTGCAGTATTCTCTCAAGACTACCGGCTCTCCGCCGGTTTCTATACAAAAGCTGGCTTGAGGTTCCTGCCCCGGTTTTAAAAACTCACGATAAGCCTTATTCCCTACCAGAACTTCAATCCACTGGATATAATGCTCCTCGGTCATGGGATGAGTAAGGCTGCCCACCTTAACGGTAAGAATACCGCCTTCCCAGGTGCTCACCGGAACATGTTTCTCCACCGCCGCATCCACTGTATTCTCCTCAATAAAGGTCATGGCCTGGCCGCAGCAATGCAATTCGCCCACGCCTTCAAAGAGCACTTCCACCATATTTCCGCACACTTCGCATTTGTATATACCCAATAACTTCGCCATATGAACGCCTCCTTAATTGTATACCCGTTTGGTGTACTTTAATGTTATTAATTTCTCCGTCTGGTGTCAAGTACATTTCCAGAAAAATAGATAGGAATTTTTAAACAGCACACAGCATGAAAACGATTGTTTTTCATAAAAAAACATAGGTAAAAAGGCGTGTTTTTTTACCTATGTCTCGTTCATATAGGAAGAAACAGGTTGACTGCAGTTAAAAGGCTGGCAGCTTGTTCATCATTCCGGCCAGTTCCCCCGAACTATAGCTCTTTAAGATCCGGCCGCCTTTGGATAATTCCAAACCGGTCAACTGCCCTTCTTTGGCAGCAAAGTGGTAACAGAGAACATACGGTCCGCCGAATACGCCCGAAGTATCGGGGTCGGGTCCACTGTAATGGGATGCGATATTAAAAGTCGGACTTTCATCATCGGGACCTCGGCTGCAGATGATGCTGTAAGTATTGAACTTTAATCCCTGCGCCGGCGCGTAAACATAGTCGCTCTTGGCCACTGCCAGGACTTTGAAGCGTTCGACCGAATCGGGGACCACCACCGCCTTTACATCCTTGCCTGCTACGATCGCGCCGGCCAGTTCGTCCTCGAACTCCTGCATGCGATAGTAAACTTTGAAAGAACCGTCCTCACTTATCCCGCTGCTTGAGTAGCCGTATTCGTCAATAGTCATCAAAGTGCCATGACCCGGAACGCCGATCTGGACAATCAACCCGTATTTAGGCGGGGGATTGTTAACCTTGCCTTCTACCCACAGGGTGACCCCGCTTCCACCTCCGGCATAAGGCGAGCCTTCCGAGTACAATTTGGATATAGTCACATTCGAGCTAGCCGACTGGCTTGGGCTGCCGGAAGAGGGCAGGTCGGTCGGAGCCCCGCCGCCCTTGAGAGCGGTGACCATAACCGCCCTGTTGGCAGCGTCCCACTCCACCTTCGCACCCAGGGCCTGCGCCAATGCCGCGGCCGGAACCATAGTCCGGCCGTTTATCACCTGGGGAGGAACGTCTGAATGCACTTCAACCCCGTTTACGAACAGGCGGATGGGCTCCTGGGCCCAGGCCCCCACCGAAAGCGCCCCTAATAATCCCGCGATGAGCACAAGTGTCAAAACCAATTTATCCTTTAAAATACTCATGTTCAATCCTCCTTCATCCGAGTCCCCGGGCTACTTTCGACTTCCGGTCCAGGGCTGCGCCCACCAGTCTCCGGTAAAGCCGTACATCCAATTGGCGGTAAACTGGCTGCCATCCGCCGACATGGTAAACACCACTTTACCCGAATCATCCGGTGGAGTGAAGGTTGGGGATTCCGACCATACAGCGGTCAAAACATTGCCTTGGGCGGTTCCGGACAGTCGGCCATCCCGGTAGGCATAAGTGCCGGCCACGCTGCTTCCGGTCTGGACCAGCGCCATCTCGCCAAAACTGGTATTCCAGGTTCCGGTCCAGCTAGTCGAACTGGCCGGGATGGATGGGGTATGTTGAGAGCCGGGAGAACTCCCGGAGCTGCTGCCTGGTGAACTTCCCGACTGGCTGCCGGTGCTGGTTTCCGGGTAAAGGTTGCCGCTGTTCGGCGAACTCCCGGATGTTGAGTTGGAGTTGTTTCCCGGAGAGCTTCCCGAGTTGCTGCCGGGGCTGCTGGAATTGCTCCCGGACGACGGCAGGTCGGTCGGAGTACCTCCCGAGGTGAGGGCATACACCATTACCGCATGGTTGGCAGCGTCCCATTCCACCCGCGCACCCAGAGCCTGGGCCAATGCCGCGGCCGGAACCATGGTGCGGCCGTTGATCACCTGGGGTGGAACATCGGAGTGCACCTCCACTCCATTTACGAAAAGGCGTATGGGGTCGTCGGCACATACCGTGGCTGCCAGCATCGCACCCAAAACGGCCGAGGTCAGCATCAGACCCAATACCTTTATAGCTTTGCGGATATTCAAGATCAACCAATCCTCCTTTTCAGAAATCCGGGTATTATTCAGTAGATTCATCTGGACGCGGCCATGAATTATGGCCGGTTTTAATATGCTCAGGAATTGGTGTGAAAAATGCTGTGCGTCTTCCCCCTTTCTCTATTTACCTCTAATTAAGTGATGGCAAATACTGCTTAGGTATTTAAAGCGTCAACCCTGTATTACCTGTTTCCGGCAAGGCCGGAATGGACTATTGGAGCCTTACCAGGCCGGCTAATGTGGCTGGTATTTAAATCATATCCTTTAAAAACGCCCTAAATCTGCCAGTAAATTGCTGTAATTAGTAGGGTTATTGTTGACTTAATGGCAAAAAAAAGAGCTCCCGGGTCCGGTTAAGGACCAAAGAGCTCTTTTGCCAATTGCGGGCGATTATATTTCAGCCCTGCGGTACTCTGACGGTGTCAGCCCGGTTCTCTTTTTGAATAGTTGAGCCTGGTGCCCGTTGTAATGCAGTCCGCACGCATCAAAAGCCTCACTGACGGACAGGTTTTTATCGCGAAGTGTTTCCTTCAACTTTTCCACCTTGATATCCTGGTAATAGCTATAAGGGGTTGTGCCGGTGTGCTTTTTGAAAAGATGGGAAAAGTGATATTTACTGAGGTTCACAAACCGAGCTAATTCATCCAGATTAAATTTTTCAATCCAGTGTTCTTCTATGTACTCCTTGGCTTTGGTGACTTCGGTTTGCCCCTGGTATATCCTGGTTGTAATAAAGATGTTCACAATATAAGCAATAGCGTTGTTGCCGCCCCAAATCGGAAAGCTGATAATGTCGTTGTAGAGGGAATTAATCGGTGGATCATCTTCCCTGGTTTCATAGCGGCCTGCCATGTCTTCGAGAGGAACCCTCACGTCTGATACAGACAGGGTTTCTCCTTTAAAAGCCCTGCTGACATATTCCCTAAGCCCCAGGATATCATTTACCACCGGATCTTCAAGAATGTTATATACACCTACTACTTGATCCAACCCCATAACATTGCACATTTCCAAGGCCGCCCGGTTGCCAAACACGGTGGTGCCGTCGGGAGCAAATATTTCGATAGGCAGGGGAAATAGATCAACCAGCTGAAAAAGATACTGCTCATTTTCAATGAAAGCACTCTGCAATGACTTTTCTACCGATGAATCCTTGCCGTAAGAAGTAATAATCATACATCTGTCCCCCACTACAACGATTTATAAGTTAACTATAATGGGAGAACATTTATATGGCAATTAGTTAAACAAGTCATCGCTACGGATCTCAACATACCCTTCCGAGCCGTTGATACGGATTCGCTGCCCATCTTTTATCAGTTGGGTGGCATTTTCCACTCCGACAACTGCTGGCAAGCCATATTCACGGGCAATAACGGCACCGTGGGTCATCATGCCGCCCACTTCCGTCACCAGGCCTTTGAGGGATAAGAAGAGCGGCGTCCAGCCCGGGTCAGTGAATCTGGTGACCAGGATATCACCCTCCTCTATTCTGGCGTCCTCCAGTTTTAAAATCACCCGTGCCCGGCCCTCTATGACGCCGGTTGATACAGGGGTGCCTGCCAAAGCACCTTGGGGAAAGCTGGTGATATCGTATTCCCCCATTATGACCTCTCCCTCGGAGGTCATCAAGCGCGGCGGAGTCAGCTTGGCATAGACCTCGTAGTCCGCTTTTCGCCTGGTTATTATGCCATAATCCAAACGGTCGGTTTTAACTACCTCTCGGAGTTCCTCCAGAGTTAAATAATAGATGTCCTCCTTTTCTTGAATAAATCCCTTCTGTACGAGTATTCCGGCCTCCTTCAGCAGGGCCTGCTTGTAAATGTAGAAACGTTGGATATTCATGTATTTGGGGTATTCACGGTATCCGATCAAATTGCGCACAATACCGATCATCTTCTGAGTCTTCTTTGCTTTTCGCTTGCCGCCTGGCAACTGCATCAGGCAGCTTAAGAGCTCTTGTTCCTTCCGCTTCGCTTCCTCAAGCCCCTGCTCAAATTTAGTCCTGTGGGCACCCGGCTCAAAAGCTTTGATGTTGTTGAGGATCATGGGAATCAACACGGTCGGCTGTTCGCTCCAACGTGGCCGGGTAATATCTATCTCAGCGGAACAACGCATGCCGTATTTTTCGAGGTAAGCCTGAATAATTTCACTGACCGCTTCGCCGCCTTCAAGTTTAGCCAGGTCCTCAAAAAAAGTCTCATCACTGGCATTATGAAAATATTCGATTACGGCTGGATGCTTCCGGACAGCATCGGCTACATCTAAAAGTTCAAGCCCCATTTCAGATGTAATGTTGTCGTCTACTGACTGAATGAGTACATCGACGGCACGTTTTTCGCCCAGCCATTTTTCTATTCTATTGTTGAGCCAATTGGCTGCCTGCATCCCGACCATGAATGCTGCCACGCTCGGGGGATCAATCATAATTTCAATTAACTGCTTATGGTCTTGTAGAATAAATTCAAAAAGTTCGCTTCCAGATACGTTGGCGATCCTTTGCTGCAGATCCCTTACAGACTCCTCGTTGCGAGAAACGATATTTTTAATAAACCTGGAATCGTTTTTTCGGTAGATTTTTATCATCTCGAGGGGAAGCGCCCAGGTTAGTCCCTGTGTCCACGTTTTTTTCCCCTGTGGTAAAGTCTTTAAAAACGGTTTTCTTCTAAATAAATTCAGCATGGCGTTTTTTATCAGTGGATCAAATTGTTCAAACACTCTCAATGCAAATTTTCTCGCCACTGGAGAGGCTAGATCATAAGTATAATCAACAAATAATCTCCCACCGGCTTTACATAATATACGTGCACCGATTAAAAGCTGGCAGAAGAACATTCCCAATGGTCTGATGGGTTCGGTCATCATCTCGATATGGCCGAAGGATACATATACCCGGTTTTTTAAGTCATTTACCTCCGGTACCGGGTATAAGGTGGTGATGGGGCGGCTCTGAACGATATGGAAGGCATCATTAAGGACAGGGGACACACCACCTTCGGAGTGATGTCCCCGTACCATGCACCACTCAATGTCCTGGGGTGTGCCAAAGTGGGCTTCGATCTTTCGGCCCAGGCCTTCAAGCTGTAGAATCTGCTCGTCGGTCAGGGTTTGTTTATTCTGATGTCCGGGCTCGATCTCCCGGTTCTGGATGCCTCCTTTTTCTACAGCATAGGTGGCCAGCTTTTTGGTGGATATTTTTTTATCGATGATCCTGCCTTCCCGTACCTTGTAGGTGTCAGGATTAACAAGGCCACAGACCAGGGCTTCACCCAGACCGAAACTGGCGTCGATGGATAGTACTTTGCGGTTGGATGAGACCGGATCGGCGGTAAACATAATCCCCGCCGCCTGGGGAAAAACCATTTTCTGAACAACGACAGACAGATAGATCTTGCGGTGATCGAAACCGTTTTGCATGCGGTAGATTACGGCCCGGTCGGTAAATAGCGATGCCCAGCATCTGCTAACGTTCTGCAGAATGAAATCTTTGCCGATAATATTGAGATAGGTATCCTGCTGGCCGGCGAATGAGGCAGTGGGCAGGTCCTCGGCAGTGGAGCTGGAGCGCACTGCATAGGCATCCTTTTCCCCCAGCAGGGTGATGTATGAAGCGATTTGCTCTTCGATTTCTTTAGGGATAACGGTCTTTTCAATAACATCTCGGATCTGCGCGCTGATCCGGCTGATCTTTTCCAGCTCGCTTACGCGTAGAATAGACAACTGAGCGAGAAGCTGGTTAAATTCTTTATTCTTCTCAATTATTCTGTTATACGCTTCAGTCGTAACGCAAAAGCCTTCTGGTACACAAACCCCTTCAATCCTGGACAGCTCCCCCAGGTTGGCACCCTTGCCGCCGGCTACGGCGAGCTTTGTTTTATCCAACTCCCTAAAACCGAGCACATATGAACTCATAATATAACCCTCTCCCTTTATGGCGGTTGTGCATTGAGCACGCGGTTGTTAATCCTGCTATCGCTATTTAACAACCGCACAGGCAAAGTGGGCATGTTCCTGAGCATGATATTTGCCCGGGTGCCCCTGGAAGTAGCGTTTTTCAACATCCGAAGGGCTAAGATTTTCCTTAAGACTTAAGCCCAAAGGAGCAAGGTCGCGGGACAACGTGGCCGGGTCAAATCCGGATTTTGCTTTCGAGCCTACTAGAGAATACAAAAGCCACTGTCCCCGTGAAGCTACTTTGGTACGGTCATATGCATCGGCATCCAGATAGTCAAAAATAATCGTACTGCCCTGGGGGGCTAAACTGGCAACAGTACGCAGAGTATTGAGCACAGATTCACGGGGCAGGTAATAAGTGACTCCCAACCAGCTAAAGAAGCTCAAAGCTTTCGGGTCATACGGTGAATTATTGAGTTCCCCATCAAGTCTCTGGTCTATGAAATCTACCGGAACAAAATAGAGTTGTTTGGGAATTTCCCAATCTAATTCGGCAAGGCGTTGACGCTTAAAAGCCTGAGTGGCCGGGCGATCCACTTCAAAAACCCGCAGCTTCTCCATCAGTTCCGGGTGGCGGAAGGCAAAGGTGTCCAAACCCGCTCCCAATATCACATACTGTTTTACTCCTTCGCTGGCGGCCTTCACCAGTCTGTCTTCAGTATACCGGGACCTGCTGACGGTTAATGCCAGGCCTCCAGTGGCGCGCATATAGCAATCCAAGCCCGACCTTAAATCGGAGATCTGGTTTAACTCTTCGGTTCCAATAGCTTTAGAAGCATGTTTAAAACGCCGGGGAAGGAACAATTTTATCAAGGAGGGAACAACCTTTCCGGAACCCAAATATTTAAGTACCTTAACGGATCTATATAACGAATTGTCAAAGTATGCGCATTCCTCTTCGGTAAGCATATGAGCGGCCAGAAAATCATCAAATATCTTTGGGTCATCATGCAGTGCATGGTAGGCTCGACAGTGAGCTATTATCGATGCGGAAAATGTTGCTTTATTTACTTTCATTTCTATCCCTCCGGTTATTTTTTTGCTTCATCTCTCCCAGTAGTACCCTGACCGTTGTTCATACTCAGTCCTCGCAGGCTCTTCCTTTCAAACCATCCGTAAAAAGGGTCTTCATTCCTTACATATTGGGGGCATTTCACCTGCTTTCCGCTATTTCGCAGGAGAGGCGCCTTTTGTTACTAACTAACGTTTGTTAGTCTATAGTTACACAAAAATAGAACAGGAAATAACCAGGTGCAACCCGTAGCTTTTAAAAGACATCATCCGACCTCCCTTAACCCTGAATCTCTGCCAGTAAATCAATATGTTTAATTAACCCTGCTGTACAGCAACTCCCTGCTTGATAATTTGAACTGCACTTTCTACATTCTCCAAATAGCCGGTCTCGTCAAACCCGCTGTATAAATATTCATTAAAAACGAAGATGTATATCATTTTAATAAGTACACCGGAGTCGATTTCCGGTTTTATTAAACCGCGTTGTTTATCACGCTCGATTATCTCGATGTACTTTGCATTGCCCGTTTTTAGAAGCTGCAATATGAAGTCGCTGTTATCAATCACCGTCAATGCGCCTATCTTGGCATATTCCGGTCTTGTCTTGCCGACTTTAACGGTCTCTTTGGCTCTTTGCATCACGTGTGCAAAAAAGCTGTCATTTAGATTAAACGGTTCAATAATATCATGTATATCCCTGGCCATCTGTTCTACCATGTAAAGATAGATATCTTCTTTGTCGGCAAAATATTGGTAGAAGCTGCCCTTGGGTATACCTGCGTTCTTGATGATCTGGTTGATGGATGCATCGCTGAAACGCCGTTCTGAAAATTCCTGTACAGCCGCATCGAATATTCGCTTCTTCTTCTCTTCGCTCAAATTATGGAAAGTTTCTTTGGGCATGATTTTTCCTCTTACCTCATTCTCACCAACATTAGCAGACCATAAAAAACACTGTCCCCGTGGAGCTACTTTGCATCATCAAATGCATCGGCATCCAGCTCAGTATGACCAGGTAGTCACATTATGATTTAATCATATGACTACCTGGTCACATTGTCAAGATGTTTGTCCGCGTTCTTGATAGGATGGCGGGCAGCGGAGACGGGTTGTTTGTAGATCGTGCTGCCTTAAAGATAAAACCGGCAATAGCATAACAGGTTCAGACCGACAAAAACCCCCGCCCAGGCCAAAGAGCTAGCGGAGGTTTTCTAGTCTGAAGCCCGGAATTACATCCAGGCCCCTTTCATCTTCTCAATTTTCGTTCAGTCCTCTTCTATATCTTCGTCTCCCTTTCCTAAGGCCCGGCCATCAACATATGCCTCTGATAATATATATACGACCACTGAACCAAAAGCACCTATTACAGCCGCGACCTGGGCAGCCGTGTTCTCTGATACATTCAAAAGCACCATCGCCGATGTAGCCAACCCGGCCAAAAGCGCCCAAAATTTCCGGCTTGAAAGCTTCTTTTTCCAATCAACCGTATTCATCAATCTACCTCCTATTGCACCAGCTTGACGGTTTTGGTCGCAGCATCCCAGGTTACTTTGAGCCCCAAAGCTGCTGCTATCAATCCAATCGGTACATAGTTGCGGTTATTGATCAAATAGCCACTGGCCAATTTCTTCCCATTGAGGGTTACGGTGGTCTCGGTCATATCAATGTACTCCTTTCCGAAATACTCGCATACCGCTTTGGCAACGGCCTTGGCGATAATAAGCTGGTGATCAGGGTCCCAGCACCAGATACTCTCTTCGTCATTGGAAACAAAAGCGCACTCAATAAGCGCAACTGGAATGTTAATGGCTCTGACCACCCCTACGGAACGCTGGGTGTCCTTTATTCCGCGGTTTGTCAGACCGGTGGCGGCGGAAACCTCATTAGCCAGTAATCTGGCTAATGCGATGTTGCTTTCAGACAGGCCATTATATTGGGAATATAGTGCTTCTGTACCATGGGCTAAACTTGATGAAGCCGAATTGTAGTGAATGGCCACAGCAATGTCGGCGCCGGAATTATTACCAAAACTGATCTGGTTGTTTACATCCTGGTTTATATTAGCAGCTCCGCCACAAGCCTCATCGGTAGTTCGGCTCATGGCGACTTCGAAGTCATTAAACCCTAATAAATCCTTCACCTTAAGGGCTACGGCCAGGTTGCCGTCGCATTCCCTTACCCCATTATTTTCATTAACGGCCCCCGGATCGAACCCGCCATGTCCCGGTATTAACGCCACTTTAGTCATTTAACCCACCTCCTTATTCTCTTAACAGTCTTACGACCTAAAGCTCATCAACTTTAACTTTATATTCGCCAGACGTTTCTAGTGTCTGAATGGCTCTACCCTCAACCACTCCCAATATCAAACCTTATTAATTATGGTTATATTGGAAAATGTATCCTCTATTCTGTAATATATGGCCCGGAAGAAAAAAGGGTAACAATCTCTTTCTACCAAATAAAAAACCGGCCATTTCTGACCGGCTTTTATTGCGTTGTTCTACTGAGTCAGTTTAATAATGAGCCAGATGATAAAGGCCCATAAAGGCAGGCTTAGAAGTAATCCATTTAACAATCCTTTGAAAGCCCCTAAATCGTCTTCCAATATGTACAACCCCTTTGCCGTGGTTTCTCATATTGTTGCGGATTTATGGGCCTTTTATTCCCGAATAAACCGGATTAACTGGTATGTAAACCAACAAAAGGTCTCCATTCACTTATCGGTTTAAGAAAGGGTAAATACACCTATGATTAGAATTACTCTTTACGGGGGTGCAATATGAGCTTTGTAACATGGATTTCTAGTAAAATTATGAACCTGAAAAAAGGCCCCGTTTATGAGGAAGAAATAAAGCCATCTCCAGGTTATGATAGACGTGATTATTTTGGCTATACTCAACCTGGCGAGCTGATATTTAAGGTCCTGCAATGTAAAAAGTGCCGGTATTCGGACATTAATAATGTTATGACATGTGCGCCTTATCCCACCGGCAAACCTGTATTGGTCTTAAGAGTCGAAGCTGAATGCCCAAAATTTGAGGCTTTAATAACTAAATAAGTTCCAAAACCAAAACCCGCCACGTAGTGCCGTTATTCAATCCATATTAATAACCCCACAAAACTGAACTTCCTCATTATAGGATTTCTACATACCCTTCTGTTCCATGCACGCGAATTCGCTGCCCATCTTTTATCAGTTGGGTGGCATTTTCCACTCCGACAACTGCTGGTAAGCCGTATTCACGGGCTATAACTGCTCCATGGGTCATCAATCCACCAACTTCGGTGACCAGGCCTTTTATGAATACAAACAATGGTGTCCAGCTGGGGTCGGTAAAGGAGGTGACTAATATATCACCATCTTTTAGATCAGCATCTTCCATGTTTAAAATGACACGTGCCCGTCCCTCTACAACTCCGGAAGAAACAGGCAGGCCTACAATAGCTTCGGCTGGGAGATTTTCTCGTTTGTACTGACCTGCAATGATTTCACCATCAGACGTGATAACACGTGGGGGAGTTAGTTTTTCATACAATTTGTACTCGTCTTTTCGAATGCTTACGATCTGGTAATTCAGTTTATTGGTGCGCACGACTTCGCGAAGTTCTTCAAAAGTGAGATAGTATATATCTTCTTTTTCACGAATAACGTTGGCTTGGACTAGTTGTTCGGCTTCTTTCAATAAAGCCTGCTTATAAACGAAGTAGCGATTAATCATGCCGTATTTCGGATATTCGCGATAACCGATGAAATTCCGCATCAGGCTGATCTTTTGTTTTGTCTCCTGGACTTTTTGTTCACCATCCGGTAATTGCTTCAATCGCTCTAATAACTCTTGTTCTTTTTTCAACGCTTCCAATCGCCCTTGTTCAAATTTCCGATGGCTGGCATTAGGCTCACAGTTCTTGATGTTACTGAGAATCATAGGGACAAGTGCAGCTGGTTTTTCACTCCAACGAGCTTTAGTAATATCGATTTCTCCGGCACAACGCATTCCGTATTTGTTGAGATAAGCATAAATAGCGTCTTTGGTAACACGCCCCCCATCAAACTTATCCAGTTCATCCAAAAAGAGAGCATCGTTTACATGTTGTAAATAATCAATTACTTCTGGATAAGGGCGAATCACATCTGCGACACCCAGCAGCTCCAGACCCATTTCTGAAGTAATATTGTTTGATACCGATTGAGAAAGCGTGTCTGCTGCGTTTTTTTCACCCAGCCACTCCATCATTTTTTCATTGAGCCATGATGAAGCATCTATAGCAGCCATAAACACACGCGAACTTTGTGGGTCAAATAATATCTTCTTTAACTCCTGGATATCATCCAGGATAAAATCAAATAAACCTGATCCTGATTTCGTCTGGATGTTTTGTTTTAACTCTTCTATCGATGTTTGACTTCGCTTGATCAGATCAGAAACGATTGTCGGATCGTTTTCGATTGGTGCTTGAAAACCCGAAGACGATATATCTTTATTGCTCTTAATGAGACTCAACTCTTTTTTATCATCTGGTGACGATTTTATAAAATCTTTTCTCTCTACGATGGTCATAAGTGCGTCTTTGATGAGCGGATCGGATTTTCCAAAGGTATCTATTATCGTTTTTCTGCTGACCGGCGAAGCCAGACTATGTGTGACATCAACAAACAATCTTCCACCAGCTTTACACATCGGCGCAGGAGTCGTTAACAGGAAAAAAGACAATCCCAATGGTTTTATGGCATCGGTCATCATTTGGTTATGACCGACAGATACATAGACGTGATTTTCTTGATCATTCGCTTGAGGGATCGGGTATAAAGTAGTGATCGGCCGGCTCTGGACAATATAAAATGTATCATCAACCAAACACCATTCGATGTCCTGGGGGCAGCCGAAATGTTCCTCGATCTTTCTGCCCATGTGCTCAAGCTGCAAAATCTGCTCATCCGTCAGTGCCTGCCTATTCTGCCACTCAGGCTCTATCTCCTGTTCTTTCGTCCCTCCGTCTTTTAAGGCAAAAACAGCCAGCTTCTTGGTGGATATCTTCTTATCGATAACCTTGCCTTCACGCACTTTATAGATATCAGCATTCACCAGGCCGGAGACCAGGGCCTCACCAAGTCCGAAGCCGGCGTCAATGGATAACACCTTCCTATTAGAAGTGACGGGATCGGCCGTAAACATAATTCCTGACGCCTGCGGGAAGACCATCTTCTGAACAACCACAGACAGGTATACTTTACGGTGGTCGAAGCTGTTTTGAAGGCGGTAAGTTATTGCCCGGTCGGTAAATAGCGATGCCCAGCACTTGCTGATATGCTTAAGGATTTCCTTCTTGCCGATAATGTTCAAATACGTATCCTGCTGGCCTGCAAAGGAGGCCGTCGGTAAATCCTCTGCAGTTGCGCTGGATCGTACAGCATAGGCATTTTTTTCTCCTAGTCTTAAGAGGTAGCGGGTGATCTCTTCATTAATGTCTTGAGGAATAGTTATCCCTTCGATGATCCTGCGAATCTTACCGCCAAGTAAACCGATTTTATCTCGGTCTTCCACCTTTAGAAGCGATAACTGATCAAGTAATTCGTTAACCGACGACGTTTCCCCAATGATTCTTTTAAAGGCTTCAGTAGATATAAAAAAGCCATCGGGTACGTGTATTGCTTCAATCTTGGAAAGCTCCCCCAGGTTCGCGCCTTTACCTCCTACAACCATGAGTTTTGTTTGATCAATATCTTGAAAACCAAGCACAAAGGAACTCATACGTTTCCCTCCTTTGGCAATTCCTTCTATGATAATTTTGATGACATCCTTCAGGCTAAACGATTTACCCTGGTATTGTGCCAGGATTCACCTCCTGATACTACACATGTTCGCTTTCGCTCACCACTAAGGTTGCCCATACCATAATACTCCTCCAATAAATCGCATTAACGTGCTATTGCATTATAGCAGTAGTAAATGGGAACAAATAGTCTGCTTTTACAGTTTTTTATATATTATAATTAAAGTGGAGGGATTTAATTAAAGGAGCAATTATGGTATGGCCCCCTTAATCAATTGCTCTATATTGTGTCTATGACGAACCGAGAGCCGCTGCATCAACATGATGATGTAACGGCTCCTTTTTGAGATCAGTGAGGTTTTTGCCGGTAGTCAGGTTAATATGCTAGCTGAGTCTATTCTCACAATCTTACCATATATTGGTATTTAACTTTGTAGAGCCTCTTCTAATTCTGCTTTTGTATTTTGCTCGGTAGTATCCGGGACATCGTGTTACTGCCGATCTGAGTCTCCAGCTTTTTCAACTTGTTAACAAACCTCATTCCGTTATATTAGGGTTTTTCTCCAAATAATGTGCACCAAAGCCGTGCATCATCTTTAGTATCGGGATGGACAGAGTTAATAAAGTGAAAGAGGGTTTTCAGTGCTAAAGCTGAGACTTCCTTTCACACTTTTTTGCAATTAATTTCCAGGAAGTAATCTTGTGTTAATAATTGCTTTAAGAAAATCAGGTTTCAAAATATTGAAGGAATGTGGATCAAAGATAAAAGCGGCAGCGATTCCCCTATTTTCCCTTCCGAGAGGTTGACTGGTCATGCGGTCGAACTACCATACCTTAACTTGATGTTTTTGTTAGCCACTACTATTTTAATGTCTGCAAACATTAAGCTGCTTTCCGTTTGTATGCGCGCATCGCAAACAGATATGCTACAATCAGTATCCCTAAGCACCACGCAAGTGCGACCCAAATGTCATTACCTACTGGTTGATTAGACAATAACGCACGGATTGTATCCACTATCGAGGTTACCGGTTGGTTTTCGGCAAAGGCGCGAACTACCGGTGGCATCGACGCGGTCGGTACAAACGCCGAACTGATAAATGGCAAGAAGATAATAGGATAGGAAAAGGCGCCTGCACCGTCCACCGATTTTGCAGACAGCCCAGCAATCGCCGCGATCCAGGTCAGGGCCAGCGTAAACAGCGCGAGTATACCGGCCACGGCAAGCCATGATAATACTCCTGCCGACGAGCGAAAGCCCATAATAAGCGCTACGATAATGATTACGACAACCGAAATCGCATTGGATAACAGGGAGGTCAGCACATGCCCCCACAGCACAGCCGAACGCGCAATAGGCATGGAGTGAAACCGTTCGAAGATGCCGCTTTGCATATCCATAAACAGACGGTAAGCCGTATAGGCGATGCCGCTTGCAATCGCAATCAGCAGGATGCCGGGCAGCAGGTAATTCACATAGTTGTCCGTGCCGGTTTGAATGGCGCCGCCGAACACATAGACGAACAGCAGCATGAATGCAATCGGCATGATGGTGACCGTAATGATGGTGTCCATGCTGCGGAAAATATGGCGCATGGAACGTCCAAGCATAACGCTCATATCGCTGAAAAAGTGTCTCTTGAGCGTTTCCATTTACTTTTCCTCCTTTTTGCCGATGATTGCGAGGAATATCTCCTCCAGCGTCGGCTGTTTTTCCACATACTCCACCTTTGCGGGCGGGAACAGCTTTTTCAATTCCGCGAGCGTGCCGTTAACGATAATCCTGCCATCATGCAGGATGGCAATTTGATCGGCAAGCTGCTCAGCTTCCTCCAAATACTGCGTGGTCAGGAATACCGTCGTGCCATTATCGGCAAGTTCTTCAACTGTCTTCCAAACCTCGTTGCGTCCTTCGGGATCAAGCCCGGTAGTCGGCTCATCGAGGAAAATAAGCCGCGGTTTTCCTATAAGGCTCATGGCAATGTCAAGTCTGCGGCGCATACCGCCTGAATAGGTGGAAACCCTGCGGTCGGCGGCGTCGGTCAGGCCGAGGCGTTTAAGCATATCGTCGGCAATCTGACGTGGATTTGTGAAGTGCCGCAGTTTGGCGATCATGATGAGATTTTCCCGCCCGGTCAATATCTCGTCCACAGCGGCAAATTGCCCTGTCAAGCTGATCGACTGCCGTACATGGTCGGGCTTTGATACGACGTCAAATCCGTTTACGACGACGGTGCCTCCGTCCTGTTTTAGCAGCGTGGTGAGGATTTTAACAATTGTCGTCTTGCCCGCGCCGTTGGAGCCGAGCAGGGCGAAAATTTCACCGCGCCGCGCCTCGAAATCCACTCCCTTTAGGACTTCTATATCCTTGAAAGACTTTCGCAGACCTTTCACTTCAATTGCTTTTTCCATCCCGATATGCCCCTTTTACTCTGTTTTATCAGTAACCTTTTTTATGGCCTTGTAAACTTCCTGATCAACAGATTCCTGATAGATGTCAGCGTAAGTTTTTGAATCTTTGATCAGATCGTCGCAGAAAGCCGCTACGTCACTGCCCGTCACTTCGAGAACGCCTTTCCCTGAGGCCGCTCCCTCCTCAAAAAGATCAACAATCCCCGACAGCAAGCCCATCCCCTCGGTTAGCTCAACAGGGCCAACCTTAAAGAGATATTTTTGAATCTCTTTATAAACCGTCTGATAATCTTGCGGAAGCGCTTTGACGCGCGCCACGTGCGCTCGCCACTCCTTTTTGCCTTCGATGATATCTTGTATTCTCATGTTATCCTCCTATTTACCCAGTTTTTTAGCGATATTATGGTTGAGTTGCTCGCGCCACTTGTCGCGAATAGTCTTTGCCCCTTCTTCGCTGGCCAGCGCTGAACAGAAGCCTTTGATATCGTCACCCAAAACCTCTTGGACACCCTGACCGTCCGCCGCCCTTTCTTCGAGCAGGCCAAGCACACCGTCAAGAATCGGCATGAGGTTGCGACCGGTGAAATCTGAGTGCGGCCAAAGATGGGCATTAATTTTTTCCCATGCCTCTTGATAATCAGCCGGCAGCTTTTTGGCTCGCGATTCAAAAGCTTTCAATTCTTTAGTCATGTCGCTGCCTGTGATTTTATCCCAATAATTCATTACTTTTTCTCCTTTAACTCGTTAATTTTTGATGATACGAACTCCCACTTTTCCCAGAACCTCCGCAGCTCCTCACGTCCAGCGTCGTTGAGCGCAAAAAACTTGCGCGGCGGACCCATATCTGACGGCTTTTTTTCTATGTCCACAAGTTTATTCTTCTCAAGCCGCACCAAAATGGTATAGACAGTTCCTTCCACAACGTCCGTGAAGCCGAGGGCGTTCAGCCGCCGCGTGATTTCGTAGCCGTAGGTTTCTTTGCGGCTTATTATTTCAAGGACGCAGCCCTCAAGTACGCCTTTGAGCATTTCCGTTAAGTTTTCCAGCACAATCACCCCTCGCTATTCTGTATGACTAATATTTAGTATTACTTACTACCGCTATATAGTAATACGTACTAGCCGGTTTGTCAATAACCGTTGTTCTGATATTTATATTTGGGTGTAAAATACTATCAGTATCGCGATATTCAGAAAATCTTAAGATTTTCATAAGTAAAAAGCTCCAAATGGATTTTTGCTTCGCGGTATAACAATTATGGGGATATGCACTTAAAAGAAAGAAGATGACGCTTTTGGCTGCCAATATTTTAATAGTTGATGATGAACAAGCTATTGCCGATTTAGTTGAGGTTTATCTTAAAAACGAGAACTATAATGTCTTTAAATTTTATAATGGGAAGGATGCCCTTAACTGTATTGAAAGTGAGAAACTAGATCTTGCCATTTTGGATGTCATGCTCCCCGATGTAGATGGTTTTTCAATCTGTCAGCAAATCCGCGAAAGGCATAACTTTCCGCTTATCATGCTGACAGCCAAAGAAGAAGAAATCGATAAGATTACCGGGCTGACATTGGGTGCGGACGACTATATCATCAAGCCATTCCGCCCTTTGGAACTTATTGCCCGTGTAAAGGCGCAGCTGAGGAGATTTACCAAATATAACTCTTCGGAGCCAAACCAGGAAGAACACTTGATTGCCTTTTCCGGCTTGGTAATGGACATGGACACCCATGAATGTACGCTAAATGAAAAAAAGCTATCTCTTACGCCTACGGAATTTTCCATTCTTTGGGTCCTTTGTTCCAATCGCGGACGGGTGGTCAGCTCGGAAGAATTGTTCCACGAGGTATGGGGAGACAAGTATTTCACCAATAGCAATAATACAGTAATGGTTCATATCAGGCATTTAAGAGAAAAAATGCACGACAGCGCGGAGCATCCTCAATATATCAAAACGGTATGGGGGGTTGGCTATAAAATTGAAAAGTAAGAGAGATAAAAGAAGGAATGATTATACAAGATTAAAAAGCAAAGTATTTTCTCAAATGCTTCTGATTACAGTTGGCACTGCTGTGGCTGTTTATCTATTGCGCAATATCCTGCGTGGACAGATTGGAGATCTCATCGTTCGGTTATTAATCACCGCTTTTCATTTTGGAAATTCCGATGCACAGACCATCTATCAGTTGGTGATTCGCAACAATATGTACATAATCCTTTTTGGTGTAATCCTAGTATTTTTATTTATTTTTTCGGTTTCCTGGTTTACAAAATATTTTGATGAAATCAGTGCTGGAATGGATAAACTTGACAAGGAATCCGATGCAGAAATAACATTATCACCGGAATTGGATTTTATGGAAAATAAGCTAAATCAGATAAAAAACAACTTGGAAAAACAAAAGAAAGCCGCTCTTGATGCCGAGCAGCGCAAAAATGATTTGGTAGTTTACCTGGCTCATGATATAAAGACACCTCTGACTTCTGTTATAGGATACTTAAGTCTTCTCGATGAAGCTCCTGATATGCCGGCTGAACAGAAGGCAAAATATGTCGGTATTACCCTGGAAAAGGCTTACCGCTTAGAGCAGCTTATAGATGAGTTTTTTGAGATCACCAGATTTAATCTTCAAACCATTGTTTTGAATAAAGAAAAAATCAATTTACTGTTCATGCTCCAGCAGATGGCAGATGAATTCTATCCCATGTTGACTCCACAGGGAAAGCAGGTGTCAGTCAATGTGCCTGACGGCCTCACTCTGTGGGGAGATGCAGACAAACTGGCCCGTGTGGTAAATAACATTCTCAAAAATGCGATAGCCTATAGCTATGAAAACAGTGTCATTGACATTTCTGCTAAACAGCAGGACAAAAACATTGTTATAACTTTTACTAATCGGGGAAATCCAATACCGCAGGGAAAGCTTGATAGTATTTTTGAAAAGTTTTACCGATTGGATACTGCACGTTCCACAAGCACCGGTGGAGCGGGCTTAGGTTTAGCAATCGCCCAAGAAATTGTCACGGCTCACGATGGAACCATCTCTGTGGAAAGCAACCCGAAAAATACTACATTTATAGTAAAGCTTCCGTTATAAAGAGGCAATACGAGGCGATTTATCCATTGAATCTAATTCTGTCCTTATCTGAAGGGACACAATTAAATACGGTTTCCCATTCACCGTCCTGATATAATTCATATTGCTCAAAAGCACAGGGGATGCCCTGGGCTGAAAGCAAATCATTGCTATCCATAAGCTGGAAATGCAGATGGGGAGCGGTCGAATTACCCGAATGCCCTACTTTCCCTAATAAATCACCCTTTTTTACCGCCTGACCAGCCGCTACGGAGACAGACCCAGTTTGCATATGAGCAAATGCAGCATAAACATGCTCGGAGCATTTCATAATAACATAATTGCCGGCAACAGTCTGTATATCATCTTTTCCAGGCTTAAATGCATGAGCATTCTTTAGAGCGCCGGACAAATCGGAGAACAAATTTACTATTGGTCTTTCCTTATAACCGTCTTCGGCCTTTGTAATTGTCCCGCCACAGGGAGCATATATTTCCTGTCCCCAGCCATAACACTGGTTTAGGGAAACACCCGAGAAGAGATACTGAGGCAGATTTATTTGATAAAAGGGCTTCCCTGTTCTGGCCCAATCAACCTTTAGAAAATCAAAGGCATAGCGTTCTCCCAACAGGTCGGTTCCGTGACTTGGAATCCTTTTCCCCGGCGTGTTAGGCGCCATCCACTCTCCTCTTAAAGGAAATCCGATGATTACTGGATCTTTAAAGCCTTTCATTTCATCACCACCCCTTCCTGAATACAATTCTTATTTATAGAAGATCTTTCTGAGTTCATTTAAATAGCCATCCAATTTCGCAATGATCATGTCATAATCCAATTCATCTTTCTTAGAGTTCCGAATTTCTTCAAGAATCTCATTCGTAAATCCGACGTTAGCCCAAAAGATTAGCTGTTTGCACCTTTTAATGTCAAGACCTTCTCTAAATCTGGATTCATCAATTGAATCGAACATGTTCTCATAACACAATAATTGTTTCCCTTTCCGTCTTTCATCCATTTCCTTATTGATTTCATCGGACTTGGTAGTACTGATTTGGTTAAATTCAAAAATCCAGGGGTGCTTCTGCAGCAACTCCAACTGGAGAAGATATGACTGCCGCAGCCTTTCAAAAATATCCCGTTCATCAAAATTCATTAAGTCAACATATTCTTTATTAATCATCGCTGTGCAATAATCATGGAGGAACAGGAAGAGATCTTTTTTGCTGTTTACATAATGGAACATCAATCCCTTTGAAATCCCGGACTCTTTTGCGATAGTATTGGTTGACGCATCATCAAACCCCTTCAGGACAAATTCTTTTAAGGCGGCGTTTACAATAGCATCCCTCCTTTTTGATTCCAGATTTAGCATTTTTGTATGCATGAGATCCACCTCTTCATATATTTATACTCGTCGTTTACCTAAACGGTCAATATTATTTTATTATTATTTATCTATTAGGTCAACAATTTCAAATTGACATATCATCAAACCCATCGCATCCTTGCCATAACTGTGTTAATTAATATAAAATAAACTAAGATTAATTTTGTACCAGGTTCAACAATAAACTAGGTATAGAGGTGAAGGCGTGGAAGCGAACAAAAAGAGCAGGACGGAAAGGAAAAAAGAAGAGACAAGAAACAAAATCCTGGCAGTGGCCATGGATTTATTCAAACGGCAGGGTTTTGACAGGACTACCGTGGACCAAATCGCCATGGAAGCGGATGTCGCCAAAGGTACTGTTTTTAACCATTTCCCTGAAAAGGAAGCCATTATCTATGAACATATTCAGAGTATTATACGGGAACAAACGCCGGCAATGTTGGAGTATTTAGATAAATTACCCGATACCCGGACCCGGCTTATTGCTGCTCTACAAAAATCAATGGAATGGATGCATATAGACTTGAGCAATGACTTATTTGAGCGGCACTTTGTCTACAAGATGTCCCAAGCGGTTAAGGCTATAAAGCATTTAGATGGGAACGTAGGCACCGGTTTCTCAACCATTTTGGTACACATATTTAAACTGGGTATAGAATCCGGTGAAATCAGGCCGGATGTGAATGCTGGTATTATGGTGGGTCTGGAATACAACCACTTTTTTTCCGCCCTTTGGTGGGTGAACCACCCTGAATTAATATCAATAAATGAAAGCATAGAGAAGAATGTAGACTGTTTTCTGGGCGGGGTAAAAAACAAGCTGCATGACTCCTAATCATAAAGCAGCGAGTATTTCATTAAGGGGGAAGAGGTATGGTTGGGGAAGGATTTTTCTTTAACTTGTCAGAGGTTTTTACCGCTGGAGTGGAAGCCGTTGGGGGTAAGGGCTGGAATCTGGCCCGGCTGGAGCGTTATGGCTTTACTGTTCCCGTTGGTGGTGTTTTGTCTGCTGATGCCTATAAGGCCTATATTAAAGAAAATAATCTCTCTGAAGCCATAGCTAAGATTTCGGCAAAGGTTACTGTCTCCAACATCGTAGAGAAAGAAATTGAAGAAGAACTTCTTAAGCTAAGAGAGAAAATCAAAGCAGGATTATTCCCTTTGTATATCCAGGACGAATTGATCGCCGAACTCAAAGGCATGGGCATCCTATCCAAGCCGCTGGCAGTCCGTTCTTCCGCCACCTGTGAGGACTCGGCCCGGGCCTCTTTTGCCGGGATGCACGATTCATTCTTGAATATCTGCGGGACCGATAATATCATACTGGCTGTCAAGGAATGCTATGCTTCCCTCTGGACTCCCCGGGCGGTTGCCTACCGGCGTAAAATGCAGGTTGGAGATGATGAGGTATTCCAGGCGGTCGTAATCCTGGAATTGATAGAAGCCGTGGCTGCGGGAGTCGGCTTTACCTGCGATCCGCGCAGCGGCCGGGAAGACGTAGTGCTTATTAACGCCAATTTCGGCCTGGGAGAAAGCGTGGTCAGCGGTGCCGTAGAGCCGGATGAATACCGCCTGGATGCCAAACTGGAAATAATGGAGCGGAAAATGGGCCGGAAAGAAAGCCAAACCGCGGCCCGCCCCGATGGTGGAACAGAATTGATCGCTTCCCCGGACTCCTCCGGGCAGCAAGTGTTAAGCGATGAAAATATTAAACGGCTGGGTCTGGTTATCCGGCGGGTCTACGATGCCATGAGCAACGAGGATCAACACCAGGATATAGAATGGGTGTTTGACGGCCGGGATTTTGTTCTGGTCCAGGCGCGCCCGGTAACTGCCAAACCACGCTATACCTTTCCAGAACTTAAAGACCAGCCTGATATCTGGTCCAATACCAATTTAAAAGAGGCGGTTCCTATGGTTCTGCCCATCCTCAGCTGGAATGTGATCCAAAAAACGTGGATGGGCCCTATTAAGTTAGTTAGTTTCGTTGGTTACCGAATGCCCCCGGGTTTGCAGTGTTATAAACGGTTCGAGGGTCGGTTTTATTGGAACTCTTCACTGATACAATGGATTTTTTATGATAGCTCTGGGGCAAGGGAGGCAATGAAGGCACTGGGAGGACAGGAACCGGAAATCAGGATTAACGAAGATAATCCCTACCGTGGTATTAAAGGACTGAAAAGAATAGGGCGAGGTGTTAAGGCTGTCCTTTTTATCATTAAAAATAGTAGGACTCAGACGGCTTTTGGGCAGGTAGATAAGTTCACAGACGCTTTCACCAAACAGGATTTACGCAACCTTTCCGATAACGATTTAATCAAAACAACGGACGTAATTGGAGCCGCATGGCGCGAGTATGTACCAGTTTTCTACGCATGCACCTTGAGCATGGCAATGCCTCGTTTAATAAAAGCATTGGAAAAATATCTCCCAAACCAGGGAAATGCTATAGCCAATGCCTTAATGATCGGCCAGGGCGATATAACCAGCGCCGAGCAGGGTTACCGTCTAATAGAACTGGCTGAAACAGCCAGGGACGATAATGACGTCCGAGCCTATTTAGGCAGGAGCGATTTCAATCCATACGCGTGGGAAAAGGAACTTCCAGAGGAGTCGACGTTCAAACGATTATTCCGAAATTTCCTGGACCAATACGGGCACCGGGGTGTCTATGAAATGGATATAAGTAATCCCCGTTGGCGAGAAGATCCCTCCTACCCTTTGAATGTCATCAAAAGCACCATGGAAACCGCTAATTTCGGAGATCTTAAAGAGCGGCAACAAGCTAAGGTCAAAGAGGTCTGGCGAAAAGTTGAACAAGAAATACCCAAGTCTCGCCATAACATGATTAGAAAACTGGTGGAAAAGTCCGTAAAAGGTTTGGCATTACGCGAAATGGCCAAATTCGAATTACTCAAGTTTTATGAGATTATCCGCAAGGTATTCCTGGAGATGGGAAGCCGCTTGCAAGACAGGGGTATCCTGATAGAAAAGGCCGACGTATTCCATTGTAGCTGGATAGAATTATTCTCCATTTTAAAAGGGGATTGGAGTGGCCGGGGACTGAAATTGCTGGTGGAAGAGCGCAAAGAATGGATGGAAAACATGGAGAAGCTATCACCTCCCGACTACTATATAGACGAAACCTCGCATTTTATTGAAACCATTGCCACCGGTTCAGGCTCGGTTCTGGAAGGATTGGGAGTTTCGGCCGGAAGAGCGTCCGGCCCGGCAAAACTTTTAGAACATCCCGATCAAGAGAAAAAACTAAATTTGGGCGATATTCTGGTAGCGCCAACCACCGATCCGGGTTGGACACCTTTGTTTTTAAGAGCTGCAGCCATTGTTTTAGAAAGGGGCGGAATTGGATCCCATGGTGCTATTGTCGCTCGAGAGTATGGAATACCTTGTGTATTGAATATACCCGGGGCCATGCGCCTTGTTAAAGAAGGACAGAATGTGGTTGTTGATGGGGATGAAGGCAAAATCTATATGCAGTAAATACCAGGCCAGGACCGCCTCGTTGAAACAGTGTGTTGTAATTGCTATCGCACTTACTTCTATGTTATAACGAGGCAATACAATCCCCCACCTCTCTATGGGTGGCGGGTATCTAATAAACTTTTCAGAAGGCGGCGTATTTCCGGCCTCGTTGAAACGGTGTGTTGTAATTGCTATCGCAATTACTTCTATGTTATAAGAAAATCTTAAGAAGTTCATAAGGAGAAATTCTCAAATAGCTCTTTGTTCTGTGGTTAAATAATACCGCACACAGAATAAGGAGCTGTTTTATGATGGTACGAAAAGCAAAAAAGATAAAGTTAAAAACCCGGATTTTACTGTCATTTCTGCCGATGGTTGTCATCGCTGTCTTGGCATGTAAATACATCATTGCCCCTGTCGGCCAGGATTTATTTGAGAAATTCATTGACGATGGCACAACAACGGTTCCTCCATCAAAGATAGAACTGGATTCTTCAGGTCCTATATCTTCCGACAAGCTGTATAGTCTTAATGCGATTCTGATCCGGTTAAAAGATCATACCATCCTGATGCAAAAAAACAGCGAAGAAAAAATCTATCCTGCTTCTTTGACCAAGATGATGACAGCCATTGTTGTGATAGAAAATTTGCCTGATCTGAAGAAAGAAATCAAACTTACCAATGCTACGTTTCAGGGGTTATACAAAACAGATGCATCAATGGCAGGTTTCCAGCCGGGCGAGCAGGTAAAGGCAATCGATCTGCTATACGGAGTAATGCTGCCAAGCGGTGCGGAAAGCTGTATTGGTCTTGCTGATCAGATTGCGGGGTCAGAGCAGGGATTTGTAAAGATGATGAATCAAAAGGCGGCAGATCTTGGCATGAAAAATACCCATTTTGAAAATGCAACCGGACTTCATAATAAAAACCACTACACAACAGTCAAAGACCTGTCCATTCTTCTAAGCTATGCTATGCAAAATGATACTTTCCGGGAGATTTTTACTTCATCCAGCCATTACATACCACCCACTAATAAGCACCCTGGCGGGATAACCTTTAACAGCACCATGTTTGAAGAACTAAACAATCAAAACATCACCGGCGGGCAAATTTTAGGAGGCAAAACCGGTTATACCGAGGAGGCCGGTCTATGTCTCGCGAGTCTCGCCAAAGTGGGTAAACAGGAATACATTCTGGTTACAGCCGGTGCCAGGGGAAATCACAAATCCGAACAATACAATGTTACCGATGCATTGGCAGTGTACAACAGCTTGGGAAAACAATAAGTAAATTGGGTGGTAAAGATGAGAACTGGAACATTAAAAACTAATAACGGCTGCCTGGCCTGGCTTTTCCTCGGACCCAGCCTGCTTGGTTTTTCTCTATTTTATTTGCTCCCGTTTGTCACCGGCTTTTATTATTCCCTGGTGGAAAGTCCCATTAATGGTACTTTTGTTGTATTACATAATTACGCCGCCTTGTTAAAGAACCCGAGTTTTTTATTGGCCCTCTGCAACACCGCCAAATTTACTGTAATCTGCGTGCCGCTGAATATAGCCTTGTCCCTGGGAGCGGCTTTGTTATCCATTCCAGAAGGACTAGGGGTTACCCTTGGATGTTGCTACATATGAAACTAACCTTGATTTGGGGACCCCATTCAATACCGATTATGCCGAGGAGTTGTCCGCTTTGCTTGAAAATCCCCAGTATTCGGCTTGGGAAAACCTTATTAAAGCTATGTTGAAACACAGAATTAAACTAGAGCAGGAAACCATTATTCTACGTAAAGTTCTATGAATACAGCTCTCCAAAAGAACCAATGAGCGTTTTTTCTTCCTAAGCTTACTACTAACCCGCCCGGAAAACTTATGCACTAAGCGGGTACCAAGTTCTTAGTCAGGTCCTGAAATAGCCATTTCGAAAGAGTACCAAACTTTTGTGGCTTCAGGTTGACAAAAGTCACGAAAAAAGAGGCCCGTTTAGGCCTCTTAATCGTTATACAATAGGAATGCAATTCTTCTGGTTCTTATGAAAACTTATCGCCCTTATATCCATATTTTTCAGCGTTCCCCAGCAGGTATAAAAACGCAAACGCAGGAATTCGTAGAATTTTCTTTTTCCCAGCTGAATCCTGAAGACCATAATCATCTTCCTTCTTAGTGACCACGATTGACGAAGCCGCTTCATCTGTGTGCTGGTAAATAGCATCCTTAGGCCCGATGGCGGCGTTTTCACGATACTTTACTTCGATAAGGATTCGGCCTTTAGGAAAATCAACCACGATATCTATCTCTTTGTCGCTCTTCCCCCCGCGATAGTAACCAACACTGGTTGTATATTGATAATAAAATGCCGCAACATGCTTATAAACAGCAGTCTCAGCCATGATGCCCATTTCATCGGGATTAGTCAAAATATCCTCCTGCATCAGCACCGCATTTCGTATAGCCGCATCAGCAATATATATTTTTGCACGAGCCTTCAAAATCTTTTTTCCACCTAAATCAACCGGGTAGCTGCGATAGATAAGATTGGCGCTTTCCATATATTGAATATATCCCTCTACTGTAGCCCGGCTGACATTGACGAGCTCCTTGGCAATCGCATCAACCGATATGATATTCGATGAATAGTAGCACAAATAAAGAAAAATCTTCTCCAGCTCATTTACATTTCTAACGCTATAAAGAGACGGAATATCCCGCTTCAGTACCTTATCTACAACATCTTCCCGCATTATCCGCTGCGCCAAATAATCATCTTTGGATAAGGCCAATTCCGGGAAGCCCCCCACCTGCAAATACCTGTTAAAATGCTTTTGCAGACCGGATAGCCTGGAAAATAAATAATTCCACTCGCGTAGGTCTTGCCTCACCAGAGCTGTCGGCCGTATTTCAGCCGATAGCTGTGGACGCTCTGGTATTTCTAACAGTTCACAATACTCGTAGAATGAGAGGGTTGGCACCTGAAGTATAACCCAACGTCCTGCCCCGCTTTCACTGGCCTTCTTAATCAAAACAGGGCTCGCCGAACCAGTAGCAACCACTTTGGAAAGAGGCTGGGTATCGTATAGGATCTTTATCCATTGATCCCAATCGGTAGCATATTGCACCTCATCAAAAAAGTAGTAGACATCATTGTCTCCATAGATATTCTCACGGTAACAATCTAAAATCTCATTTAATTTACACATTTTTAGCAGCGGATGATCCAGAGAAACAAAGATAATGCGTTTGGGATCTATCCCCCGTGTAAGCAGCGATTGGATTATTTGATATTGAATAGTCGTCTTTCCCACACGCCTGGTGCCTGTTAGTATTACACTGCGGCGTATTGTCTCGTGATCAAGATGCCGCAATGCTTCATGATATGCAAAACGCCTGTAGGTACGGCTGAACTCCTTTGGCAATACTCCAGTCCGCCACCAAGGATTAAAGGCAGATAATACCTTAAGAATGTTTTCCGCATTTGTAATCGACATCCCAATCACCTCCAGACTATATTTTTTATTATAATATAAAAGACATATTTTTAGTCAATTATGTAATTTATATTTAGCATTTTTGCCAGATAAAATTCTAAGTATACTTTGCT
>JBEHWI010000010.1:0-96217 GCA_040217815.1 Syntrophomonadaceae bacterium | reverse complement strand
GGTGTGCTGTTCGTATTGGATAGATAAATACCCCTCTCTGCAACTGAGCCGCCATTCTCCGATGTCACATCGCCCCTGATATCCGCACTGTTTTTCGAAATATTGGCCGCCGGCGTCAGAGTGGCGACTGTCGGCGCTATTGCTGTACTTACGTACTGAACCACAGCAGATGACGCGAATGAAGTAAATGTTAAGATAATAAGAATGCTTAATAGCAAACAAGGAAAATATTTAAGTGGTTTTTTTACTATCATATCTCATTACCCCCAATACTTATTCTTTAACAATAATACTTGTATCCAATTCAAAGCTGCGTAATATCCTTGGTTCTTCACTGCTCAAGGGGTAGACCTTGCCCCTTCCTATGGCCCATATTTCGTCCGACCTGATTTCTTTAATATTAATACTTGGTTTGATATATTCCTTCATTCTCTCACCACCCTACTAAGGCTTATAAATACATAAAAACCGTTGGAAATAGTATAAGAAAGGAATAAAAAATTCTGATGATATTTTTATGAAAATTTATGAACATTCTTTCATTTAAATGGGAGGGGCGGTAATGAAAGGTGTTTTTGATAATCGAGCAAAGGCGGAGGAATGAGTGGTCTACGTGTCTGAACATTGCTATGATATTTTTATGAAATAGTGGTATTATTTCTTTGAACAGTCAAATCCAGGAGGTTATGGTATGGAAAGTATTCCGCTTATTAGGAGCAAAATTCATATGCCGCAAATGCCTGAGTCGATGATTATCTCGGACCGCATCCGGAATCAGGCCGGTCGAATTTGCGACCACCAGTTGGTAGTGATCACAGCTCCGGCCGGATACGGAAAGACCACCCTGCTGGCATATGCCCTGAGCAGCCGCCAAAATCAGGACAGCCGAATATGCTGGTACCGGCTGGATAGAGGAGACGGACAGTTGGCTATATTCAATTCATACCTGGTAGAGATGCTATTCCCCGCAGAGGAAGGGACTGGGCAGCAGATACGGAAATACTTTTCAGATTGCGAGGATATCCTGACCCGGTACCAATACCTGAACGCGCTGCTCTGCCAGGAATTATGGTCAGTCTATAACAATTGTCCCCATCAACACACCTGTATCGTCTTCGATGATTTTCATGAGGTAATGGAATCAAATGAAATCAAAGCTACCATAGAGTTTTTTATTGATAATCTTCCTGACTGCTATACCATTTTGATAGCCAGCCGTTGCGAAACCGGAATTCTTACAGGAAAACGAAGGCTGCAAAAAAGTTTTTTAGAATTAAATTCCGGCGATCTGTGCTTTTCAGAAGAAGAGCTGGATAGTCTCATTCGGAAAAGGTGCCGGATCAACCCGGATGCCGGCCTTTTGAAAAAAATCATACTGCAGACGGAAGGCTGGCCGGCTGGGACTGTTTTGGCCTGCCAGAGGCTGGATAAGATGCATGACCAGGAGGCGTTAAGCTTTCTGGACCAGCCTGAACATAAAGAACCGCTTTTCCGGTACATCGCCCAAGAAGTCCTGGAGAAGCTCGCTCAAGAACTCATTCAGCTTTTAGTCAAAATGGCTCTTTTGGATGACTTTACCCTGGTAGAAGCGGCGGGCTTCTTGGGAGATGAGCAGGCTAAAAACTTACTGGATGAATGTGAGCACAGAGGGCTTTTTATCCAAAAGACTTTTGGGGATAATACCACCTACCGCTTTCATTCTCTGTTTCGGGAGGCTCTTTTGCGCATATCCAAACAGTACCTGTCGTCAGAAGAGATCAGTGCATTTCACCTGCAAGCCGCCGCTTACTATATCGAACACCGGGTTTTTGACCGGGCTATCAAGCACTTTATCGCCTCTGGCAATGAGCAGGCCGCAGTGGAACTGGCAGCCGGGAAAAGCGCCCCTGTGATTGCTCGGGAAGCTGTAGAGGAACTGCGCTGCTGGCTTGAATTGCTACCGGAATCCCTTATCGAAAGCAGCGCCTACCTGCTGTATTTCAAATCCAAGGCCACTTACCAGACCGGTATGAGAGAAGCGCATGGTCTTCTAAAGCAGGCTCTGGCTATGTTTCAGCAAAACGATGATGTTGTTATGCAAATTAATACCTGGACGGCTATTGGGCACCTTCATGTCCTGTGTCATGATGCTACTGGCTGTATTGAAGTGTGTAGACAGGTCCTCTCCTTATGTGAGCAGGCTACCGATCAGCCTATGGAGGAATTGCGGATGCTGGCTGACCTGGTGAAGGCCTTCTGGGAAGAAAACCTCCATGATTGGGACAATCAGGCCCAACGCATCCAGGTATTGCCATTGGTTGATGATTGGAGGTGGATGGCCCTGACCTCTCTGGGAATAGGGTTCTCTATGCTGGGCAGTCTCCAGCAGGCATTGAGCTATGTGGATCAGGCCCTTGAATGCAGTATAGCTAAGAAATCATTGGCACTTCGCAATGACGCACTGGTATTTAAGGGTATTATTCTTTATTTACAGGATGAACGAGAGGCTCTTCCGGCCATTATTGATGAATTGGTAAATAACGGCCAAAAACATAATTATCATTTTATTAACGGTTTTGGCTGCTGGCTGGCCGCTTTGAACAGCTATCGGGAGCATGATCTTGAATATGCCATTAAACACCTGAACAACTGCAGAATCCAATTTGATCGTTCGGACAATACGGCGATGACTTCAATCAGCACGCTTTTAAACTGCTTATGGCGCTGCCATATAGATGACCCTTCAAAATGGCTTGCTGAATCTGCTAGGGCTCTCAAAACTCTGCAAGTCAAACCGAGCGGATGGTTCCTCCAGGAAATCGGGCTTTCCCTGGCTGGTGCAGTAGCCCGGGAAGCGGGCGAATTTAAAAAGGCGGAGAGGAGATTAAAATCCGCGGTGAAGAGAAGCCAGGACAAGGGCATCAAGCAAATTTTGGCCAGCGCTCTGCTGCATTTGGCGCAGCTATACTATGACACAGACAGCCGAGAACAGGGCCGCGAATGTCTGCAGCAAGCCCTGGAGCTGGCTCGGGAAAACCGTTATATGGCATTCTGGGACCTCTATTATCCCACCCTGGTGGAAATGGCTTTATGGAGCTTCAAGGACGGTGTTTGCACCGATTATGCCCTGGCTCTCATTGCCCGCCATTTCGGCCAGCAAGCGGCAGAACATCTGCAAAAGAGGGCTTTTCTGGCCCGGGATGAAGGGATTAAAGATCTAACTGCTTCCTTTATCAATCGTTTTGGGTGCGGGTCTGATCTGCAACCGGCTCTATTTACCATCAAGCTTTTGGGAATGTTCAACATAGCAGTTAACGGCGTGGCCATACCGGCTCGGGAGTGGAAAACCAAAAAAATTCTGGGAATTTTTAAATATCTGGCAGTCAATCGGGGAAAAGCCGTTCCCAGAGACCGGCTCATGGAGGTTTTCTGGCCGGATGCGAAGAAAAAGCAGGCTTCCACGTCTTTGGCAACAGCTTTGTATGAGTTGAAAAAAGTGCTGAAAAAATATGGGATGACGGCCCGCGGCAACGATATGCTCTTTGATGAAAACAGGGACAGCCTGGAATTATGCCTCGGAACCCATCTGCATGTAGATGTGGATGCCTTCATGGCCTGTACGGACAAAATCAACCGGCTTTCTTTCCAAGCTGCCTGGGACGAAAAAAGAGCCCTGTTGGAAGAGGCGGTGCGTCTGTATCAGGGGAACTTCCTGGAAGGCGACCAGCTTGAGAATTGGACCTTTGTAGAGCGCGAAGAATTGAAGTCCTTATATTTAAGTGCGGCCATGAATCTTGCCCAAATCTATTTACGGGAAAAAGAAACAGCTAAAGCGGAAGTCCTGCTGCTCAGGCTTCTGGCCCTGGATCCCTATCATGAAGAAGCCTGTTTGAATCTACTAAATCTCTATTTGGCCCTCAATCAAAGAGCACGGGCAGTCAAGCTGCTCACCGGATTCATCAGGCGCTTTCAGGAGGATCTGGGCCTTCAGCCCGATAAGAGACTGCAGATGCCGATTCCCGGGGAAGATTAAACGGGGGGAGACCCGGTATTATAAATGAAACGAGATGAATTAAACCTGGGCCTCCACCCCGATCTCTTTAATGAGCTTTTTAAGAGCCCGTTTCTCTATTCTGGAGACATAAGAGCGGGAGATGCCCAGTTTTCTTGCTATCTCCCGCTGGGTTTCCTTGAGGCCGTTGAACAGGCCGTAGCGCATTTCGATAACCTGGCGTTCACGGCGGCTGAGCAGGCCGATCTTACTTCGCATTTTTTCATCCTGCATCTTCATTTCCACGATATCCACTATCTCGTTGTCGGTGGTTAGTATGTCAATAAGTGATATTTCGTTGCCTTCCTTGTCATAGCCGATAGGGTCATACATATACACTTCCTGGCGCATCTTTTTAATGTTGCGCAGGTGCATTAAAACCTCGTTTTCGATACATCGCGCCGCGTAGGTAGCCAGCCTCACCCCCCGCTCGTTTTTGAAGGTCCGAATAGCCTTGATAAGGCCAATGGTTCCTATGGATATAAGATCCTCCATGTCCTCGCCGCTGCTCTCGTATTTCCGTACTACATGGGCCACTAACCGCAGGTTGTGTTCGATCAGCTTGTTGCGGGCTTCATCACTCCCCTTCTCCATCCGGTCCAACCACTGCTTTTCGGACTCCTCGTCCAAGGGCTGGGGAAAGATTTGATGGTTAAGATAGCCCAGCAACACCAGAGTGCCTTTGAGAAGGGCTGCACCTGCCAGCAGCCATGCCAAAATAGTCAAGTTCCCACCCCCGTAGAGATTAAGCGCTCTACACTATATGAGGCAGGACAACAAAATGTGATAAAATTTTATTTTAATTTATTGGAAAATCCAACCCGGCCTGGTGAATAAGCTCACATATCGGGCTAAAGGAATACCAGTCCCATTTGCCGAATACTACCAATTAAGATGGATATAAGGGGGCTTATCAAGTGAATTACCAGTATATTAAATATGAAAAAGAAGGCCCTATCGCTGTAGTAACCCTCAACCTGCCGCAGAACTTCAACGCCCTCAATCTGCCTTTGATGGCGGAAATAGGAGACGTCTTCGCCAGGATGGAAAAAGACGAGGAAATAAACGCAGTGGTTCTTACCGGGGGGGAAAGGGCCTTTTGCGCGGGATTTGACATGGACACGGTGATGCATACTGACAAGGCCGAGATTATCAAAGCCTGCCAGGACTCCTTTCTTCGCATTCTGCGCTTTCCCATGCCGGTCATTGCCGCGGTCACCGGGCCGGCCCTGGCGGCCGGTTTCGATCTCATGGTAATGGCCGATTTTAGGGTATTTTCTGACAGTGTCCGGGTGGGGCAGCCGGAAATCGTATGGGCCCTCACTCCCTTAAGCGATCCGTTATGGAAGATCATCGGGCTGGGCCGGGCCAAAGAAGTTACCATGACCGGCAGAATCTACGGCGCCCAGGAGGCCAAAGAGATGGGCCTGGCCAACTACGTCTTTCCCCGCGCCAGCTATTTAGAAGAAGCCAAAAAGATCGCCCACGGTATCGCCCAATTCGACCGAACCGCATTGCAGGCCAACAAAGAACAGACCAACCGGGTGCCGGGTATGGAGGTTGAAGCGGCTATTCGCACTCAGATCTGGACCTTCCGCAACTTTGTCGGGAGTGAAGATATGACCAGGAGAATGACTCAGTTTTTAGAATCAAACAAGAATAAATAGCGGGTAAAAGGGGGATGAATCGCATGAAGCTGGACGGAAAAGTAGCCTTGATTACCGGGGGAGGCACCGGCATCGGTCGAGCAGCAGCTGTGGCCTTGGCGGCCGAAGGTGCCAGGGTTATCGTAATGGGCCGGCGTCCCGACCCCTTGGAAGAAACGGTTGAAGAGATCAAAATAAACGGGGGATCGGCTATAGCCTGTCCCGGCGACGTGACCGTACGCGCCGATCTGGAAAAGTCACGGGTGCTTATCCGCAACGAATGGGGCCGGCTGGACATCCTGGTCAACAACGCGGGCTCGGCCATGTTTAAATCCTTTGCCCAGACCACTATGGAAGACTTCGATTACATCTACCGTATTGACCTGCGCAGCGTCTTTGAAACCACCCAGGTCATGCAGCCCTTGATGACGGAAAACGGAGGCGGGAGTATAATAAATATTTCCTCGATCCTGGGGGTCCGGGGGAACGCTGATGCCACCGCCTACTGCGCCATGAAAGGCGGGGTTGTCAACCTGACCCGCGCCCTGGCCCATGCCCTGGGCCCGGCCATCCGGGTCAACTGCCTGTGCCCCTCCCACATCGCTACTCCAATGATGCAGGACGAACTGGATCGCCTCGAAAAAGGCGGCAAAATGCACAAACTAACCCGGATGTTTCCCCTAAAGCGGGTCGCCTATCCGGAAGATATGACCGGCAGCATCCTCTTCTTTGCTGGTGATGATTCCAAATGGATGACGGGAAATGTGGTTATGGTCGATGGAGGCTTGTCCTGTTATATATAAAGCTGGTTAGGCTAAATTACAAAGTCCTTAAGAAATTGAAGTGTTTTTTCGATATTATCTGATGGTGTTAAAAGGTGAGGTTTCTTAAGAAAAACCAGAGTCGGTTACATTTTCCGGCTCTGGTTTTTCGTTCTATTTCTATTTTATTCCGGTCTTCCCTCTTCTCTTGCTTCGGGCTCGGCTGCCTTTTCAGGAACCGCTACCGTAATATCGGGAGACAGTTTTATATCTGGTCCGTTTCCGGCCTTCGGGGCTTTTTTCCTGCTCCGGCGCCGGGAGATCAATTTGTTGATGGGATAGGCTATTATTAGCAGCACGATCAGGAAAGGCAGTATGGTAATAAGGACGATAAACAGGCCGTTTAACAATTTTACAAGCTGGTTGAGGCTGCTTACAAAGCCCTGCCCGGCTTTGCCCAGGGTTCCTTTGGGGGCTTGCAGGGCGGCCTTATTTTCTTCCAGGCTAACCGCGAAGGTCGTATAGTCCACCATATTGTTCAGTCGGTTCATGCGGGCCTGCAGGGCTTCCCGCTCCCCTCTTACCCGGGCGATTTCCTTTTCCACGGCCAGCAGATCCTGGATGGTAGCGGCCCTGGTTTCCAGCAGGTTCAGCAGGCGTTCTTCTTCCTTGACCATGACCTTCAAACGGGCATCGGTATCATAATATTCGTCGCTTACGTCGGTTGAGGCCTTGCTCTGCTCCAAAACCTTACCGCTTTTCTCCAGAAAGCTTATCATTTCCGGAGCTTTGTTGGCGGGCACCTTCAGGGTCAGGCTGGCCTGGATCCGGTCCTCCTGCACCATAATGCTGCTGTTGGCCAGATATCCCTGCAGCCTTTCAACTTCCTGGTTTATGGCGGAATTGGCCTGCCGGCTGTCCTGTACCTCTATCTTGAATTTCCAGTTGTCGCTCACCTTACGCTCGGCAACATTGGATTGTTTGACCTTGCTCGCTTCATTGCTGCCGTAACTGGTATCGGCCGCCTGGGGAACCGCACTTCCGGCCTTTCCCAACTCGCTGGCGGTTTGCGATTCTTTAGATGAACTATTGATTGAACTGCAACCAGCTATTGACACCAGCAGGACCGCCAACATCACCAACCCTATTAGCGCTTTTTTCCATGTTTGGCCCAATTTATGAACATTCACCTATACCCCTCCCCTATTAGCAATTTTTGCTTTAAGCATAATACATTTCCTGGACAGGAAAACTTGCTTATAGTTTAACAGGAAAAGGGCAAAAAGACTTAAGTTCTGCAATTCTTGATAAAACCTATAACTTTTTTCATCCAAAAAAAGCCTCCCTAATGGGAGGCTAAGTTAATATGCTGATATTTAATATCTGCGGCCCCGTCCACCTTCAGCTCTTTGCAGCGGTCGGCCGTTATGGTTCCATGTTTTGCCCCGGGGGTTGCTAGCCGGCTTTTCCAGACTGCGCAGCTTGATGGGAGGCGCTTCGGTCAACTCCTGGAAAGGAGCATTCTGCGGCTCTCTGGTCAACATCTTCAGGGCCGCCGACAAGAGAGTTACTGAATCGTATTCAGATAAGAGGCCTTCGGCCAGGCTCTTGTAATGCCGGGTGTCCTCAAATTCAACCATCCTTTGCAGGTTTTCCACCACCCCGCGCTGCAGGCCGGCCAGCGCCTCGCCCATAGTTGGGATGGCTATGCGATTTATCCTGTGTTTTATCATGTGCTCGATATATTTCAGATGCCCCATTTCCCTGGATGTCACAAAGCTGGTAGCCAGCCCCGCCCCGCCCGCTCTTCCGGTGCGGCCAATGCGGTGCACATAGCTCTCCGAATCCTGGGGAATGTCAAAATTATAGACATGGCTTACTCCGTTGATATCCAGCCCCCGGGCGGCCACATCGGTGGCCACCAGGATTTCGATCTGTCCCGCTTTAAATTTTTGCATAATGGCATCGCGGGTATTCTGGGAATGGTCTCCGTGCAGACCCTCGGCCATGTAATTGCGGCTGCTTAAAGCCTCGGCGATCTCATCAACCCGCCGTTTGGTACGGGCAAAGACGATGCCCAGGGTGGGCTCCTGGATATCCAGCAAGCGGCACAACACATCCAACTTCTGCCTTTCGGGCAGTTCCACATACTGCTGCTCAATCATAGCCACCGTCATCTGTTTAGGACTGATATGAACCGTTTGCGGGTTCTTCATAAACTCCCGGGCTATATTCATAATATGAGGGGGCATAGTAGCTGAAAACAGCAGGGTCTGCCGGTCCCCGGGGACCTCCTTCAGGATGGCTTCGATATCCTCTTTAAATCCCATATTCAGCATCTCATCCGCCTCATCCAGCACCAGTACCTTCAGATCCGGAAAGGCAATGCTCCTACGGCGCATGTGGTCCATTAGCCGCCCGGGAGTGGCCACGATGATCTGAGGGCCTTTCCTGAGCGCGCGAATCTGGCGTTCCATCTCCTGACCGCCGTAAATGGGCAGGGCCCAGATGCGCTTATCCTGGCCGATCCGGTTCAACTCCTCTGATACCTGTATAGCCAGTTCCCGGGTCGGAGTTATGACCAGTCCCTGAATCCGCCTGCTTTGCTGAGTACTTGTATTGATCAGGGGGATTCCATAGGCAGCCGTTTTTCCGGTTCCGGTCTGGGCCCGGCCAATCATATCCCGCCCTTCCAGGGCCAGGGGAATAGTCTGTTCCTGTATGGGAGTCGCTTCTTCAAATCCCATTCTCTTAACTGCTTTAAGTATTATGGGATCAATGTTCATTTCTTCAAAAGTCTTCAAAATATTTCTCCTTTTTTTCTTAGGCTTTTCGCTAAGGCAAAACAAAAGGCATAACCGCCCAAGGTTATGCCACGTTTCCATTACATTTCCTTTAGTTGTCTCGGCTGATGACCACAGTTTATCATTATATAGCCTCCAAACAAGTTTGTCAACCTTCCATTCCTGGCAACTAATATCCGGCTTTGGTAAATTAATGTTTATTGTAAATATTTATTTATAGTAAATTGTTGTTTACTATTTGAGGGGTCAGGTTTATAATTGATGCATGATAAATAATTGGCAGGTGTTAGGATGAGCAATCTGAATAAAGTTGTGGACGATTTCATGGGCCTGTTGAGTTACATGCGCACCTATTACTTTCGGCCGGCCGAGCATTTTACCCGTATGCGTTTTGGGCATATCCATATGCATGCTCTGTCGTTCATTGCCAAACGGGGTTCTTGTACCATGCGCGAACTGGCGGCCGAACTGATGGTATCCAAACAACAGTTGACCCAGCTGGTTGACCGCATGGTCGATGCCGGGCAGGTGGTCCGCAAGCCCGATGAAAACGACCGCCGTCTGGTCCGGATTGAGTTGAGCGATAAAGGGCGCAGCATGTTTAAAGAAATGGGGGCCGGGCTTAAAAATAACTTCCGGGAGAAGCTGAGTCAAATCCCGGATTCCGAACTGGACGAATTGGAGGACATGCTTCCACGAATTCTCAAAATACTTGAGAAAGCCAATGGCGGCAGACCAGGCTGCCAGGAAAAATCCTAATTTTAAAAGGTGGGAACGGGGATGGAGAAGATTAAAAAGGTGTTGCTGATCCTGGGAGCAGTTGTCATAGCCGCAGGGCTGCTCGGGCTTTCTTACTACATATATGAAAGCCTTAACTACTTTTCGACCCAGGATGCTCAGGTCACTTCAGACATGATAACCTTAACCCCTGAGATTACCGGCAAACTTAAGAGCTGGGACGTCAAGGAGGGCGACTACGTCAAAGCCGGGCAGGTTCTGGGGAAACAAGAGGTCGGCTCGCTGGTCAGCAGTTCGGCCATGAATCCGCAGTCCATGGCCAATTCGGCTGATTCCATCATTGCCAAAGCCGATATCAAGTCCCCCATCGACGGCAAGGTGGTCAAGTCCAATGTGATCAAGGGCGAAGTAATATCGCCGGGCATGGAGATTGCCACGATCGCAGACACATCCCGTTGCTATATCAAAGCCAATATCGAAGAAACCGATATTTTCAGAATTAAGCCCGGGCAACGGGTGGATATTGACATCGACGCTTATCCCCGCCAGGGCTTTACCGGTTTTGTGGAAAGCGTCGGGCAGGCGACCAATTCCGCTTTTAATACCATGCCTTCCCTGAACACCAGCGGCACCTATTCCAAGGTCACCCAGTTGATTCCAGTTCGGATCGCCCTGGTAGATGCGGATAAACTGGTCTTGCTGCCGGGAATGAACGCCACTGTCAAAATTCATGTCAGGTAAGGAGGGAGGTCGTCTTATGCCTAAGCGCGTTTTAAGCTACATGCTCATTATTCTGCTGGTTGTTGGAGCAGTTGCAATAAGCGGATGCTCTAAATCTAACCAGGCCGTGTCGGTGACCACGGTTCCCGCCCGGAACCAGGAGATGGAAATAGATCTGGAATTAAGCGGAGTCCTCCTGCCGGTTCAGACGGTCGACATATCAAGCAAAGTATCAGCCCAGGTGTTGAGCCTTGGTTTTACTGTAGGCAGCCCGGTCAGGCAGGGCGATGTTCTTATAACCCTTGACTCGGAAGCCATAAACGGCCAGTTGATGTCAGCCCGGGCCACTCTGGAAAACGCCCGGGCCGCTGCAGCAACCTCCCAGAACCAGGCTGAGCTGGCCAGGCTTAATCTGGATGCTGCCCAGAGATCCTTTGATCGTACCAAGAGTCTGTTTGAATCGGGAGCCGTTTCTCCAAGCCAGTATGAGGAGGCAGAAGATAAATTGAAAACTGCTCAGACGCAGTACAATACGGCTACCGGCCCCGCTTTGGAACAGGCCCAGGCCAATATCGACAGCGCTATGGCCAGTGTGAAAAGCTACAGCATTCAATTGGAAAACACAACTGTAGAGAGCCCAATAAACGGAGTTCTGGCCAGCCAGAACATCGACGTCGGCGAGGTGCTTTCAATCGGAACAACCGTACTATCCATTGTGGACACTTCCAGCTTTAAATTCAAGACTACTGTAACCCAGGAAAACCTGGCTTTACTTAAAACCGGGCAGGAACTGGAGTTAACCGCTGACGGGTATCCGAGCACCCGCCTTAAAGGGGTCGTTTCGTCCATCGGCCCGGTGGCGGTAAGCACCGGTGAAGTTTTCCCGGTTGAAATTATGGTTCAAAATCCCGATAGTTTAATGGCCGGTCTGGCCGCCCACGCTTCACTGAAAACCAGAGTGCAGGGCATTATCGTCCCTACCGCAGCACTTATACAGAACAACGGCCAGAACTTCGTTTTCATCATAAAAGACGGCATTGCCTACAAGCGCCCGGTCAGCCCGGGTCAAAAAAGCAGCCAGGGCGTGCAGATCCTTAACGGTGTTGATGAAGGCGAAGCGATTGCCACTACCAATACTGCCATACTGGCTGACCAAACACCGGTCAAGCTATAAATTGCGGAGATGGAGATTTAGCTATGCTCAGGTTATTTCGCGGTCTTAAACCATACAGCGGGAGCCTAATTGGGGTGGTTTTATTCCTGTTCGCCCAATCTCTGGCCGAATTATACCTGCCCACCCTCATGTCCGAGGTAGTGAACAACGGCATGATGAAGGGCGATACCGCTTACATCACCAAATACGGCGCCTACATGCTCATCGTGGCTCTGGCCAGCAGCCTCTGTTCAATAGTGGGAAGCTATCTGTCATCGGTTATCGGAATGGGATTTGGCCGGGACACCCGCAACAAGGTGTTTTCTCATGTTGAGAGCTATTCGCTGCATGAGTTTGACAAGATCGGAACCGCCTCCCTGATAACCCGGACCACCAACGATATCGTACAGGTGCAGACTCTTTTGGTGATTGGTCTGCGCTTCATGGTTAACGCCCCCATAATGTGCATCGGTGGCATTATTATGGCCTATTCCCGTGATCCCCAGCTCACCCTCATACTGGCGGTGGTGCTTCCCATTATGCTGGCTTTTATCCTGGGGGTGGCCAGCAATATAGTGCCGTTGTTCAAGGCCATGCAGCTCAAACTGGATAAGCTGAACCTGGTCCTCAGGGAGAATCTGACCGGAATTCGCGTAATCAGGGCCTTCAATCGTCTGGCCAGTGAAAGCCGGCGCTTCCAAACGGCCAACCGCGATCTGACCGATAATGCCATAAGAGTCAATAAAATAATGGCCATGATGCAGCCCATAATGATAATCTTGATGAACTTTACCAGCATCGCCATCATCTGGTTCGGAGGCCTGCGCATTGCCGCCAATAATATGCAGATCGGCGATATGATGGCCTTCCTGCAGTATGCCATGCAGATCATGTTCTCCATCATCATGGTTACCATTATGTTTGTGATGGTGCCTCGGGCCGAAGCGTCGGCGGTTCGCATCAATGAGGTCCTGGATACCGAGGCCGAAATAGTAGATCCGGCCGAGGTTAGGACCGATTATACCGAAGCTGGACATGTGGAATTTAAAAACGTCACTTTTTCCTATCCGGGCGCGGAAGAACCCGCTATCAGCAACATCAATTTCGCCGCCCACCCGGGCGAGGTGACTGCCATAATTGGCGGCACAGGCGCCGGTAAATCCACTCTTATTAACTTGATTCCCCGCTTCTATGACGTCGACCAGGGCAGTGTACTGGTTGATGGGGTTGATGTAAGGGAGATGCGGCAGCAGAACCTCCGGGAAAAAATCGGGTTTGTGCCCCAGACCCCGGTGCTGTTCAGCGGCACCATCGCGGATAACATCCGCTACGGCAAGAGCGACGCCAGCGACGAAGAAGTCAGGCACGCGGCCCGGATTGCCCAGGCCGGTGATTTTATCGGCAGCATGAAAGACGGCTACGATGCGCAGGTGGCTCAAGGCGGAACCAACCTCTCCGGGGGTCAAAAGCAACGGCTTTCCATAGCCCGCGCCCTGGTCAGGAAACCCGGCATTTACATTTTGGATGACAGCTTTTCCGCCCTGGATTTTAAGACCGATGCCCGGCTTCGAGCCGCCCTCAAACAGGATACTACTCATTCAACCGTAATTATAGTAGCCCAGAGGGTCAGCACGGTCATGGATGCCAACCGGATCATCGTTCTTGATGAAGGCCGGGTGGTGGGAATCGGCACCCACCGCGAACTGCTGGAAAGCTGTTCGGTGTATCGTGAAATAGTCCTTTCTCAGCTATCGGAAGAGGAGATTGCCTGATGAGTATGAATGAACCCGGCAAAGCCCGGGCCAGCCAGCCGCGAAGGGGACCCGGACCTGGCGGTCACGGCGGTCTGGGCCAACCGGTTGAAAAAGCCAAGGATTTTAAAGGAACCATAAACCGTCTGGTCCAATACATGCAGCCGCAAAAATACCGGTTTATAGCCGTGTTTATTCTGGCTGTGGCCAGCACCCTGTTCTCCATTGTCGGTCCTAAAATACTGGGCAAGGCCACAACCAAGCTGGGCGAAGGGGTCCTGGCCAAGTATTCCTATTATATGCAGTTGGAATATGCCATCAAAGCCAAAATGCCGGCAGCCTATATCAACCAGCTCCGGCACCAGCCCATCCCGGGATTTGACTTTGATTATATCGGCAAGGTCCTCCTGCTAATGGTGGGGCTTTACCTGTTAAGCGCCCTGTTTAGCTATGTCATGGCTTATATAATGTCCTCGGTATCACAGGAAACCGTCTACAATATGCGCAACGATGTGAAGGAGAAACTGGACCGCCTTCCCTTGAAATATTTTGACCAGCGCACCCATGGCGAAATTTTGAGCAGGGTTACCAATGATATGGACAATATCGCCAACACTTTGCAGCAGAGTTTGACCCAGCTGATCACTTCATTGGTAACCGTTGTCGGCATTTTTATTATGATGCTTTCCATAAGCCCGCTTATGACCTTGATCGCTTTTTTTACTCTACCCGCCAGTGTCGTACTAACCCTGCTGGTGACCAAATATTCGCAAAAGTATTTCGCCCAGCAGCAGAAGTACCTGGGTGAACTGAATGGGCACGTCGAGGAGATGTATTCCGGACACAAGATCGTCAAGGCTTTTGGCGGTGAAAACGATTCGGTTGAAAAATTTAAAGAAATCAATGACCGCCTTTACCATGTAGGGTGGAAGGCTCAGTTCATGTCCGGGGTGATATTTCCGGCTTTGAATTTCGTAAACAACATCGGTTATGTTTTGGTGTGCGTAGTCGGAGGCATCCTGGTGGCCCGCAAGGTTATTGAGATCGGTGATATTCAGGCCTTTATTCAATACATGCGCCAGTTCACCCAGCCCATCATTCAGGTCGCCAATATCGCCAATGTGCTGCAATCCACGGTAGCCTCCGCCGAACGAGTATTTGAAATACTGGATGAAGAGGAGCAGATTCCCGAGAAGGAGAATGCCGTAGTCATACCCTTCCCCCGTGGCCGTGTAGCCTTCGAGCAAGTAAGTTTTGGCTATACGGATGACTCGCCTCTGATGGATAATCTGAATATTAATGTACAAGCCGGCCAGACCGTTGCTATCGTTGGTCCCACCGGCGCCGGCAAGACCACTCTGGTTAACTTGATCATGCGCTTCTACGAGGTCCAGGGCGGGAGGATTTCGGTTGACGGGGTAGATATTACAGACATGAAGCGTTCCGATCTGCGCACCATGTTCGGTATGGTTTTGCAGGACACCTGGCTGTTTAATGGAAGCATTCGGGACAATATCGCCTATGGCCGGGAAGGGGCCTCTGACCAGGAAGTCGTGCAGGCGGCTAAAGCCGCTCATGCCCATCATTTTATCATGACCCTGCCCGAAGGCTATGATACGGTGTTAAACGAAGAGGCATCCAATATTTCGCAGGGGCAGAAGCAGCTCTTGACCATCGCCCGGGCTATTCTGGCCGACCCGCCCATTTTAATACTGGATGAAGCCACCAGCAACGTGGACACCCGAACCGAAGTTTTGATCCAGAAGGCCATGGCCCGTTTGATGGAAGGTCGAACCAGCTTTGTAATAGCCCATCGCCTCTCGACTATTCGCGATGCCGACCTCATTCTGGTAATGAACCACGGGGCCATAATCGAGCAGGGTTCACATCAGGAGTTGCTTGACAGGGGCGGTTTCTTCGCGGAGCTCTACAACAGCCAGTTTACCGGTGCCAGCTTAGAAGAGGGAAGCGCCTCTTAATGACTTTCTCAATTTTTAAACATTCCTGAAGGTAAACTTTTCTTCTAAAAGGAATAAGATGGTCCGGTGCAGAATCTATCCAATTGCACAGATTTATAAGGAGGGCTATCGACATATGAAAAAGTTTGCCGCCATTGTTTGCCTGATATGTTTGACATGGGGGATGGCTGTTTTTCCAGTTGAAGCTGCAGCGACCATAGGAGGCACGCTTCATATTGATAAGCCAAAGCCCCAGCCAAAGCCGCAACCGCAACCGCAACCTGAACCGGAGCCCGAAGCAAATTATCCTACTATATATATCAATGGAGTTCAACTGTACACAGCCAATCCGCCCATGATTATAAACGGCCGCACCCTGGTTCCTATAGCCGCCATTTTTAACGCTCTACAGCGCAGTGTCAACTGGGATCCGGTAAATAGAGTAATAACATCAGGCCCAATATGGCTGCAAATTGATAATTCCAATGCCAGGGTAAATGATCAAACCGTTTCCCTGGATGTGCCTGCCCAGATTATTGATTCACGAACCTATGTTCCAGTTAGTTTCATAGCTACCAGTCTGGGTAAAGACATCAATTGGGATGCCGAGAATAACCGGATTGACATTAAAGATGCAAGCAACAATGACCTTTCTCTATATGTTAATTCTGTTGATTACGGCGGAGATAAAATCGTAGCCCAGGCCACTTTTTACAACGATGGGGATGTCCAAATAACCAAGGTTAATTACGTCACCGTAAGAATATACCTTTATCGTGATGACTACAGTTATGAGACGGTAGACGCTACTTTCTATGACCTGCCGCTTAATTTAAAACCTGGTGAGTCGATAGACTACACCCTGACATTTACTAATGTTCCTATATACTACGGCATAACCACCTATGATGATATGGTTGTGGATGGACAATACGTGTATATCTAAAGTTGGAAAGGCCAGAAGCTACTGGCGGTTTCCAGTTATAATGTCCCCTTTTTAGTTTTGTTGAAGTAATAGAACGGGGCGGATTTTGGTATATCCGCCCCGCTTTTTGATCTTAAGTCAGTGTAACAACTCGCTTCGTTCGCAAATTAGATTAAAGCTGTTTATGTCATCAATTTCCCTTGATGTTTTTCTTTATACGGCATTTACTTGCAGACCGTTTTCATCTGCGGTAATCAGCACCCGGTCTTCCGGTTTTACGTCTCCGCTGACTATTTTGCGGGATAAAAGGGTCTCCACCTCCTGCTGGATGAGCCGCTTCAAGGGGCGTGCTCCATAGGACGGATCGTAGCCCTTTTCAGCTATATAGGAAAGGGCCTTGTCGTCCCATTCAAGCCGGCCCCGGGTGGTCTGGTGGAACCGGGCTGCCAATTTGTCCAAAAGCAGTGCGGCGATTTTTTCAATTTCGGCCGGCTCCAGGGCATGGAATACGATTATCTCATCCACCCGGTTCAAGAACTCGGGCCGAAAATTCTGGCGCAAAAGGTTAAGCACCCGGTTTTTCATGCCTTCGTAGTCGCCGCCGCTGGTCTGGAAATTCAGAATCTCATGGCTGCCGATGTTGGAAGTCATGATTATTATGGTATTGCGAAAATCAACCACCCGGCCCTGACCGTCGGTCAAGCGCCCGTCGTCCAGAATCTGCAGGAATACGTTGAATACATCATAATGGGCCTTCTCGATTTCGTCGAAAAGTACCACAGCATATGGTTTGCGGCGGACCGCCTCGGTAAGCTGACCGCCTTCCTCATATCCGACGTAGCCGGGAGGAGCTCCGATCAGCCGGGCCACGGTGTGTTTCTCCATGTATTCCGACATATCAATGCGTATTATGTTGCGTTCATCATCAAACAAGGTTTGTGCCAGAGCCCGGGAAAGTTCGGTTTTGCCCACTCCAGTCGGCCCCAGGAAAATGAAGCTGCCCACCGGACGGTTGGGGTCTTTAAGACCGCTGCGGGAGCGCAGTACGGCATCGCTGACCGCTTTTACTGCTTCCGACTGCCCTACCACCCGCTGGTGCAGTATTTCTTCCATATGGGCCAGTTTTTCCCGTTCCCCTTCCATCAGGCGGTTTACGGGGATGCCGGTCCAGCGGGAAACTACCCGCGCTATATCCTGTTCGTCAACTTCCTCTTTGAGCATCATATTGTGCTTCTGTTTTCCGGCCAGGAGCTCCTCTTCAGCCTTAAACTTACGTTCCAGTTCGTTCAAACGGCCGTATTTTATTTCGGCGGCTTTGTTCAGGTCATAATCCCGCTCGGCCTTCTCCATTTCCATGCGGCAGTCTTCGATTTCCTTTTTTATCTGGCGCAGCCTGGTAATGGCCTGCTTTTCGGACTGCCACTGGGTCTTCATGACGTCCGCCTCGGACTGCAGGTCCTGCAGCTCCTGTAGGATCTGGTTGTGCCTTTCTTTGGAAGCCGGATCCTTTTCTTTCTCCAGGGCGGCCGACTCGATCTCCAGCTGCATTATGCGCCGGGTGATTTCATCCAGAGCGGTGGGCATACTGTCGATCTCGGTCCTCAGGCGCGCTCCGGCTTCATCCATCAGATCGATAGCCTTGTCGGGCAAAAAGCGGTCCGATATATAGCGATCGGATAGAACCGCAGCCGCCACCAATGCCGCATCCTGAATGCGCACCCCGTGGTGCACTTCGTAGCGTTCCTTCAAGCCCCGCAAAATAGAAATAGTGTCCTCAATCGAGGGCGGATTTACCATGACCGGTTGAAAGCGCCGTTCCAGGGCGGCATCCTTTTCTATGTGTTTGCGGTACTCGTCAAGGGTGGTAGCCCCGATAGCCCGCAGCTCACCCCGAGCCAGCATCGGTTTCAAAAGGTTGCTGGCGTCCATGGAGCCCTCGGCCGCCCCGGCCCCTACCACGGTGTGCAGCTCGTCGATAAACAGGATTATGCGTCCCATGGCTTTTTCAACTTCTTTGAGCACCGCTTTGAGACGCTCTTCAAACTCGCCCCGGTATTTAGCCCCGGCCACCAGGGCGCCCATATCCAGGGCTATGATCAACTTGTCTTTGAGTCCTTCAGGAACATCGCGGGCCACGATCCGGCGGGCCAATCCTTCAACAATGGCCGTCTTCCCCACCCCCGGTTCGCCGATCAGCACCGGGTTGTTCTTTGTGCGGCGGGAAAGGATTTCCATAACCCGGCGGATTTCTTCATCCCGGCCGATAACCGGGTCTAGCTTTCCTTCTGAGGCCAGTTTGGTCAGGTCGCGGCCGTAGCGCTCCAGGGCCTCGTAGCTGTCTTCCGGGTTGTCGCTGGTAACCCTCTGCGAGCCTCGCACGCTGCGCAGTGAATTGAACAGGGTGTCGCGGTTAAGCCCAAAGCGCTCCAGCAGGTTGCGCAGATCGTTTTCACCTTCAGCCAGCAGGGCCAGGAGCAGGTGCTCGACACTTATATAGTCGTCTTTGAGGTCTTGGGCCTCCTGTTCCGACCGGTTTAAGACCCGGGCCAGCGATTGACTGGTGTAGGCCGCTCCTTCATAACCGTGCACCGCCGGAATTCTATCTAACAGGCGCTCCAATTCCTGGGTAAAGGTGGCCAGATTGACTCCGGACTGCAAGAGGAGCTTGGGCGTTATGCCACCCTCCTGGTTCAGCAAGGCGTCCAGCAGGTGCTTACCGGTTATCTCCTGGTGATGACGCGCTGCCGCCCGCTGCTGGGCGTCGACCAGAGCCTGCCGCGATTTTTGGGTAAAGCGTTCCAGGTCCATCTATTTCACCTCTTTCTCTTAATTCTGTCTAACTCATCCTCGAGCTCCTCTATGCGCTCCATTAAATTGACAATTATAGACGCGCCGTTGAGGTTGACTCCCAGGAAGTTCTTTATGCGCATTATCTGGTAGAGGCGCCGCAGGTCTCCCGAACCTATGGTGCCCCCTGATATTTCAAGCATCCCCAATTCGTTAAGGGCATGTAGAATATCGGGGTGAATGTCCAGCTCGGATATGGGGAGCCTCTCTTCGACACTATGGTAATAGATCCTGTATAGAGTCATAACCGCACACCCCTACCTTTTCCTTATTTCCTGAATCCGGTTATAAAGCTCTTTTTCTTCTTCACTCAGATCACGGGGTATATCAATCTTCAAACGGGCGTAGAGATCCCCTTTCTGTCCGTCTCGGGCCGGCATACCCCAGCCCTTCAAACGCAGCCGCTGCCCGTTATGGCTGCCGGGGGGCACATTTACCATCAAGTTTTTTTCCAGGGTGGGAACCGGTACCTTATCCCCCAGCACCGCTTGTTCTGGGCGTATGACGATCTCCGTCTCCAGGTCTTGACTCTGCAGGCTGAAGGTGGGATGGGGCAGCACATGGACCTTCAAATACAGGTCTCCCCTGGCGCCTCCCCCAATTCCTTCACCCCCCTGACCCTTTAGGCGGATGCGGCTCCCTTCAGCGATCCCGGCCGGTATTTTTACCTCCAGGGTTTTCTGCTCGGGAACGCCTCCGGTGCCCCCGCAGCGGGTGCAAATGCTGCGGCCGGTTATGCCGCTGCCCTGGCAGCTCGGGCAAAGCGCTGAAGTTGAAAGCCTCAGCGACTTGGTTCCCCCGTGAAAAAGCTCTTCCAGAGTGAGATCCATTCCGCTTTCGATGTCCTGCCCGCGCTGGGACGGCTCATAACCACCTTGCCTACCGGTAAAGGGCGACCGCCCACCGCCTCCACCAAATAGTGTGGCGAAGAAATCACTGAACCCGCCCAGATCCTCGGGGTTAAAGTTGCCGCTGGTATAAAAGTGAACGCCATCCATATCGGGTGGCGTGTCAAAATTGTCCCCGGCTCTCCAGTTGGCTCCCAGGCGGTCATACTTGCTACGTTTTTCGGGATCGCTAAGCACTTCGTAAGCTTCGTTGATCTTCTTAAATTTTTCTTCCGCTTCTTCTTGCTTTTTACCCCGGTGCAGGTCGGGATGCCACTTGCGAGCCAGCTTGCGATAAGCCGCTTTTATAGCCTTGTCGTCGGCATCCCGTTTGACACCCAGGGTTTCATAGTAATCCTGAAATTGAACTGCCATCTTACCAACCTCCAAGCGAGGGCTTATTTATTAAGCTTCATCATAGTCTACGTCCACTACATCGTTGTCCCCGCCCGCCGTTTTCTTGGATTCGGCCTGACCGGCAGCCAGGTTGTCAAAGGCGTGGGCGGCCTGCTCCAATTCTTCCTTTATAGACCTTACCTGGCCAGCATCCTTCTTCTCATTCAAAGCAGTGCGCAGGTCGTTTAACAGATTTTCAATGCGTGCCTTCTCATGCACAGCCAGCTGCTCTCCGGTAGTGTTAAGCTGTCTTTCCACCTGGTAGCACAGGCTGTCAGCTTCATTATACAACTCTACTTCCTGGCGGTGCTTCTTATCTTCTTCCGAATAGCGTTTGGCATCATTCAGCATGCGGTCGATTTCCCCTTGATCCAGGTTGGAGGAGCCGCTGATGGTTACGGTCTGCTCTTTACCGGTCCCCTTATCCTTGGCGCTCACCTTCAAGATGCCATTGGCGTCGATGTCAAAGGTAACCTCAACCTGCGGAATTCCCCTAGGTGCCGGGGCTATGCCGTCCAGCTTGAAATGGCCTATGGAACGGTTGTCCCGGGCAAGATCCCTTTCTCCCTGGAGCACATTGATATCTACTGCCGGCTGGTTGTCGTCGGCGGTCGAGAATACTTCACTGCGCCGCACCGGGATAGTGGTGTTTCTCTCCACTATACGGGTCATCAATCCACCCATGGTCTCCACACCCAAAGAGAGCGGGGTGACATCCAGCAAGACAACGTCCTTAACTTCACCGGCCAGCACCCCGGCCTGAATGGCGGCTCCCACGGCCACTACTTCATCCGGATTAACTCCCATGTGGGGCTCTTTGCCGGTTAATTCCCGAACCAGTTTTTGCACCAGGGGCAGCCGGGTTGAACCTCCTACCAGAATGATCTCATCCAGATCGCGGGTGGTGAGCTTGGCGTCAGCCAGGGCGTTTAGCACCGGTTGGCGGCATTTTTCCACCAGCTCGTGAATCAGGTCTTCCAGTTTGGCCCGGGTCAGTTTGATGTCCAGGTGCTTGGGCCCACTGGCGTCTGCAGTTATAAAGGGCAGGCTCACCTGGGTCTCCATTACGCTGGAAAGCTCGACTTTGGCTTTCTCAGCCGCTTCCGTCAGGCGCTGCAGGGCCTGTTTGTCTTTGCGCAGGTCTATTCCATAGTCCTTCTGGAATTCACCAGCCAGCCAGTCTACGATTACCTTATCAAAATTGTCACCACCCAGATGGGTGTCGCCGTTGGTTGATTTCACTTCAAAGACTCCGTCTCCCACCTCCAGGATGGAAACATCAAAGGTTCCTCCACCCAGGTCGAAGACCAGGATAGTCTCGTTGTTCTTCTTATCGAGGCCATAAGCCAGGGCGGCCGCGGTCGGTTCGTTGATTATCCGCAGCACGTTTAAACCGGCAATTTTTCCGGCGTCCTTGGTGGCCTGACGCTGGGCGTCATTGAAATAGGCCGGGACGGTAATAACGACGTCCTTAACCTTTTCGCCCAGGTATTGAGAAGCATCATCGGCCAGTTTCTTTAAAACCAGAGCCGAGACCTCTTCCGGGGCTATCTGTCTTTCTTTAACCTTAAACCTTACCGCGTCGCTGGGCCCCGCTACTACCGAGTAGGGAACCAGTTTGCGCTCACCCTCGACTTCGGAGTAGCGCCTGCCAATAAAGCGTTTGGCAGAATAAAAGGTCTTTTCCGGGTTCAAAGCCCCCTGCCGCTTGGCCACCTGTCCGACCAGGCGTTCGTCATTATCTTTAAAAGCGACTACCGAAGGAGTAGTGCGAGCCCCTTCCACATTGGCTATGACAGCGGGGCTGCCTCCTTCCATGACTGCAATTACCGAGTTGGTGGTTCCCAAATCAATTCCTACTGCTTTCGCCATTCTAACTACCTCCTTTTGCATACCCCTCGGGCTTTAGGCCGCCCGGTGTACTCTGTCAACCCTAATTCTGTGAATTCCTCGTTGAGGAAAATTCTTGCAGGACAAGACGGAGGGCGGCTCCTTGCCGTCCTGGCACCGGCGGCTCTCTGGCGTCCTGCCATCGCCGCACTAGTTCATCCGTGAACGTCGCCGCATTAGCCCGTCAGTGGGCGTCAAATGAGTAATACTGGACGTATTACGATTGACGACAACGCAGTCATGCGAAAATTTAACCGACGATAATACATAGAATTAGGGTTGACAGAGTACTAATTTAGCTTTCCTAATATCATTCGATTTAGCCGCATAAACCCGGCATCTGCCGCTTTTTAAGGGAAATGCACCTTCGCTTGATCTGTATCCAGGTTTTTACTACCTGATAAGTCTATTATATTCGCGTCATTTTCTTTAGTCAATAATAGTCAAACAATTTTTGAAAAAATCCGGGCCCCGGGCCCGGACTCATTTTTGTTATTTATAGGCGCTTTAGCAGCTGCATCCAGGAAGTTCAATTTTCAGGCATTCGGCTTTTACGTCGGGGATTTTGTTTAAGGCCTGACAGAGCTCATCGCCGCGTTTTTCCGCACCGCAAAGCTCCAGAAATATAAACCCGGAAGCGTTGTTTTCCTGGCTCAATTCCCGGTTGATGCCCAGACGAGTCTTAATAATATCTCCGAATTCGCTGAGTACGGACTGTACTTTCACAGCTTCTTCCACTCGCCGTCCAATTAAAATGAATACCACCTTCATTTTAATACCTCCCTTTGTTTATTTGTTATCAAGGGTTGTACTGTCATTATAGCTGACTATTGTTTCCACTTGGAAATGACTACCCTTGTATAAATAACCTGGTTTAGAAGATATCCCTCCCGTTTTCATTTTTAATTGGTCCGGGTTCCCAGGCTGTTAACCATTCCCTGAGCAATTTCCTTGAATGCGGGAGCGGCACTTACGGCTCCAGACTCGCCTTCTTCAACCATCACTACAATCGCCCAGCGGGGGTTTTGAGCCGGGAAATAGCCCCCGAACCAGGTGTCCAGAATTTCCTGTTCGTTTTCTTTGAGCGCTCCAGTTTGACTGGTCCCGGTCTTGCCTGCAACCTGTGCTTCGGGAAAGGCTGCACTGCTCCCGGTCCCTTCCCTCACCACCTTTTCCAGCAGGCTCTGCACCGTCCTGGCCGTCTGAGGGCTTATAACCTGCTCTCGAGTTGCTTCCTGCGGATAGTGCTTTTCTCCCCGGGAATCCACCGTGCAGCTCAAAAGCCGGGGCGGCGACCAGCTTCCGTCATCGGCAATAGTTGCGAGCAATGAACATAGCTGCACCGGAGTCAACCTGATGCCCTGCTGCCCCAGACTGGCATTGGCCAGCGCCCGGAGCCCGGGGTTAATATTTATTTCACTGGCCGTCTGGCCCGGATACCCTGTAATGGAGACATCAGCCAGGTGCATCTTTGCTACGTAATCAATCAGCCGATTTCTTCCCAACCGGCTTCCCAGTTCAATGAAAACCGGATTGCAGGAAACCGCAAAAGCCTGGGCCATGGTCAGACGGCCATGACCGGCCTTGCGCAGGCAGGAGAAGGAAAAGCCGTCCGGCATCAGGTATTTGCCAGAACAGGTAAACTCCTCTCCGGTATCAGTTATTCCTTCCTCTAGAGCAGCACAGGTGGTCAGTATTTTAAAAAGAGAGCCAGGATAATAAAGGCTTAAGGCCCGGTTCATAAGCGGTGAGTCGGGCTCCCGGTTGGCGACCGCCCGATACGGATCAAAGGTCGGCCGTGAAGCCATGGCCAGTATTTCTTTGCTGTGAATATCCATCACCACTACCGCACCCTTTTTTACCCACCGGTTCATAGCCTCTTCGGCCAGGGTCTGCACCCCGCTGTCGATAGTCAAAACGACCGCCGATTTTTCGTCCTGCTGCTCCCGGCGAATCTTGTACATCAATCCCGAAATGGCTGCTCCCCGGGCATCATGCACGGCAACCAGCTGGGCCTGGGGTGGATCGCGGCGCAATAGTTCGTCATAGGCCTTCTCTATCCCGGATACACCGCCGGGATTTTCCCCGCCCCCCAGGTAACCGATAATATGAGCACAAAAGCCATCATCTCGGTAGCGCTTGTTTATTGGAACCGTAATCAAGGCAGGGTCGTTCAATGAATTTATCCGAGCCTGCTGCTGCTCGTCCAGATTTTGGGCCAGCCTTACCCATCCGGTGTTTTGCTCACGGGCCTGGGCCAGCTGCTGTTCCAGTTCGGCCTCCTTCCGCCCCAAAATAGGGGCTAATATTGAAGCTAATTTGCCGCATTCATCGCTGCCACCGTCCGGCTTTAACCGGCTGGTCAAACAATAAATGGCCAGACTGCTTTCGCTTCCGGTTAAAGGGAACAGGTTGCGGTCAAGTATTTCACCGCGGGCCCATTCCTGCAGCTCGATCCGTTGGCTGCGCATATCCACAGCCTGGGCAGTCAATTGAGGACCCCGTATGATCTGGCAATAGGCAAGATAGACACCCAGAAGGCTGTAGACACTCAAAACAGAAAACATCAATATAAATGTGCGGTGGCGACGCATAAAAACACCCCAACAATTATTGTGGGGCGGGAAGAAACATATTATGCAAAACAGCCGGTGTTGATCAAGCAGGCGGCTCAAGCAGGTTGATGGGAAAGGGAAGAGAATCCAGAATCCCCAGCATGTCTTCGCGGGTGTCCTCGGTGCAGCGAATTACAACCAGCCCTTGATGCCGGTCAAGGGTGGAAACAATCCCCAGGTGTTCATAGGCTTCTATTATTTTACTCAACATGTCGATGTTTACCGGTTCAACCCGGCCGTAAATATCATTGCTCATTCTGGTTGACTATCCTTCTCAAGATAGAGTATTCGGGAACTGCCTCAGGACTGGGAATATAAACCCTCTGGCGGGCATGCCGGGCCCGGTCTATCGGTTCCATGTCCCGGTCGTATAAAATGGATAAGGCCAAGGGTTTTACCTCGCCACCTGGAAGCAACAACTCCAGCGGGTCGCCCGGTCCGAAGTTGGCCCTCTGTTCCACTTCTAAAAAACCGAGGGGATTGAACCCTTTGACAATGCCGCAAAATTCCGCTCTTTCACCCATCGAACTTTTGTCAATATCCTGCATTTCCCGATCGTGATCGATAAAAGCGGTGGTAAATGGCCTAGTAGCCGTACGTTCCAGCTCGCGCAGCCAGGATTCCAGCTCATTCTGGCCGAATCCCCTGCCGGTCGCGGCATATTGATCAACGGCCTGCCGGTAAATGCCCGCAGTGCTGGCTAAATACAAGGGGCTTTTCATCCGGCCCTCAACTTTGAAGGCGTTGATGCCCAGCTCGATCAGCTGCGGTATATAGCAAAGCAGGCATAGATCCCGGGAGTTCAATATATAGGTTCCCCTCTGGTCCTCATGGATCGGGAAGTACTGCCCGAGGCGCTTTTCTTCCTGCAGGGCATAGCTGTACCGGCAGGGATGGGCGCAAGCTCCCTGGTTGGCAGAGCGCCCGGTCATGTAATGGGACAGGAGGCAGCGCCCGGAAAAGGCCACGCACATCGCACCATGTACGAATAATTCCAATTCGATATCTATTTTACGACGAATTTCCTCGATTTCATCCAGGGTGAGTTCTCTGGCCAGGACCAGTCTTTTGGCTCCCAGCTCGGCGAATGCGGCGGCTGCTTCATAATTGCATACATTAGCCTGGGTGCTTATAGTCAGGGGCAGATCTGGAGCGTAGCGCCGGGCCAGGCGCATTACCCCGAGATCGGAGATGATCAGGGAATCCGGCCTTAACGCCGCCAGTTCCTCCAAATAAGCGGGTAGAGCGGAAAGATCGCTGTTTTGGGCAATAACATTTACTGTTATATATGCTTTATTACCCCTCTGGTGTAAGAAAGATACGGCCTCGTTCATGCTTTCTCGATCCAGATTCCCGGCATAGGCGCGCAGGCTGAAATTGGGCCCGCCCAGGTAAACGGAATCAGCCCCAAACAAAGCCGCGACTTTCACTTTCTCCAGGTCCCCTCCGGGCATAACCAGCTCCGGAATGTTCATTTATTTTTCCTCCAAAGCTCAAAATCAAAAAGGCTCTAATGGTCTGTAACACCTAAAGGTTTATGTTATCCTCGGAGCAAAATTTTCGCAGGGGAAGGCGGGCTGCTCCATGGCATCCTGGCACCGCTGCATTAGCCCGTCACTGGGCGTCAGGAAAGAGTAATACTGGACGTATTGCGATTGACGACAACGCAGCCCTGCGAAAATTTGGCCGGTGGTAACCAAATTTTTAGATGTTACAGACCACTAACAAGAGCCTTGTACAAAAAACGAATATTAAAACTCCTATTTCTGATATTTCTTAATAGCGGCCAGATGCTCGGCATTGGTTACGGAAAACTGATGGGTGCCGTCGCCTTTGGCCACAAAATAGAGATAATTATGCTTTTGCGGATGTAAAGCCGCCTGAAGCGAAGCAATCCCCGGGCTGGCAATTGGGCCGGGCGGCAAGCCGGTATATTTATAGGTGTTGTAATAGGAGTCAATTTTGGTATCCGCTATACTCAAGGTCGGTTTGTCCTGCTTCAGGACATATAAGACCGTGGAGCACATCTGCAGAGCCATTTTTTTGTCCAGGCGGTTCTTGATCACTCCAGATATGGTCTCTCTCTCTTCGGCAACCATGGCTTCCCTCTCGATTATGGAGGCAATAGTGACCACCTCCAGGGGACTACGCTTCTGCTCCTGGGCCAGGGCGGCGAGTTCGGGCTCCCATGCCTTTTGAAACCGTTCCAGCATCAGGTTGACAATCTGGTGGGCTGGGGCCCCCAATTCAATGTTGTAGGTGTCCGGAAACAGAAAACCCTCCAGACGTTGCTGCCGCCTGCCCCCGACGGCCGGCAGAAAGCTGAAATTGTAATCCTCCTTGAGAGCAGCCTGCCAATCAGCGGCTGTTACCAGATTTTTCTCTACCAAAAGGCGGCCTATCTGCTCCACTGTATATCCTTCCGGTACGGTAACCGTGGTGCTGACTATTTTGCCCTGGGCGATCATCTGAGCGATTTCCGGCAGGGTCTGGCTGCGGTTAAAACGATAATGACCGGGTTTTAAAACCGTGGCTAGATTGTTTTGAGAGCAATAATAGCGAAAAACCAGCTCACTTCTAATCAAGCCATTCTGTTTGAGGAGAACAGCTACTTGACTGGCGCCGCTTTTTTCAGGAATTACTACATCAACCTGGGTTTTATCCTGGGGAGCCACGGCCGCGTATTGTATCCTCCAGGTTTGCACCAGGGTCAGAGCAACAATTATTAAGCAGGCCAGGACGCTGATAATCTTTCTGGCTCGCCGGGGCTTGTTCGCTTTAAAATCAAGTTGGCGCATTTTTGAGAACCTTCTTGCCATGTTTAAAAAATGTGCTATGGGCGGGTGTTATTTTGCGGTTTGGGGGAAGAGCCGCCCCCGCCGGAATTGTTGTTTGGTCCGGGTGTCTGGGTTGACGGAGCATTGGGGGCAGCGCCGTCACTCGGTCCCACCAGGATAATGCGGTTAACCGGACTGTAATAATCTTCAGATAAAAGCTCTTCTTTAATAATATTGCCATTACCGTCCAGGAATTGACGATAGGCCCGTGATTTATATCCCACCGCACCGCCGCTTTCGACCCGCTCTTCACCTGGAGCCAGATCGGGGCTGACTTCACGGGTTTCCCCATACCCGATAGTTCCGTCAATATAATGAGTAAGTTTTACATTGACCTTGTCCTTAAGATTGCCGTAGGTGGCGATGGTAAGTTCACCACCGTTGGTGACCGCCCTTAAATAGATTGGCGAAGTTGTTGTATTTTTAAACTGGAAATCCTGAATTCCATAGGACACGGTGGCATCTAATCCCATCGGCACATAGGTGATAGCCAGGTTATGGTTATGGCGTTCTACGATTTCCATACCGGCCAACAAGACGGAATTATAAAGTGTTGAAGACACCTGGCATACACCACCACCCAGTCCGGGTTCAAACTTACCGCCAACTATGACTTTGGCTTCGCTGTATCCACTTTTTACGGTTCGCTCACCCACCGTATCGTTAAAAGAAAACACCGCGCCCGGAGCCACCATCTGGCCGTTTATCGATGCAGCGGCCAGCCGCAGGTTGCTGGACCGGTTGACCTCATAGGTTTTGAACTGGGTGGTGTAGGTGGACAACTCACCCATACCCTGAAGGTCGCTGGCTTTGATGTTGGGTTCGGTTTCTTCGATGGGCAGAGTAATATCTATTTCCGAAGAAAAATCCGCCCACTGCTGGGGTAATTCCTTAACAATTCGGTCCGCCCTTACTCCCCTTCCCGGCTTTTCCGGGATTATCGTCATGCCTTTATTGGCGTCAATCTCAATACGCGCGTCTTGACTGGCATTGCCCAACTGGCTGTTCCATTCATCAACCATGCTTTTAATTATCGGTTCCTGGTACTGCAGAGCAGGCTTATAGACAACCGGTGTGGAGCCGCCGAGATTGGAAAGTTTAGAAAAGAAGCCTCTCTTTTGTTCGGCTGCCCAGGCGTCCTCAACTATTTTTGAAACATCGGGAGCGGCACAAAGACGTGACAGGTATGTATTATAGCTGAAATCGTCTTTAAAGAAATGCACCCTGGTTTTATCAAAACCATCGGCTTTTTTTTGAAGTTGGGTGGCAGCCTCCTGGCGGGTCAGGCCCTCCACCTTAACTCCGGCTATCTCGACCCCGGGGAGAAATCGCTCCGAAGAATAAAACCACTGCAAGACCGATGCGCCTGCCGCAACAAGTAATCCAGCCAGGATGGCAACAGGAATCCATAACTTCAAGGAATCGCGGTTCAAATCTTTACCCCCAAAAACCTTAAATTCTACCGAATCTCCATATATTATATATCATTCGTGTTTAAACATGTACAACTATTAAATAGCTATGAATGCATATTAGGGATGATGTGTGATTTTTGTCCGAGCGGTTTAGTTCACACTAAAATAAATTCGGGGACAATACCCTTGTGCTTAAACAAAGGACCGCCCCCAATAATAGCTGTCATCGGTTATAAATGTTCATTAAAAGTCGCCGGTTTCCTCCAGTTCCTTCCAGGCATCGGCAACCATTTCCCACTCTTCATCATCTTCAATATCGGCCAGGAACTCATTGCCTTCTTCATCAAACATAACCTTGAAGAAAAATATCTCAACCTCGTCTTCTTCGATCTCTACTCCCTCTTCCAGTAATGGAAGAAGCACTTTGTAGGTGCTGTCTTCGATTTCCAGCTCGGCCAGGAGTTCGAAGTGGTGTTCGGCTCCCTCCTCGTCCACCAGGACCATTATCGGCAGTTCATCATCGAATATCTCTTCATTACTCACGCTTTTCACCTCTTTCTAAACACTACCATTCTAATATTAGCCCGGGGACTTGTCAAATACCGTTTTATTCTGACTTTGTCTATCCAAAAAACCCTGTAGAATATATACTGCCGCTATCTTGTCGACCAGCCCTTTGCGTTTCTTGCGCGACAAATCAGCCTCCAACAATGTCCTCTGGGCGCTGACGGTGGTCAGCCGTTCATCCCAGAAGACGATTTCCCGGCCTAAACGCGCACTCAGTTGTTCAGCCCACTCCTCAACCAGCTGAGCCCTGGGACCGATGCTGCCATTCATATTCAAGGGCAGACCGACTACGATGGTCCCTACTTCATATTCGTCGCAAAGCAGGCCGATTGTCTCAAGTACCTGGTCATTGCTCTTTCTTTCCAGGGTCGAGTGCCCCTGGGCGGTAAAGCCCAGCGGATCGCTCAATGCTATGCCGATACGTCGATCGCCTACATCCAGGCCCATCAGTCTCATTACCCGGCTCCTTGTCGGAATTACTTTGCCTGCCTATTTTTGCAGGTAGTGTTTGATTAAAATTTCTAATATCTCGTCTCTATCCACTTTGCAGATGAGGTTGCGAGCTTCATTATGACTGGTTATGTAGGCCGGATCACCTGATATCATATAACCAGTCAACTGGTTGATCGGATTGTAGCCCTTTTCCTCAAGAGCCGAGTATACGGTTTGCAGTATGTTGCGAACCCGGTTTTCACCATCTTTCTCCAGATTAAACTGAACAGTGTGTTCTCCATCGTGAGACATAAACCGCACCTCCCCGATTCCATATTACACCATTAGTTCCTTTAATTCCTTCGTCAAGCCAAATTTTTATTGACCAGGGACCGGGCCGCTTCAAGGGCTTCCTGTATTTTCGAAGGATCCTTGCCGCCTGCTTGAGCCATATCAGGCCGGCCTCCTCCGCCACCTCCGGCAACCCGTGCCGCGGCTCCAACTATGTCACCGGCGTGCAGGCCCCGTGGCAGCAGTTCTTTATTTACAAAACAGACAAAAAATACTTTGCCCTGATTCTCCGAGGCCAGCAAAACTACCGACTTCCCCAGTTTGTCCTTGAGATGCTCGGCGTTCTCGCGCAGGGAGCCGGCATCCTGATTGGGCAGGGCTTCAATCAAAACTGGCACCCCACTGATGTTCTGGGCCTTGGAGGGTAATTCTTCAATTGAGCCCCTGGATATTTGGGCTTTCAATGCTTCCAACTCTTTTTCCTTTTCCCGGTAGGCCCGGTTTAAAGCCTCCAGTCTGGGTCTTACATCCTGCGGGACCGTCTTCAAAAGAGCAGCAGCGTTTTTCAGTTCGCCTTCCACCTGAGTCAAATAGGCAAAGGCCTGGCGCCCGGCAACGGCCTCGATACGTCGCAGGCCCGAACCGACACTGCCCTCGCTCAGAATCCTAAACAACCCTATTTGTCCGGTGTTTTGCACATGGGTGCCGCCGCACAATTCCAGGCTGAAATCACTTACTTGGACAACCCTGACTTGTTCTCCGTACTTTTCTCCAAACAGAGCCATGGCTCCCATTTCGCGGGCCTTCTTGACATCGGTAACGCTGGTTTTGACATCCATATGGTTCCATATGGCGTTGTTGACCTGATTTTCAATGGCAGACAGTTCTTCATCTTCTAAAGCCGCCAGATGGGAAAAATCAAAACGCAGGCGATGGGAATCAACCAATGAACCCTTCTGCTGAGCATGTTCGCCCAGGACCGTCCTCAACGCCTTGTGCAGCAGATGAGTGGCAGTATGGTGCCGGGCGGTATCCAGGCGTTTTTCCATGTCTATTTCCAGGCTGACCGGTTCTCCCTGATTTAAGGTCCCCTGTAAACGCCCCAGGTGCAGGAACCAGGAGCCTGCCTTGCGTACATCATCCACCATCAAAAGTCCCGATTTACTGCGAATGATCCCGGTGTCAGCTACCTGTCCGCCGCTTTCTGCATAGAAGGGAGTCTCTTTGGTTACGACCAGGATACGATGGTCGGTAGAACTGGACACCAGCACCCCGTCATCGATTATAGCCAGTACGGCGGACTCATCTCTGGTCTTATCGTAACCAGTGAAAACAGTGGCCGGTGTATTTTGTAAGAGTTCCGTTATCTGAAGCTCCTGGCCGAAAGCGGCCTCCATCTTGTTGGCCTGGCGAGCCCGCTCCCGCTGTTCTTCCATCATTTTGTTAAATCCGTCTTTGTCTACCAGAAAGCCCTTTTCCTCAGCGGCATCCTCGGTCAGGTCAAGGGGAAAACCATAGGTATCATATAAAACAAAGGCATCCCGGGCGGCTACTACTTTTTCGGCCCGGCCTTTGGTCTGGCGTATGATCTCATCAACCTTTTTCATTCCTTCGTTGAGGGTGGTAAAGAAGCGTTCTTCTTCCAGGCGGATAACTTCCTTCACGAAATCGCGTTTGCTTTCCAGATCTGGATAGGCTTCTTTCATGAGTTCCACTACCACATCAACATGGCGGTAAAGGAAGGGTTCCTCCAATCCCAAAACCCGGCCAAAACGGACCGCCCGGCGCAAAATGCGGCGCAAAACATAGCCCCGCCCTTCGTTGCTGGGAAGAATCCCGTCGCTTATCAGGAAAGTGCAGGCCCGGCTGTGATCGGCAATAACCCGGAAGGGGAAGCCTGCTTCACCGGGATCATAAGTTTTCCCGGTAATTTCTTCAACAAAAGCCAGGATCGGTTTAAACAGATCGGTATCAAAATTACTGGAGACATTCTGCAGGATAGAAGTAAGCCTTTCCAGACCCGCGCCGGTGTCAATGCTGGGCCTGGGCAGCGGGGTCATAGTGCCGCTCTCATCGCGGTTAAACTGCATAAACACCAGGTTCCAGATCTCCAGGTAGCGGTCGCAGTCACAACTTCCCAGGCCGCAGTTTGGACCACAGGCAAAGGCTTCGCCCCGGTCGTAGTGAATTTCACTGCAGGGGCCGCAGGGGCCGGTGTCCCCCATGGACCAGAAGTTGTCCTTTTCGCCCAGACGAACGATGCGCTCAGCCGGCACACCGGCAACTTCCTGCCACAGCTGGTTGGCTTCATCATCGTCTTTATATATGGTAATCCACAGGTATTCTTTGGGGATGCCGATCACTCGGGTTAAAAGATCCCATGCGTAATCGATGGCTTCCCTTTTAAAATAATCTCCAAAGGAGAAATTACCCAGCATTTCAAAGAAGGTATGGTGGCGGGCAGTACGGCCGACCGTATCCAGGTCATTGTGTTTTCCCCCGGCCCTGACACATTTCTGGGAAGTCGTGGCGCGTGCATAATTGCGCTTCTCCAAACCGAGAAATATGTCTTTAAATTGATTCATACCGGCATTGGTAAACAACAGGGTCGGATCTTCAGCCGGTACTAACGATGAACTATCAACCACCGTATGGCCTCTTTCAGCAAAGTAGTCTAAAAAGGTCTTCCGGATCTTACTGCTGGTCCACACAACGAAGCCTCCTCTTTCCCGCATTCTACACTTTGTTATTTATTTTCCTGGATATATCAGGCTCTGTCAACAAATCCTTATTATCCATATTTTCCTGATTGGAACTGATCAGTTTCTCAAACATCCAGACAGCAATCACCTTGAGGACCGCAACCACCGGAACTGCGGCCAGAAGCCCCCAAATCCCGAAAAGCTCCCCACCGGCCAGCAGCGCAAAAACCATCAACAGGGGATGCATACCCAACCTTGCCCCAACAATGCGCGGGGTCAATATATTACCTTCCAATTGTTGAATAAATAAAATGGCCAGAGCCACATAAAAACCAAGTTTGAGAGACTGGGAAAAGGCGATAATCAAAGCCGGTATGGCACCCAAAAAAGCCCCAAAGAAAGGTATTAATTCGGCAATGGCCGCACCCAAACCGATGAGCAGGGGAAGCCGGACCCCTAAAATTGCGGCGGTGACTCCTACCGCACACCCAACTATGACCGCGACCAGCAGATTTCCCTTTATAAACTCCATTAAAACCAGATCTATCTTGTGAAAAAGGAATACCGCATCACGCCGCCCGCCCGGGGTAAAAAGGCCTAGAAAGCCATCCTTAAGCCTTTCCCAGTCGTTCATAATATAAAAAGCCAGAATGGGTGAAAAGACAATGGCAATAACCCGGCTAAAAAATACATCCAGACTGTTTAAAAAATTGCGCAGGCTGTCATAAACCGAATTTTCAATGGCAGCCATATTATCCCCTATCAAGCTCCCCACCCGGGCCGGCATGGCAGAATTTTGTACGGCGCCGGTCAATTGCTGGGCCTGCTGGGCATACTGGGGAAGGAGCCGGGCCAGATCACCGATTTCCTTTATCATTATGGGAATAGTAACCCACAAAACCAGGGTAAGAAAGGCCAGAAAAATCGAATAAAAAAGTAGAATTGCCCAGGTCCGTTTCAAACCCTTTTTTTCAATGGCCAGTACCGGGCGAAAACAGACATAGGCAATCAAAGCGGCCATGCCGAATGTGAGCAGGATTTCCCGTACCTTATACAAAAGGTAAACCAGGGCGGCAGCGGCCAACAAAACCAGGCTTAAACGAAATAGCCGGTTGATCTTATTTTGCATTTAGCCCTGCCTTTTGCCGGGCAGACCCAACTCCTGTCCGACATAATTGAGCAGGTTTATAGTGCGCTTCACCCTGGCCATTACCTGCCGGGTTCCATTGCCTTTGGATAACAGCAGCATACTGGCTACTGAACCCAGCATCATACCGATAAACATGGGACGTATATATCTCATAAAATCACCTCCCGGCAGGTTAAATCAGCTCCGGGGAGCGTTCCATAGCCTGCAGGCTTCCATCCTCAGCGACTTCATAAAGGTTGACCCGGCCTTTATTAAAGTTAAACTCGACAAAGCAATTCCAGCAATAGAACTGATCGCTGCCCACCCGGCCTACCTGGGAACTTCTGCATACGGGGCACTTGATAATCACATCGGATCTCCTCCTTGGTCTTGAACCAGCATCGAAGTGGTGCTCTTCCAGGCAACATGCTCCAGCGGAATCTGCCGTCGTCCGTCAATAAGATCTTCGATGAGGCCTGCTGAAACTTCCACCGCATCGACCAGTTTATGTTCCGGGGATATGATAAAGTCGCTTAATACCCCCAATTCCCGGCCATCCTGATCAAAAACCGTGTCCCCCACCTTTAGCTGGTATATTGATAATTCTTCCCCATGGGCATAGGATTTAATCATATCCGGACGGCCCACGATAACCGCGTCCGGGCCCAGTTCAAAATCACTGCGCTCAATCATGCCGGTCTGGCCGTCACTTAATTCCACCACCAGATAGAACAGCACCAAGTCATCCCCCACCACACCCCGCAAAACCCTGCCCATCACCCGGGCCCGTCCCCGGTCAAACAAGGGCATGTTTTCCATATCCCGCAGCCTCATACCTCACCGTCCCATTAACACAACTTACCTAAGTTTTAAGATTTCCCGACGCAAAAAAATAATGCACCGGAATTCCGGTGCCATTATTTGCAACAGGGAGACGGAGGCTTTGTTACATTTCTTGGGAATGTAAAAGGGACATTGGGGACGGAGCTTGTTGTCCCACCCGAAGAATCAGAGGGAGGGACAACAAGCTCCGTCCCCAATGTCCCTCCAATGTCCCTTTTTATTTGAACAAATCAAAATCATTTACAGGCTTGTTATATTATGCGGCCGCCGCCGACTACGTAGTCGCCGTCGTAGAAAACTACGGATTGGCCGGGGGTAATGGCACGCTGCGCTTCTTTGAATTCTACTTTGACCAGACTCTCCTGCGGAGCGATTACCGCCTCGGCCAGGGCAGCGCGATAGCGGATTTTAGCCTGCACTGGCATAGAGCCCGCCAATGCATCGATGGTTATGAAGTTGCATTCTTCAGCCACTAAGCTTTGCGAAAACAGTTCATGGTTATCGCCCATAACCACCCGGTTACTTTTTAGCTCCAGGGCGGTGACGTACAGGGGGCGTCCCCCGGCTATCCCCAGGCCCCTGCGCTGGCCAATAGTATAAAAGGGAATACCCCGGTGGGTTCCCAGCACCTTGCCATAGCCGTCTACTATATCACCCGGGTGGGCGACAATTTTATCAGCAAGAAAGTCGCGATAGTCATCAGATACAAAACATATCTCCTGGCTTTCCTTTTCCTCGGCTACGGGCATTCCGTGTCTGTGAGCTACATCCCGAACCTCATTTTTTAGCAGATCACCCAGGGGAAAAATAATATGAGCCAGTTGCTGCTGGGTTAGTGCATATAAGAAATAGCTCTGGTCTTTATTCTGATCAATTCCCCTTTTAAGCAGGAAACGTCCGCCGTTTCTTTCCTCAATCCGGGCATAGTGGCCGGTCGCCACCTTGTCACAGCCCATTTGACGGGCGGCGCCCAGCAGGGCTCCGAATTTAACCCAGCGGTTGCATTCAACACAGGGGTTGGGGGTTTCTCCCCTCTCGTAGGAGCGGCAAAAATAGTCCACCACCTTTTCCTGAAAAACACCGCGCAGATCCACGACCCGATGCTCGATTCCCAGGCCGAGGGCAGCAGTGGCCGCCTGTTGAGCGGCTTGCTCATCCCAGCCTACCATGGTCAACCCCAGGATCCGGTGTCCGGCTTCCTTTAACAAAAGAGCACTGACGGTGGAGTCCACCCCTCCGCTCATCAAAACCGCAATTTTCAATGCCATATGCTCGCTTTCACCGAAATAATAATTGTAAGGATCCCAATTTTTCCTAACTATAGCACGGGCTTAAGGCCGCTGGCAAGGAAGGAGGAAATATCCGCCGATATTGATATAATATAGAGAACAACAAAGGTTCCCTGGCTCACGCCAGCACCCGGAGGTAATTAGTATGAACCTGTTTGACCAGGATTACAGCACAACTAAAAAGACCTATCAACCGCTGGCTTTTCGCATGCGCCCGCGCAGCCTGGATGAAATTGAGGGGCAAAAACACCTGCTCGGGAAAGGCGGTGCTTTAAGAAGGGCTATTGAGAAAGACCAGCTGACTTCGATGGTTCTTTTTGGGCCGCCGGGCACCGGTAAAACCAGCCTGGCCAGGCTCATTGCCAGGCATACCAACAGCCATTTCGATGAGCTGGCAGCCGTTACCAGCGGCGTCAACGACCTCCGCAAGATGGCTTCCGATGCCCAGAGCCGCTATAAATTCTACCAGCAGAAGAGCATACTGTTTGTCGATGAAATCCATCGCTTTAATAAATCCCAGCAAGACGTCCTGCTTCCCTTTGTTGAGGACGGCACCCTCATTCTCATTGGCGCCACCACTGAGAATCCCTTGTACGAGCTAAACAACGCCCTGTTGTCCAGGCTGAAACTCTATGTATTAAAAACCCTGGATGAAAACGCTATTGCCGCTATCGTTGAACGGGCCTTAAACGATGAAGAACGGGGGCTGGGAGGACAGGATATCATACTGGACCCAGAGAGCCTGGACCTTATAGCCCGTCATGCCAAGGGCGACGCCCGCATGGCTTTAAACATCCTGGAAACCACGATCAATTCATTTAAACAAGAAGGACCGCTGCACATTACCCCTGACCTGATTGCCCAGGTAACCGGACGCCCCCTCATAAAATACGATAAGACCGGCGACTTCCACTATGACACCATTTCCGCTTTTATCAAGAGCATTCGGGGCTCCGACCCCGACGCCGCGGTCTTCTGGCTGGCGGCCATGATCGAAGGCGGTGAAGATCCTAAATTCATCGCCCGCCGGCTGATGGTGCACGCGGCCGAAGACATCGGTCTGGCCGATCCTCAAGCCCTAAATATTGCCGCTTCGGCGGCCGCCGCCGTACAGCTGATCGGGCTGCCCGAAGCACGCATTCCCCTCTGTGAAGCGACCATTTACCTGGCTACCGCGCCCAAGAGCAACAGCGTGGTGACGGCCATTGACCAGGCAGCAGCTGCCGTAAAGCAGAGCAAAAAGCTGCAGGTGCCCGCCCACCTGGCCGACACATCCCATTCCAAAGCAGGCTCCTTGCTGGGCAAAGGCCGGGGCTATAAATATCCCCACAGCTACAGCGGCTATATAAAGCAGCAGTACCTTCCCGACGAACACCGGGACCTGCAGGTATACCACCCAGGTGATCAGGGTTATGAAAAGACCGTCCGGGAATTCTTGAACAGTCTGCCGAACAAGCGCCCTCCTAATAAATAAAGACCGCCCAGAGCAGCCGACGGAAGCGAATAGCTGCGTTGCTCAACAAACCTTCTCAATCAACGTACTATTGTACGCTTCAATCGCAGGCCTGTTTCGCGCCTTGCTCTTCACTCCCGTCGACTGCTCTGATAGTTTTATAATAAATAAAGACCGCCCCTAATGAAGGACGGTCTGGATGGCTTAAATGGGGTTGCAGTTATTAGGTTATTTAAGCACCTCATCAATGTGCTGCTGCAGCTGCGGTTTACCCTGAGCCCCGACAATGCGCTTGACTTCAGCACCGTCCTTGAAAAAGGCCAGGGTGGGAATGCCCCTTACTCCGTATTTTATCGCCAAATCCTTATTTTCATCCACATTGACCTTGGCTACTTTAATCTTGCCCTCGTTTTCAGCGGCCAGGGATTCCACCACCGGTCCCACCATCTTGCAAGGCCCGCACCAGGGTGCCCAGAAATCAACCATAACCGGGATATCAGATTTTATAACTTCCGCATCCCAATTGTCAGTACCTACCACATTTACTCCCGCCATAAGTAATCCCTCCTTGCTCAATTTATCCTATTTCATCAATCTGCCCATTAGCGTTACGATCTCTTCTAAATTATCTCCTTGTTCTTGCTGTTTCATCGAAGTCAAGATACACTCCCGGGCGTGGGTTTCAAAAATCAACAAACCCACTTGGGCCATAGCTGATTTCACGGCCGCCACCTGGTTCAGTATATCGCCACAACTAGCTTCTTCCTCAATCATCCTTTGTATTCCTCTTACCTGCCCTTCGATGCGGCGCAGTCTGAGCAGGACATTTTCCTGCATTTTATCCTTCTCCATCTATTTGTTATACCCCCCTCGGGTATTTTTTAAAATTATAAAATACTGTTTAAGCCTTGTCAAGTATTGGCGTCAATGTAATTTTTCTATATAAAAAATAAAAGGGAAGGACTTGAAAGCATAGGCTCAAATCCTCCCCTTATTAATGCAATTAATGATACTCTATTTGAAAAGCTTAATTATCGCCGGATATAAATAATGAATTCCTATAGACACCGCTGCGGCTATGGCAATCCACACAAAAGTGCGAATACTTTCCATCTTAACCTGTTTCATCAGTTCTTCCATCGTTAATCCTCCCTCAATGAATAAGCCTTAACAATTTATTATTATAGCACAAGCAAAGCTTAGACTGAAAGATATAAAAGCCCACCAGGTTAAGCTAGTACAACGTTCCTTATATTCGTGCACATAATTCGGGCAGATTTTTCCGAATAACTGCGTTGTCGCCAATCGCAATACGTCTAGTATTACTCATTCCTGACGCCCATGGACGGGCTAATGCAGCGGCGCCAGGATGGCAAGGAGCTGCGACCGCCTTGTACTTCGAAAAAATCTGCTCCAACTTATATACACAATATACGGAACGTTGTACTAACCCAGTCATTATTTGCCACCCCTTAAAACGAGACAACTGCTCATGATTAACCGGCGCACCTGCCAGAATATATAAAGGAACTATTTTATATGCGGAGGTTTGAAGATTATGCGGACATTGTGGAAGGGTGCGGTCAGCTTTGGCCTGGTCAACATACCGGTTGCTATGTATGTTGCCACTGAAAAGAAAGACATAAAATTCAACTACTTGCACCGGCAGTGCATGACTCCGATCGAATACCACAAATTCTGCCCCGCCTGCAACAAGGAGATAAGCTCTGAAGAGATCGTCCGCGGTTATGAGTATCAAAAAGGAAGCTACGTGGTTATAAACGAAGAGGACCTGGAGCGAATCCCCCTGGAAAACACCAGGACTATAGACATCCTGGATTTTGTAAACCTGGCCCAGGTGGATCCAATCTATTTCGATAAGAGTTATTACCTGGAACCGTCAACGGGTGGGGAAAAGGCCTACGCACTCTTAATTGAAGCCATGCAGCAGACCTCCAAAGTGGCCCTGGCCAGGGTGGTTATCCGCAGCAAACAATCCCTGGCCGCTCTGAGGGTTAAAGACCGCTACCTGTTGATGGAAACCCTCTTCTTTCCCGACGAAATACGCTCCCCCCAATCATTGAGCAGTGGGCTGGAAACCTCCCGACTTCACGAGAACGAAATCAAGATGGCGGTAAGCCTGGTTGACAACCTCTCCACCGATTTTGATCCCAGCAAATACAGCAATCAGCATCGGCAGGCCCTGTGGGAGATGATAGAAGCCAAAATTGCCGGTCAGGAAATAGTATCTCCCCAACCAAGCGCCCAACCGGGCAAAGTGGTTGATCTGATGGAGGCCTTAAAAGCCAGCATCCAGCTGGCGGAAAAAGACCGCAGGCCGGAAAAGCGCACCCGTAAAAAGGCCCCGGCCAAAACCGGTACCTGATCATGGTGATAGGCTTGAATCAACCCATCGCCGTTATGGAACCGGTTCTGGCTCACGACCTGCACGAAGAACCTGGATTCATATATCAGGTCAAGTGGGACGGGGTCCGTATCCTGTGCCATTTGGAAAAAAGCCGGGTACGGCTTTGGAACAAACGCCTGCACGAGCGGACCCTACAGTACACCGAACTGCAGCAGGCCGTCCACTGTCTTAAAGCCCAAAACGCAATTGTAGACGGTGAAGTGGTGGTTTTAAAAAATGGCAAGCCCAGTTTTCCGGCGGTAATGAGCCGTGACAACTCCCGCACCGCTGCATCCGTAAACCGGCACTGTAAAAACCTGGCGGTAGATTATATGCTCTTCGACCTGCTCTATCTAAATGACAGACCGCTTACCGACTACCCTCTTCTGGAGAGAAAACAAATGCTTAAAAGTATTTTCCATCCCCAGGAGGGTATACATCTAATCGAGGATTTTCAGCAGGGAGCATCACTTTACCAGGCGGTTAAGGAACAGGAAATGGAAGGAATTGTGGCTAAACTGGGATCCAGCCCGTATGTAGCGGGTAAGCACCATAAATCCTGGTTTAAATACAAAAACCGGCGGCAGGCCACAGTAGTGGTTGGAGCCCTGCTCATGGAAGGTAAACGGGTCAAATCATTGCTGCTGGGCCTTTACCAGGAGGATCGCCTGGTATACATCGGTCGGGCCAGCACCGGCTTAAATGAGGAGCAAAAGCTCTCCCTGTTCCGGGAGCTATCGGCAATTAAATCCGATACATCACCCTTTGCTGAACGTCTAAACGCCCCCAACCTGGTCTACCTCAGACCGGTCTTGACCGTTTTAGTGGAATTTGCTGAATGGAGCGAAGATTTGCGGCTGCGCTCTCCGGTAATTATGGGCTTTTCCGACCAGCCAGCCCGGGCATGCAGCCTTTTTGCCGAACAACCTAAATAAAAAAAGGCTGTAAAGATCGGCATTCCTTTTCAATATTACAGCCTCTGACTGTAAATAATTCTATTTTCTCAATTTGGGGGAGCTCAAAAATATTCCCGCTACTTTATGGGTTTCATTGTCTTCAAAGCTTATCAGAACCGAAACCTCTTCCGGTTCGTTGGTATACTTGGCCGTATACTGTACCGATACATATTTCTGGCCGTTCTGAGTGGCCCGGACGGCACTTTTAATCTGTTTGGAGCCCGGCACATAGGTGCCTATTTTGTCCCGGATCAGTTTGTTGGTTTCATTGCATTTAGCTTCTGGCAAGGCTACTTTGAGTGTATCATTGGCGGTTTCCATATACCTGGCATAATCGTCCCCATTGGCTGCCAACAGCATCCTTTCCGCGGTTGGATCTGCATAACCGGCAACTTCAGATTTATCAACCGTTTTGGCGCAGGAAGCCAAAACTAAAACCATTAATATCGATAACATAAATAGACCGGACTTTTTAATCATATAAAAACATCCATCCTTTTTTTAATACTGTAAATATAATACAATACCTGAGCGCAAAACAGTTAATATTGAAGTCTTTCCCAAACTGATTTACGCTTTAGGCAGGGTAACGAATAAATTAACTTTGATGGGCAAAGGTAATAGTATCTACAATGCGTCTCCTTATTTCCGGGCCTGCTGCACAGACCATCAGCGGGGCATCTGGCCGGTGGGCTTTATATTCGGATATGAAAGGCGGTTTTATCAGTGCCTAAAGAAGTTTCCAATGTAGAAGTAAACGGCCATATAATACCCCTTTCCCATATAGATAAAGTATTTTGGCCGCAAGAAGGCTATAAAAAGGTTGACCTGATCCACTATTATTCGGAAGCCGCCCCCTACCTGGTTCCCCACCTCCAGGAACGCCCCCTGGTTTGGACCCGTTATCCGGACGGCATTGACAGTAAAGGTTTCTACCAGAAGAACGCCCCCGCCCACCTGCCCGATTGGATGAATACCTTTACCTACCATAGCCAGGAAAGCGATAGGGATATCCACTTTATACTCGCTTCAGGTGTGGCTGATCTGGTCTGGCTGGCCAATCAGGCCGCCCTGGAAATGCATCCCTGGCTGTCCCGGACGGCGACACCCGACTACCCTGATTTTGTAGTTATTGATCTGGATCCCTCTCCCGGCAACACCTTTAAACAGGTGGCGAAAGTGGCCTGGACGGTTAAGCATGTATTGGATGAGCTTAAGCTGCGTTCCTATATTAAAACTTCCGGAGCGGAAGGTCTTCATATATACATTCCGGTTCAAAACCAGTACGATTACAAGCAAATCCGTGATTTCGCCCAACCGGTGGCCGCCACCGTTTGCCATCTGATCCCGGAACTGGCCACTATCGAAAGGAAAGTTAATAAACGCGGTTCTCTGATCTATGTCGATTACCTGCAAAATGCCCGCGGCCAGACCCTGTGCGCCCCCTACAGCGTGCGCCCCAGGCCGAGAGCCCCGGTTTCCTGCCCCCTGCACTGGGAGGAAATAGACAGCATTGAACCTTCCCAATTCACTATAAAAACCATCCTTCCCCGTTTGCACCAATACGGTGATATATTTGCCCCGGTTTTAAACGACGGGCAGAGCCTGGCAGGGGCGCAGGAGCGCCTGGGCATCCTGGTGGCCACGGTCTAAAGCCTTCAGCAAACAAAAAGCCTCCTGCAGCTAATCCTGCCGGAGGCTTTAGAATTTCACTTTTTAGAAATCGCAGGAATTCACAGTGCGGGGAAAGGGTATGACATCCCTTATATTGGTGACCCCGGTTGCGTACATAACCAGCCTTTCAAATCCCAGGCCAAACCCGGCGTGCTTGACTCCGCCGTATTTCCGCAGCTGCAGGTACCACCACAACCCCTCATCTTCCATGCCCAGTTCGTGAATGCGCCCCTCAAGGACTTCGGCCCTTTCTTCCCTCTGGCTGCCACCTATCAGTTCACCCACTCCGGGCACCAGCAGGTCCATAGCAGCAACGGTTTTACCGTCATCGTTTTGCCTCATATAAAAGGCCTTTATATTCCGCGGATAATCGGTAACAAACACCGGCTTCTGAAAGACCTTTTCGGTCAGATACCGTTCGTGTTCAGTCTGCAAATCACTACCCCAGGCTACCGGATAATCAAATTTTTGTTCAGCCGCCTGGAGAATTTCGATCGCCCGGGTATAGGTTATGGCGGCAAATTTGGCCTGAACCAGATCCTGAAGTCTCTGAAGGAGACCCTTGTCTACAAACGCGTTGCAGAACTCCAACTCCTCAGGGGCTCTTTCCAAAATGTATCCAATTACATACTTGACCATCGCTTCAGCCAGCTGCATGTCGTCTTGGAGATCGGCAAAAGCGATTTCCGGCTCAATCATCCAGAACTCAGCGGCGTGGCGAGCGGTGTTGGAGTTCTCCGCCCTAAAAGTAGGACCGAAGGTATAGACATCGCGAAAGGCCAGGGCAAACACTTCGGCTTCCAATTGCCCACTTACCGTCAGGCTGGTCTTTTTGCCAAAGAAGTCCTGGGAAAAGTCCACCTCTCCATGATCTGAAAGAGGCGGGTTGCGGGGGTCCAGAACGCTGACCCGGAACATTTCCCCGGCTCCCTCGGCATCGCTGGCCGTTATTATCGGGGTATGAACATATAAAAAACCGCGGTCTTGAAAGAACTGGTGAATGGCATAGGCCAGGAGAGAGCGTACTCTGAATACGGCGGCAAAAAGATTGGTGCGCGGGCGCAAATGAGCCACTTCCCTTAAGAATTCCCTGGTGTGCCTTTTGGGTTGAATGGGATAGTCCTCCGGTGCGTCACCTTCCAGGACAATCTCCCGGGCCTTTATTTCAAAGGGCTGTTTGGCCTGTGGGGTCAAAACCATCAAGCCCCTCACCGTTACCGCCGAGCCCACCCTGAACCGGGCCACATCCTCATAATTATCCAGAGAATCTCTATCATAAACCACCTGGATGGTGCTGAAATGGGTGCCGTCATTCAAGGCTATGAATCCGAAAGACTTCTGGTCGCGGTTGCTCCTTATCCATCCGTTAACTTCAATGTATTGCCCGGCGTAATCCTGGCTTAAGCGCACCAGTTGTCTTACTGCCACCTTTTCCACATAACATCCCCCCTGCTATACTTTCTCTCTAATATTCTATTTTAAGTATTACGATTCCTATCCCATTTAAAACGCCGCCTTTACATATCTCGATAGGAGGACCTGCTTGAAACAAACGAGCCAATATAATCCGCCGCTGGTTTGAACTTTTAAAACATTTCCATAGCCCCGGGGCAAAATGTTATATTGGATGAGGTGTCAGTGGCGGCGGGATTGGAATAGTATTAATCGGGGAGGGCGGTTCATGCCGGTATATTTAAAGATCTTTGCGCCTATTTTAATCGGTCAAATAGCCGTAAATATGACCAACGTCTATCTCACCTCGGCTGGTTCCTGGTCAGGCTTCGTTTCAATGAACCTTCGTTTTGCCCTGGTCATAGTGGCAGCCAATTTTCTCACTATCCTGGGCTGGTTTTTTGCCTATCAGAACAACATCAGCTTGTTTTTGATATTCGTTATAACTTTGGGAACCGCTATTATTACTCAGTCACTGGGGGCCATGTTCTTTGTACACCAGATGCCAACCCTAAAACAGATAGCGGCTATGGCTCTTCTCCTTCTGGCCGGGCTTCTGGCTCGCTAAAGAACAGCTGAACCGAACATTTCCCACATTTGCAGGGCCAGGTTCTCTATGCAACTGGCGTTTTCCACCTGGGCGGTGAGCTGTCCGGGAATAGCCTGAAAACCCAGCAAAGTGCCCAGTATGGCACCGGTTATAGTCCCGGTGGAATCGCTGTCCCCGGAATGGTTTACAGCTGCCAGGGTACCGCCAAGCCAATCGCTGTCAAATTTTAGCGCACAATAAACGGCGATAGCCAGGGCCTCTTCACCTACCCATCCTTCGCCTATTTTTTCTATACATTGCTCAACCGGCAGGCTGCTCTCGGCCAACCGCAAAGCCGTATTGAGACAGTTTATGGTTTCATGGCTCCCTTCATATTCCTGCAGGGGTAAAAAGCTCAGGTCTATGGCCTGAGCCAGACTTTTTCCTCGAATCAGGTGGGCTATCATCTCCGCAAGGAAACCGGCCGGTAAAAAACCCGAAGTATGCCCATGGGTTATAGCCGCAAATGCGGCCCCCTCTCTGAAGGCGTCCCCGGGATTAAAAACAAGGCCGGCTGGCGCAGTCCTCATGACCCCACCGCAGCCTTTACTGTTATTGATTCGCTCGGCTACGGTTCCTACCTTACCGCTGCGCAGGGCATCGAGGCAGGTGCTGCCCGGAGCCCGGTACTGCTGCGGTACCGACTGGGTATCCAGCCATTCCATATAAGCCGAATAAACCAGGGAAGCCGGGTGCCAGATGCCCCTTTCCATCCCCCGGGTCCAGGCGCGTATGCAGCCAATAGCCGTGGCCAGAGAGAGCTGCGTATCATCGGTATAGCTGCCGGCCGGGAAACCGCTCCAGGGCTCAAACTTACCTATTCCGGCCGCTCCATAGGTGCGCTTTATCTCCTGTAAACTCAAAAACTCGACCGGAGCCCCCAGAGCATCACCCACTGCCAGGCCGAACAGACATCCCTTGTATCGATTCTTCAGCAATTGGCCTTCCATATTTTATTCCTCACCTTCAGCGTCCCTGGATCAATATATTGTTTTGATAAAGCTATGATATAATTCATTCATTATGCCAAATGCCAATTCCTGCAACGCAATATTAATAAAAATTATGCTAATCGATTATCCATCTTAACTTATCATCCTTGCCGAAGACAAATCCCCCCTGGCCCTGGTTTTGAAAACACTCTCCTTGAGGAAGGTTGCTTTCGGTGGGAATCGAATATCTAGTTGGCGGGATTTTCCCTCTTTAATAGCCTTCAGTCCGGAATATAGGCAATGCAACTTACGATAACCAGACCTCGCTCAACATTCACGTGTTTCAAGGAGAAGACCATACTAAGGAGCCATATACTTCATTAGGCAGATTTACATTTGATGGAATCCCGCCTGCTCCCAAAGGAGTTCCCCAAATTGAGGTTCGCTTTGATGTTGACGTAAATAGGCACCTCGTAATTAAAACCAGGGAATTGGCGACCGGCAAGGAACAAGTCATCTTTATTTCATCTTAGTTTACCTCCAGGCTCAGAGAGAAAAAGAAGCTAACCGCAGTACCCATTAAAGAGCTTGTTCATTCCGTACTTTCCAGACCAAAACCAAACAAGACTACTACAACTTCGTCTCTATCCCAAAAGAAACAATTAAATTCAAAGTTGGAGTTTTCACTGCACGTTGTCCAGGCATATTCAGCCATTTCAGATACGGTTTCAAGGTTAATGGCCGAATCTCCCCTGATGTATAGAACAAGGTCCCTGGCGCGGTGTAATGGAGCAATTAAAATCGGGCTAAGTATCGCGGTTTCAACCGCTCCCAGGTACTTATTCTCACCAATCGCCTTTCCTATTCCAACTGTCGCCAATCGTCCGCGGTGACCCACCCGTTCATACATGTGCACGCCATTGATGACTCCAATGTCCAAAATAAGTGCCAGATAGGCCTCTAACGCCTGGGCTACTACAGATATACAACCTGCGCCATGTGTATTAACCGTACTGCTCTCCTCCTGGGCAGCAATCCTGTCGCAGTAGATCTCAAGCAGGCTGTCCACTTGCCCAGTTAACAAATGTTTTGCCTTTTCAGCCCTACCCTGCCTCGTCGGTCCTTCATTCTCGCCAGGCAAGGTGACCATTCCGAGCATCAGGGGACCGCATTTTTTACTAAGGGCAGCCACTAGGGGAGCTAATAATGAACCGGTTTCTCCCCCCAGGGCGGCAAGCACCACTACATAATCCGGATAGGTTTTATTGTTCAACTGCTTATCCAGGGTAGCAAAATCACTGCTCCAATCCTGGTCTTCTCCACTGATACGATTTAGAGATGAGTGGGCAGCTCGAAGAATATTGCCTACAATATGTATTTTGATTGGAGCCAGAGATGAGGCCAGGTTATCCTCATCAGTATCTATGGCAAAATACTCAAGATCTTTTATTTCATTTGAGAACGTATAGTTTTCAATCACATAGTTTAAAGCCTTGATCGCTCCACCACCCACCGCAATGACGCGCACTCCGTACATATGAACTCCTCCCTTAAAGACACTAAGTTAAACGCACATATCACGCTCATCGTCAGAAGCTCCTTCAGCGACCATCTTTTTTATCTTTCTAAGGTCCCCTTTCTTGGCCGCTTCCTGGATGCCATACCCTTCGCAGAGCCAGTCCAACCACATAATAAACACCCGCCCAATTTTATTTCCTCTAACATTTATGCAGCTCTCATGATTCTGTGCCTTATTCCAGGGATCATAACTAAAAATTGTATCCACCAGTGCCCTGCCAAAGTACAATTTCTCCCGTATTAAAAACATAGCTTCCTTTATAGGTATCGACATAGCAGTACAATCCTTCCGGGGAAAGCCCGCTGTAGGTAACCATTATTACGGCTGCATATTTCCACACCTTAAAAACCGCACTGAACAGGATGGTATGGGTGTCCCACCTCAAGCCATGCCAGGCAGCGCCGAATTCTTTTACTTCCCGGCCGAAAAGCGAAGCTGAAAGATAGGATGACGGTGATCCGTCTCCTTCAATACAAGCCATCACGTTATCCAGAGCCCCCGGGGGTTTGGGAACTTTCAAAAACCGTAAAAAGCTGATGCCGTCCACTGTTTCACAATGGTCTGGTTCTGGAAAAACTGCGTCATCTGGAACAGCCCAGACAAATCCGTTGCCGTTCGAACCCTCCATAAATTGATAGGAAACAAGTTTATAGTCCGGCTTGCTCTTTAACTCCGGGAAATAGGCAATTAGACAATTGGGGTCTAAAGTGCTCTTGCTCCAACCCTGGGGAACTTTCGCCAACGGTCCGCGAAACTCTCGTTCTATGTATTCGCGGGTGTTTATAATATCTGTGCCAAATAAGTACTTAATATTGTATACGTAGATTGTTATAAAAGAAGATGCTATGTATATTAAGAACAATAATATGAAGAGCCGAACAATGCATTTTTTCACAACACTCACAACTTTACGTATATTTTTGATCCTGAGAATGGTTTTTAAGTATATTCTGATCCCTATATAACCGCCAATCCGTAATGCGGACATGGCAGACTTGTCGGCGAACCATACCCGCAATACGGACACTGCTCAGGTGCTTCCTCTGGATGTCCTCCAGGAATCTCGTTTGCACTTTTTGCACTCAAAATACCAATCAATGGCCAAAGGTGATCTTTCTGGATTGGTTATGGTTATGAAACAGGGAGGGCAAATCGGTGGTTTGGTTGTACATGGCCGGTTCTCATACGCAGTCTGAAGCATCTGCCCAACCTCACTTGAAATAAGCATTGGCTAAATCACTTACATATAGGCTGTTCGTTGGTTCATTGCTGGTGTTCTCTTGAATTGTGGGATTCTTTGGGCAGCAAGCCTCCATCAGCTTTTCAACTTCTCGATGGTCTCTTTAACCTCTTCAATTGCTGCCAAGCGCGAGGTTTCGGCTGTCCAGCCCGATCTTTGCAGCAGTTCCTCAAATTCCTGGTCGAACAGTTCAATACGGCTCTGCATACTGGGAGCATGGCAGGTAAATATGGTCTGCCGGAAGCCCTGGGTTACAGAGCCGGAAACGGACTCGGCGGCAAACCAGTCACCGACTATGGTCAGGCTTTCCTGGGGCTGAAGCTCCCGGTTGATTACAATCTGCACCTTGTCGTCAGGCATCGACTCTAAAAACTCCAGTAGGGTATGCAGCCGGACACTCTGGGCTCTTTCGGTTCTTTCCGCCATTATCAAAGTATTTATAATCAACCGGCAGCCGCTGGCTTTTGCGTGCTTCTCCAGGGCTATGCGTTCTTTCCGCTGGTTGCGGCAGTGAAAAACACTCCTCATATCCGGGTAATAACGCTCTTTCCATACCGGGTCGGTTACCACTTTCTTGGGGATATGAAAGGAACTGAGCCCCCCTTTTTGTCTTACCAGACCATGCGTTCTCAGTTTTAACACATTATTGGCGTACTCCACCATCATAAGTGTTCGGTCATCGGCCTGTTCAGCGCACTTGTATAAAGCATCGCTGGTCTCCCGGTACCCGTTGACAAGATTGTCAAAGACATCCCATGATAAACGTTCTTTTATGTCATCCAGAGTTTCTCCGAGACAGACGGCATGAAGCCTCTGCAGCATCTCCCCCGGAACCATATTTCGGGTCACCGGCAGGACCGGTATGTTAAGCGCCATGGCATAGCCGATCTCCTGGTGAACCCAGCCACGTAAGCTTGAAGCTTCGGTAATATAGGGCATGAAAACATGGGCATGGGTTATAAAGGTCTGGATCTGCTCGTGAAACCCAAAACCGAAAGAAAAGTTTTCATCCCACATCGGTTGAAGGCCGTTCTCACTAAGAACCTCAACAATTTTTCTGACCTCCGGCAAATCATTATGTGAGTAGCTTATAAAAACCCGGTAAGTTTCCATCTTTCGCTCCTTTCCCGTCACCGTCCTGGTTGCCTTTGCGACCATCCTCTCCTTAAGACCTGCTTGCAGCTTATGGCTGACTGCAACTAAGCCTTAAACAGAGCTATTCTTTGTTCATATCTACAATGGTATATCCGGCCATACTGAGCAGGCCGGGAATGGCCCGGATAATTTCCCGGTCTTTTTCTTTTTCATCTTCCGGCAAATCCTCATTTTTTATGGCGGCTGCGATCTTGGGAGGAAGTTCATTGAGCTCCTTATCGCTCAGCTTTCTCCAGGGTTTTAAGCACGGATTGGTTTTATTCTTATCGCTCCTTTTAGGTCCATACTTCCAGCCCGCTTCCACCTTGGCCGCCAGATAACGTTCGTGTTCCATTTCCGACAACATTTCCAGGTAGGGGCCGGGGAAGGTATAAAGAGGGTCGCCGCTGCGGGCAGATATCATGATGTGCCCGATTTTACTCAGCTTGTTCGGAATATCTCTGACACTATCGATATTTTGCTGTTTCAGATGGGTACTGAGGGCGCTGTACGGCAGCCCTGCCGCCGCCGGTGCACCGGGTTTTCCTTTTAAAGCCACGGTATAAACTTTATGGTTGGCCTCGGCTAATTTATTCAACAAGACAGGATCATTCAGATCGGGCTGCTGCACCAATGACAGGAACTCACGGCCGTTAACATGCAGGTTTAGCTGGGCTTCAGGGGGCAGGCTGGAGCGTTCAAATGAGCTGCGGCCGGTTAAGCTGCTCATGTTTATTATCGCTTCCATGGACCTTACGCCGTGTTTATATTTCGATACATAAAGAAATGCTCTTAATACCCCGGAGTCAATATGGAGTTTGCCTTTTCCACTCGTATCCTCGAACAAGCAAGGAGCATTGCTCTGAATCAAATTGCGCAGGACAATGGCCCGACGAATCGCGAAATGTTTATCCCCTCCAGGTATAACCCCATTTAACTGGTTGGGCCCCATGATGTTGACAAACCCCTGCAGGCGGCTAACAAAGTCAGGACCTTTCACCTCTTTAAAAACTTTGACTTCGGTTTTTTTAGGTTCCTCCAAGGCATCAATGGCTTCACGGTCAACATACTTGTCAAACTCTTCAAATGTAGCGCAGGTGCCGCCGGCGAAAACGAATATGGCGTTCCCAATATGATGGGTTATCTGGCCGTCCTGGAATTGCCCGTCCTGCATGGGAGCCAGGAAATATCTCAGCCAGCCATTGTTTTGCCCTTCAAATTTGGTGTCAAATTCATCCCAAAAGACCAGGGGCATCTTTCCCGACAGGGCAATGTCCCTAACCTGGTGAAGAGCATCGTTGAGATCCTGGGGAGAGTTAAACTGCGATAGATTAAAGGTGCAGTCCTGTATGGCAGCTCCCGGAATTGATTTGGCTACTTGTTTAACACCAAAAGATTTGCCTGAACCGGGAGGTCCAAATACAGCGATATTCAGGGGTTTACCCTTAGGGCGGGCATAGTATTCGGCCATTAATGCTTGAATGCTTCTAAAGCTCTCGATCTCATTTCGGTCTACGGTGCTCAAAGCACCAAATTGACCAAGGGGTAAATCTTTCAGTCCTGCATCATGGCCCTGTTCAACGATTACCCTGGCGCGATCCCCCAGTGACAGCTTACCGCCTGACGATGATGATATATCGTCAAGAATTGTCCAATATTCCGATTCAGCCTCCGGCAAGGGGGTCTCCCTCAGAGGAAGAGGGTTCCTTACCACAGCCACACTAAGTGGTTGCTGGTCGCTAAAAGTTGCATCTAGTACAGCAGCTATGGGAAAATCCGGTTGATTAAGCGGGCCACCGGGACTTTGCGCGCCAAAGCCGTGGATGTGCAGGCAGCGCATGGCATGAATACCGGTTTGAATCGCCATATCTAAATCAGGTTTATTATTATCTATGAGAAGTTGACGTACGATTGCCGCCGTCAGACATGTCATATAGCCGATCATTCCCCCGGGATAATCCCTCTCCCAGGTGCTTTCCGAGAATCTCGGATCATAATAGAGCGTACACTCCCATTTAAAGTCCTTTTTATTTTTTGGCAAGACCGGTGAAAGAAGCATTGCTCCAGACGTTCCCAGGGATACTATCACGTGCTTGCAGCGGGAAAGGCCATTGATAACCGGATTATGCAGCAGTTCCCAAAAAAGATCCTGGGCGGTTTTTTCCCAGGATAAAACGCGGCTGATATGCGTTTCCGAGCGGCGAAGATCGTTTACTGTCATCAACGCTATGGTACGATCGCCGCAGCTTTCCATAATATGATCCCACAGTGGCCCCTGGGCTACGGGACTGGCCATTTTCATTATAATCCAATCACAATTGGCCGGTGTTTTTATGGATTTTGGCCAAATTTCAGGCTTATCTCTAAAACCCAGGGCGGCATCGTCGATTACTACTAGGTTGGCCTTCCCCGGGTCTTTGGGATCCGACTGATAGGCAGATTCAGCATCATATTGATCAGCTATATCCAGGCCCAGAAACTCCTGAACGCGCCAGACTGACTTTTGAGCCTCGCTCTTTTTATCTTGCGGATAGACAGCCCACATGGAATAGGAGTGATGATAACGGTTGTCCCGGTGACTGATCTTATCCTCGGATAGATGAATTCTATGTACTCCATACCGGATGTCGTCATTTGTATCCAACTTGGAAGTTAAGGCTTCAATAACATTCCCCAGCATAGCGGCGCCGCCGGCTTGAAAGCAAACCCTGGTCGTATCACTGGCATTCCATGCGCCTCCGGAATCCTTCCCCTTTATCAGTCTGGCTATATTCCAATCCGCTGTTACATCACCGCTTACGACGATTACCTTTTTGCTCCGGGGTAATCTTGCCATTCATATACCTCCCTAAGATTGCTTACCACAATGTCTTCTTATGTTTGATTCTACAGCTTGGTTATTAATATCCCGATACTCCTAAACGATTTAACTCTTGCTCAGCCTTTTGTTTATAATCGTTTGCTCCTGATGCATCCGGGTTCTCTCTGACTATATCCAACGTTTTTCTAAATGACTCAATGGCAGCTGAATTATTTCCCATTTCTACGTAGATTCGCCCTTGATGCAGGTAGTGATTGCCCGCGCCAGGATCCAATCTAATTGCTGTACTTACATCTGCAAGAGCTTCGTTCAACTGATTCATGGTTTGATAGTTCGTGGCACGTATCTCATACGCCCGATAATTAGATGGGTTTAGCTGAATAGCCCTGTTGCATAAATCCAGGATCTGTATGGGATCACCACCATTGATTGATAAATCATGGGCTTGTTTACACAGTACACTGCTTTCATACAGCTTATTTGTCTGGTTATCGCCATTCGTTGCAGCTGCCGACGTACCGGTCGATGAGCCCTGGGTACTTGAATCAGGTTGAGTGCTTTTGCCCGTATTGTCTCCACCAAAATCTGCGATATTCTTGTCTGAATTAGCCTCTTTTTTATCTGATTCAACCGTTGTAATGTTCTGCCCGGGATTTCTCAATATATATCCAAATAAACCTGCTACAACGACTACCAATATCAGTAAAATAGGGCCGATAAAAGAAGGTTTCAAATTTGCCGGCCACGCCCAACTGGCCCGGCCTTTTTTTATTGCATTCTCGATTTTATGTTCAACCGGTTTGGTAGACAGCGCTTCCTGGTCTTCTGTTGGTAAGAGCGTTCGAATGGTTTTAGCCAGTTTTTCCAGGTGTATTTCCAGCGGAGGTGTCAAGGCATCCAGCCAATGTTGAGTGCTTACATAGAACTCCATGGATTCTGATAATTCTATATTTTCAATGCGAAAGGGCAAAATGGGAATCCCCCTGCTGACAGCCCTCTCCACTTCTCTCAAAACAAGTTTAGATTCGTTTGAGCTGGCCGACAACACCAGCACCAGAATTTTGCTGTCGGTAATGGCTTGTGCAAGAGCCTTTGCATATTCTACCCCCGGCAGAACATCTCTGGGCGCAATCCAGCACCTGATCCTATCCGCTTCAAGTTTCGCGCATAAAGCGTCCGCTATTTGCTTGTCATGAGTGGAGTAGCTAATGAAAACATCATGAGCCACAATTAATCTCCTCCCCCAAATCGCATGAAACCTGCATGGCTATTACATATGTAATGCTTTACAGGTTTTCTTCAGTTTTCTTCAGTTTTCTATAGTCTTTCTTGATTAAAATTTTATTTCCTTCACATCACCAATGATTACCTATCTGCCTTTTCAATTTACGCACCCGAAGAAGTTGCTTTTCTCATACGCCTGTATATTAGCCTGTTCGATACCAATGCAGCAGCTTACGCGCTGATCGGCACTTTCATAGGGCGCTCGCGGTGCATCATAAGCCAGTCCCCGCTTTCGCGAAGCGCTTCTGTACCAAGCTCATGAACCAGGTTCCGGGCATTATCAAAATCTCTCTGCTCCAGCAATAAAACATATTTATTCTTACATTCGGCAAAGAGTAAACTCATTCGATAGTATTGTTTGACTTGCTCGGGCAAGGCCATTTTTTCTGAATAGCCTTCCAGGGCGGCAGCAGCCGCGGCACTAAGTACTATAATCATAAGGGCGGGCGTATGAGCCAGTTCAAGCACCCGCGCGCTGGGGAAGATTCCATTTATTAGCACCCAAAGGCAGGCGAAGCTCAGGCCCCCGATAAATATCCGTTTTGAGTATTGACTCTGATTGTTTTCACTTTTTTCATTTTTTTGATATGTTGAATTGTAATAGCTTGTCTGATCCTGAATCCAATAATCTAAAACCAGCTTGTATTTATTAATATCACCGCCAGGGAGCTCGTTAGATTTCCCAAGCAGTCCTCTTCTGATGGATAAGGTCCGGAGTGCGTACCTAATCCAACCCATTTCGCTTTGCTGCCGGTGAAGATAATGATCAGCCACCAGATCATCTAAGCCGATGATCTCCCAAAACAATTGAACCCTTAATCCCTCAGCCAGGGCGCGGTATTCAAGATGTTTATTCTGGTATTGCCCTCTTTGGGCTTTTCTAAATTGAACAAAAGCTACTCCTATCACTACAGGATAAAAGAGCAACACCCATGGGGTGTGTGGAAATACATGCGCATATAACTCGAAGAAAAATAAAGACAAGATGCCTATGATAAACAGGTTTTTCATGGTTCTTATCCGCTTTTGTTGAAATACCTGGGCCAGGACATCGGCAGCAGCGTACTGCTCTCTAATCGCCAGGAGATGGGAAGGCAGCTTCTTCGCTTTTTCATCGGGAATGACCTGGTTCATGCTGCTGGTGACTTTGGGGGTAAGATGGGGAATATGAATCAGCAGCTCTTTATTGTAGGTGTCAATTCTGGTTAAGAGTTGATGATAGTATTCTGATGCCTGCATTTCATCTTCCCAGACCCTGGGAAAATGTTTCTTTAAGGAAAAGGGGGCTTCAGCGGTGGAAGGATTGCTAACCCTCGGTGTCATTATATGATATACCGGCCCCTGATCTACGCAGTCCAGGAAGCCGTGAAAATGACGGTACTTTTCACTAAGGCCTTCAAGTTTACACTTCACGGTGTGGGCTGTCCCGCCCAACAAGCCGTTCTCGACTCCATCCCACAGGGCTATTAAAATCTGGCTGTGATTTACGATATAGGCCCCCGTGCGGGTGTAGCTTTCAACCCTGTCCAGGTCTTTATGGTTATCGCCGGTTTCATGGGCAGGTAATACATAGTATTCCTCTACCCGGGCCAACAGATTTTCAAAATCCTTTACCGAACGTTCGGTCTTAAAATCCTTTATATATTCTTCTACAGGCATTGGAAGGGGGGCGATTAGATGGATTCCCAGTTTTAAAGCTGCTTGGGCGGCCAAACGATCGGCTCCTTCGGCCAGAGGTGTAAGTAAAACCAACGGTGTAGATGGGTATCTCTCAATTATTTCTTCAAGGATCGCGTTTATAGCTTTTTCAAGATGACCATAATCTTCTTCACGCAAATCGCGATGCCCGGTAACACCTATTACAATAGGAATCAAGGTGGTTTCAACCATAGCAATGTCCTCACAAGTATGAATATTACCATTCTGCTGATGGATGTTTACTTTAATCTTCATTGTTCTTGATTTTGAAGGAAAAAACCTTTTTAAAAGCCTGCTAAACATTCGGTTTGATATTCTACGTGCTAAATTGAAAAACCAGAGACAAAAGCCCTGTTTGACAGCTGCTTTCGTCCCCGGTATTTTTTACTCTTCTGATTAAATTGTTATATTAACCGTCCCCAACCTAGAACTGTTTGAAAGCGGAACTGGGCGCACCACATATGGGGCATCGGCCCGGATCCTCTACGCCAACCCAGCCGCATACCGGGCAAAGGTAAAACTGTTCGGCTGTGAAATCAGAGCCTCCAGACACAGCCTGGCGGGCTCTTTCAAACAGTTCGTGATGAACCTTTTCGGCTTCATTGGCATTGTTAAAAGAAAACTCGGCAGCCTGGTTGCCTTCTGCTTTTGCCTCGGTGATGAAAGCGGGATACATTTCGGTAAATTCATGATGCTCACCGGCTACCGCTGCGGTCAGATTATCAAGGGTGCTGCCCACCCCTTGCATGACCTGAAAATGCTTCAAGGCATGGATGGTTTCAGCTTCGGCCACCGCCTGGTAGAGACGGCTGACTTTGTCAAAACCCTCCTTTTTGGCTTTTTCGGAAAAGGCCAGATACTTCCGGTTGGCCTGGGATTCACCTGCAAAAGCAGCCTGTAAGTTGTCTTGAGTCGCCATATAAATAACCTCCTTTTATAGTTATGATGTATTACTAACGTTACTTAAGTAGATAATTTCAAAATGTTGTTTTTCAACCACCTCCTGCAGTCAAATTCATTTCTATCACATCTTCTTTGAGGGCTTTTTAGCTTTCTTCATCCTGTGAACCCAGCAAATCGGCCAAGCTATAGCTTTCCAAATCACTTTCCAGGCTCTTTTGAATATTCGCCAGAGCCTGGTGGACAAGACATTCCGGGGCAGCCTGCCGGCTGCAATAGGACTCGTCAATCAAACAGCGATTTAAGAAGATCGGTCCTTCGATAGCTACCAGAACGTCCAAAAGGTTGATTTCCTCCGCCGGACGGGCCAGGGCATATCCTCCTCCCACACCGCGCTGGGATTTGACTATCCCGGCTTTGATCAGGGATGGCATTATTTTTAACAGGAACCGCATCGGCACCACTTGCTGCCGGGCTATGAACTGCGCTTCAACCATTTCTCCAGCCGGTTGAGAGGCCAGGTAAAGCACCGCTCGAAACGCGTAATCAGTCGCTTGCGTAATATTCATAAGTTGCTCCCCAATATATTGTTTACCCTTTTGGTATAGTTTATTTAAAAAGTACTTCCCTTGTCAAGTCGGATCACCAAAAATTTTATTTTTGTTTTAGCTGGCAGTAGACGGCTGTAGATTAAGTTGATAAGCTATGGTGTTAGAAAGATGAAATTGGGATATGTTATTTTCGTTTTCTTAGTTATAATAAATGAAATGGTAAAAAACGTAATAATATCTTGTAGGGAGGGTTGCTGGTGAAATTCAATTTCTGGAATGCGGTTTCCTACGCTTGCCTGGGCCTTATTATGCTGGCTATTTTCTGCACCGGATGCTTGGCTATTTATAAAGCGTTCGTATAAGAGTTCAGGATGGGCACAAACTGCCGCAATGCTGCGTGCGGTAGAACATTGGAATCAAGAATGCCGGGGTCTTTGGACCCCGGCATCAGTTTCTCAAGATACTGTCAGAGCGACGACGGAAGCACCATCCAGGCACCACGATTTACGCTCCGCATATTATTAAGGTTGCGAAGAGCAAGGCGCGCAACCTTATTGGTAAGTCGATAGCGAACATCTGAAGTGCCTGTGGTAAGACAGTCCTACGATTGACGCGTACAGTAGTACGTTGATTTAGTAGGGCTGCCCCTCAACGCAGTTATTCGCAGCCTCAATTGCGACTAACGGGAGCATATGTGGTGCCCGTGGTACTTTTATCGTCGTTCTGACAGCTGCTCAGCTCTTCATCGTCGCCCTTGGCGCCGCATTCGGTGCAGACCCAGCGTTTGGAGTTTTGTTTTAACATGCACCCGCCAAACCTGCACGTGCCCTTTTCCTGCTCTCTGAATATATCCCAGCGCGGCTGTCCATAGACTAGCGCAATCAAACTCTTTTTTAAGCACCGGGGGCACACAGCCTGATCATACTTGGCCATGAGTACCTCTCCTTTAAAACCTCTGTTTAGTCTCATTATAGAGCATACTGCTCAAATATTGGTCTTATTCCATCCACAACGGTCATTTATCAACCAAAAGGATCGTTTTGCAACCCTTTTATAGTGTAAAATTTATTGTGTGTACTGATTGGGAAACGAATTGATTGACAAGGTGTATCGATACCAGTCTATTCTGAGGGGAAGGAATGAATGTAAATGATTACTGACCCAATCTTCGATCTGTCAACAGTTACGGAAGCTATTCTGGATAATCCCCACATGGCCTGCGTACTTGTAGACGCCAACGCTATCATTCGCTTTATGAGCCAGACTTATCTGGAGTGGTTGAACAAAAGCAAAGATGAGGTCATAGGCAGGCACATCCTTGAAATAACACCCCATTCCCGGCTTCCGGAAACAATTAAGACCGGAAATGTAGACAATATAGATCTGTGGGCGGTCAATGACCGTGAGACCATCATAACCCGCTACCCATTAATAAGAGACGGAAAGATTATCGGAGCTATCGGCCAGACCATTTTCCTCGATTCGACCGGAGCCAAAATCCTTATGAAAAAGCTTCATGCTATAGAAAAGGAATATGCCACGGTTTCCGAAGTCCTGGTCCAGAGTCCGCACATGGTATATGTGATCGTGGACAAAGACGGCATAATCACCTTTATGAATCAGACCTACCTCGACTTGCTGGAAATGAAAAAGGAAGAAGTGGTTGGCAGACACGTTCTGGAGATAACCCCCCACTCCAAACTCCCGGAAATACTTCGCACCGGCCAGATCCACCCGGTGGACACCTGGACCATAAACGGCCGTGACACCATCATCACCAGAACTCCCATTATTAAAAATGGCGAAATAACTGGAGCGGTAGGCCGCAGCATATTCCTGGATATGTCGCAGGCTAAAGGTCTGGTCAACAAGCTTTTAGAGACGGAAAAGGAACTCAATTATTACAAAGAGGAATTCCGGCAATTCTACAAGGCCCGGTGGCATTTTGACGACCTTATAGGTGTCAGCGACGAATTTCTTTTTTTCAAATCCATGGCCGAGCAGCTGGCGCACACTTCCTCGACCATACTCATAACCGGGGAAAGCGGAACCGGCAAAGAATTGTTCGCCCAGGCTATTCACAATCGGAGTGGGAGGGAAGGTCCTTTCGTCAGAGTCAACTGCGCCGCACTTCCCGAGAACCTCTTGGAATCCGAATTATTTGGCTATGAGGAAGGAGCCTTCACAGGCGCCAAGAAAGGCGGCAAACCCGGCAAGTTTGAACTGGCCAAAGGCGGGACTATATTTTTAGACGAAATCGGCGACATGCCTCTCAATATGCAGACCAAGCTGCTCTCGGTTTTGCAGGAAAGGGTTATTGAGAGAGTCGGCGGAACCAGCCCCATAGCTATTAGGGTGAGGGTAATTGCCGCCAGCAACCGGAACCTGGAACAGATGGTGGCTGACAAAGAATTTCGTGAAGACTTGTATTACCGCCTTAATGTAGTACGGCTCAACATTCCTCCCTTGCGGGAGCGGATGGCTGACATCCCTGCCTTGGTTCAAGATTTAATGGCCAGAATCAATCTGCAACTTAAAACCAGGGTCTATCAAATATCGGAAAAGGCCCTGGAACTCTTGCAAAGCTATCACTGGCCGGGCAATGTCAGGGAGCTGGAAAACCTTTTAGAAAGGGCCATCAACCTGGCCACCTTGAAACGAGCCGCCAAATTGGACATCGATCACTTTCCATCTCTATTGGCAGGCGTTGCCGAGATACCGCTGGAAGAAATTAATCAGCAGTCTCTGGCCGACAATATTGAAAAAATGGAAAAAGACTTGATAGAGCGCATGTTAAAAACCACCAACAACAACAAGTCGCAGGCGGCCAAACTCCTGGGCCTCAACAAATCGGTCTTCTATCGCAAACTGCGCAAATACGATCTCCTTGACTAAAAAAGGGGCCGGCATTATCTGCCGGCCCAGTATATATGCTGGGGATTTCCACGATTTATAACGTTAAGCTGGTCGGTACCGGGGGCTCATTTGGTCCCCCAATGCGCCTCAACCAATGCATAAGCAACCTGTTGAAACGTTTAGATATTTCTGGTCCAAAGCGACGCCATAGCGGATCCGCCGCCCACGCACAAGGATGCCCCACCGAGGGTCAAGTCCAGGCGTTCCATTTCGTAATACAATGATACGATTATTCTAAGGGCTGTCGCGCCAACCGGGTGGCCGAGGCCGATTCCCGAGCCGTTATGGTTCACTTTATCCGGGTCTATTTCCAAGCCGAATTCTTCTTTCAGCATCCGGCCAACACCGATAAACTGCGCAGCAAAGGCTTCATTTATCTCCCAGTATTCGATATCGCTCAGTTTAAGACCGGCCTTATTAAGCGCTTTGGGTATGGCAACAGCCGGACCCAGCCCCATTACTTTGGGGTCGACTCCTTCAGATACAATGGTGATCATCTTCAGCAAGGGTTTAATACCCAGCTCCTGGGCTTTCTGCTTAGACATTACCACCACCGCCGCTGCGGCGTCGTTTATCCCCGAAGCATTGGCCGCGGTAACTACACCACCCTTTTTAAACGCTGGAGACAGCTTGGCCATTGCCTCCAGATTGGCATCCGGGATCATATGTTCATCATTTTCAAAATAGGTACTTCCCTTTTTAGTCTTTATCTCCACCGGTACTATTTCCCGACTGAATACGCCGTTTTTATTGGCTGCAGTTGCCCGTTGATGGCTGAGTAAGGCCAGTTGGTCACATTCCTCACGGGTTATTCCGTATTTCTCAGCCACATTCTCGGCTGTCAACCCCATATGACCTGGTACCAGTTTATCAACCAGGCCGTCATAGAGCATGGCGTCTTCCATACTGCCTGGTCCCATGCGATAACCCATTCTGGCTTTGCCCAGCATATAAGGGGCGTTGGTCATGCTCTCCACCCCTATTACCAGCCCGATGTCCGTTTTCCCCAGAGCTATGTGATCGCAGGCAATTTCGAGAGCTCTCATGCCTGAAGCGCAGTTCTGGTTGATGTTGCAGCCATTGCTGCGGATGGGCAATCCAATCGCCATGGCAACCTGCCGGGCCGGCAGCGATCCCTGGAAATGCGGATAAACCTGTCCCATAACGATTTCATCAATCAAGTCAACCGAAATACCAGCCCGGTTGACCGCTTCTTTTCCGGCAATTATTGCCAGATCTTTTCCGTTAAAGTCCTTGAGGCTCCCCATAAACCGGGCAATCGGAGTCCTGCATGCACTTACGATAACAACTTCATTAATACCCATTTTGAATCCCCCTAATTAATTCTTTATATCTCGGCGCCTTCTCAATTTGTTCCGCTCCTACCCTGTTCGTTTAAACCTCCCTTCGATCGTTCTAGCCCAACCATTAAATAAATTGGCGCATCTTAGGCCAGTAGCTGCAAAATGAATCATTGTCTTTGCATGAGCAGAACCTGGTTGTCTTGCTTTGCATCTATAAACAAGCAAATAGCGTGCCATCCCGGCATTATTTTTTAGTTACGGTCTGTTCGCAGGCCGCAACTGCCCATTTTTATGGTCATCCGGTTATCTGTCCTTCAGCACTGTCCGGGTCTAAAAAGTTATTTCCCTGCCCATTCGGTGTTGCAAATTGCGACCGTTGCTCTCTCGTTTCCGTGCTAAAGCCCCAAAAACTGAAAAGTGAACCAGTAGTTGCTTTCGTATATACAGACGACCCAATTTGCAACCCTAAAACCCCCTCCCATTTTTCGCACCTGGAAATCTATTAAACGCTATTGGCAGAAATTACTGTATAAGACATATTATCGTTGACGCAAAATTATTTAAGGTGTTAACTATTGGTAGGCAATCTAATTGTTTGCGAGGAGGGGAAAGGCATGTCCAATAATGAGGAGAACCATCTGGTTGGACTGAATATTGAAGATATGATAGCCACTGTAACCCTGAACCGACCGCCCGCCAACGTCCTTGGCCAGAATACGATCGAGGAATTATCCAAAACTTTTGATGAAATTGAACAATCCGTTGCTGCTGTAGTACTTATAACCGGCCAGGGAAGCCATTCCTTCAGTGCAGGCCTAGACATATACGAGCTTTCCAAAAATACTCCCGAACAGAACCAGGCTTACTTTTCCAAAGTATATCGCTGTTTTACAAAAATAACCGAGTGCAGCTGTCCGGTTATTGCCGCCATAAATGGTTTCGCTTTTGGCGCCGGACTCGATTTGGCTATGTCCGCTGATATTCGGGTTATGGATGAAAAGGTTCTTTTATCCGCCACCGGAGTCAACCTGAATCTGGTCTTTTGCACCCAGCGGCTGCTCCGCCTAGCCGGACCGGGCCGGGCCAGGGATATGCTTTTTAGAGCCAGCCGGGTCACCGCCCAGGATGCAATTGACTACGGCCTCGTACAGCACCTGGCTCCGGAAGGTGCTGCTATGATTAAGGCACGGGAAATTGCTGAAACGATTATCACCAAAGGACCAGAGGCCGTTAAAGCAGTTAAGGAGGTACTGCTTCGGGGTGCTCTGCTTCCTTTAGGAGAGGCCCTGGACCTGGAAGCAGAATATGTCAACCGCATGTTTATCACCGATGAATTTGAACGGCGCGTCCGTAAATTTATAGGAAGCTGAAGACAATAATTAAAAAAAGCCTGCTTAACCGGATTATCCGGTTTTAAGCAGGCTTTTTAGTTTAACCAGCTGGATAACCCGAGTCTTGACACCCGGGCATAATTTAAGTAAAATTATTAATCATTGTTTATTAAATTTTTATTTTAGCACATTAATTGTTATTTGTCAAGTTTATTTATTTGGGGAGGAGGGAATGGGAATATGCGGATACTTGATATTTTTAAAAGCCCGGAGATGACTGTCAAACTCCAACTAAATGATATACTGCAGATGAACGACCAAACCAGGCCTTACGGCTTGCTTTTAAGTGAAACACAGGCCCGTGAACTCATTGAAACTAGAAATCAGGCCATTCTCGAGCAGGGCCGGGTCGAACTCAGCACCGATTCACTCCAGAAAATAATAAAGGTCTTCAGCTCCTCAGCCTACATAAGTTCATCAGACTATGCGCCCCTATTAAATGAACTGGTGGAAATCTTCTATTTTATGAAAAACGAAACCCATGACCGAATAAGCGACGATGAATTGATAAATATAATGAAAGAATTATTCGATGGCCCCAGCCGCGGTTCGGCAGAGCTTTTAAAGCACCGGGACCTGCCCCTGTGGTCAAGAATGATGAGGGGCAATCGATGAAAAATACCGGCATTCAAAAGTATAGCCTTATGAAAAACACCCTGGAGCCAAAGAGCTATACCCTTTTCCTGTTAAGAGAAGGCCAGCGCCGAAGCATTTTGGACCAAAAGGCTGTTGATGAGTTTCAGGAACTATTAATGCCGTTGCTGGCCGAATTGATCTTAAAGTACACCAGGGGTGAAAGCAGTTCGGTTACAGTGGAGACCGCCCAGCGCCTATTAGGGTCTCTCCTGTATTCTACAGACGCCTATTTAAAGAGTTTCCGTCACAAAGAGGCGGCCATCAACTGCCTGGCCAACTCCTGTCCGGCTGAAATATACGGGAAAGGTCAGGCTTTAATAAGCACCTGCCTGGAGCAGACCCAGATTCTGTACCAAGAAATAAAAGAGCGCAAAATGAATATTCCTATTAGAGGCTATCATTACTCTATTGATGAAGATTTGCCCGATTTCTTAAACCATTACGACCTTCTTTTTAATGCCCAGAATACTATGGCCGGCATTGACTATCCATTATTTTCGGATAATATGCGTTTGCAGGGAATATTTTATATTGAACAATATTTAAAAAAGCTGTCCATGGAAACTGATTTTTGCCACCTATTCTCCCCCGCTGATATCAACCAGTTGCTGAGAGATTACGGCCGGGTATACCGGATCGATATCGCCGAAGCGCTGATCAACGTGTTTGAAATCATCTTCATCAACTCGGTTTTTTCTTTTTTAGCGGGTAACCAGCCTGGCGACTTGACCATATCCAACACTCAAATCAACATGCTCCAACATTATTTTAACGCAATGAGCCCTGCTCAATATCCAATGGTAATCAGCCATACTATCGATAAACTGTTGAATTTGCTGGGCGTTGCCGATCCAGATTTTATCAATTATATAGAGGTCTTCGTACCCCTTTTTATGCCCCGCTTTGTCAACGCCCTGGAAAACAAAAGTCTGGCCAATGTAATAATTGCCGCCCAGCCTTACCAGGAAGCCGTACGAGTAGCCCTTGACTATGGTGAACGGTTGTCTGATGAAGCATTCCGAAAACTGGCCGAACAGATCAGGGAAACCGTCGAACCGGCCTCCAAGGTGAATGTTATTGCCTCCAATATCAACTCTCTAGTTGATTTTTTAGATGTGTTAGAGGCAGATTGCCTTTTCGGCCAGGACTATGTCCTCCTATTCGACACCCTGGGTGATATTGAATTGTCAATCCTGGCCAAAATTGCATTTGCGGAACAATTGCGCGGCGCCCGGGTCCTTAAACTGCAAAATTTAGTTGTTGCAGAATTAAATATCATCTGGCAAATTAAACTGGCCTGTTACTTCCACGGACTGTCGGCAAAGCGTCTGGATGGCATTGAGCAACGGCTTAACGATATATTGTATAATCCCTAAGCCAGCCCATCCATCCCATTCATGGCAAATTTGGTCCCATTTTCCTTTCCCTTTCTGCCCTATAGGCCCAGTTCCTAGGACCTTAGTTGGGTTTCTGATTCATAGAAAGGAATTGTATAAAAAATGTCGAAGTGGTAAATTTGAGGTATATTTTTGGAGGTATGGTGTGCAATACCAACTTGTCCTGATTGTGTTTAATATTGTCATTGCGCTTGCCGCTTATTTTTTCTTGAGAGACAGGCGGAACATTTTTAGACTTATAATCATGCCTGTTGTATATGCCTATTTCCTGGCTGCATTCCTTCCCTATCTTTTAGCCTTTGTTCCGGTAAATTGGGTCATTGCATTCTATACCGTTGCTATTTTGCTCGGATTTTTGGCAAAAGGCATCGATTCCCGAGTTCAGCCTGATATCGAAGACCAGGATATGGATTCTGCGGTGTGGAGTGAAACGGATCTAGACTACATAGAGGCACGTTCGGAACGCGAGGCGCTCCTCAGTACCGTCAAGTTTTCCAAAACCAAATCAGATAATGATGCACCACTATTTTCCCGGATATTAAGTGAATCTACCACCTCACTAAAAAATACAAGCTCATCCGAATTGTATGAAACATCCCAGCCAGTTTTGGAATCCACCCTCTTGGGCGGCATCTCTCAGCTGGGCAGTGCCTCAGCCTCCAACCGTTCAGGTGATATCGTTAGCCAAAAGCCCGCGCCTGATGATAATAAACATGAAGCTGCAAGCAGCCGGTCAACTTTAAGCCCTGAAGATACTCAAGAAGTAATGGAAAAATCGGCCCAACTCAGCATGTCCGAGATTCGTCCGCACCCCCAGCAGGAAGAAAAGCCAGCTCAAAAATCCACCTATGTTCTGCGTGACCCGGCTTCTGACCAGCAGGTGGAAGAAGCGAAGCCAATCCTGGCGGAACCCGCAGCGACGCCCCATGCTACCGTATCTTATCTGAGTGAATACAAGGAAGAGAAAGCAGCCCTTGCCTCAGCCGCTGGCAGCATTATGGCCAGACCGATTGAACCGGTCCAGAAAGAAAGTCTGCCGCCGGTATCAGAACCAGTACTAAATGAAGTCCTTATACAGCCGGCAGCTGAAATTGAGTTAAATAAAAAGGCCGTTGAAGAAATTGCCCAGAAATTCGCATATAAGATAAGCAATGGGCATCAAGAGGAAATCCTCCCCGCCCAAGAGCAGGAGATTTCGTTAACTGCTGCTAAACTGTCCGATACGGCCGGCGGCCGAGAAATGGATAATGAGGAAACTCAAGAGATACATCAGGAACCAATTGTCTCTATAAAATCTGATGAAATCCCTCCCAAAATTGCTGTAGCCATATCCGAAGCCCCTGCTGAAAGGCATCTTGAGCTGGTTGAAGCATCGCGTGATCAGCGCCCGGAGGAGAATGATCCCGAAGAATTCGAGGGTGTAGCGCCGTTGTTAACAAATCAGCAAATTCCTGTTGGAGACGCAGGAGAAATGGTGCTCGATAAAGAATCTATAAATGATCAGCAGGAAGCGACGGAAGATGACCTGATGCAGCTCGATCTTGCACTGGTTATCGACAGGGCATTTCAGGCCAAGTTCAACAGCGATTACCAGAAAGCCATCCGAATATTCGAGGTGGCTTTAAACCGCACTCCTTCACCGAAACTGGCACAGATGATTGCCGAAGATATTGAGGTTATGCGCAGTAAACTGGCTTGATAGAGTGCAATCAACATTTTGGGAGGTTTTTGTACAATGATGCAGAGTTCCGAAATCAAAGGTTTAGCCGTATTCAGTATTGCGGACGGCAAGGAAATCGGCCGGGTGCGTGATCTATTAATTAATGCTGAAAAGAAGGCTGTCGACTATTTAGTGGTAGATATCCCCAACTGGTATTTCGGTTCTTATGTGATCCCTTTTAATCAAGCGGAAGGCATTGGATCAGACGCCGTAATGGTAGCCACGGAAGGCATTGTCAAGAAGCTCAATGAAGAGCAGGCGGGCATCAAATTGGTAGAAAAGGGTATCAACCTTATCGGCAACCGGGTTTTAACTCAAAAAGGCCGCATTATAGGCAAGATCAGTGAATATCATATTAACGAAGATACCGGTCAGATCACTGGTTGTGAACTGGTCGACACCAATAATTCCCCCCGAGGCATCATTCCAGCCCAGGCGGCGCTTACTTTCGGTAAAGACGCCCTGATAGTGAAAAATGAGGTTGAAAGTTTGCTGGTGGCCAATATCAGCGATTATGAGAATCCGACTGCGGCGGCTCCGGTGGCTGCTGCCGCTTCAGATGCCGTCGTAGAAGAATCCGAACAGGCCGCCAATGGTAAAGCCGTGGAGATGTTTGAGCAAAGGCAAAGAGAATATCTGCTGGGCAAGGTAAGCAAAGCAGACATCACCGATGCCGACGGCAGGATCATTGTTTTACAGGGAGAAACTATTACCAAAGAGATCATCGATCGGGTTATAGCCGCTGATAAAATGAAGGATCTGATGATTAACGTCTGATTATTTTAGCTTTGGAAGGATCAGCTAGGGATGAAACCCAAACGAATAATAATACCATTGATTATCCTGTGTCAATTTGCTATCAATACGGTAATAGGGGCTGCTTGGGTCATTCCTGACAACCCTCAAGTTATCCCTGATGGCATTTTGGTCAATGGTTTTGATGTGGGCGGTTTGACCAGGGACCAGGCGGTTGTCTACCTGGGGCAAAAGGTGTCCAATGCCAAAATAGACGAAAAAATAACCCTTTACGACGGCAACAAACGCTGGGTATTGATGACCAGGGACTATGAATTCGTCTATGATTTTTCCAAGACCGTGGACACGGCGTTGACTGTGGCCAATAACGGGGGCGGATCGGAAAAGGCGTTAAATATCATTAAACTCCAGGCCAAATCGGTCAACCTTCCCATGGAGATATCCTATGACCAGGAAAAATTAAAGAATTCTCTGGATCTGATCAATGAACAGGTCAGAACGCCGGCCCAGGATGCCGGCCTGGACTACGGAAACAGCAGTCTATCCATTACCGAAGAAAAGGCCGGTCAGGAGCTGGATATCGAGCTGATGACCAGCAGGATTCAGGACTATATAAAGGCACGTGCCTCAGGTGAGCTCCCTTTGCCCAAAAAGGTGGTTCAACCACGGGTAGTTAAAGCCGATTTAGTAAATGTAAACAGCCGCTTGGCTGTTTTTTCTACCACAATGGCCGGGTCTTCGGCCAGCCGCTCCAACAATATTGACCTGGCCGCCAGGATGCTCGACAATACAGTAGTCCTGCCGGGTGAGACCTTTTCCTTTAATGATCGGGTAGGACAGAGAAGCAAAGAAAAGGGTTATACCGAAGCCCCTACCATCAGCGGGAAAAACCTTACCCTGGACCTGGGCGGAGGCGTCTGCCAGGTCGCCACCACCCTTTATAATACCGTCCTGCAAAATGCCCTTCCTATTGTGGAGCACTTCAACCATACTATTCCTGGCAAATCGATTCCCAATGCCAGGGATGCAACGGTTGCCTACAACCAGCTGGACCTGAAGTTTAAAAACAATTTGAGCAATCCCGTCGTGATCCACAGCTACCTCAACAACAATTCCGTAATTGTAGAATTATACGGTAATGCCAGCGATAAGAAAAAGGCTTGAAATCAATCCCCAGAGCGCCGATAGAAGCGAATCGCAGCTCCTTGCCATCCTGGCACCGGCGGCTCTTTGGCGTCCTGCCAACGCCGCACTAGTTCGTCCGTGAACGTCGCTGCACTAGCCCGTCCATGGGCGTTGTCTGCGTTACAAAACTGGCCCGTTCAATCAACGTACTTCTGTACGTCTCAATCACGGGCCAGTTTTGTGCCTTGCTCATCATTCAATTTTTTAAGCGAAGCGAAATGAAATCGTGGTGCCTGGATGGTTCTTCACTTCTGTCAACGCTCTGACAGTTTTTGTATCTTCTTTTCTCCTGCCCTGTTATTTTTCGAATAGCTCCTTCCAGCGCCGGTCAACTGTTTTGACGATGTCCCCCCGGGGAGTTAAGGCCGCGGGATACTCCGGTTTCATCCGGGCGTCTATGAGGATCGGCAGCTGGTATTGAAGCGCATTGCGCTGCACGCTGGATCTTGCATAGATATCCCAGGCCGGATCAAAACGGGTGAAAACCGTCCACAAAAAGTCGGTTTGACTGCTAACGGCATCCACGTCGTCCACCAGGATAATCAGAGGCCAGGAAGAAATGGTGGAACCGGCCTGCTCTACAAGCACCCTGGCCAGTTCAGGTTGACCGGGATATGAGCCACCGGAAACCATAAGGCATCCAGGGCAATAGGGCTTGATCTTGGCAATACCGGGCAGCGGGCCCGCCTTGTATTCCGCCGGAAGCTCCCGCACCGGCTCGCCCAGGCCCAGCATTATCGCCTTGCTCCCCTGATTGAACTTTCTTCCCGTGTAGTCCAGAGTGTCCATCGCCGTATCATTGATTATTAAAAGGTCCCGGGCCGGGTTGAAACGCTGTAGAATGCTTTCCAGCAGGCGGGGAAAGTCTTTTAAATCCAGGTCCACATCGGTGACCAGCAGTACCTTGGTAAGGCTGAGCTGGCCTTCTCCCAGTATTCTGAAGCAATGCGCCAGAGCCTCCCTAAAATAGCTTTCCCTAACCACCGCTGCGCACAGGGTGTGAAAACCCGCTTCCGCATAGGTCCAGAGTGATTTCAGCCCGGGCATGAGTACAGGAAATATGGGAGAAAGCAGGTCCTGCATCCACTCCCCTATATAGTAGTCCTCCTGGCGCGGAATACCCACCACAGTAGCCGGATAAATGGCATCTTTGCGATGATAAACCCGCTTTACATTGAACACCGGGAAGTCATGGGTAAGCGAATAATAGCCGTAATGGTCGCCAAACGGCCCTTCCGGTTTACGCACCCCGGGCGGAACCTCCCCGCATAGTGCAAATTCGGCCTCAGCCACCAGGGGGTGGGGATAGCCGTCCAGATCGACCATGTTTATCTTCTCCCCCAGCAGGAATGAAGCATAGAGGAGTTCCGGCAGCATCTCCGGCAGAGCGGTAATAGCAGCAATGGTCAGGGCCGGAGGCCCCCCCAGGAAGACGGTAACCGGCAGGGCCTGTCCCCTCTTCTCCGCTTCATAGTAGTGAAACCCGCCCCCCTTGTGGATCTGCCAGTGCATGCCGGTCTGGTTTTCGGAATGGATCTGGAGGCGGTACATACCCAGGTTGTGCTCACGGCTCCCCGGTTTTTCGGTATATACCAGGGGCAGGGTGAAAAAAGCTCCTCCATCTTCCTGCCAGCTGGTTAAAACCGGCAGTTTACGAAGGTTTACATTATCCATACAGGCTCCTAAAACAGGGGCGTTCTGGAGAGAAACCCGGCGCAAACCGGTTTTGGCCACATCCAGGAGCCAGCTTCGCTCTTGCCACAGGGTTTTAATTCCGGGCGGCATCAACCTGTCCATAGCCTGGATGGCCTTCTTGATGATGGCTTCCGGTCTGGGGCCCATAGCCAGTTCCATTCGCCTTACCGTTCCAAACAGGTTGGTGGCCACCGGAAATGATGAGCCCTTGACCCGGGTGAACAAGAGAGCCGGGCCTCCCTCTTCAACCACCCGGCGGTGTATCTCGGCCAATTCGAGATGGGGATCAACTTCGGCCGACACCTCTACTATTTCCTTTTCCCTCCACAGCTGCTCGATAAAGGTCCGCAAACTCTTATGCATATCAGTTCGTAATCTCCTTGTATTTATTGACGAACAGCCGGGCGGCGGCCAGGCTGTTTTCTACCAGGAGCGATATCTCGCTTTTCTGGGCATTGCCGATGTGTATTCCAGCCACTACGGCCGTGGTTTGATTGGTGGCTGAGCAGATAAGCTCGGACACCCGGGCCGCCAGCTCCGCGTCGCGGTGACCGGGCCGGGGTGTAATCCAGGTGTCGCAGAGTATTTTCCCTGGGCTCTGCCCTATCCGTGGTACACTCATGGCCATGCCGCCCACATGCGGTTTTTCCCCGCCGGTCAGCAGTCCTGAAAGCCCGTCGGCGGTTGCTTGCACCCTTAAGGTTATCTCGTAACGGCCCTCCCCGTAAGTAATATTTAATGCTTCATCAAACACGTTATCACCTGCCCCAAATCGCTTCTATTTAATGATACTACTGGTCTTCTGACCAAAAGCTTAAATTAATTGGATTCAGCTATATTATAGCCCAAAAACAGACAGCCCCGCTTGTAGGGGGCTGTTTTTTAGTAAATATAGTATTTAAAATACCAATGACTATCTGTATTTACCCAGGAAAGTATTCAGCATCGCCGAGGCCTCGGCCCGGGTTATGCCGTTCTGCGGGTTGAAATAGTTGTTGTAACCGGTTATCAATCCGTATCTTACCGCTGTCACAACGTATCCTCGTGCCGAATCTGAGATGCTGGAATCATCATAGAAGCTAGTGTTTTCGTACATACGGTTCTCTGCTTCGCTCTGCTTGCCCAGTGCCCTCACCAGCACCTCGGCCAGTTCCTCCCGGGTAGCAGCCCGGTTGGGGCTGAAGTATCGCTCCTGCCCGGATATGATCCCCCGCTGGTAGGCTTTTTCCACTCCTGCATAATACCAGTCGCCGGGTGTCACATCATAGAAGTGGCGGCCCGACGTATCGTAAGAATTGATATTCAGAATCTGCGCCATAACGCATGCTATCTCGGCCCGGGTTATGCCGTTACCGGGATGGAAGCCGGAATCCGGATATCCGGTCATGTAGCCCAATCTGACCAGGTTGTTGATATGGTCATAGGCCCAGTGGTTGCTGGGAACATCCCAAAAAGAGGTGATCCTGTAGGGATCATGTACATCGTCTTCATCAATTACTATACCCTCGTCGCTGGTGCTCGAGGTATAAAAGCTGATGATGGAGCCGTACGTATAATAATTATAGCTATTCCACATAAAGGCTTTATAGTAATAGCGGGTGTTGGGCTGCAGGTTTTTCAATGCCTTGCTGTAAGAACCGGTAAAGCTGCCATTGGCTACTGTAACCATCTTTAAGTTGTTCTGGTCGGTGCCGTAGCAAAAGCCGTATGCCTCAACCCTCTTGGAGTTATTTGAGTTGATGCGGGCGTTTAGCGTAGCTCTTGTGGAGCTTACATTGGTGGCTGAATTGGTCTCAATAGCTCCATAGCCTCCCCCGTCCCTGGTAACATCAATATAATAGTTGGTGTAGTCGCTGGTGTACGGGTTGTAAACCTGGATATGAATCCGGTTGGTTCCGCTGGAAAGGTATATGGACTGCGACTGATGGTCGTAATAATCTAATGTATCGCCCTCCACGGTTACCCTTGAGCGGCTGTCCTCCGGTACGGCTGTAATATAGACACTTGAGTTGCTGCTGCTTGCCGTGTAGGTGGTTTTGCTCGGATAGAAAGTCTGATCCAAGCTTGTTCCGCTGATATAAAGGCTCGATAAATAGGAACTCTCGTTGTCGTAATATCCGTTCCGGTAGATGTCGATGGAATAATTCTCAGTCTCATAACCATGCGAAGGGTTATAAACCCGAATATCTACCCGGGTGGGGTCGCTGCCCAGGTATACGGTCTTTGACGAGGAACCATAGCTCGCCGACCCACCATTTATAGTAACTCTGGAATCGCTGTCTTCAGCAGTGGCTCTGACAGTAGTGCTTGAATCATTGTAGTAGTCGTAATCGTCAAGATAGGCCTTATAGTAAGTCGTTGTCCGGGAAAAGGACGGGCTTAAAGACGCCCCGCTGACATAAAGGCTCGATAGGTAAGCACTGTCGTTGTCGTCGTAATCCCGGTACACGTTTATGTAGTAGGTCCTTGAACCGGTTGAATTGGAGACGGTAACCGTAATCTGGCTGCTGCCTGAAGGAAGGTAGATTTGCTGTGATATATGGCTGCTGCCCAGGGTCTGGCCATTGACGGTTATGGTTGCACTGCTGTCCTCAGCTGCCGCAGCTACCGTTGTGCTGGCAATGTCTTCATCTATTGTGCACGAATAACTGGTTGTGTCTTTGTTAAAGGACGGGCTTAAGCTTCCCCCGCCTATGGAAAGGCTGGAAAGATAAGCTCCTGAAACACCACGGTTTACAGTTATATAGTAGGTCCTGGACCCGGCCGAACTGGAGACAACAACAGTTATGGTATTGCTTCCGGAATTAAGATAGATTTGCTGTGATATATGGCTGCTGCTCAGAGTCTGTCCATTAACGGTTATGATTGCGCTGCTGTCTTCAGCTGCGGCTGCTACCGTAGTGCTGGCCACGCTTGAGTCCACATAACAGGAATAGCTGGTCGTTTCCTTGTTAAAAGACGGACTCAAGCTTCCCCCGCCTACGGAAAGGCTGGAAAGATAATTGCTTGAAACACCCCGGTTCACGGTTATATAGTAGGTCCGGGACCCGGCTGAACTGGAGACAACAACGGTTATGGTATTGCTTCCGGGATTCAAATAAATCTGCTGTGATACATGGCTGCTGCCCAGAGTCTGGCCATTAACAGTTATGGTTGCACTGCTGTCTTCAGCTGCGGCCGCTACTGTTGTAAGGGCCACGCTCGAATCCACATTACAGGAATAGCTGATCGTACCCCTGCTAAAGGACGGGCTCAAGCTACCCCCACCTACGGAAAGGCTGGAAAGATAACTACTCGTATTTCCCCAGTTCACAGTAATGTTGTAGGTCTTCGAAGAGACCGAATTAGATACCCGAACCTCTATGGAAGTTATACCAGAAGTCCGGTAGAACGGCTGAGAATAGCCGCCGGTCACGGTCTGGCCGTTGACAGTTACAGTGGCACTGCCCTCAGGAACTGCCAGGACTCTGATGTTTGAAGCGTTTTGATTCACATTACAAGTGTAGCTGGTGGTATTTTTCGTAAACGATGGAGTCAAATACCCTCCGCTTATGCTTAAGCTGGACAGGTCGGCAACACTGGGAGTCCGGGTTACATTAAGAGTATAGACCATTCTCGCTCCCGAAGAACCGTATACTACGACTTCGATCACGCTGACGTCTGAAGTAATAGCCACCGTTTTATACCAGCCGCTGCCGCTGGTCAGGGACTGCCCGGCTACCGTTACACCGGCGCTGCTGTTTTCAGGAACGGCCCTTACGATAATACTGGAAACGTTCGCCCCCAGGGAGACGTCATAGGCTCCGGTATCTTTGTCAAAAACAGGGCTCAAGGTACCTCCGCTTACGCTTAAACTTGACAGGTAAGCACTTATAGAAACGTCCCGATATACGTTGATGGTAAACGAGTTAATACTGCCAAAAGAACTAAATACGCTGACCTGAATCTCGTTTTCCCCCGAATTCAGATTAACTGTCCGAGATACGCTGCCATTTCCACTGGCGGCAGACGCCCCATTTACATTAATAATTATTGAGGCATTGCTGTTTTCAGCAACGGCGGAAACAGTGACGCTGGACGAATTTGTATAAGCGGAATAATTCTTGGTGCTGTTGCTGAAGGATGGGCTGAGAGCTGCCCCGCTGATGCTTAAGCTGGACAGGTTGGTATTGGTGTTGCCGGTCCTAAAAGCTTCAATATAATACTCCCTGCTATTGCCGCCCGAGGAAACCCTGATAGTTACCATTTGCATGGTTCCGGCACTCGGGCTAATAGGCTGAGACATATAGCCATTGGAGCTTGTAACAGTTTGGCCGTTCACTGTTACGATGGCGTGTGAATCCGCCGGTATAGCGGTTACTGTGAAGCTGTCCGAGACTATATCCGCATAATAATAGTTTTCGTTGCTTTGAGTGAGAGTTCCCCCGCTTATGCTCAAGCTGCTTAGATTAATACTATAACTGGCCTCGGCTGTTCCGCCAAATGCACTGCCAATAAGGGCCAGGGCCAATATGAGCACAAGGGATACTCCCTTGAACCTTATTCTGAACATTTTTCTCACCCTCCTCATTAGAACGACCAGTATGGAAAACTTATCTATATTTATCATAACGTTATTATGGAAAATAGTCCCTACCCAAAATGATAATAAAGTCCTATTTTTATGGATAATGTTCCTGTTAATCTTTAGTAGTTAGTACCAATAACCGATCTGGTACCCAAATAAAAGCAAACCTCTTTACACCTCATGTTCAAAATGAAAATTGATGAAGTTTATCAGTGGTCATTAAGCTAAAGCATACGCCTTAAAATATTTCTATTGGAACAGAAAAAATAAAATGGAGAACCGACCTGCTATTTCAGCAGTTCTGAATTCTCCTTATTATTCCAGTTATGATTCCTATTTTAGGTTATCTATCGTGTACTGTATTCATCGGCAAAAAGTATCCTGGTTGTGCGGCGGCTTTGATCGGTAACCACACATATCTTACCATGCCCGGTAAAATAACCCGAAAATATTCGGCCTCCGTTCAATACCGCTTCTTCATTGCGCCTCTTGTCAAGTTCAGGTATATCTCCCCAGTCACCGGTAAGGTGACGGTTAAACAGCAGCCTAATGACGTCTTTGGTCACATTGTCATTAATAGCTGGACTCACGACTTTCTTCCCTGACTCAAAAAGCATTTTTATACCTCCGGTATTTTGTCCAACCCCTTGAGCCTCACAAACACCAGGCCTGGAATAGAACTCCTCTTATTTATGTGATCGTTAAACTCGTTAAAAACATTAACAGGAAGAAAAAATAGAGTATGGACTATTCGCAAAAAATCCACATATTGCGATAAATATCTTGCCTTTTTAACATTTCAAGCAAATAAATAAAAGACACTCTCCATCCTTTTTTACTGTTCGTTAGTTTTGAACGCTTATTTCAAAAGTCCCGCTGGTATTTTCGATACTCCAGTTTCCTTTGATCTTTTTTTCGCCGGGATAATAGGTGCCGGAATAATTTACTTTGTGGGAAGTGTTATAGGAATATGTCTTAACCATTAACACGTGATTGTTTACCATCGTGCCCGTAAATGTAAAGGTAATTTTGTCCAGCATAGGCCCGAAATCGGTTCGCGGCTCGGTGAATTGGCCCGCAATATTGTCCCCGGTCTGCTGAACAGTTCCAGAAAAGTCCACACTTTTTCGTCCATCTTCGTAATAATATTTCCCGGTCCATTTACCGGATAAAACACCGGTCGCTTCGTTTTGGGCCGTTTCTTGTACCGCAGCCTTATTCTGATCCCGGGGGGCGGTTGATGTATTACTGCCGCTTGATTCTTTTTTACAGCCGACTGAGGCCAGGCAAAATGCGATAGCCAACAGGATTACAGCCAGATAACGAAACCGGGCTTTATTCCATACGCCTGGTTGGGAAGAAGTTTTCATCCAAATTCTCCTTTTGTAGTTTTTGAATCTAAATTCCCTTTAGTTTAATCAAATCCTTCCCCTTGCCTTAAAGCCAACGGTATTTTCGAGCTTCGAAAGCCAGGCGATCTCTAAAATCAGGATGAGCAATCGCTATAAGGGCTTTAGCCCGCTCCCGGATGCTCTTCCAGCGCAGATCGGCGGCACCATATTCCGTTACCACCCACTGTATATCATTGCGTGAAGTGCTGGTAATCGTTCCGGCAGGAAATACCGGCATAATTCGAGACTCCATAACCCCTTCCCCGTTCTTGTAAGTTGAGGCAAGGGCTAGAATGCTTATACCTCCCAAAGAACGGGCCGCACCATGTACGAAATTAACCTGCCCGCCGGTACCGCTGAACTGCATGGGCCCTATAGACTCCGACGCCGCCTGGCCGGTAAGATCGATCATTAAAGCATTATTTACGGATACCAGATGGTCATTGAGGCCTATAATCTCCGGATTGTTGATATAGTCAACTTCGTGAAAAATAAAGTCCCGATTTTCGTGAGCAAAATCCCACAGTTCCTGATCGCCAACACAAAAACAACCCAGAACCTTTCCCGGTTGCAAGCTCTTGCTGCAGCCGTTTACCACCCCTGCTTTCATCAACTGCATGACCGACTTGGATATGACTTCGGCATGCATTCCCAGATCCCGTTTGTCCCGCAGGAAATAACCCACCGCGTTGGGGAGCCCTCCAAGTCCCAGCTGAACCGTCGCACCGTCGGGAATAAACTCTACAACATGTGCCGCGATGGCCTTTTCCGTTTCGCTTATAACCATATCCTGAACCGTGGCCAGGGGATAGTTGTTTTCAATAATATAATCGACTTCAGATACATGTACATTTAGGTCGTCGCCGTTTAAGCGCGGCAGGTTGGCGTTTACTTCAACAATTACCTGCTGGGCGTTGTCAAAGGCAACGTGGTGGCTTAAGCCCGCGTATAGCGAGCGGCTCATATAACCCCGCTCGTCTGGAGGACTTACAGCATTGGCAACTATAGTAGGCCGTCTGGCCTCAAGCCATTTGCCCATCTGCTGGAGATGGATGGGTACGTAGGACATAATCCCCTCCCGGATTGACTGCCGCTCCATGGGGCCGACAAAAACCGTTTCCAGGTTAAAATGCTTTTTGAAAACAGGGTCCATATACGGCTGCCTGCTCAGGGCAAATCCCGCCAGTAAAGTGACTTGCTGCAGTTCATGTCCCCGTACGGCCAGGGCTGCGGTAAATCCCTCCGGGATGCAGCACCCTCCTCCCAGGCCTATAATGTCATGATCCTTGACCAGGGCGGCTACTTCTTCGGGCGAACCGAGTTTGGCCTGGTATTGCTCCTTCCATGATAAGTGTTTCATACGATCTCTATTTCTTGTTCCAGCCAATTATAGTACCCCCAAATAATTAATTTTAGCGTTTTTGTCTGCTGTTAATATTGCTGCTTATCAGGTAGCCCTAAAAACTACAGCCCCTCCTCTCCCGGCTCTTGCCGCCATCATCTAAAAATGATTAAAACACCTGGATTACTAAATGTACAGCATTTGGCTTAAAATCGATCAATTGAGAAATTAATAGAGCGGCCGAATTCTATTCAGCCGCTCTATTAGGTTTACATGTTTTCTTTTCAGGATCTGAGGTATTCCAGGGTAGCCTCACCTTCTTGTGCATCCCAGGTAACGTCGCATCCAAGGTGGTAAGCCAAAAAGTTACTTCGGATAGCTTACCTTTACTTCTTGAGTATTGGGGTTCCAGTCCACGCCGCAGTTTAAATTCAAAGCTATAAAGCCTATGGGCAGCATAGTGCGGCCTCCAACTATCCGCGGTGCAACACTGGGATTGGCTGAATCGATGTAGACTTCCGCTCCATTTACCCGGGCGGTGCTCTGGTCAATCCACAATTCAATAATGGTTCCCTGCTTGCTCAAGGTTACCTTGCTCTCCGGGCCGTTCCAATCGACCGCTACTCCCAGCGGCGTCGCCGCATAGGCGATGGGCAGCATGGTGCGTCCCTCCAAAATGAGGGCGGCGGCATCCATATTGTTTAACTGATCATTGACATAGTATTCGCTGCTCCCAATATAAAAGCGCAGAACGGTTTGATTGCCACTTATAGTAGTGGCACTGGCTTCATTTGAATAATTTGAATCAACAAGATTGATGCCGTTTCCCTTGGCTTTGACCCGGTAGATATAGGTGGTGCCTGCAGCCAAACCGCTGTCCGAACAGCTGGAGGTCTTAGCCGCTAGGGTTTTTACTGCGCTAAAGCTGCCGCTCCCGCTTTTGCGTTCCACAATAAACCCTGATTCGAATTTGGAATTGACCGTCCAGCTCAAATTGATCTCGGAACTGGATACAGCGCTGGCAGACAGGTTGGTGGGAGCTATAACTTGAAACTGCTGTGTACCCTGAGTGGTGGCCTTAGCCTCATTGGAATAGGCGGAGTCTTTTTTATAAGAAAGAACAGGTGTCTTGGCATAAATACGGTAGGTGTACTCAGTCCCGGCAGCCAGGCCGCTGCTGTCCGAGTAGTTCTGGGCATCAGCGGCTGCCGTTCCTACTTGCTGAAAAGCCTCACTGCCGGTTTTGCGTTCGATCACAAAGCATTCTTCACCGTTTGATTTGTCATTCCAGGTGAGATTGACCACTGAACTGGATGCGGCTATAGCCTGCAGGTTGGTCGGGGTGCCCAATTTAGCAACCGGTGCCAGTAACCCTTTAGTTTTGGCAGTTATAGGTGAGCAATAGTCTGAATCATCCATAATCGCACCGCCCAGGGCCTTAACCTGGAACGTGTATTCAGTATTGGCATTGAGGCTGGTACATTCATAGCTGGTCGTATTGCCCGGGACATTGAATTCAACGGTGCTGCCCCCGCTCTCGCATCTAACTTGAAAGCCTCCGGTGGCGGACGACTGCCAGTTGATGGTTATTTCATGATATCCTATGTTGCTGGCCGTAAGATTGGTTGGAGTTGGCATTTTTAAAGGCCAGGCGGCGGCAGGCGCTGCCAGCAACAGGGGCAGAATTACCGCTATAGCCATTATCAGGGCGAGACGCCCTCCCGGGCGTTTTATGGAGAACAAGCGCTTCTTTGGTACCATTTTTACATACCTCCCAATACGTATTGCGTTTCAACAAGCTGAACATGATGCGAATCCCAGGTTGACACCTGCATGCAGGCGCCTATTTTACCCTATTTTACAAACGCTCTTATTCCCACCTCCCGGGTTCCATTTCCATGTTCCGCCGATAAGCAGCTTTTCCACCCAGGTATTTTAACAGGTTTTGTTTAAAAGCAACCCGCAGTTTTCCTTAAAATAACTTTAAAATTAATTTGAGGTAAAAAAGGTAATATCATGTCAGGGGCGAATTGTATGGATATAGCGGGGGGTGTACTCTATGGGAAGTACGGACGAAGACAGCCGCGTTTCGGTAGAAAAAAGCAGTCAAACCTACTACCGCGATTTATTTAATTCTATTGGCGATGCTATTCTGGTCTTAAACATCTCTGATCAGTGGGAGCTGCTGGAAATCAATCAAGCCGTCACTGATATTACCGGATATACTCTTGAAAACTTTCCCTCATTTAGCTACACGTTTCAGAATCTAGACACTCCTTTAAGCCATCAGCAGGCCGATGATATTAACCGGAAGGCCGCGGCCGGCCAGCCCCAGATTTTTGATTGGTTTACCAGACGTCGGGATGGAGGGCCGTTGTGGTTGGAGATAGTGCTAAACAGAGTTAACCTGGATGGAAACGACCGGTTATTATGCATTGCCCGGGATATTACGGAGCGCATAGAAGCAGCATCCAGCCTGGAAAAGGCGCTGGAAGCCTCCGAGGTCGCCAGCCGGGCCAGAGAAGTTTTCCTGGCCCGATTAGGCCATGAATTGCGCACCCCCCTGTTTGGAATAATGGGCATGGCCGAACTCTTATTATCCACAGAACTGAATGAAAAACAGGAAAATTACGCTACCGTAATACGAGAATCGTCCTCCATGCTTTCAGGGATTATCACGGGTATACTTGATGATTCGCGCCTTGATCTTGGCAAGATGCAGAGCCCTGATACCATCAACCTCAACGCCATGCTGGAGCTTTTGGTAAGGGTGAATACGGAAATGAGTGTGGAAAATGGAATGGTCAATAAAGCACTTGATATCATAAAAAGGCAGGGCGACTATGAATCATTGTCCACTGTGGCTGAGGTAAATAATAACCGGGGAAAAAGTGATCCCTGGCCCGGTCACCCCCACCCGCTGCCTCAAGAGTATCAGGATTTACAAGAAACATTGATTGAGCCGGGAAAACCTATGCCAGCATTAGAAACCTGCAATATTCTGATTGTTGACGACGATCCGGTTATCTGTGACTATCTGACTGTTGTACTGGGATATGAAGGGTATTCTCAAGTCAAAATAGCCCGAACCGCCCATGAAGCAATAAGTCAGATAAACATCCTGCCTCCTGACGCGGTTATCCTGGACTATATACTCCCTGATATAAGCGGACATCAGGTATGCTCAAGTATCAGGGGGCTTACTGATGCAGTCATAATAATGATCAGCGCCAGGGATGATGTGGCAGCCCGGGTAGCCTGTCTCAAAGCGGGAGCCGATGATTACCTCCTAAAGCCCTTCCGCTTTGAAGAACTCCTGGCTAGAATTGAAGCTTTGCTGCGCCGCAGGGGATTCATATCCAAACTAGACTACATTGCCTATGCCGATCTGAAGCTCTGGCCGGGTAAACGGTTGGTCTGCCGCCGGGACCGCTTTATAAAGTTGACTCCCACCGAATTCAACCTGTTGCATCTATTTATGTTAAACCCCGGCCAGGTCCTGTCCAAAGATCTCATTTTACAGCACCTTCGCGGCTATGACTACCAGGGTGACGAAAACATTGCCGAAGTTTATATCCGCTATCTCAGGCGCAAATTGGGAAGCCCACCGATCATTCATACCCGCCGAGGTGTGGGTTACGTTATGGTCGGAACCGAGGCCGCTCCAATAGTCTGAGCTTCCCCCTTACCGTATTACAAATAATTTATATACTTTTAAACAACTTATGTTAATGCAATGTTTTACAATTATCGATAAAATTAGTAACATGTATTTCTTCAAGGAGGGGGTTACTTGGCCAGACCAGCGAAGAAAAGAGCATTTACCAACTTTGATTCATCGATAAACCCGTCATTTAATTATGAACCCCTGTCTCTTTTAAGCGCCGAAGGCTACGCCACGGCCTTTCACCGCAACCCCAATGCAACCGTTATATGTTCTATTCCTGACGGCCGCTACATAGAAGTAAATGATGCCTGGGTGGAAAACTCCGGGTTCAAACGAGAAGAAGCCATTGGGCGCACCGCCCTGGATTTGAATATATGGGTAAGCCTCAAGGAACGGGAAGAAACAATGGCAATACTCCGCTCCAAAGGCAGCGTCAGCAACCGTGAGGTCAGGTTTCGTAATAAAAGCGGCAGTATCAAAATATGCCTTTTCTCCGCCGACGTACTTTCTTTGGCCCAGGGTACCTACATGTTAGGCGTTTTCCGCGACATTTCCCAGCTTAAACAAACCGACGAAGCCCTGCGTTTATCCCAGGAAAAATATTCCAAGGCCTTTCAAAGCCACCCCGAACCCATGTCAATCAATACCATACCGGATGGAGTATATGTCGAAGTCAATGAGGCCTATCTTAAAGTTACCGGTTACACCAGGGATGAAGTAATTGGACGCAGCGCCCTGGAATTAGGGCTTTGGATTAGCGAAGAAGAGCGTGATTACTGGGTATGCCGTTTTAGGGCGCATAAGCATACCATGCGGGGGGAAGAAATTCGCTTTTGCATGAAAAACGGAGATATACGCACCTTTATTTTCTCAACCGAGATGATCAATATGGGCGGCGCCCCCCATATGCTCTGGTCTGTTAAGGACATTACCGAGCGCAAAGCTATGGAGGAAGCCCTGCGTATTTCCGAGGATAAATTCTCCCGGGCATTTAATATCAGCCCTATCCCCATGTTGATCACCAATCTGGCAGAGGGCCGTTTTGTAGCGGTAAATGAGGCTTTATGCCGGGTGGTCGGTTATGCCCCGGATGAGATATTGAATCGAACCTCCTTCGAAGTTGGCATCTGGGACAGCAAAGTCTCCCGCAAACCGCTGGAGGATAGAATATCCAATAAACGACCGGTCCGGGAAATGGATTTCACATTTTGCAAAAAGGACGGTGAAGAGCGGGTAGGCCTGCTTTCCGCAGAAGCAATAGAAATAGGCGGTGAAGTCTGTATTTTGAGTACGGTTCAAGATATAACCGAACGGCGCAAAGCGGAACGGGAAATTCGCTATTTGAGCACCCATGATCCTCTGACCTGTCTGTACAACCGGGCCTATTTTGAAGAACAGCTCAAAACTTTAGACAAGGCCAAACAGCTCCCGATAAGCATCATTATTGCTGACGTCAATGGGCTCAAAATGGTGAATGACGCCCTGGGCCACGAAAAGGGGGACCTCTTACTGAAAGCGGTGGCCGGGATCCTGGCCAAATCATGCCGTCCCATAGATATAGTAGCCCGCTGGGGCGGTGATGAGTTCATCATTCTTTTGACCCACTGCAGCCATGAAGCCGCCTGCCTTATTATGGAACAGGTCAAGGCAGCCTGCAATTTTCATCACAACCTGCCAGCGGAAACCAGCGTCTCACTGGGCATGGCCACTATGAACCATGAATCACAGAATATTCAAAATATAATCATAGAGGCAGAAGATAAAATGTTCCGGAGAAAACTGCTGGAAAACAAGAGCGCTCGCAGCGCCTTTATCATTTCCCTGGAGAAAACTCTATGGACCCGAAGCCATGAGACCCGTGAACACTGTCAGCGACTGGAGGACATGGCTCTTGCTATCGGGCGGGGCATCAACCTACCCAACACTGAGCTTGACAATCTGAAGCTGCTGGCCTCCCTGCACGACATCGGAAAAATCGCTGTCCCTAACAATATCCTGGAAAAGCCCGGGAAATTAAGCCGGAAAGAATGGGAAACCATCCGCAAACACCCGGAAATCGGCTACCGCATAGCTGTTAGTTCACCGGAAATGGCCCCGATCGCCGAAGCTATTCTTCACCATCACGAGCGCTGGGATGGCAGGGGATACCCCCTCGGTTTTAAGGGAGAAGAGATTCCCCTCTTGTCCCGTATAATAGCCATTGCCGATGCCTACGACGTAATGGTCAACGGCCGCCCCTACCAGACTCCTATTAACCCTCAAAAAGCCTGGGAGGAGATCGAACGCTGCGCCGGGACCCAATTTGATCCGATACTGGTGGCCGAGGCATTAAAACTTTTTGTCCAAACCGTCGGTCAAGTATAAGTATATCCCCTACTTCTTTTGGGGAGCATCAAGAGGTATAGTCTCGGTCAGACATCCTGGTTCCTAAAAATAATTACTGAAAGGGCCAATCCCAGAACCAAAGAAAATCCTGCAATAGCAGCAATCCAGGTGTCGTCTTTTACCAGGGGTACGCTTCCCCACCATCCCGCTAATAGAAAGAGAATCGGTAGAACTACTCTGAAAGCAGCTCTGCTTATCGATTTTTCCATCATCAGTCTCCCCTTTCTTTCGCCTCATTTATTATTAATACACAAATCAGGATTTAAACCTGACACGGTATGATGCCATTAGGTCCACTCCCATTTTTCCAGTGTTGACATTTATATGACCGGCATATATACTGTTTATATTGCATATGCACAGTATGTATGCCATATACTCTTTACGGAGGTTTGAATATTTGCGCATTATTCTTTCCAACGCATCACCTGATCCCATATATGAACAGATAAGGCGGCAGATTCAGGGCCATATCTTAAAGGGAGAGCTGCAGGCCGGAGATGCTCTGCCTTCAATCCGCAGCCTGGCCCAGCAGCTCCAGATCAGCGTCATAACCACGAAACGGGCCTACGACGAATTGGAACGGGACGGCTTTATCGAAACGGTCTCCGGAAAGGGCTCGTTTGTGGCGGAGCAGAATCCGGATCTGCTGCGTGAAAAGCGCATGAGCCTCATCGAGAACCGCATGGCTGAAATAGTAAAGGAAAGCGCTCTTCTAGGTTTGGGGTTGGAGGAGCTGCAGCAGATGCTGGAGCTGTTGTATAAGGAGGTTTAGAAGTGGATGAAATACTGAAGGTTGATGGGCTTTGTCGGTCTTTTGGCGAGTTTCAATTAAAAGATATATCTATCAGCCTTCCCCGCGGTTATATTATGGGCTTCATCGGGCCCAACGGAGCAGGTAAAACGACCACCATTAAACTGATCATGAATCTCATCAACCGCGACCGGGGAGAAGTCTTAATATTCGGGAAGGACAATATCAAAAATGAAAAGGAGATCAAACAGCGGATCGGCTTTGTCTATGACGAGAACTATTATTATGATTTCTTGACCCTTAAAGAGATGAAGAACATTATTGCCCCCTTTTACCGCGATTGGGACGAAGCTGTGTACCAGAGGTATCTCAAGATATTTGAGCTGCCCGCCCGGAAAAAGATCAAAGACCTTTCCCGGGGCATGAAAATGAAGTTCTCCCTGGCTCTGGCTCTTTCCCATGGGGCTGAATTGATTATAATGGATGAGCCTACTTCAGGTTTGGACCCGGTGTTTCGTTCTGAACTGCTGGATATTCTGCGCAGTGAAATACAGGATGATAACCGGGGGATTCTTTTCTCCTCTCACATTACCTCCGATCTGGAGCGGATCGCTGATTACATCTGTTTTATAAATAATGGACAAATAGTATTCTCCCAGACATGCTATGAACTGCGGGAAAAGTATCTGCTGGTAAAAGGCCCTCTGGAGCTCTTGAATGAGACCGTCCGGCAGTTCATGCTAAATGTCAAAGAAAATGACTTCGGGTTTGAAGGGCTTTCCGACCAGCCGGAGAAAATCAGGCGCCTGCTTGGGAATCATGCCCTGTACGAGGTCCCCAGCCTGGATCAGATAGTGCTCTATACGGTAAGGAGGGATAAGTGTGTGGCCTTTAATTAGGAAAGAAATGATCGTTCAGAAAAAGATGATTCTGTTTGGCCTGGGTTACTCCGTATTCCTCTTTTTTGTATTTGCCAATCCGGTTTTCCAGGAATTCACTTACAGCATGGCCGCCTTCGGCATTGCCTATATTACAGTTATCGGGGTAGCCCAGGCGGAATACAAGAACAACAGCGATATTGTCATCAACAGCCTGCCCCTCACCCGCCGGGAAGTGGTGGCCGCCAAGTACCTGTCGATACTTACTTTTACTGTAATAGCCCTGGTCCTGGTGGGGGTGGTCGGACTCCTTTTCCACTTCCTGCTGCCGGTTTTAAACTACCGCTTAATGAACTCCGTTGACGTTTTCACGACCACTGTATCGATCATTCTGCTGGCATCCGTCTCCCTGCCCATCTATTTTAAGACCAGTGCGCAGTGGACGCGGGTGGTCAATGTGGTAGTCTTTCTGGTCCTCTTTTTCGCCCCGGCCCAGCTGGCCGGCTACCTGGTTCAAAACAGCCAGGAGCCCTGGGTCAGGAGTCTGGCGGGGCTGGCCGGAAACCAGAACTGGCTGTTAAGCCTGACCGGGCTGGCAGTATTGGTAGTAATTATTTTGATTTCATATTTCATATCACTTCGCATCTATTTAAACAAGGATTTTTAAATTATATTTTAACACTTGAAATCATGCCTGCCGCCGAAACGCAACCGGTGTCAGGCTTTGCTTCGCTAAAGGACTAGTATACCGTCTTTCGATATATAATGTATAATCGTTATCATGTTAATATCACTTCCGGAGGTTCAATTAACACAATGCATCAAACTCATCCCGAACCCGAAAGTATTGCCTCGCTCCTACAAGACCTCGAAGATATTATATGCTGTTATACTCCCGATGGAGTAATAACCTATTGCAATCCGGCCTGCAGTAAGCGGGTAGGCTTTCAAATATGCGAGGCTCCGCTAATCAATCTCGGCTCCGGGGACATTCAGTTCAAACACCTGCTGGAGCGGTCATTAAATGATATAAGCTGTCAGAATCCGGTGCTGGAATACGAAAGCCAGGTAGTGGGAAAAGACGGCCAGACCCAGTGGTTCCGCTGGAAGGTGAGGGCTCTTTATAATCAGCCTGGACAGGTAAAAGAATACCAGGCTATCGGCCGGGAAATAAGCTGTGAAAATAAATACGCCCAGCTCCTTACAAGCTATCAGGAACTGCTGAAAACCGTTTCATCCAGTGACAGCAACAAAGTGGCTGGAAACAAGAGGAGGTCTTCGGATGAGGTCAGTTCAAATCCTTTCCGCCGTTTGACTGACACCACCCCGGCCTGTATATTCATTATTCAAGACGGTCAATACCGCTATGCCAACAATTTCTTCACCTATACCATGGGTTACACCATTGGAGAACTTTTAAAGATCAACTACCTGGATCTAATTCATCCTGACTGCCACGACCAGGTCGATAAAGAATTGGACAACGTTATATCCGGTCGTAAACATATGTTTCGGCAGGACATTATGGCCCTTCCCCGGAACGGTTCTTTGATCTGGCTGGATGTTGCCGCCAGTGTCTTTCAATGGGAGGGAAGACCCGCCATTCTGGGTGCCGCCTACGACGTCACCCACCGCATGGAACTGCAGGCCGCACTTATGCAGAGTGAATACAACTTCCGGCAGCTGGCTGATGCCGCTCCCAATTTGATATTTGTGCTGGGTAATGACAGGCTTATATATGTTAATAAAGCATATATTGAAAAAACCGGCTACACTGAAGAGGAATGTTTAACTATGGAATCCTGGGAATTCTTCCATCCCCACCACTGGGACATGATTCGGGAGATGACCCGGGCACGTCGAGCCGGTGCCGCATTAAACGGGCGCTACCAAACCCGCATGACGCCTAAAGACCAACGCGAAGCCTGGACCGATTTTACATTGAGCCCGATCACCTTCAACGGGCAGCCAGCTACTCTAGGAGTGGCCATAGATATAACCGAACAGAAAGTGGCCCAGCTTCAAGTGGAATATTTGAGCTATCACGATAAGCTAACCGGGCTGTACAACCGGGCATATATGGACGAAAAGGTTAAAAAAATGGACGGCTCTCAGGACCTCCCTTTGAGCATCATAATGGGCGATGTGAACGGGCTGAAGATGGTCAATGACGCCTTTGGCCACTCATCCGGCGACCTCATGCTGCAAAAAGTGGCCCATATTTTGTCCGCCAACTGCCGCAAAAGCGACCTGATCGCCCGCTGGGGAGGCGACGAATTTGTCATCATGCTCCCCAACAGTTCAGAAGAAACCGCCCGCCGGATCTGCGCCAAGGTATATCAGGCCTGCACCCAGCTCAAGGAGTTTCCTGTTCAGGTCAGCATCGCCCTGGGGACGGCCACCATGACCCTGCCCGAACAAAGCCTGGAAGATGTTTTTAAAGATGCCGAAGACCTCATGTATCGCAACAAAATGCTGGAAAGCCGCAGTGCCCGAAGCTCGTTTTTGAACTCACTGGAGCAAACCCTGTGGGTGCGGAGCCATGAAACCCAGGAGCACACGGTTCGTCTGCGCCATCTGGTTATAGCTCTGGGACAGTTCCTGGGTTTGACGCCCGATGTTATGAACAATTTGACGTTGCTGGCCGCCCTTCATGATATCGGCAAAATAGCCATCCCCAACAATATTCTGGACAAGAGCGAGCCGCTAACCCCGGATGAATGGGAGGTAATGAAAAGGCACCCGGAAATCGGGTACCGTATTGCCCTGGCCAATCCCGAACTTGCCCATATTGCCAATGCCATTTTGCACCATCATGAACGTTGGGACGGCCAGGGATACCCGCTGGGCGCCAAAGGCCAGGATATACCTCTCATATCGAGGATCCTGGCCATAGCCGATTCATATGATGTTATGATAAGCGGCCGCCCCTACCAGCCGGGTATTTCGCAGGAAGAAGCCCTGCAAGAGATCATAAGCTGCGCCGGCACCCAATTTGATCCGGAACTGACCCTGATCTTCATCGAGCTTATCAGAACCCGGGGTCAGAAGATTCTCCCCGCTTAACCCTCAGACTCATTTTATAATCCTCACTCCTCCCAGGCTGCGGCGAATACCGCGGGTGTATTTGAATTTGGGGTAGCCGAAGATGATCATTATACCCTGGAAATTGCCCGTCATTATTCCGTACTTTTCATTCACTTTGGTCTTATTCTTCAAAAAGGGGGCTATGGATCCGATCATACAGGTCCCCAGGCCCAGCGATTCGGCAGCCAGCATGGCATAGGTGCCAGCCACTGCAAAATCGATGGGATCCGCAGTGGGTGAAGTCTGGAAGTACATGGCCAGCGGGGCGCCGTACAACAGCCAGTCTTCATTTACTTTCCACTTCTCGGCAAAAAAATCCGGCAAGGGAGCAGCAAAGGTTTTCATCAAGTGGTAGACCTCTTTGCCTAAAAAGGGCCGCATCAAGGTCATCATAAACGGCGAGAACATCCACTTGCGAGATACAAACACTTCAGTCATATCGCGCGAAAATTCCTCAACCCTGGCAAATCCCTGCAATACAGTTATGTTCACCTCGGAAGGCGGCAGCCCCATGGGAGCGGCAGCCACCGCGTCAATGATTTTTTGAACTACTTCGGGCTCCACCTCACGCTCCTTGAACGCCCTGGTGCTTCGCCTGACCTGCAGCATAGCCAGGAATTGATCATAGTTGGCCCGGGCGGCTTTAGGTGGAAGATCAAATAAGTCCCGGGCAGATAGTTCGCGGCCCTCCACCATGATGCACTTTTTCGGGCAGACGGCAGCGCACTGCCCGCAGCCGATGCAGCCAAACAGGATGGATTGATCAACCATGACCTTTTCATTTTCCATGTAAAGGGGTTTTCCCTTGCACACTTCAACACACATTCCGCAAAGGGTGCAGTTCTCATGATCAATTATGACATCGGCGTTGCCCTTGGCCCGTCTGGTTATGATCGGCATTTGTAACTCCTCCCAAGTCAATGTATTTTATCCTTCGCCCGTATATTCTCTTTATCGTTGTCACATTGGATTGAGCATAGTGCCCCTGGAATAATATGTTGACAATGCCATAATTTAAAGCGAAGATCACTAAAACAGTATGCTCGTTTCGACCAGGCAGGGTGTTTTATCCCTGCCCAACATAAGGGATGATGCTAAATTGGCTAAAGCAATAGAGTTTGACGACGTGGCCGATATTTATGATTACTATGTGAATGTCGACCTTGACATCCCTTTCTTTGTTGAAGAATTAAGAGCCAGGAAAGGGGATGTCCTGGAGCTCATGTGCGGAACCGGAAGAGTTTCGCTGCCTTTGCTCAAAAACGGCGTCTCCTTAACCTGCGTCGATTACTCCTCAAAAATGCTTGATAAACTAGGTGATAAACTGAGTGCAAACCAGCTGCAGGCCCGCCTTGTTCACGCGGATGTATGCCAGATGGAGTTGGGCCGGCAGTATGAAACCGTGTTTATTCCTTTTAACTCTTTTATGGAACTGGTCGGAGCCGAAAAACAAATTGCTGCTCTACAGAGTATCAATTCGCACCTGATCGATGAGGGGCTATTTATCTGCACCCTGCACAATCCGGCCGTAAGGGCCGGTCTGGCAAACGGTGAACGGGTCTTTCGAGGCCAATTTGCTTTGCCCGGCAAGCAGTTTTTACGGCTGCACTCTGAAGAGCATATAATCCCCGGACAGTCGCTCATCAAGGGCTCACAGTACTTTACCGTATGCAACGAGCAGGGGCAGCTGTTGCTGGAACGCCGCCTCGACATCTGCTTCAGCCTGGTGGATAAAGAAGCCTTTGAACAGATGGCAAGAGCGGCCGGGTTTTCTGTTGAAAATCTTTACGGCAACTATGACCGAAGCGAATTTTCTGCGGAAGAAAGCCCGTTTATGATATTCCTACTCAAAAAGTCGCTCCGTCGTCAACCTGAAAATCCTTGATAAGGTTGATATAGAAATTTATATACTGAAGATAATTCTCAACCGGTATTCTTTCATTTATTCCATGGCCTTCTTCATCCCGGTCATGGATTCATACGCTCTTCTAGCAAATTCATAAAGGTAATGGGTGAATTTTCTATACTATGAACAGGTTTACCTTTTTCTAAAGCTATGCTTTATTAAATATCACCTTTACTTTTAAAAATGGTGGATAATGAAATACAATGTAAATAGGTTGGTATTTTCCAAAGTTATCAATCCAGAACTTTTAATCCAAATTTGGGGAGTGGTTCGCATGTTAAAGTCCCTTAGAGTAGTAGTAGTCTTATTGGCAATCCTTATCGGCCTACCGATAAATATACAGCCCGCTCTATCATTAGAGATTTCTAATAACCCAACCATAAGAAATCAAGATATCTATGATAAAATCCAGACTATTCCCCTGCTCTCACCCACCAACCTCACCGCCGAGTCCACTGAAATCGGCAAAATAGTGCTGCATTGGAACGATAATTCAACCGGCGAGTCCGGCTTTCAGATAGAACGCAAACTCTCCAGCGACGACACCTATTTCTTGGTTGATAGCGTAGGCCCCAATGTTACAACCTGTGAACAATCCGAGCTCTCAACATACGCCGTATTTCCGGGTGAAGATTATTACTACCGGGTAAGAGCTTTCAACAGCTCGGCTAATTCCGGATACAGCAATGAAGCCTATGTCATTGCCAAATCTAACATACCTTCTCCAAGTGCACCAGCTGCCCTGCGGGTCAAAGGTATGATGGTGGAGAACCACTTAACGGTTCGCCTTTACTGGGGTGACACAGCCAATAACGAAGAAAAATATGTGGTGCAGCGCTCCAAGGCAGGGGGAGGTTTCGTTGTGGCTGGAGAGCTCCCAGCCAACAGCGTCAAATTTGAAGAACCTGCTGATCTGGAACGCAATGTAAAATACACCTACCGGGTAATTGCGTACAACAGCGGCGGCGCCGGGGTTTCAAATACCGCGGATGTAACTTTGCCGGTTAACGTACCAGCCACCCCGGTGTTTAATCAACCGCAGCAGGGCGGCTCGACAAAGGTATTCCTGACCTGGAATGACAACTCCAACAATGAAGATGGCTTCAAGATAACCCGCTATGGAGATAAACCGTACAACCCTTTTACCGGAGTCACACCAGCCGATCAGGAGTACATGCTGGAACCGGGCGCCGCCAGCCTTATGATTACCGGGCTAACCCCCCAAAAGGAGTATGGCTTTCATTTAGTTGCATATAACGCCTGTGGAGATTCAATTCCCTGTATAATGAGTTACAACACCGGCCCACCTGCGCCAGACCCCTTTAATGCAAGCGCTGAATCCCCCACCCATGCCAAAATATCGTGGGGTAAGGCCATCTGGGGGAACTACAGCGGTTTTTCCATTGAGCGAAAAACCAGCGGGGGTATATATGCCCAGGTAGGCACTGTCGCAGGCGATGTGCTATCCTATACGGATATATTATTAACTCCCAACACTCCATACTTTTACCGAGCCCGGGCCTGGTGTAAGACCTATGATAATAAGTATTACTGGTCAGATTATTCCATTGAAAAAGGGATAAAAACCCCCGGGGTCAATGCCAGCAATGTTCAAACCACGATTAATACCGATACAGGCGGTTTAAATACCGACATAAACGGGCAAAACCCTCCTGATACGAGTAATTCTCAGAATTCCGGGCCGTCTGACAGCGGGAATACCGTGACAACGATCGATTTTACACTCGGCCAGAGAACCTACCAGGTTAACGGGCAGGCACTGCCCCTGGAAACTGCACCTGTAAGCCTGGAGGGGCGCACCATGCTGCCGGTGAAATACCTGGCCGAGCCATTGAAAGCCAACCTGGCCTGGGATGCTTTGGAACAGAAAGTCTCTATAAGCCTAAACGGGAAGGTTATTGAACTGTTTATAGGCAAGAATACAGCGCTGGTAAACGGGCAGGAAGTCATAATAGAGCCCGGAAACCCGGCCGTGGTTCCGGTTGTATCAGCCGAAGGGAGGACCTTGATGCCCATCGGATTTATTTCGCAAAACCTGGGCTGCCAGATCGAATGGAATTCCGCCACTCAGACCGCCAGTTTAAGCTACTCCGGTAAGTAGCATCTTTTCCACTGTCAAGAAGAAGGAAATCCGGTAAGGACAGGCCGTTATTCAGGTGCAAGGCGAATAACGGCCTGTCCTTATTACTCCCTTACCATAAGGACAATGGGAAAGCCGGCCGGATTCTCCCCCACCGGCTCCTGTTCTATAAAACCATGTTTTATGTACAGGTTTCGAGCCGCCAAACCCTCACCAATGGAATCAGCAAAGGTCACTACACTGATCGAGCCGGCTGTACCAAGCCGTTCAATAGCATTGCCCAGCAGAAGGCATCCAGCTCCCCTCCTGCGATGCTTTTCAGAAACGGCCAGCCATACCACTTCACGGGTTTCCGGATTTATTACCACTCCCCCGCAAAGCCTCTTCTTTCCAGCCCCATCTTTAATACACAAGGCGTTTCCCTCTTCAACCGCAGCCAGCAGCGCTTTTTGGAAGGACTCATCATCAGCCATGGGTCCGAACAGGTGCTCAACCTCTCTGGCCAGGTTTAGCCAGGCACTCATATCTTCCTTTTTTGCTGCAAATACTTTCATGATCCCTAGTTTCCTCTCAATGTATACTTAGATTGGAACGTTATTGTATTAAAATGCTGGTTTACGGGTTAATTATCCGTCAATTCCTGCCTTACCCGCTTCCGGGTAGCGATCACCTTTTACTGCACCGCGCGGGAACACAGCCTCAATATCCGCCATATCCTGTGCAGATAGTTTTATTTCCGTTGCTTTTATATTGTCCAGGAGGTGGCTGAGCTTAGTAGTTCCTGGAATAGGGACGATGTCATCACCCTTTGCCAGCACCCAGGCCAGGCACAGTTTGGGCAGTTCAATTCCCTTTTGCCTGGCCACTTCCTGCAAACCCTGAACCAGCTTTTTATTGTGCTCATAGTTCTCATCCTGCAAGCGGGGAACGAAATTACGGAAGTCCCCTTCATGCAGCTTTTCCTTATCAACCGTTCCCGTTAAGAATCCCCTCCCCAGTGGACTGTAGGCAACCAGTGCTATCCCTAGCTCTCTTAAGACTGGCAGAATTTCATCTTCTACATGCCGGGTCCACAGGGAGTATTCGGTTTGGACCGCGGCCAGGGGGTGAACCGCATGAGCTTTGCGGATAGTAGCCGGTGCCGCCTCAGATATACCGATAAACCGAACCTTTCCCTCACGGACCAGATCTGACATGGTCCCAATAGTGTCTTCGATAGGCACCTTACTGTCCACCCGGTGAATGTAATAAAGGTCGATGACCTCTCGTTTTAGCCGGCGCAGGCTGTTTTCACAGGATCTGCGCACATATTCGGGCCGCCCGTTGATGGTGCGCTCGTATTTTCCCATCTCCCTCACAATCCCAAATTTGCTGGCCAGAATAATGTCTTCCTTCCATTCCTTCAAGGCAGCGGCAATCAGTTCCTCATTGTGCCCGTGTCCATACATATCAGAAGTATCAAGCATGGTTATGCCATTTTCCAAAGCGGTTAAAATCGTCTTTTTCGATTCTGCATCATTGGCCGGGCCATAGAACTCGCTCATTCCCATGCAACCCAGACCAATTGCCGACACTTGAGGCCCATTATTTCCCAGCTTCCGCATCTGCATCAGGATTCGCCCCCATTCGAATTAAATTTAGCGTACGCCAGTGAATTTAGAGTACAACCCAATAAGAATACTAGCATATTTATGCAATAGGCAGGCTTTGTAAATCCTGCCCGTACGATAATCCATCACCGTATACTTGAATTGGGGGGTATGACTAAGGGGTTCCTTTCCGATATGATATATACTATAGGCAAGTCAGGCTGATGTCTTTATTTAAATTAGTCCAAGATGCCAGCATAGAAAATTGGGGAAAGACACACTATTGGGGAGGGTAATTGATGGAAGACCAGATCGTTTATATTGATCTTGATATCCTGGAAAGCTTTATGGCCGATGTCTTTAAGGGGGCGGGAGTTCCTGAAGAGGATGCCAAAATCTGCGCCAACGTACTTATTACTGCTGATAAATTGGGGATTGAATCTCATGGTATCGGGCGTCTGAAGCCCATCTACTATGATCGCATAAAACTTGGTATCTTAAATCCGGTGACCGAGTTCGAAGTGGTGCGGGAAGGTCCGACCACTGCCGTTATCGACGGCCATGACGGAATGGGGCATGTTATCGCCTACCGGTCCATGCAAATGGCCATAGAAAAGGCCCGGAAGTTGGGCATGGGCATGGTGGTAGCACGCAACTCATCGCATTACGGCATAGCCGGCTACTATGCCCTGATGGCTGCAGGTGCGGGAATGATCGGCATTACCGGCACCAATGCCCGTCCATCAGTGGCCCCTACCTTTGGCGTTGAAAATATGCTGGGGACCAATCCCCTGACCTTCGGCATACCCACTGATGAAGAATTCCCCTTCTTGCTGGACTGCGCATCATCGGTATCGCAGCGTGGGAAAATTGAAGTATATGACCGGTTGGATAAGGATATTCCCCCCGGATGGGTGATAGACGTAGACGGCAACACCCGCACCGACACCAAACAGATTCTGCTCGATTTGGTTTCCGGTAATGCCGCTCTGACCCCCCTGGGAGGACTGGGCGAGGAAAATGCCGGCTACAAGGGCTACGGCTATTCCGCCGTTGTCGAAATACTGTCCGCCGCCCTGCAGAGCGGACCTTTTATGAAAGCCCTGAGCGGTTATGATCCTGAAGGGAAACCACGCCCCTACAGCCTGGGACATTTCTTCATTGCCATAAATGTCGAAGCCTTCACCGAACTTGGGGAGTTTCAGAAAATAACCGGCGATATACTGCGCGCCCTGCGCGAATCCCGCAAAGCTCCGGGACAGGAAAGGATTTACACTGCCGGTGAAAAGGAATTCCTGGCTTCACTCAAAGTCAGCCACAAAGGGGTTCCGGTCAACCGGGTCCTGCAGGAGCAGATCAAGCAAATGAGCCAGGAACTGGGCATTACCGGGTACGGCTTCAATTTCTAACCGCCGTCCGGAATAAGGTTAATTAGCTCTTCGGTTTGTGGTTTATAGAAGGTTTCTGAACCATTGCTTATAATTCGGGCATTTGAGGGCACCTGAAAAGCCACCAGGGTAAGGGTAAGCAAATCCACGGAAGCTCCCTGAGCATTGATAAAGGCTGCAAATGAAATAAGACTGTTTAGCAGCCCCAATAATCCCAATATTACAGGTATAATTACCGATATAACGATAAAAGGGGCCAGGGAAATCATTATAAATCTACTCTTTGACAATTCCTCTTCGGTGAATACAAAACCACCCATATACCCTATTCCCCAGTAGGTCTTTTCTGATTTTATGAAATCGGGGATAAACACCAGGTGGCAGAATTCATGAAAAAGCACAATAAAGAGCACTATTAACAAAGCTGCAATAATATTAAAATCTAAATTTATATTAAGTGTGTTGCCATTGGTTACTATTATCAGCGGCATATGGCTGCGCAGGAACAGAAACCAGCTTATCACTCCATTTAAAATCATAAACGGTATAGAAAGCAGCACAGCTGTCAATAAACCACCCGGTTCTCTCAGTCTCTTCCAGCCCTGGTTAAGCAGTCGAACGGATAATTCCTTATCGGTTTTGGGTAATTCTCTGGCGTATTTCAATTACTTCATCCCTTCATCTCCTTCCATTTTATACTAACTGTTCTACTAACACCAAGAAGATGCTCTGCTCCTGGTTAAACCACTTTTACATGGGGAAGCCATGCACCAAGTTTAGCCTTTGCTTCATCCATTTGCAGTTGGGTAGGTGGTTTAGCCTTGGACAGAGCATAACTCAGCCCCAATTCAGCCCATTTATAGACG